>CAYYUI010000065.1:7529-27756 GCA_964474705.1 uncultured bacterium
GCCAGGGCAAATTCACCTTTACGGTTCTGCAGAATGCCGTTACGCACTGCAATTATCTGACCCTTCTCGGTCCGGCCTTTGTCGGATACAGCTTTAAACCATACCGGCAGCGGTTTCCCCGAGACCGGCAGCCCATAAAGCGGAATTTCTTTTTCGTCACCCGGTTTCGCGCCGAACGGTCGGAGGCGGAGGTGATATGCATCCGGCATGCGGTATTCGCCGCTTTCCGGCGCCCGTCTGAATGCTTCAAGGCCGGAATCGTCGAGCATCTTGACTGCGCGTGTCTCCCAGCCGGTTTGCACAAGTGGCAGTTCGGGGTCAACCGGGGGAAGCGCCTGTTTCAGATTTTTTCCACCCATCATCAGACGTGGTGAATGGTTGTGAGAGAGAAACGGGATCTGCAGAATTCCGATACTGCATCTGGCACCCGGGCTGTCGTCAGAACATTCCAGCCGCCCCTGTTCTGAAACTTTGACTCCGGCGGCCATCTGCAGGCTGAGCCCGACTTTTTTCGATTCGGGGCTTTCAACCGGGCAGAGTTTGCCGCGGTATGACGGGTGAATGTCACGAAATGCCGGCAGCATAGACATTTCGTTGATGACTTTATAGTATTGCCTTTCGTTCTCAGGCGTTTCGCGAAACTCCTGTTTTTCGTCGGCACTCATTACCGGAAAAGCCCGCCGGCGCAATATCGCTTTATTCTGCGTCAGCAGCGCGAGGGGATTTGTTTCATCAGTTAAAACGCTGAATTTTCTAACTTCTGCGGCAAAATACCCGTATTGATCGCGTGGTCTGAACAATCCGCTCTTTTTACCTGCGGCCGTGCAGTAACGCGACAAAAAGTATTCTGCCGGGCTCAGCTGACCATGGTATTTGCAGCTGACAATTCTCGCATTTTTAACAAAATGGCGAACCTGGAACAGCAGCCGGTTCCAGGCTGGCTGCAGAAGATAGTTGCCGACGTCTACCGGGTCGAAATCAGGGTTGCCCACGCAATCACGCAGTCGTTCATCCGGGTCGAGATAGTTGCACGCTTCCATGACGACACAGTTTCCATCAGCACCGGGCATATTGAACCGGCCGGTGGCATCGGGGTAAGGGAAGCGCAGAGAAAAACGGTGACTTTCTTTCTTGCCGGCTGGCCCAACCGTGCACGAAAAACCAATGCTGTGCTCAATCTGCTCAACCCCGGGTTTGCCGAACTGATAACCCGCATCGGTCATAAACTGAAGCTGGTCTTTCAGACATAAATTCCAGGTTTCTTCAAGTTTTGCGGCAAAAACATCGAAAGCAATATGATGAAAGGATGTCATGGGTACCCTCACAAAAAATATTTTAACTTCCTGTAATTATCTTATATCATATTAAAATTCCAAAGAAAAAAATCGGGGAAAAATATGAAAACCTTTATCCTGGCCAATCGTGAGCATGTGCTTAACGATGTCGCCCAGTCTTTTCCGGGCGAAGAAATCTCGCATTTTGCCTTCAAACCTGACATGAAACCATTTCTCGATACGGCCATTGAATTCGCACGCATCGTGCTGGCCGGCAGCCGCATGGGCGAAAACATCCGCATCGTTCTCGCCGGCCCGACTGCGATTGCCTACGTTCTTGGCATGACTTTCGCGCACGCCTCGCGCAACGTAACCTTCTCCTACCTCGACCTCGAAAGCAAGGCTTACGTCGATCTCGACCTGTCAGACCACAGAAAGGTTCATATATGAGCCGGCCGGAAAAGGATTATCGCAATATTCTTGTCGTCAGCACCTGCGGCATCAGTCTACTGCTGAACCATGCAGACGCGGCCGAGCGTTCTTTTCTCAACAAGATGACTGGTGCGCCTGAATCTGAGTTCGACACCGGTGGCCGTGAAATCCTGAGCCGGGTTATGGAAAAAGCCCGCCAGGCTGTTTTCTCTGCCGCCGACCGGTCGGCCCTGACCTCGCTCAGTGCCGAAATCAACAGCATTAATTCGCTGCATGAATACTTTGGTGTTTTCCAGGGGCAGGGGTTGAAAAAGGTTGATCATTGCCTGATCTGCACCGATTCGTGGATTGCCCGTTCCGCTGCCGGCATTGTTGAACAATGGCTGAACAGGTGCGGTGTCGCCGGCTGCAACGTCAAGGCTTTTCGATTACCCGTCGATGATATCGAAACCTTTCATCAGGGTATTGATGATCTCGTGGAATACATGGCCCAGCTGCTGCCCGCAGAGACTCTGGCGGCCAGACGGGTCGTTTTCAACCTGACCGGTGGTTATAAAAGCCTGCAGGGTTATATGCAGACCCTTGGCAATCTCTGGGCCGAAGAAACCGTTTATCTTTACGAAGGCAGCGGAACTTTGCTTCATATTCCGAGAATACCGGTGAATTTTGATTTTGGCGATCAGATTGCCACAAATCTGCAGGCCTTTCGCAAGGTTGAGGCCGGTCTGAAGCTGACTTCTGCCGAACGGGCCAGGGTGCCCGATGGCCTGCTGGTCGATATGGGTGACGACTGCCTCCTGTCGTTTTATGGCAAAATGGCTTGGAAAAGCTCAAAAAACTCATTGCTGAACAAATGTCTGCTTGACCCGCTGTCGCCAAAACTGCGTTTCTGTGGCAGGTTCCGCGACCAGATCGATGACCTGTCGCCAGAAAGAATCTGCCAGATAAATGAAAAGCTCGACCGCTTCTGCTTTTTTCTTGAAGAGGGACAGAATGGTGCCTCTCTTCTGGCGCGCGATCAGTTCAAAAAGATTAAAGGCGAAAAAGGTGGCATGACCCACGAACTCTACGCCTGGTCGGATGCCGATGCCCGAAGAATTTTCGGTCGCTATGCCGGCGAAGTTTTCGAAATGCACGAACTCGGCGCCCATCTCTGAAACCTTTTTTCAAAGGAAACACAACATGAACAAAGAAAACTGGCTGATAATTACCCTTGGCGCCCAATTCGCTACTCTCAGCGAATTTCTCGATGTCTGGCGCTATGAACACCAAGATAAAGAGGGAATAATTACAAGGGTTTTTGCATTTACCACAAATTCCGGAAGCTTCGAAAGTGCTATAGAGGTTCTAAAAAAGGCGCTTAAGGTTGATTCAGGCGATCAGAATCGCCCGGCGATCGACTTTGAGGTAAGGTGTGAAAATATTGATCCTTCGAGAATTTCTGATAAGCAGATAGTCATCTACCGACTAGAAAATGATCATGGTATGATGACCGACATAGTAAATATGGCAGATGCTTCCAGGGCCACCTCGTTTAGTATTGGCACAATCATGAGAATTGCAGATCTCAGGAAGGAAAAGCCTGATACGAGATTGCTCTTCTGCATAGCCGGTGGCAGAAAGACCATGACCGCCGATTTAACTACTGCGGCAATGCTTATGCGCTCCAGGGATGACAGGGTTTTTCACCTTTTTGTTGATCCAGAAAGAAACAATGGTTCCAGTCATTTAAAATGCCACGTCACCGATGAGCCAAACCAGGGCGGCGACGCCTGTCTGGTCGATTATGCACCACCACGCCTGACCGAAATGTTTACCCGTCTGCGTGACAGGTCTATACTGGCTTCCAGCCTGAGTATCGAAGATTTTAAAGAAATTATCGATCCGGTTACGGCAGCCATGGCCGAAACTACAGCAATGGCATTTACCAGGGTGCACATGATTGCTGACCCCGAAATAAAAAATGCCTATATCGAACTGGTCGCCAGCTGGATAAGCTCTGAGAATCAGGAGCGCCTCTGGGGCGGCGATATTTAAGGTTATTTTGTTGATCACGGCTTTCTTCATGCGACACGTGTCATTGACCTTGCCGGTAAAATAATCGAATCCGCCGGCGATAGCCTTAAATTAAGCTCTGTCGAACTATTTGTCCTGTTTTGCGCCTGCTGGTTGCATGATATTGGCATGTCCGGCACTGATAAGGTGAATTCCTATAATGCAGTTAGAAATGTTCATGGACAGTTGTCAAAGCAGCTTATTATCGGGAAACCGGGCGATTATCAGCAGGTTTTCAATAATCGCCTGTTCAGTTTGTATGAGAATGCTATTGCCACAGTATGTGCATACCACCAGAAAAATGAACCTCTGAATGAGCAGCAGGAAGCAATTTTCAAAGAACCGATGAATGGATTCAAGCAGGAAGCAATCAAAGAAACGACGATTGTTAATGATGAAGAAATCCGCCTGAGGTTGCTGGCTGCAATTCTGCAACTTGCCGATGCCTGCGATGTAACTGTTTCGAGAACGGTCATTTCGCCCGAAGCAAAAAGGAAGCGCAACGAAAGGGCCATGGAAGAAAAAGTCAGGGCAGTTTCCGATCGCATTCAATATCTCATGAATTCTGGTCATGCTGCCCGAAAATTGCTTGACGATATCTGCCCTTACAATGCTAATCAGAGTTATTCTGTCTCTCTCATTCTTAATAGTGAGTCCATTTTCAACGCTATTGAAAAGCAGGCCCCTGACTCAAGGCTTGCAGAGCTGTTTGGTGAATTGTCTCTGATTGCCCAGCAATATCAGAATCATTATTTGCTGCACAGCAAGACTGCCAGAGTTGGAATAGACAAAAACTCGTTAACTATTGAACCCAGTTGTAAGAGCTCAGGCTCAGACCAGAATTTCTACATCAGGCAGATTCACATTACGCTTGGCGAAGATCTTTTTCTTACCTTTCCTGAGCTACACGCTAATGGGCTGCAATTGCGTACCCTCAAAGTCGATGGGGGGTTGCCCATGACTGACGAAAGGCGATTCGATCTCAGGAAAGTTGAACTCGATGCAGAAGTAATCAGAGGGATTTCTGACACATTCAAGCTCGAAGAGAAGAAGATTGAAAAATTAAATTTCCGTGATACTTATTTCGACGATTGTAATGTCCTCGCCAAAGAAAAAATGACTTTTCGACTGCGTTGTGAAGAATCGCTCAAGAGGCCAGCTCGCTACACTGTTAAAGTTAAATGCCAGGGCAAAAAAGAGGAGGCCGAAATTCTTCTGACTGAACTTGAGTATGAAAAATGCCTGGCTACGGGCGATTTTTCTGAATTCAGGAGTTTCTTCCTGCCGGTTATGGGTGAATCTGTTGCCCGGGCCTGTTTTGCCGGTCTACTGCAAAGGTGCCTGGCAATTGAAACAGAAAGAACTCTTTATCCCCTCAAGTTTACCAGCAGTAACATGAGGCAGTCAAAGGTCTCACTGGTCGTTGATAAATGCCGTGGCATGATAGATGACAGGGAATGCTGTTTCAGGCAACTTGAACTGCAGGAACAATACGTTGAAAAAGAAGATTTTGAGGCTTTGGTTGAAGAAGTCAGTGATCGGCTTAAGCTTGAACCCTGCCAGGGCAAGTTTTTGACGGTAAAGAACGCACTCGGCTGACCAGCATTTAAATATTATCCTTAAGGCTCCCGCAGAAAACTGCGGGAGTTTTTTCGCATTTGTCTGTAATGGCGAAAATGTAAATTCAAGAGCAGCGAAAGGGGTAAATATGAAAAGCTTCACTTATCAGCTCAGCAACGGCAGGGAAGAATTCGTCGATCGCATCAGGCCACGTCTTACTGCCGCCGGAATCCAGCTTTCCGGCGACAACGATCAGGGTGCTTTTTCTGGCCGTGGCTTCAAGGGAAAATATTCCCTGTCAGACGATGGCCACATTTACCTCGAGATTTCTGAAAAGCCTTTTCTCCTGCCATGGTTTGTCATCTCTGACTACCTGCAGGAGCAACTGGCGAAATAATTCGCAAACAGATGTATTTGGTTGATATCTGAAAAAGGAGGTTTCCTATGAAAATCGTAGAAACCGCCGCCCATGTCCTTAAAGGCGCAACCGTTGCTGTAGCAGTGGTAACAGCCCTGCCCATCGCAGGCCCCGTCGGCACTATAACTGCCGCCGGTGCCGCAGTGGCATCAGTTGCCGGCGCAGTCTGTGGCTACATAGACAGCGAGAAATGAGCCAGAGGCTGGCACGGCAAAAGGCCCGAACTATCTGACAGTTCGGGCCTTTTTTTCGATTCAAGTATTTATGTTTCTACACTGTTTTGAAAATGCAGTTTCCGGGAGAGAACGCAAAGATCTTCATCTTATAGGTTTTTCCGGCTTCGATTCCTTCGGGGGTTGGCGATGAAGGGTGCAAAGTGCCGAAATCCGTCGGTCCACCATGTTCAATTTTAAAGCGCCATGCACCTTTTTTGGTTTTTTCTTCCATGACAACACAGGTTACGACATCACCATTGCCATAACCTGTTTTAACCGGTTTGGGTGCGGGTGTGAAGCTTCTGTTGTTGCCCTGAGGTGCTGAACGGCCGCCATTGTTGCCGCCGTAGCCCCGCCCCTGATTGCCGCCGCCGGCCGGTCTTCCTGGCTGGGCGAAAGCTGACTCGAAAGAGGTTTTTGCGAATGTTAAAACATCCTGACGAGCTTCTGCCGCCTGGAGAAATGCCTTGTCTTCCTTGGCATTTATGAACTCATTCGCACCTCTGCCAGAGCCGAGTCTCGGGTATTTGAAATTTTCTTCTTTCAGATGCTTATGGGTCTTCATTGCCATTTCAACAAGGTGTATGATCTGGTCTGTTTTTTCCCAGTCTGGTGATTTCGCATCTTTGGCTTTAAGAAACTGAGTCATGAGATTCCGGTAGGCGTTAATGAACGCATCTTTTTCCTTGTCCCATGCAACTGCTTTACCGTTACTGCTGACAATTTCAGCTCCGGTAACCGATATTTTAACCGCGCCATAGCCAAGGGGTTTGGCCATGCCGAGACTGTGAAGAGCGGCATTGTTGCCGCCAAAAGTCAGACACCAGAGCAGGGCGCCGAGCTCTGTCGGCCTGAGGTTGTGCAGGTTCACTCTGCCCTTGAATTTACAGCCGACAGGCATTGGTTTGAAGCAGGTTTCCACATTTCTGGTTCCGGGGTTAACAGTAACGCCTTTTCTGATCGGATATCTTTTCCAGCCCCGGATACGGCAATCATCATCCATGAAGGTCTGGTAGCGATTTTTCAGCAGCGTACCCCTGAGCTGGTCACCGGCCTGCTCGAGATAGTTCGGGTAAAAGGTCGGCTTGGGTCCGTTCAGAACCGCTCTGACGGTTTCCCCTGATTTCTGCGAGCCAGACATTTCAAGGGTTTCGAATTGAACCCGACCCCTCAGAGCATCTTTGTCGTCAACGTAGCCGAAAATGGTCTCTGCAAGATCTGGGCAATTACGTTTTATGTGATCCGGCGAAGTATTGCCGATCGCCTCATGAATTGAATGTTTATAAGGCAGGCGAAACATCATTGCCAGACCCATCGAGTCGATAGAGGTTTTTGTTCCCTTGTAAAAAACCGGCACTCTCTGCCCGTTGCGAAGTCTTTTGCGCCAGAAATCCCATTCTTCATTCGGGACGCCGGTATCGCTGGAATGAATGAATTCAAAATCCTTGCGGGTTTTATCGGTAATTTTAATGGGCGTTTTCGAATCGTTGAAGAAAACGAATTCCATGTGTTTGGCCTTGGGGCCGGTAGATGGTTGACCGGTCAATACAAGCACCCCGGCCTGATCTTTCGGGTTAAAACTGATTTCGGCCTTGCGATAGAAAAAATTCCCTTTGCCATGGTTATGTCTGGCTGGTTGGCCAATAATAAAACGCACTTTTGCGTGCTCAGGTGATCTTTCATACCGCAGAGTTTTTCTGCAGCCGGATTCCCGTTCCCGGCCAAGATTCAGTTGCAGGTGCTGATTAATATTGCGGTGGTCGATTTTGGCAAAGTCACATGGATAAAGCACCCAGCCCTCATTTTCTTCTGCCAGCCAGCCAGCGTCTACCGTTGCTTCGAAGGCTCCACCGACATTATGCGTGAAATGGCTTGTATATACTTCCTGGTTGCGCAGGTCTCTTACCCCGTAACGGTGGTCATCTGCGGTTATACGACCGAAAGAAGCTATCTCGAGAACGTTACGGATCACGCCTTTGAGTGAGGTTCCGGGGATGGCATATGACCCGTTCGGAGTAACCTGAAAGAATTCCTGATAGTCGCGGCTTTCGTGTTTTTCGTCCTGTTTTTCGGGGTGATTGCCGCCATTTCTGATATAAACCGGTGCGACATTTTCAACTTCGATGTCAATGCTTCCGGAATAACCATCAGAAAAAGGGATATCCATGGAAACGATCTGTGACCAGTCAGGCATGAAAACATGCTTTGATAAAGGAACAAAGTTATATGGTGAATTTATCATAAGATCCCCCCTTATTTCTCAAAACCGCAGAATCGGTACCAGGTCGGGCGATATTCATTCTCGACCATGGCAAGTCCGACTTCGTAAGCCAGAAAGCCACCGCCACGACGCTGCTGCTTTTCTTTAACCACCGGGCAGAAATCGCCTGTGCCCTTTCTGATCGTGGTCAGCAGCCAGCCGTTGCCGGAACGGCAGAGATGCACGCTGGTTTTTCCGTCATCCGCTGCTTTTTCGCCCTCGATCGGCCAGCCATCTACTTTTGGTGTCTGACCACCTTCGAATACGATTATTTCACGACTGGCCGTAGTGCACAGCCAGCCCTGACCACCGGCAGCCATAAAGCTTTCGAGAGCCTGTTTCGGGTTGTCTACGGTCGTTTCTTCGACCAGATAAGAATCTGCCGAAAAGGCTTCGGGGCGGTCACTGACTTTTTTTATCTTCTCAATTGTTTTTTTTACGCTTTCGATATCCATATCCATATCCATATTCAAGCCTCCTGCTCTTTCTGCCACACACCGTTATCAGACCATTTTACATTTACGGCCGAGAAAAAACCGTGCCCGCGCCCTGAACCTGCGCCCAGCTGCAGTCTGCCGGAGCAGAGGTCGGTTATTGTTCTGATCAAAGCTTTCCGTGCTTCCGGGTCGAGCTTGTTTCTGTTCTTAAGGGTAAGCACCAGCGGAATTCTGGCACTTTTCCAGACAGGCCTTTCGCTGAAAAGAAAGCCACTTCTGGCACCGCCGGTAAAGCGATCGATCGAGACATGATGCAGCAACTGCTGCTTTGTCTGATCGTCGATAAAAATATCATCGATCAGCACATTACCGCGTTGCCCGGCAGCTTCATCTTCTTTTCGGTCATGGTCAAGGCAGTAGCCGAAAAGCTGCTTTACGGCCGGATTTTCGTTTTCAAGGCGTTTTCGCTGTTGTGCGTCGATTTTATCGGCCCAGAAGCCTTTTATGGCGTTGAAGTGAAATGCAACCCGGTGCGCGATCGCGCCCTTCACTGAACTGCCGGGAATAACCAGGCAGTCGCGTTCAACCTTGCCTTTATTGCCTTCCCAGACGACGCGCCGATCACGAACCGGTGACATGTCGGAGTTTCCTTTGTCTGTCGCCCGGTCAACGCCACCACCGAACATCCAGTAGCCATGGGGCTCAAGCATTAATGTCACTTTCAGGGCATCGCCCCCCGAGGTCGAAGACAACGCTTCGTCTTTCAGAGACACTGACTTTTCAGACAGTTTCGCCGGGTGAGAAATATAGGAATTGAGATCTTTACGCAGGTCGAATATGCCTGTCTGCATATTAACTATACGAAACGCACCCAGTCCGCGTCTTGAATGACCACCGATCCGCAGATCATCGGCAGCAAGAATCTGTTTGATTCTGTCCCATGTTTCCCTGTCGGTTTCATCGCCGGTTAATTCAAGCTCAAATGTGAAACGATGACCGGCACAAACCACCAGCTCATCGAATTTGCCATGCACTTCCACATCAGAAACGCCGCGATGATTGATTTTTACGTGGTCGCGCAGAGTCGGAACCATCGCACAGCCCAGGACATCGTCAGAGGCGAATGTTTCCGGTGCCACGCAGCCATCGACCGGAACCCCGGCGGCATTATGAATACAGCCCCAGGAAACTGTCAGTCTAGAACCTTCTCTGCCATTCTGGTAGCCGAAGACCTTGTCGGCATTATCGTGACGCTCAGTGTATGCTGCACGCAAAACTCCTGCCAGACTCGATCCCGGCAGTGCCGGCAGGCCATTGGCATCGCAGACGACGGCCGCATCAGAAAAGAGATCGCCAGACCCGGTTCCGATGTGGAAGGGGGTTGTAAATTCAATTGTTACACGGGCCAGATATCTGTGAGTATTTATTTTTTTCATGTTTAGCCTCTCTGTTCCTGACGGTTAAGACAACGGCTGACTTCGACCGCAGCGTGAAAAAGCGCCTGCGCGGCAAGCTGGTAATTTTTTCGGCTTTCGCCGCTGAAATCGCTTTTGAGCTGTTCATACATACAGACGCGCTGATTGCCTTCTCTGATCGACAGTTGTGACCAGGTTCGTGCACGATTGTCTTTTGTGCAGAATTCCTCAAGATTTTTCATAAGTGACTGGTCATTTTTATCTGCCGCAAAACGCATCGCCAGCTCTCTGACGCTCGCCCATTGCGATTTGCCCGGGGCATCCCCTTCGAGTCTTTTCAGTTTTTTCAAAATGTCGAACCACTTCTTCGCCCATTCCCGACCGATTTTCAGAGCCTCGCTGCGGTTGGTTCTGGTCCGGGCTTTGTTCTCAAGAAGCTTTTTGACCGCTGCGGTTGCTGCAGCGGCCGAGGGCGAGGTGAAATGTTCCGGGGCAGAGGCTCCCGCTGCAGAACCGGTTGCCAGATCAAAAGATTCACCGGTCAGAAACGCAGGGTTAACCAGGATTTGCCCAAGGCCTTCTTCGCGGTGCATACCGACGCCAGCTGCGAGCAGACCGGCGATTTCTGCCGGATTGTGCTGACCTTTAAGAACCAGAACACTGCCACGGCAGATAACCTGTCTTTCCCGCATCCGGCAGGAGAAGAACGAATTCCAGGGCGAATATTTCCTGGTTCTGACAAAGGATTTCTGCAAGTCGACAGAAAGATTGGCGGGAAGACCGAGATCTTTGGCAGTCGGTGCCAGAACCGGGGCGCCATTGGCAGTCAGAGCAAGATCGCTGTATAGATAAAGAAGCAGACTGCCGTCTGTCTTACCGGTCGAGAGTTTAGCAGTTGCCGCAAGCTTCGAAATTTTTACTTCGCCATATTCCGCTGATCTTGATTTGCCGACGCGAACCCGCCCGGAAAGAAGAATTTCAGCGACTTTTTTCTGAGTGTTTTCTCCAATGCTGTCATCGAAATCGACTCTGAGGGCAAAGACCGTGCCGGCAGCAATTGAATTGTAGCCAAACAGCATATTGTCGCGGGCCCGGCAGCCAGACTCACGGTCAATGGAAGTTTTCATGCGATAGTTTCTGGGAACTGAATATTTTTTCAGGCTCTGGCTGATATAGTCTTTGCGCAGTTGCTCTGTCTGTTTTTCCGGGTGAAGCAGTGCACAATTAAGGACTTTTCCGCTTTCGCCCTTGTACTGATGAAAAGCCAGAGGCATCGGATAAACCGGCGAATGGTCATCTGCAAGAGGGTAGGCATTGTTAAATCTGATTTTCCCGGAAAGGAAGTTCTCGGGTGCGAAAGTTCCGCCGAAGTTGGCTATAACAGCACCCCAGAATATTGAACCGGGAAGAAAATCGAGCGATTCGTGTTCACTGTCAGTGGCGGAATCCGCAGAAACGATAATGTCTGAAAGCAGCTCAATTTTGAACCATTCCTGTTTCATACACGCACCTCTTTTTTATCCTGAGCATTCACGGTGATTTTGCAGCGACCGAGGCCACGATGCCGATGACTGCCAAGATTTCGGATCAGGCCGGCGGCCTGTTGCACCTTTTCAAGAACCTGCCGACCGTTTTCGTGGTTGCCGGTGAGACTGATTCTGCCATGAAGAACCACCGGCAGGCAGACCTCAATTGTTCTCAGGGTTTTGCCAACCGCAACTCCCTGCTCGTCGAGGCTGGTTGAGGCAATTACGTCAAAAAGGCCGTCTCTTGCTGCCGGGGTCTCTTTAAGCCATCCGGCAAAAGAAGGTTCAAGCTTTGCATCTGAAAAAGCGAGGTAGCCGCTCTGGACATTTTCATCGTTTTTGCCCGTGGCTTCGCCAAAGGCTGCGGTAAGTTCCTGCTGACTGATGTGGCCTGCGTCGCAGAGTATTGAGAAACCTTCTCTGAAAAGGCCCTTAACTGTTTTTCCCGGCAGCCATGGCAGTTGATCCCGGTCCTTGAGAACGATGGCATCTGCCAGAGCGCCTTTTCCAAGGCCGCTTCCGGCATGCCAGTATGAAAGCATTTCGATGGTAACGCTTGCGTTCATCTCATTTCTCCTTCACTTCTTTTTTTATTGAGTGCAGTTCAACGGCATCGAGAAGAGCTGTGGAAACATTCTTCCCGGCAGATTTTCGCCAGAGTGGTTCATGCTGATTTCCGCTGATTCTTGTCATTGCGGTGACGAAATCATTGAATGGGTTTGTATGCTGGGCTTTACCCTCGAGCCGTTCATTGGCAATATCGGCGATTCTTTCCCAGGCACGGTTGGCGGCAGAGCGGCCCGAATACATCTCGTTGGCCAGCTGGCGCAGAGAGCCGCGCGGCAGTTTTCCCATGCTGGTAACGGCCTTGAGAAGATCTTCGATCCATGGCAGTTCCTTGCCGCTTTCAAGGGCATAGGCGCCTTCTGTGAGCACAAGACTGGCGTCGCCATCCGGAACCGTAAGTTCGCGTCTGCAGATTTCTTCGTAGGAATCTGCGGTGGCCGTCGACTGGCGCCAGAAAGAGATCGTGGAATATTCTCTCCGGGAAAGGTTTTTACCAGTTTTGCACAGCTCTTCGCACAGCTGATAGGCCGATTTGAACGGGTAGCTGCACTTGACAAAAGCCACCCCGGCGCTGACGCTGAAACCTTTGAAGTCTTTAACGTTGTATTCTTTACAGATGCTCTGCAGCTGATCGAAAGAATTCTTCTGGAAAATTGTGATGTAGGTTTTGATAAAATTTATGGCCAGCGGAGCTTTAATGACCATGGTAAGATCGTCACCGGCAAGAACCAGCGGTTGCAGCGGCATGATCTGGGACTTGTTGTTGTGCAGCAGTTCGATCGTAGCGGCTCGCGCTGCATCGTTGGCGGCTTTTTGTATCGAATCTGAAACCTTTCGCTGAGCGGCAATGTATTTTTCGGCATTATCTACCGGCAGTGCCTTGTTTATCTCCTGCAAAAGCTTGCCCATGCCATTTGCATCTGCGTGAATCACCGCAATATAGTCTTTTTCGCCGCCGGCGATCTGAGAAAAATCATGCGGCCAGGTCACTTCGCTGTCGGTAAAAATTTTGTGCAGAAGGTTTTTGCGCTTCAGGTCGTCGGCAACCATCAGTTTTTGAATGATTTCGCGGGAAGCGTGGTCGTCGTCGCCTGCCCGGCCGATCGAGGCCTGACCGTCACGTCGTGACCTGGCAGCCAGTGGCCCGGGTGCCGGCAGGGAAATGCCTGGTTTCTGCCTTTTTGCCAGAAGAATTTTTCTGGCCGATTCCATGGCGGCGTTGATGTTTCCGGAGGTTACTTCAACAAATGCCTGAACGATTTCTACGCCGGGGGCGAATTCTCTGACCATAACCGGCCAGGCGGCCGCGAATTCGCGGGCGGCGTTTTCGTTTCGGAAAAGAAGAACCGCGCGACCTGCGGCCCTGACGATCGGAATGCAGTCGTTGGTCAGCTGAAAAGCCTCAAGGCATCGGTCTAAAAATGCTTTCGGTATTTCTTCGATTATCTGACTGGCGCCGGTCATGTGCCGGAGTTTGTCGGTCGCAAAAAGATACTGCTGAATACCTTTGGCTTCAGAAATGAAAAGCCAGCGAAAATCTGGATGGTACATATCCTGCATGTGCAAGACCTCCCTGTTTTTTTTATTTAGCTCTCAATGTTTTTTAAATTAACCAGAAAAAATATTTAAACGCAAGTGGAAATAACATTTTTCTTCTCCGGGAAATTTCGGCTGATTTTACGCTGCTTGCTCAAGATGTATGAGGGGGCCCCGATTAAATTCGCAAATAAATGTATTTGGTATTTTAAATTTTGGGGAGGAAATTATGAAGTCTGCCAATGGAAAAATCTGTGCGGTGCTGTCTCTGGTGTTGATAATTTCGGCGGTGTTGCCGCAGCCGGCTTCGGCTTTGCCTCTGGTCGCGGGTCTGGCTGTGGTAAAAGATCTGATACTGGTGGTTGGGGGTGCTCACGTGCTGGTATCGTTGCTGGTTCAGGCTGGTCTGATAAGTTCATCGCTTGGTGCCAGTATTCTGATCAAACTTGGTTATGATGGTCTTGTGCTGGTTGTGGCCAGTCCGGTTCCGTGGTGGTCCAATCCTTATGCGATCGGTGGGGTTGTGGCATGCACTGCGATCGTGGCCGCGACCCTCTGTTATTATATGCGTTCGATAAGTCATGGTCAGCTTAGAACCGCCGTAAAGCTTGGCTATGACCGTTGCATTCTGACGATGTCGCAGTATTACCGGGCCCTGGCCGTGCTTGGTGAATAGGCCGGATCGGGCCTTTGCCGGCCCGGTGTCTGTTGTGTCTTACATTGTCTACAATCTTTTATAATGCTTTGAGAATTTTTCTGTTAAAAGCAGAATGATTTATCCAGAATGTTGTTTTAACATTCTGGCTTTTTTTTGGTTGCGGTGGCTGGCATCTGGCACGTATTATGCTTGGTAAAATAGCTGCACTGCAGCAAAAACGACTTTGTGAAATATAAAAACAATGCATTGTAGAATCTTGCTGATAAAGCGTTTTGTGTTGAATGATTGTTTTATAAGCTTTTTATATAATGATTTGAAGTTAAGTGCATAAAGATTATGTTATTTAAGAAAGGATTTTAAATTTTAAAAAAAACAACATTGGCTGTTTAAAACCAATTCTGAAAAAATACACTCAATTGCTGCATTGCTAAGCTTATTTTTAAAGAAAATTTTTATAAATTTGCAAAACCTCTGCGTGCCCCCGCAAACCCGCATAAAATCGTTTTAGGTTTTGCAAGTCCTGAAACGCTTTTCCAGACTAAGCTGAAAACCGACCAACGGGGCACGAAGCCTAAAATCTATGCACGGACTTTCAAAAAAGTGACCAGGTTTTGCAAAGTAGTGTTGCAAAACCAGTATTGATCATGGTAGAATTTTTACAGGGTGGCCGGCCAACCTCAGTCAAAAGAGGATTGAAACTACGCCCCCTTAAGCTTAAATAGCAGTAATCTCTGGTGGCCGGCCAACCTCAGTCAAAAGAGGATTGAAACTTGAAAATGTTCAAGGGATTTCGTACCAACATGGCGTGGCCGGCCAACCTCAGTCAAAAGAGGATTGAAACTTGCACTGCTTACAAGATCACATGCGCCATCAACAAGTGGCCGGCCAACCTCAGTCAAAAGAGGATTGAAACTCTTCTCTGATACCAGGGTGCTGAGAACGCCATCGTGGCCGGCCAACCTCAGTCAAAAGAGGATTGAAACGTGATAGGGTAGCTGCGAATGCCGATAGAGTTTGGCAGTGGCCGGCCAACCTCAGTCAAAAGAGGATTGAAACTTTCGAGTAGTTTGTTCTCATCTCAGCATATTCTTGTGGCCGGCCAACCTCAGTCAAAAGAGGATTGAAACGCACCATCTACGATGTTTGCGGTTGCCTTCACGATGGGTGGCCGGCCAACCTCAGTCAAAAGAGGATTGAAACGTAACCATGCTAACTTTCTCATAGTTAACACAGTTGTGGCCGGCCAACCTCAGTCAAAAGAGGATTGAAACTGAGCGGCTGGAATTCCAGTTGCTTGAAGACCCAAGTGGCCGGCCAACCTCAGTCAAAAGAGGATTGAAACATTGTTAGGGCGCCGTGCAGGCGATTTTCCAAGCGTGGCCGGCCAACCTCAGTCAAAAGAGGATTGAAACTTGCCGTGGTGCAGCACTACTGCATCATAATCGGGTGGCCGGCCAACCTCAGTCAAAAGAGGATTGAAACCTCGTCATCCTGCTTGTACGCCCGGATGGTCACGAGTGGCCGGCCAACCTCAGTCAAAAGAGGATTGAAACTTTGTCCCAATCCGACAAACTGTCAAACGCAAGTTGTGGCCGGCCAACCTCAGTCGAAAGAGGATTGAAACGAGCGCCTTGACTTCTAATTCATTTCGTTTCATAAGTGGCCGGCCAACCTCAGTCAAAAGAGGATTGAAACTTTCATGTCATTAACAATTTGATTGTAGGTTTTCAACGTGGCCGGCCAACCTCAGTCAAAAGAGGATTGAAACCGATCGAATCTGAGGTAGCTACTCTCAGATGAGAATCGTGGCCGGCCAACCTCAGTCAAAAGAGGATTGAAACTTGCATCCTTTGGAATTGCGTACTCGTTATCTTCTGGTGGCCGGCCAACCTCAGTCAAAAGAGGATTGAAACGTGCAGACCTTTTAAGGTCAGCAGCAAGTTCGGCGTGGCCGGCCAACCTCAGTCAAAAGAGGATTGAAACAGGGGTAGAGAACCATGCCGAGGGCCATATCATGTGGTGGCCGGCCAACCTCAGTCAAAAGAGGATTGAAACGAGCCGAGCGGTATGGCATATTCATTATCTTCAGCAAGTGGCCGGCCAACCTCAGTCAAAAGAGGATTGAAACTCTTCAGTAAGACGCACATGGATTCTTTCCAACATATGTGGCCGGCCAACCTCAGTCAAAAGAGGATTGAAACGCAACATTCGGTCCATATATGATGTACTAGGGAACCGGTGGCCGGCCAACCTCAGTCAAAAGAGGATTGAAACTGTCATTAGCGGGTTTTCCAATGTCTTTATATAGGGTGGCCGGCCAACCTCAGTCAAAAGAGGATTGAAACTCTCCCCTAATTTTTATTTATCCATCAATTTCATGGTGGCCGGCCAACCTCAGTCAAAAGAGGATTGAAACAAGACCATTACTGGTTCCATGAGTTACGAGGACTAGTGGCCGGCCAACCTCAGTCAAAAGAGGATTGAAACAACAGAGATTCTTTTATCCTTGTCAATGAATTCTTGTGGCCGGCCAACCTCAGTCAAAAGAGGATTGAAACTTGCTCGTATTCACGAGTGTTCGAGCCACAGTTTGTGGCCGGCCAACCTCAGTCAAAAGAGGATTGAAACCCTCGCCCGAAAAGGATTACCAGTTAAATCCTTCAGTGGCCGGCCAACCTCAGTCAAAAGAGGATTGAAACGACACCGCATCGCCGCCGCTTACGGTGTTGTTTGTGTGGCCGGCCAACCTCAGTCAAAAGAGGATTGAAACGTGCCTCAGCGTGGTGGTGTTAGTCCATCTCTGGTTGTGGCCGGCCAACCTCAGTCAAAAGAGGATTGAAACTTTGCCGCCTTTTTTACGGTAGGCAGCGAACTCCCGTGGCCGGCCAACCTCAGTCAAAAGAGGATTGAAACTTTCCAAGAGCGGCTACTAGGTCGTTGCTGGACTTTGGTGGCCGGCCAACCTCAGTCAAAAGAGGATTGAAACGCTGCTGCCGAACCGACGAAGCCGATGAGGGCTAGTGGCCGGCCAACCTCAGTCAAAAGAGGATTGAAACTTTGTCGGCTTCTTTGGAAGAGCTTTTGAAGTACGAGTGGCCGGCCAACCTCAGTCAAAAGAGGATTGAAACGTGGGCCTTATTCATCTCCCACAAATCAGTAGCAACATGTGGCCGGCCAACCTCAGTCAAAAGAGGATTGAAACTTGAAACCAACGCCCCGGTTGCTTTCGCAAACGAGTGGCCGGCCAACCTCAGTCAAAAGAGGATTGAAACTTGCGTGCAGATTTTTTGAGTTCTGCACTGAGTTCTGTGGCCGGCCAACCTCAGTCAAAAGAGGATTGAAACTTTCTCTCTCGACTGCCTCGGATAGGAGGGTGCGTGTGGCCGGCCAACCTCAGTCAAAAGAGGATTGAAACGTCGCTGCAAGCAGCTCATCGGCGCGGTCGCGCCCAACGTGGCCGGCCAACCTCAGTCAAAAGAGGATTGAAACCCCATTAATTCGAACCCTTTCTTTTGTGTGATCGTCGAGTGGCCGGCCAACCTCAGTCAAAAGAGGATTGAAACTTCTCGTCCTTGGCAAGTTTTGCCAGTGCTGCCACAAGTGGCCGGCCAACCTCAGTCAAAAGAGGATTGAAACATCAGGCAGTTAGTATTCAGTAGGGAGACCGAATGCGTGGCCGGCCAACCTCAGTCAAAAGAGGATTGAAACCAGTCAGCTCTTACTTGGTTTTGGTTATGGTTACTGTGGCCGGCCAACCTCAGTCAAAAGAGGATTGAAACTAAACCACTCAAGCGTGACCGCGCCGCCGAGTATTGAGTGGCCGGCCAACCTCAGTCAAAAGAGGATTGAAACGACCATGGCGCATGCTCCGTCGACCACGTTATATGGTGGCCGGCCAACCTCAGTCAAAAGAGGATTGAAACTTCAATGTCAGTGCCAGATTGTGCAGCTCCTCCTGGTGGCCGGCCAACCTCAGTCAAAAGAGGATTGAAACAAGGTCTTTCAGGCAGTTCTGCATCTTCGACAGACGTGGCCGGCCAACCTCAGTCAAAAGAGGATTGAAACCTTGGTCATAAGCACGTTAATCAACCCCCGCGCTGCCGTGGCCGGCCAACCTCAGTCAAAAGAGGATTGAAACTAGCGAACCTCCATTTGATTTGAACTTACTATACTTGTGGCCGTCCAACCTCAGGGAAATGAGCATTGAAACTATTCGATTTTGGCCAACGCATCGGAGAGTTATTTTTCCAGGCAAGTAGCTGGGGCCTCTTCTGTCGACACTTGAAAAGGATCTGGCGGTTATTTCACCAAAGATGAAATAACCGCCATTTTTTTTGCCCGAAATACCCAGCAGCCTTTTAAATCAGCCTCAGCCAAACCTGCAAACAAATTCCGAAATAAAATTCGCAATTATTTGTAATTGAACTTCAGCGCCGATTGCTGAAGTAACAATTCAACAGGGAGGCTGAACATGTATCGTATGCCGCTACGCGTTCCAATGCATTATCGGATACTTGAAGCCATTCTCAGAAAAGTCTCTGAGACCAGGGAATCGATCTGCTCGCCCAAAAGCATCGCGCAAGCAGAAGATAAGCCCTGCGACAATGTTCAAACCGCAAAAAACGCCTTGCTGAAATTCCTGAAAAAACTCATGAGCTGATGGAGGGGCGCAATGATAACGATTACCTCTCTGAACATTTTGCTGAATCAGGACAACCAGAGTCGCATCAAGAGAGAATTGCACGCCCATCTGAAGCAGATGATAATCAATATTCACAAGGCCATGCTGCCTTACCTGGACAAAATTCCTCTATACCGCTTTTCCCTTCATGATTCCGGGCCTCTTTACATCCTGGAACCAGGCGATGCAATAAATGACCTGCATGAAGTCGGTCTCAACGCCTGCGATCAGGGATTATTCGGCTGCATTCCTGAAACGGTAAGAAAACTCAGGTTTGATGGCAGCAACTGGTTTGAAATCGCCATAACCTATAACAATGATTACATGCCGTTTTTCTATCTAAACCCCGACAATCACATGGCTTTTAAAAACAAAATTCTTAAAAAGCTGTCTGAATGGTCGCTGTATGGCTAAATGCCAGATGAAAAATCGCGTGCGGCCATGAATATGACTGTGTCTCAGAGATTGCAAAAATAAAAGATAATCTGCAGGTCTCTGAGGTTTCGTTACCCGGGCGCCGGCGTTCTGCCGGCGCTCATTTAATAATCTTTCAGGAGAAACGAAAATGAATCCTTTCGAAATCAGAAACGACAAAAACACTCTCGTCGACCTCAGTGTTCTCAAAACCCTAGACATCGATTCTATGATGACTGCACCGGCCCGCAGCGGAAATATCGTGCGCAAAACCGCCACCGGAAAAAACTTCAATGATGGCGAGAGCCTGCGTAAAGCCGGCGACTACGAAGACGCACTGAAAGTCTTCGAAGAACTGCTCGATGAACAACCCAGTGCTGACCTGCAGTGGCGCATTGCCTACTGCTACCGCCATATCGGTCTGAACGGCATCGCTATGCTGCTTGCAGGCGCCGGAATTGTCGAATGGCCCGAAGACCGCCTGCTTCGCTCAGAATACGTGTGGGCAAACATCAACGCTCTGCTTAAACCTGCTGTTGAAGCCAAAAATCACGTAGAAGTCATCAAGGTTGCCGAGAAAATCATCAGTTACGGTGCCGACAGCCTTGCCCTGCGCAAAGTATTCTTCGAAGCGGTTGAAGCCGCAAAAGCACTGAACCGCTGGGATATCGTGGTAATTTTCGTGGAAAGCGTCAGAGTCGAAAATTTCCCGGCAGTGGCCCCCAAAGACGGAAAAAGCAACTGGTCAGATGCCGAACGCTATTACATGAGCGCCGTTA
>CAYYUI010000066.1:0-27567 GCA_964474705.1 uncultured bacterium
AGGCTGATAAGATTGCTTTTGCCTGAACCGTTGGCACCGATAAAAACATTCAGGTCTTTCAACTCAAAATCAACCAACTCTCTGATTGATTTAAAGCCCTTGACAGTCAGTTTTTTCATCGGAATCATCTTCAAACCTGTTCATACTATTGCAAACTTTGACCGTGGCAATTCACAGCTATCGTATCACTTTTTTATCAGCAGGCAAAGTGCTACCAAGTGAACACTTACCAATTATTTGAATCAGGACTTGCATTCATATGCCCACAAAAGAGGCTTTAGTTCAAGGTTTTTAACATTTATTAACAAAGCTTTACAAAAAAAGAGATTTCAGAAAATTCTCATTATTCCAGAAACAGACAGCCGGCCGGGCTCATCTGAACCCGGCCGGCTGTTTTGCCGCTAAATCAAGCGAAATGAAGCAGCAGAAGGATTTTCACCTGGCAAAATCAGTTGCCGGCAAGAGCAAAATCGAAATTCCAGAGGCGGTTGATGTTATCGAACGACAGAACGCCAAGATGGCGTGGGAAAAGCACCAGCAGACTTTCGCCATGCAGGGCAATGCGGGCATGCGAAGTTTCGATGAATCTGAAGGCACGCTTAGCCCCGAGAAAGCCAACGCCTGAAGCACCTGCATAAAAAAGGCCGTAACCTTTCTGATATGCCAGTTCTCTGACTTCTTCATCTGGCTGGGCTGGAATGGCGGTAAGCCTGTTGTCTTCAATCGTCAGCATCAGAACCAGTTTTCCAAGCGCGATGAAAGCTGTCGTCTCATCACCGGCAACCGCTGTGACCGCTTCACCGGTTTCAAATATCTTGCGGAAACTCTTGATTTCCATTTTGCCGCCGGCCGACGCGGCTTCGGGCCTGAGCTGATAAACCATTGTCTTCTTCGCGGTTGCGTCTTCAGAAACCAGATATACACAATTGCCGGCAGCACGATAAACGCGGCTGTAGTAAGCGGGCAGATCGCAGATCGGCTGAAAAGGCATAACCGGGTGCCCACGACCATCGAATTCTTCTTTATTGCTTGAACCGATGAAACCCAGAGTTCTCACCGTCGAAAACAACATCAGACCATTATCAAGGTGCACAAAACTTTGAAATGGCTCAGAAAGAACGGCCGAAATCTGCTTGACCGGGTTGAGAAGCTGGCGGTTCTCGATGCCAATCCAGGGTGCACCCTGTGCATCAACCGAAAACCGGATATCATTGAGAGTATGTTTGGGCAAGGGCTTTTCAAGTGTAACCGGCGGCACCACCCAATGCCAGGAAATGCCGCTGCCGGCAGGTAGAACCAGCGTCGACTCAGTCATCGGGTCGAATTTCGCAGCGGCGGTGGCCATGCCGGAAACCATTATCAGCAGCAGAAAGACAAATAAATAACGGCCAAAAGCCGCAAACCTTGAATTCAGTGGCTTTAAAGGTGACATTGCTTTACTTTCCATCATGGCCTCCGACAAACTCGAGCACCGTTTTCTGACCGGTGCTCATTTCGCTCTTAACCTTTTCCCAGAATTCTCTGGTATTAAAATCATTGCCGGTGGCCCCCATAGCCTTGACCATAAAGTTATCTAGAGCGGCAAATGCCGTCGAAGCATACATCCGGCCACCTTCTACCGCCATTGAAGCCTGTGGCGACGACAATTTACCGACGAGGAAATCGAGAGTTTCCTTGCCCGCAGCCGGTATATCGCCCTGCCTGATCGCGGCCGTCACTTTTGCCGCTCCAAGAATATTATCGAATGATTCCTGACCGCCTTCGACAACGTTTTCGGCCAGGTCGCCAGCCGACTGCTCGGCGAGCTGCTGAAATTTTTCACTGTTGAACTTTTTGATCAGATCGATATTTGGAGAGTTTTCGCCGGCCAGTTTTGCTTTAATGCCGTTAAGCTGCCCGGTCAGCTGTGCAGCCATCTCAGGAACGGAGAAACTGACACTCGGAATATTGAGCTTGATACGGCTGCGCTCAAGAGCCGTCAGCGATTCATTCTGTACTGCTTTGCCCCAGAGTACCCTGCAAACTGCATGCAGCTGGCGAAGTAATTCCTGTTCCTGGTCGGTTAAATTGCCCTTTTTCAGCAAGGTTGCCATTCTGAACTGGTTTTCAGACAAGGCCTTAGCTTCGCTTCCGGCCGGAACATCTGCCGTTGGCGGCTTCAGGCTGGGCGGCAACGCCCGCGGCTGCGGAACGTTCACAAAATTGGCATTCTGCTTCTTCGTCTCCTCAGCCTTTTTGCGATTCATTTCCTGCTGGCGCCTGGATTCACGATCCCTGCGGGCTTCACGACGCTTTCGTGCCGACTCTTCGCGTTTCTTCTGACGTTCAGCGCGCTGCTGGCGACGCTTTTCGCGCTGCTGCTCTTCATAGGCCGGATCTACAGGTTTGAAAAGATTCCAGAAACTGCTGCCGCCTGAATTGGATGTGCTGTCAGAAGAATACCCCGAGTCAGATGAACTGCTTCCAGAGCTGTAGCTCGATGAGCTGTCATATCCGGAAGAGTCTGAAGAACCGGAATTACTGTAACTCGATGAATTGTCGGAACTCGAGTTGTCATAACTCGAGTTATCAGACGAGCTCGAGTCATCATAGCTAGAACTGCTGCTCGAACCATCGTCGACAGGCGTCGGGTCGGGCACATCTGGAACATCCGGCAGCGAACCTCCAGCCGCGTCGATCAGCTGATCCATGGCACCGGCATGCACTGGCGCAGGCATAGCGGCACCCATTAATACCGCTACCATCAACACCTTGATTGAATTCTTCAATTGCATATTCGATCTCCTGCAGGTCAATAAATCACAGCGCGAATCTTCTGAACTTGGCCCGGCGATTGTCGTTGGCCGCCGCTCCCAGTTTTTTCAGATACATGCTTTCGTAATCTTCAAAGTTGCCCTCGAACCATGAAACCTTCGCATTGCCCTCGAACACAAGCAGATGCGTGCAGATGCGGTTGAGGAAAAAGCGGTCGTGGCTGATCACCAGCGCACAACCGGCAAAGTCGGAAATCGCATCTTCCAGCAGACGCAAGGTGCCCACATCGAGGTCATTCGTGGGTTCGTCGAGCATCAGCAGGTTGCCGCCGGATTTGACGATCTTGGCAAGATGGACGCGATTGCGCTCACCGCCAGAGAGCTCGCCAACCTTTTTCTGCTGGTCGGAACCCTTGAAGCCGAAACGGCCACAATAGGCTCGTGACGGGATTTTCAGCTTGCCAAACTGCACATCGTCAAGGCCATCACTGATTTCATCGAACACCGTCTTGTCGCCCGTTAGTATTTCACGGTGCTGGTCGACCCAGGCAGCTTTGACGGTCGGCCCGACAACGACTTCGCCCGACTCGGGCTTTTCGACGCCGCCGATCATGCGGAACATCGTGGTCTTACCGGCACCATTCGGCCCGATAATGCCGACAACCGCACCTTTTGGCAACGAGAAAGTCACGTTTTCCATGAGTTTATTGCCGTCATAAGCCTTGTTGACACCCTTGAATTCGACGACCAGATCGCCGAGATGCTCGGCCGGCGCGATCTGAATGACAGTTTCGTCACCCTTTTCGGCGCTCTTTTCGCGGGCTACCAGATCTTCAAAGTGCGCCAGGCGCTCGCGCTGCAGCTCATGACGATCGCCGGTGTTCATGCGAATCCACTTCAATTCGCGCTCGAGTGACTTGCGGCGTGCCGATTCCTTCTTTTCGGAAGCAGCGAGAATCTGCAGTTTCTGGGCAAGCCATGAGCTGTAATTGCCCTCGAATGGAATTCCGTGGCCGTCTTCGAGCTCGAGAATCCATTTGGTGATGTTGTCGAGGAAATAGCGGTCATGCGTCGAAATGATCACGGTTCCAGGGTAATCTTTGAGGTAGTTTTCGAGCCAGGCGACTGTCTGGGCATCGAGATGGTTCGTCGGTTCGTCGAGCAACAGCAGGTCGGGCTGTTCGAGCAGAGCGCGGCAGAGAGCGACGCGGCGCTTTTCCCCGCCGGAAAGGTTGTCGACGATCATATCGTCTGCCGGCAACACCAGCGCGTTGGCAGCGACATTGAGACGGGTATCGATCTCCCAGCCGCCGGCAGCGTCAATCTTGTCCTGCAGCTGCGCCATCTTTTCCATGGCTTTGTCCATGGCGTCCGGGTCCATGTCGCCCATTGCCGCCGAGATATCTTCGTATTCCTTGATCATCGCCAGAGTATCGGCAAACGCTGCCTCGATATTCTGGCGCACAGTCTTGCCGTTTTCCAGCTGCGGTTCCTGGGGCACGAAGCCGACCTTGTAACCCTTTGTCAGCTCGGCCTGACCGCGGAATTCTTTGTCGATGCCCGCCATGATGCGCAGCACGGTACTCTTACCAGCCCCGTTGGCGCCGACGATGCCGATTTTAGCCCCGGGAAAAAAGCAGAGATTGATGTCTTTGAGCACCTGTCGGGTGCCGTAAAACTTGTTGAGACCCAGCATGGTGAAAATATACTTGTCAGCCATAAACCCTCGTTTCGTGAATTAAATATGGCGAGATTCTACCTGAATCCCGCTCTTTTAGCAACCTCAGCAGCAGCCGATCAGCAATTCTCGGTCAAAAATGTCATTGCAAATGGCGAAGCCCTGAAGCAGTATGCCGAAGGCATAGCCTTGGCGCGCCATTCCTGTGGCGCAAAGACATAAAGCCATCCATGGCTAAAAAGCCAGCTCTGAGCTAACCGCAAACTTCAAGAATACGGTTGCTTCGCTACCGCTCGCGAAGGCCATGGATGGCCGAGTGTCGGCGAGTCTCAGGATAGAGAACGAACCGACCAATGACAACCTTAAGCAAATTTCGGTCCTTTATTGGTGCGGGTTTTATAGCTCTCCGAGAATTGCTGGCAGCCGACGGCTTAACTGCCAACTTCTTTGATTCATCAGCTAAAGCACGCATGGGGCGGCTTCAACACTCAGGTTGCAGAAATGCAGAAACGAGCCGACAAAAAGCTTATAAAATAAAAGGCCGCCCGGATGCTGGCCTCTGCAGACCTGGCTACGGTTTCGTCCATCCGGGGAGCAGGTAGCCCCACGCGACGCCCGTTCCCGTGCCCCCCCACCTGACGATGAAGGTCACCCTGGCGGCATTATTATTATAGCATTTTGCAATACCATCAGCAAAACATCTTGCCCTAGGATATAAGTTTACCAGAATACCGGATAAACATTCGGGGGAACTGCACTGCCTTGCTTAATCAGCCCGCAAAAGGTTGAAGCGCTGACCTGACGATACTGACGAGCTGCCGCCAATCATGACTTCAAATTCTCCTGGTTCGACCAGCGGCTCAAGATCAGGCCCGACAAAAGCCAGATCAGCCGCTGTGATTGTAAATTCAACTTCAGCGCTGGCGCCGGCCTCGAGAAAAATCTTTCTAAAACCTCTAAGCTCTTTCAGCGGCCTGGTTATACAGGCAACCAGGTCACGCAGATACAGCTGCACCACTTCTTCGCCTGGTCGGTTGCCGGTGTTCGTCACCCTGACCACAGCTCTGATCTCGCCCTGCATTGGCATTTCTGCTGCACTGAGGCGCACCGGCCCGTAACTGAAAGTCGTGTAGGTCAAACCATGTCCGAACACAAACAAAGGCGTGTTGGGACAATCCAGGTATTTGCTGGTATATTTGTCATGGCTGATCGGGCGCCCGGTGTTTTTGGCCGAGTAATATATCGGTATCTGGCCGGTATGCCGCGGAAAACTCATTACCAGCTTACCCGAGGGGCTGACATCGCCGAAAAGCACCTCGGCTACGGCTTGCCCGCCCATAGTGCCCGGGAACCAGGCTTCGAGAATCGCCGGGACCGCCTTTGCCAGGCGGTTGATCGCCAGCGGTCGGCCGTTGAATAATACCGCCGCCACAGGTTTGCCGCTTGCGGCCGCGGCAACCTTTTCAGCAAGTTCATTTTGTCGGCCCGGCAGATCTATATCGACGCGGCAGGCAGCTTCGCCGCTCATACTTCCGCTCTCGCCAAGAACCAGCAATACGGCATCAGCCTGACTTGCGACAGCTACGGCGGCATCGAACTGCGCCTCGCCTTCTCCGTCGATTTCGCAGCCCTTAACAATACTAATCTGAACCGAATTTCCGAGTTTGTCTCGCAGCGCGGCAGCCACAGAAACTACTTCATTGCCATTGCCTGCGCCATACCAGTTGCCGAGCAACTCCAGCTGCGATTCGGCAAGTGGTCCGATAACGGCCAGGTTTCGCAGATTTTTCGCAAATGGCAGGGTATTGCCTTCGTTCTGCAGAAGCACCATTGATTTTTCAGCCGTTTCCAGGGCAGCGGACTTGTGTTCAGGAGCCAGAACCAGGCGCTTTTCGCGCTCTTCGCAACAGTATCGATATGGGTCATCGAACAGCCCCAGCTCGGCCTTCACCCTGAGAATTCTCCTGACCGCTTCATCGATTGCAGCCGGCGATACCTTTCCGGCATTGACCAGAGCTTCAAGATGATTAAAATAAACTCCGCCCTGCATGTCCATGTCGACGCCGGCTTCGATGGCCAGACGCCCGGCCTGTGCCTGATCACCGGCAACTCCATGCTGAATCAGCTCATTGATTGCCGTATAGTCCGTAACGACCACGCCTGAAAAACCCCACTTTTGCCGCAGGGTATCGCTGAGCAAAGACCGGCTGGCTGTACACGGCACACCGGCAATTTCATTGAATGCCGGCATGAAAGTGCGAACATTGGCGTCAACGCAGGCTTTGAATGGTGGAAGATAAACTTCGGCGAGAGTGCGTTCGGAAATATCTACCACATTGTAATCTCGCCCGGCTTCAGCGCTACCATACGCCGCAAAATGTTTGGCGCAGGCAAGAACCGTATCCTCAGCGGTCAGGTTATCACCCTGAAAGCCGCGCACTCGCGCCGTGGCAATGCGACAACCCAACCAGACATCTTCGCCGGCACCTTCGGCAACGCGACCCCAACGCGGATCGCGTGCGATATCGACCATCGGCGCAAAAGTCCAGTGAATGCCTTCTGCCGCTGCTTCTGTAGCGGCTATACGCGCAGATCTCTCCATCAGGGCAAGATCCCAGCTGCAAGCTTCGGCGAGCGGAATCGGGAAAATGGTGCGATGCCCATGAATTACGTCGAAGCCGAACAAAAGAGGTATGCCGAGGCGGGTTTCTTCGACGGCTGTTTTCTGCAGCGATCGGGTATACTCAGCAGTATAAGCGTTGAATATCGATCCGCAACGCCCTTCTCTCACATAGGTCAGAAAATTCCGATCGATCGTTGGGCCGGTCTCGGCCCACATTGCCGTAAAAAGAGTCATCTGCCCGATTTTTTCGGGAAGCGTCATTTTTGCCAGCAGGGCTTCTACCAGAGTTTCAATTTTGCCATCTGCAGGTTTGCCGCCTGCATTCGATTTCGACGAATTGTTACCCACACATGTCTCCTTCTGTTTATGCGCTTCTGATCGGAATTCTACATCAACCCTTGACGCCGCCGGCAGCGATACCCTTGATATAATGCTTCTGGGCAAGCAGAAACACCAGAATCACCGGCACTACCACCAGCACCGAACCGGCCATCAGCAGGCCCCAGTCAGTGTTAAACTGCCCGTTGAGGTTGGCAAGCGCAACCGGCAGGGTCTGCATGTCGTCGCGCAGCATGATGACCAGAGGCCAGAAAAATTCGTTCCAGGCACCGATAAAGCTGAAAATGGCCAGGGTCGCCAGAACCGGTCGACAGAGCGGCAGCATTATGGAAAAAAATATGCGATATTCGCTGCACCCATCGATTCTGGCCGCTTCGAGAATCTCTTCGGGAATCGCCTGCATGAATTGTCGCAGCATATATATGCCGAAAACACTCGCAATTCCGGGGATTATTAGTCCGACAAACGAATTGAGAAAACCCAGTGTCTTGAGAATCAGAAAAACTGGCATCATCGTTACCTGCCCGGGCACAATCATCGTCAGCAGCAACAGCGCAAAGATTTTTTCCCGCCCGGGAAAGCTGAGTTTGGCAAAACCATAAGCGGCCATGGCATTGCACAGAACCGAAAGAATGGTCATTCCGATCGCAAACACAAGACTGTTTAGAAAACTGCGGCCGAGAGCGGCGCTCTGCAGAAGATTTCGATAGTTATCGAAGGTCGCCTGCACCGGAATGAAGGTTGGTGTCTGCGAAAAGATTTCTCCAGGACTTTTGAAAGAAGTCGAAAGCATCCAGATAAAAGGAAACAACGTAAAAACAAGGGAAAGGCAGAGCAATGCGAAAAACGACCATTCCTGCAATTTTGCAGCTCTGACGCCTGCGCTCATTTTTTGCCTCCTTCCAGACCTTTTTTTATCATCCCTTGTGCCAGCGTGAAGGCAAGAATCAGCGCAAACAGCACATAAGCGATACTCGATGCATAACCGAGATTGTAGAATTTGAAACCGTGATTATACATGTACAGAACGACCGACATCGTCTGATTGAGCGGACCGCCGCCTGTCATGACGTATGGTTCGGCAAAAAATTGTAGAAAACCGATACTGGTCATTATTGTAACAAAAACAGTGGTTTCACGAAGCATTGGCAGCGTAATGTGCCAGAACTGCTGCGTTTCGTTGGCCCCATCGATATCGGCCGATTCGTAAAGATCTTCGGGAATGGCCTGCAGCGCCGCGATGAAAATTATCATGTTGTAGCCAAACCCTTTCCAGACAGCCATCACAATCAGCGACGGCAGAGCCAGCCATTGATCGGCAAGCCAGTTCTGCGGCGACAAACCCAGCCAGCCCAGCGCCAGATTCAGCAACCCGAATTCGGGGTTATATAGCCAGCGCCAAATAACCGCCACTGCGACCATCGTCGTAATACAGGGTATGAAAAAGCCGACGCGAAAAAGCGCCTTGAATCTGATGAATTCTCTATTAAGAAGTAAAGCAGCGAGCAAGGAGCAAATCAGGTTCAGCGGTACGCCAACGAGCGCAAACAGCAGACTGTTGCGCAACGAGATCCAGAATATCGGATCTGACGCCAGATGCCGGTAATTGTCTAACCCGACCCAGACAACGTTCTCAGGAAAACCAGGAGTATTTCATATCGACCGTTCCGGCGGCATTGACATCATGTGTTGCAATAGAAGCGGCAAAGTTATTTATACTTTTCAGACCGAATGATTTCTTAGGAATTTCGATAATTGCACTGAAACCGGCTGGCAGTCGCTGAAACTTCCATTGCAGCTGTCTTGTCAGGCTCTCCCCCTTGATGAATTCTCTGACTCTCAGGCTTTGCCCTGAGGCATCGGGTGAAATGATAATCTGGTAATCATGCTCGCCATTCCAGCTGAACTTCTGATTACGTGAATTCAGATAAATTTCGATGCAGTCATCGTGATACATGTGTTCTGCGGTATTCTCAGCGTGCAATTCAGTATCATGCAGAGCGAATTTCATAAAAATGCTTTCGGCGTTGTGAAGCATCTGCCAGTCTAATTGATAGTCGAGGCTGGTAGAAGGTTTTATAATGGTCTGTATCAAACTTTTGTCGATAACCATTTTCGTCGCAGTATTCCAGACCGGGTCAGTGAAACTGGCGCCGGCAAGCGAGTATTCATGCGCCAGGAAACTGGCCTCATATACTGGTCGCTGATGCGGCATATATGCGGCCGTCTCGTATATTATCGCTGCATCGAGGGTATTTTCATCTGCTGTATCAGGCTTGAAACCGGCTTTATTCATAGCCTGAATTACGCACGGCACTTCCATGAAGTGTTTCCAGATCATGCCGGAACGATAATTTTCGATCATCAGCAGCATTGGGCCCTGATTGATGGCAAAAGCTTCCGATGCGACGAAATCCCGATCGATATTGAACGAATCGCTCAAGCCAAAACGCCCCTGCAGGCGTTTTTTGATGCCGGCAGGTTTGCTGTCGTAGTATTCACGCAGGGCGGCAATAGATAACTGCGGTGTAAAAACTATCGAGCAGGCAGCGCCCGCCGGAGCGACAGTGCCATCTACAACTGCCGGGTTTGGCGGTGCGCCGTAGGCATTGTAGGTATCGGGGCCGATGCAGGCGGTGAGACCCCAGATGTTTTCAGAAAAAGTTTTATAGCTCTGGCGCAGATCCTGGCAAAACTGTCGGTTCGCCAGGGTAGCCTGCACTGAACTGGCGAAATAGTTGGCGTAAGCATCGCGTTTCGCACGCAGATCGAGCCATACCTGCGGAAACTGGTGCGTAAACAATGGCTGATTGATCAGATATACATGTTCTTTATAGCGCCCCCACAAGCGCCGAAAATTCCAGGCGTCGGCGGGCAAAGTGTGTTTCGGGGCTCCAAGTGCTAAAACATAAAGCAGCAGTCCTTCTGAATAGTGATCCCAGGTTGCTTTGATAAAGCCATTTTCAGGGGTCCAGCCCATCGAGGGAAACCGCCCACCGTTGCACATCCATTCCCAGTCTGTGCGCTCGTAAATCTGCTGCGCCAGTCGCTGAATTTCAGCGTCCTGAAAATACTTTGCCGCAAACAGCGCTCCTGCCAGAAACAAAGCGGTATCGATAGATGAAATTTCACATTTCATGGCTCTTGCGCCGGTTTTCATATCGACAAAATGATAAAAGAAGCCATGCTCATGCTGCATTTTTTCAGCAAAAAACCTGAGCGTTGTTCGGGTCAGCCCCACTGCTTTTTCGCGGGTCATCCAACCGCGTTCGACTCCAACCGGGTAAGCACTGAGAGCAAACCCCACTCCTGCGATTGTAGCGGCCGAATAAGAAAAATCAACCGCCCTGCTTCCGACCGGCAGATTCAGAGCTTTGTCCATCACCAGCCCATTTGCAGGGTTGGAACATTCAACAAAGTATTGAAACGTCTGCCTCTGCACCAGCTCCAAAAATTCATCATCGCCGACAGGAATCTTCGCTGCAGGCTCGCAGTATCCGGGCGCAGCAAATACCGCCAGGTTCATCAGAAATATTGTAACCAGGCCACGGAATGCCTGCTTATAAAGCCGCATGCTGCAAATACTCTGCATTATCCTGATCCTTCTTTTCCGGTGCTCTGAACCTGAAGTTCAGTTTCTCTGTCTGCTCATACCACAGGCATAAATATATAACATGCTCCTGCTCCATGTAAACGAAACGAAATCTGGCATTTCAACAAAACAGGGCAAATCAGCTGCGTGGCTCTCTTGAAACCGATCGGAGAAACGGGTTCGGCTACGAAGTATATCCTGCATTTTTTAGAATATTGATCACAGAGAGCTTTAATCCAGGTTTGCAAACTTACGTCTGCCGATCAGGAAAGGCGGTTTGAAAAACCATTGATTAACAGTTGAAAACATACCTGAAATAAAAAGGGCTGCCTCTCAGCGAAGCAGCCCACTCATCAAACCTTTATCAGAACTCGATATCAGCGACCTTGAAGGTTTCTTTTCGGTCGGTCAGGCGCAGAGTTACCGAGCGGCGCTTTTCATCATCGCGGCCGAAGTTCGTGAATATGTCGACCTGCAGAGTGACGGCGCCGGCCACCTTCTGCGAACTGCTGCCGAAGAAGTTGGTCTGAATCTCATACATGCCGGTGCGGGCCTTGCGCACCATATATTCTTCGGGGCCGTATCCCTGAGTGAAATCGCGCGATACCAGACCGCCCGTCCCGGTGCGCGGGTAACCATAGTAAGCCTTTTCACCGGAGGGTTCGACAACCCAGAGATCCATGTCGGTCTGATCGGCATCCCAGGTCATGACGATGCGCAGATCGACATCCACAGGCTTCAACAGGCGTGAATCGACCTTGAAGTCGCTGATGCCGGCTTTTTTGGCCTTGACGACCAGGCTGTTCAACTCTTCGATGGCAATGACTTCAATTTCAGGAAATCTGCCATCCCAGGGTTTCAGAACGACTTCGTAGAGCAGTTCGACGGCACGGCGATATTCGCCCATCCGGCCGAGAACAAGCGCCAGATCGCGATAAGACTGGGGTTCTTCCTTGCGCAGCTCAAGAACTTCCTCGAAGATCGCAGCACTGGTTGCAAGTTCTTCAACCTGCGAAAGACGGTGCGCGAGAATGCGCATCAGGGCGGGGTTTTCCAGCTCCATTTCTGCGATATTCGAGAGAACCTGAATGGCAATTTCCTGCTTCTTCAGAGCAATGAAAACGTCTGCACAATCGAGAAAGAACGAAGGAGAATTGCCATACTCGGCTTTCTGCTTCAGATACTCGGCATATGGGTCGAGAGCTTCCTTGATCTGTTTTGCATAACGGGCATCCGGCTGCCAGGCTTTGACAGCCACGCCAGGATTCACCGACCGGGACACCTCTGTTGCAGCCGAAGAATCGGCCTTGGCAGAAGGCATGGCAGACCCTGATGGAGGCGCAGGACGAGGTTCGCCTGCCGACAGCGACTTGCTCTCGTCACGCATATCCATGTCTGAGCTTTCAGACATCACTGGGGCAGACTGTGGCATGGCTGAATCAGACTCGAACGAATCCATACCCTGCGACTGAACGCTTTCCTCACGCGAAGCATTGCTGGAACCCAGCAGACCGCCGTACCAGCTGCCGCCTTCTGATTTCTTGTCTGTTCCTGAAGGTGCCTGAGCTTTCGAGAAGTCAGTTTCATACCAGCGCAGCCTTTCTTCCCACTGTGGGATGATGCTGTTCAACTTCTGTTCGCGGGTTTTTGCCACTTCGGCTTCGACCTGTTCGACGGCAGCGAAATATTGGTCACGCCATTCACGCTTTGATGCCGGCGGAACAATGCGATGTTCGATATACTGATCGATGCGCTCAAGAACCAGCAGTGAGGTAAATTCATTGACAACCCCATGCTTCTTGCTGAGAGTGACGATTTCGAGACGATTCTTTTCTTTTTCGGCAAGCAGTTCATCGACCTTACGACCGGCCCAGAATTTGCGCAGGAAATCACCTTTAACAGCATTTTTGCGACTGATCTGGTATTTGCGTTCGAAAAGCCCATTGGCACTGCTGCCAAAACTCAGGGTAACTTCACCTTCATCACCGGCCAGCAGACCGGCCAGCATATAACGCGGGCTCACCCGCTGCCGACCATGGGGGTAAACTTCTTCAATCCCTTTGCTGAAAACTGTTCCGGTAATGCCAAAAAAGTCTGCACCAACCATTTTTACGGCGCGCTCGATATCGAGATTCTTCAGATTGAGAAGTTCGCCGCCACTGCGGCGACAAACCTGCTGCAGCAGACCATAATCAGCACCATCTGCCGATGAAACCGCGTAGACCGGTGCGTTGAATTCGGGCATGACACTTTTTCCAAAGGTTGAAATGCCATCAGAAAGCAGCAGATAGCAATCAGGTCTGGCAAGATTGCCGTTGATACCGCTGAAGCTGGTACCACCATCAAACTTGACCGCATCGATCAGACTGTTCAGTTCTTCCGACCTGCCGCGCGCTACTTTCAGGCTGCGTGCCTTTCCGGGCCGGTTGCGGAATTCAACGAATTCGACTTCAACCGAGTCAGCAACCCGGTCAGATGAAAACAATGCGGTGATGAACTTTTTTTCGAGGCTAAGATCGCGTTTGGCTGCTGAACCTGTCGCATCGAACAGCACTGCGATGCGCATGGCCGGCTTGAACGCCCGGTTTTTTTCGGGGTCGGCAGCCAGACCCTGAATGCTGAAGTAGAAGTTGCCGTCAGCGGCTTCTTCAACGAATACTGCCCCAGGCTCAGGTACCGGAATCGTGACCTGGATCTCAGAATCGATCTTCTGACGCTGCATTGCCATTTCGCTGAACCAGCCGGATTGCATGCGGGTGAATTCTGACGGCCGGGCACCGGCGATGACGATCTTCGGCTGCTGATCGGGGCTGAGAACCTCCACCCGCAGGTTGAAATTTTCGGTTTTGTCGGTCAGGTGCAGAGGAACCCGGTATCTGGCTTCACCATCATCGACAGCCAGTTCGGTAATGTAAACAACCTGTACGGTGCGGCTGGAATTAGCATTCAGCGGATAGACGCGCGTTTTGAAGTTATTGCCCTTGACCTTCTCGACCAGGCCGGGGTCAACACCGCGACGAATCTCGGTTTCAAGAACGACGCGGGCCTTTTCCTTTTCAACGGCGACACCTTCGACGAGATCACCGTTAATATCGAGCGCATAACCCGAAACAACGGCACCCTCGGGCAACGGAAATTCGAGCTCACCCTCGAGCACCCGCGAATTGGGGTTATAAAACTTCATGGTCATCGTGGTTTCAGCCAGATGCCCGAATATTCTCACCCTGGCATCCAACCCTGAAAGAATGACCGGTTTTTCAGCGGCCTTTTTCAGGGTCATTGCCGGAATCTGTGCCTGCAGCAGCGATGCCGTCAGAAAAAGAAAAGCAAACAGCAGCAGTAAACGGTTTTGCATATATTCCCCTCGAATGTTGAGATTGATTCGCACAATTTTATTAACGCAACCGGCAAACACCGGATTGCAAAAAATTACTTTCTGCGGTCAGCCTGGGCTGCAAGCCTGATCGGGTCAATATTTTCTCCGAGAAACTGATTGAAAACGCTGATGCGGTAGAAAGCCGCCAGCGACAGTTCTTCGCCGGCCCGGCCAAGCAACCAGACATTTTTATGTCTGAGATGATAGAAAAGAAAGAGCTGGCGGACCCGATCGTCATTGAGCTTTTCTAGAGACGGTCTGAAGGCGGCCAGAAGTTTTTCGACATTCTCGATTTTCACCAGCACCATCTTTTCACGGGCAAAATCGTCAAGCTCAGGATTAAGAGTAAAATTGCGCAAAAACTGCGCCTGAAACCGCCTGCCATAATGTCTGGCCATAATAATCGACGCCAGCCCCTTCAAAGCAACGCTTTTACTTCTGATCGCATGTTCAAAGAAGCTCAAGGCCTGCCCCTCAGGCTTAACGTCAATATACCGGGAAATGTCATTCATCAGTCTGGTTTCAATTTCGCTGAGCGCTATCGCCGGCAGCCTCGACGGCAGCAGCAACAAAAAAACGGCAGCCAGCACCAGGCCTGTTTTAATCAAGTTCTTCATAAGGGTAACAAACGGTTATCACTTTCGGAATCTCACAATCTTTGACCACAACCTTGATAAAATCACCATTGAAACGTTCACCGATAATGGCCAGCTTTTCGCCGTCACGCTCGGGCCAACGCCTCGCGACCCGGCCGTTAACCACCGCATCTTCAACCTGCTTGATGAAGATATCGCGGGCTATCATCTGGTCGTAAGCATGTTTTGTCATCTGATAATCTCCCGAAGCAACCATCCGGGCGATTCTGCGCCTTCCCATTTAAACTATTCCTGAATGAAGTCGTTGCAGCTGATTCTACTATCTGACGGTGACCGATGTAAAGATACCACATGCACGGGCATGCTCGACCCGGCATCATTGCAGTTCGGGAAAAATGACGGCAGAGTCGACGGGGTTTCGCAGAGTGTTGCGCCACGCGTCGCTTATCTCACCGGGCGAAGACACTGAATTCAGCTCGGCAAAAAGGGCGGCACGGGTTTCTCTGATCGTATCTTCGACATTGTAGACCGGCGCATGCTCTGAAGCGGCGAGGGCCTCGGCAGTTGCTGCCAAAGCATCGGCATGCGTTGTCAGGGCATCGGCTTCATCCACAGCAACCGAGTCAAGATCGAAAATCTTTGCCTCCGGCTGCTGCGAGGGCAGCGAACGGTCTTCGAAACTTGATTTCGTCAGATCAGCGGCATCTGCAGCCGGTATTCCTGAATCGGAAATACCTTCATATTCGTGGTAATCCATTTTTGCATCGGCTTGCGAACTCTGCCGCTCAGAATTCTCAGCTTCGGTCAGACTTATGACGCCAGCAAGAGTTGCCGATTCGTATTCATCGTAATCCAGCCGGGCAGCTGCCGGCAACTGCCCTTCAGGCGCAGCATCAGCTGGCGGAGAGATTGCTTCCGGCTCTTCGACAGCAGGTGAAATTTCCACATCATTGTCGGCAGGAGTAAAACCATCGACAAAGCCAGGTAAATCAGTTGTTCCTTCAGGAATGGAAGCATCCAGTCTGAATTCAAAGTTTTCCTGAGCATCTGAAAATTCCTGCCCGGCTGTCGGCGCCTGGGTTTCGCCCTCAGGCGAATCGCCATTGCCGAAAAGATCACCGAACAATTCACTTGTAGCGGCTTCCGCAGCGGTGCCTGTTTCGGCAACCCGATCCGGGATATCGTAGTCTTCATCTTCAAGACGCGAGATTCTTGAGCTTTCGCCCTCATCCAGACCATCTTCGTAACTATGTTGTTCTGGTATGCCCGCATTGTCATCGTTTTGATATGATGTATCGACAAGTGTTGTCTCAGCGATGGTCGCCGCCGGTTCATGCAGATCGTAAAACTCTGCTGCAGATTCAGCCGGAGCCTGCGGATGTTCAGAAAATTCAGTCTGTTCAGACCCGGAAAACTGCTGCTCTGCTGACGGTTGCTCAGCGTCCTGAGCAATTTCAGGGTATTCGGCTGCAATCGGTTCAACATCAACTTTCTTGCGCCCAAGACCGGATCTGATGCTTGTGGTAATTGGTGAAACCACTGGTCTTGCCGGTTCCGGGGCAAGCTCAGGCATAGACGTAGATTCGATGCCGGCTTCTGAAACTTGTAGCCGACCCTGCTCAGCACTTAAAGAATGAGGTGTGTCGTCTGGCTCCTGATTTGAAACCTGGTCGGCTGAAACCGGAACAGCCCCGGCGGGTCGGGCCAATGCATCATGCGGCACCAGTTCGTGCAGATTAGCTGCATACATGTCGATCTTTTTCTTGTCACCAACCGCAGTACTGCAGCGCACCAGCAGTCTGAAAAGTCTGATTCGATCACTCGTATCACGATAGATGCCAAAACATCCTTCAAGAGAGCGCAGAGCCAGCGAAGGAAAAACCTTTGCCAGCAGACTGACCCTGAACCAGTACGTCGATTCATAAAAGGCAAAAGCAGGTCTTAACAGCTGAATCAGCAGAAAAAATACGACAATGAGCACGACAACCACGACCGGGCGGCCTTCGCCATGTGCCCACAATAACCAGCCCGGCCAGCGCAGACCCGGATAACCGGGGTTGATTTTGCTGGCATTCTGGTAATTAACTCTGGCATCATCGATGCGGTTATCGGCAATGTCGAGCTTCATCAGCACAAAACTGGCAAAAAAGCTCTGACCTGCCCTGGCAATGATCGCTCTGGCGCTATCTCTCAGCCCGGCAGCATCCTGACGCCCGGTGTAGTAATTCGCCATGAGGCGCATTTCCCAGGCCTGGATCATGGTATCGACAGAATTCATCAGGCCGGGATTTCGGTTGAGCAACAACCGCAGATCGTTATAACGCTCTTCTTTGAACAATAGCTCCGCCTGTTTGAAGTTCTCTTCGGCGTTGAAACCGGAAACGGCAATCTGATTGTCAATTTCTGCCAGGCGCTCGATCCACGGGGCATTGTCGGCCTTTAGCAGAAGAAGTTCTTTGAGAATGGCTCGAATCTGCAGAGCATCCTGTTCCTGTTCAGCCCGGCGCAGGTCGTTCTCGAGTTTTCTGATCGCCAGCTTCACTCTTTCTTCTGCTGATTCAATCTTGTTAACGGCTCCGCGGCTGGAAATCTCATCGATCTGCTGAATGGTGGCCCGCGCAAAAGCGTTGTTGGCATCGAGCTTCTGAATTTCGCCGCAGAGACGCTTTGCCTCGAGAAAAGTTCGCTCGCGCATTGCAGCACCGGTAAGACCTACCAGACGTTTGATTTCGGTTGCTCTGGCCAGTCGCTGCTCTGATCGGTCAATGCCCGGATATTGAGGGTTGAAATTTTTCACCTGCCCGATAAGCTTGCCGGCCATATCGAGATCACCCTGCGCCATTGCAACATCGGCCTGCCCGAGAATTCTTACCGCATTGGCCCGCGCCAGAATACGCATGTCTTCAAGTTTGCTGCGATATTCGCCTGCCGTCTGAGCGGTTCCGGCAAGAATTTCAATCAGCTGCAGGCGGTATAGAACCAGAGTTTTGGCGTTCATTTTCTTTTCAAGTTCTTTGAAGCGCCTGACCCAGTCTTCATCCATCTTAACCGGCAGACCGGCCGCAATTTTATCTAGCATGGCCTGAGCTGCCACAATCAACTGATGGTCGCTTCCGAAGGCACCGGCGATGTCGAGCAGACGGCGCCAGTCGTCTGCCGATGCCGTTCGGAATTCACATATCTCACTCTGTAAATGCAGCAGTTCCTGTAATTCAGACTCTTTAAGGTCTTTAAGTGCCCGGTTATTCTGCACTGCAGCCGTGTCCGAAGCTAAATAGCCGCGTAAAAGAGCTTCGGCATCAACGACATTGACCTTGCCGCGCAGACACAGTCTTAGAAGCCCTCTGGCTTCGGCGGTCCGGCCGCTGTCGACTGCGGCCCTCGCTTCAACCCATAGAGCATCCTCATTTTTCTCAGAAGCTGAAACCTGCGGCCTGGTGGTGACAGGTTTTTTGTCAGCAACCCGGGGCTTCGTTGTGGCAGGCTTTTTGTCAGCAACCGCAGTCGTTCCGGCCTTGTTCCTGGCAGCATTGCCCGGAACCGCCCAGAGCATCGAGAAAACGAGCAGCATAATCAGACTTTTTGCAAAAGCTTGCATTTTCCTCACCAGATAGCTATTTTTTACATTTGGCTCTGACTGATAACCATGTTAACATAAAATCATCGCCAACCGACAACAAAACAACCAGAAACAGATAAAACCGGTTGAAAAAAGCACTGAGGCAGGAGAATAACGGTGAGCACCAAGTTCTCGAGTTTTGATGCCATGACGCGGCAAAACAAGGTTAACGCCCTGATGAACATCAAGAAGAAGGGCAGCAACGGCCAGGTCGACTACTACCTGGTTCTGCACGCCATTCTTGACGAAGATATTCAGGTTGCCATGGCGGCAAAAATGGCATTGCCCAATTTTGCAACTCAGAGCTGGTATCAGGACTTCGGCAAGGCCTCGAGCCCTGAAACCGCCGGCAAGATCGATGCTTTCCTCAGACAGACCATTGGTTTTGGGCCTGAATTACGCGAAATCGACGACCCGCCCGAACGGCAGCAGATGGCACAAAACCTCGCCAGACGGCAGAAGCGTTTCGAAAACTTCCAGGAATGGGAAGGCAGCTTTCCCGCTTCGGTAAAAATTCTCAATACTCTGCGCGAAGACACTCAGCAGCTGCTGACCGGCCTCCTGAACAAGGGAGAAAGCTTCGAAAGATGCTGGGTCGGGCTGTTTGCGGAAGGACTACAGCCCTTCCGCGACTGTCAGAGATCCCTCGACAGCAATTCCGCAACGATGGTAGTCAATCTTTCCAGAATCCTCAAACCTTCGCAGATAGACCCTTCGCTCGGTGCAATGTTCCGTCTGCTGGGCCGACCTGCATATATGCTGATTCTCATCACCCAGAAGCGCTGTATGCTGTTTCTGCGCGATGAAATCGGCACTTCTCAGGCAGCGGTCCTGGTGTTCAACCTGCAGAACATAGCAGCAGTGCGAACCATCAAAGACGGCCTGTTAACCAGCATCGAAATCGAAACGCACCAGGATTTCATCAAACTGCCCCAGATGGCACCGGCTGACGCCGACGACGCTCTTTCCTGGCTCCAGGAAAGCAGCATCGAAGCTATCGAAGCCACCGAGGAATTCATAGACCGTGATTTCGACAAGGAACTCAAAAAACTGGATATGCTTTTTAAAGCGCACGCCATCATTGCCGGCGAATACCATTTCCGCAAATCGCGACTGCAGAAAATGGAACTCGAAAAATTTTCCGATGCCAACGTCGAGCTTCTGCTCGCCCGGCGCTTTGCTGCCGGAAATAAGGGCGACCGCTTCGACGAGCAGCTGCTTAAGAAGTTTTCATTTGAAAAGACAGTGATGTTCACTGATATCGTCGGCTTTTCGACCCAGGCATCTCAGAAAATGCTGCTCGATACCATGACCATGCTGGCAGTGCACGACAAAATGCTGATGCCGGCGATCAAGGAATCGGGAGGTTTTCTGATCAAGAAAATCGGCGATGCGCTGATGGTCAGGTTTGACGACCCGTTCAAAGCCTGCTCGGCTGCTATCGAGATGCAGAACATTCTCTTCGACTTCAATCGCCAGAACGAGGACAAAATCTTCATTAGAATAGGCATCAACACAGGTACGGTGTTCATCAAAAATGAAGATGTCTTTGGCGATGCCGTAAACATTGCCGCCCGCATGGAATCAATCGCCAAACCCGGTCGAATCTACATCACCGAATCAACGATGCTGGGGCTCGACAATCGCCTGCCGGTCGAAAACCTCGGCCCGAAACATATAAAAGGCCGGGAAGAGCCGCTTATCGTGTATTCTCTTGTAGACAATTCCAGCCAGTCAGACGAAATGGCATACATGGCCAACGATCTGATGCAAAAGAGCGGCCTCCAGACAAACACCCCGGAAATATCCACCGAAAAAACCGCCTATTCGGAAGACCGCCAGGCTCCGCAGCAACGATATGAAGCTCACCCAGCTGCCGATGCCCAGAGCAGAATTCCGGTCATGGGAGATTCCCCGAAAATAATTGCCGAGCAGGCTCTGCCTGAGGCTCTCGAGTTTCCTGCCGATTTTTTCCATGCCATTGACGAAGCCCGTGCCTGCTATATCAGGGCCGTCAAAGAAGGCAAACCGCGCAACCCCGACCTTGAAGACTGGTTTGCGCGGTTCGAAGCTCTGCTTCGCCATGAAATAGCGGGTTGAAAAGCTCTAAAAAACTTTCTGCCTGTCAGTTGACCACACGTCCGTGCAGCTGAGCCGACTTTTCGACATAGTAATCGTAATCGCCATCATAAATGCGCAGGGCGCCGTGGTCAACTTCGAATACCCGGTTAATCAGATGCTTTAAAAAGTAACGGTCATGACTGACGATCATCACCGTACCCTCGAATTCCTGCAGGGCTTCGAGCAACACTTCACGGCTGGTGATATCGAGATGGTTGGTCGGTTCGTCAAGAATGAGAAAGTTAACCGGCTGGGCCAGCAGACAGGCCAGCATCACCCGGCTCTTTTCACCGCCAGAAAGTATCGACACCTTTTTCTCGGTATCATCGCCGGAAAAAAGAAAAGCGCCAAGCAGATTCTTGATGGTACCAACATTGGCCATCGGCAGACGTTCCTGCAGTTCTTCGAAGATTGTGCGTTCCGGGCGCAGAACATCACATGAATACTGGCTGAAATAACCAACCTGAACGGCAGCGCCCAGAGAACAGGTTCCGGATGTCGGTTCGGTCTGGCCACTGATGATCTTAAGCAAAGTAGATTTACCGGCACCGTTAATGCCGGTAACCGCTATTTTATTTGTGCGCAGCACCTTGCCTGTCGCTCCCGAAAAAACCGGCAGCAGGCGCCCATCATGAAGGGGCCACTGTTTCCCAAGGTCATTGAGTTCAGCAACTATATCACCGCTGCGCTTAACCGGCGGAAACCGAAATTTGATCACCTTCGGATCGGGTGGAACTACGATTCTTTCAATCTTTTCGATGGTCTTCACCCGCGACTGAACCTGTGCGGCATGCGATGCCCGGGCGGCAAACCTTGCAATGAACTCTTCTTCCTTGGCCAGCATTGCCTGCTGCCGGCGCTGAGCCGACAGCAACTGCTCGCGTCTCACTACCCGTTCGCGCAGATAAAACTCATAATCGCCGCTGTAAGTGGTGATTGTTTCACCGGCAACTTCGATGGTGCGTGAGCAGATACGGGTCATGAATTCACGGTCGTGACTGGTCATCACTATCGAGCCCTTGAACTCCTTAAGCCAGGTTTCCAGCCAGAGAATCGACTCGATATCGAGATGATTCGTCGGTTCGTCGATCAGCAGAACATCAGGGTTCAGCAGCAGAATCCGTGCCAGGGCAATGCGCATTTTCCAGCCGCCCGAAAAAGTTTCTACCGGGTAATCCCAGCGGTCAGGGCCAATGCCAAGGCCGTTGAGAATCGTCTGAGCTTCACTTTCCTTTTCATAGCCATTCAGGTGAATGAATTCTTCCTGCAACTTGCCATAACGCTCCATGAAGGCATCATCATGAGTAAAATCGGGTTCGGCCATCTGATGCTCGAGTTCATGCAGACGACGGCCGATCTCATACACTTTGCCGGCCCCGGCCAGCACTTCGGCCAGTGCTGATTTTCCCGACATCTCCCCGACATCCTGCGAAAAATACCCGAGCACCAGCCCGGCGTTGATGTTCACTTCGCCTTCATCAGGCTTTTCATGACCCATGATGAGCCTGAAAACCGTGGTTTTACCTGCACCATTCGGCCCGACCAGCCCGATCTTGTCTCCGGGGCGTACGAGGAAATTGGCGTTCTGAAAAAGAATGCGATTCGAATATGCGACCTTTACATTTGCTAAATTAATCATGGTGCCGATTCTAAGCGACCAGCAACCGCAAGTCAACAGAAAACCGGCGGTTTCATCCCTGTCTATCCGGCTCGATGGTGAAAGAGGCATTTTAACCAGATATGAAAATACCTGGGTTTACATCTGCTTCAATCGGCGTTCATCGATGTTCATCCGTGGGGAATGTTTTTGTTCAAATCTTGCCGTATCTGTGGTGAAAATAAGCTTGTGTTTGCACATTTTCGGCACATTCTTATATTATGAAACATGGAGGCACCGATGAACGACAAACCAGACGACACCAACTCCAATGAAGAGAAACCTGCCGACAGCAACAACGAAAACGATGTTTACAAAAGGTTGAACGCCTACCGTCCGCCGGAAAACCTTCTGAAAAAGCACCCGTGCAAAGACTGTTTCAACTGCCTCTGGTGCGGTGATGCCCGCTGCGAAATCTGTCTGCGCTCAAAAGGCTGCCAGAACTGTAAAAAAGACGATAAAAAACCGGACACAACACCCTGAAAGGTCAGATAAATGGCAATTTCCAGAAAAAAGCACGCCGCTGCACCCCAGAATGCCCGCCGAACGACGACAGGGCCTCGAGTATCAGCAGGCCCAGCGAAGGCTGCCAGAACTGAAAAACTTACGGAAAAGCGGATCAGCCGCTGGGCAACTTTTCCAACTGCCTTTGGGGAGTGCGCCATATTCTGGCGCGGCGACAAAATTGTTTCAATTTGCCTGCCCGAAAAAGATGCGGCCGAACTGCAAAGACGCTGCAGCCTTACCGAAGCACAGAAAAACATTGCCATTCCGCTGCCTTCAGCCATTGCAGCGGCAGCTGAACAGATACAGAATTATTTCGCCGGGGAAGAATTCTCGTTCAAAAAAATTAAACTGGATTTCGCGGATTTGCCCCCCTTCAAAAGGGCTGTTTACGATGAACTGCGAAAACTTGAGCCGGGTTGTCTTGTTTCATATGGCCAGCTCGCCGAAAAATGCGGCAATAAATCGGCATCGCGGGCGGTCGGAACGGCGGTCGGCGCCAATCCGTGCCCACCGGTAATTCCATGTCACCGGGTGATCAATGCCGATAGCCGTCTGGGCGGCTTTTCTGCTGCCGGCGGCACTAAGCTCAAAGCACAGATGCTCCGGCTCGAAGGCGTTAACGTCTCAGCAAAGCCTCCTTATCGAATTATGCCACCCCTGACCTTTTCTGATATCGATATTGCAGCGGCCATCAGCCACCTGTGCATTGTCGACAAGGATTTAGGGCGCTTTATAAGCAGCGCGCCGGCATTCAACCTCAAAGGCGACACTTTTTCTTCGCCATTCATGGCTCTGCTCGAAGCCATCGTTTATCAGCAACTGACCGGCAAGGCGGCAGCGACTATCTTTGGCCGGGTTCTCGGTCTCTTCTCAACTGAAGGAAAAATTTCGCCGTTCGATATTATCCGGGCCGAAGACAGTGAGTTGAGATCAGCGGGCCTTTCAGGGCCTAAAATTGCCGCTGCCCGCGATCTTGCCGAATTCACCGCCTCGGGAAAACTACCCGATCTCGATACTCTTCACAAAATGACTGACAGCCAGATAATCAACACCCTGACACAAATTCGGGGCATCGGCCGCTGGACCGTTGAAATGCTGCTGATTTTCAGACTCGGACGCACCGATGTCATGGCCGCAGACGACTACGGCCTGCGCAAGGGGCTTGCCTTGATCAGGGGTACCCCCGGCACATTGCCCGAACCGCAGGAGCTAACCCGCCAGGCACGCCGGTGGCAACCGTTCCGCTCGATTGCCGCCTGGTATCTGTGGCGGGCATCTGAAAGCGCTGCAAGACAAAAAAACTAATGGCCTTCCCGGCGCTGCTGGAGTTTTTCTGTCCAGAGCTGGTAGCCCTGCCTGATGCGATTGATCTGATTTTGTCTTTGCTGATCAACCGATGCTGCCCCCTGAGCCAGAAAGCCTGAGAGTCACGGCAGTGCAGAATATATGCCCGCTGCACCTCTGCTTCACTGGTTCCTTCATCAACATGGAGCTGACGGAAAAAATCTTCGAGCAGCAGCTCTTCTTTAAGGCGCCTGGCATTGCCGTAGTAATCGAATGGCTTGCTGGCAAAAAGCAGCGGCAGATTTTCGTCTTTAACCAGAGCCATGACGATTATGTCAGGCATGTGGATGCTCTTTTTCGGGCGCAACCCCAGCGATTGAATCAGAAAACGCCAGATTGAAGGCAAAACCCAGCCGGCTTCCGGAAGGAAAAGTTCGACGACCTCGGCAACACCGGGATGCGTTCTTATTTTCTGGCAGGCATGATAGATCGCATCATCGCTGTCAGGATTGCCGACAAACGGCTCAAAAAGCTGCAAATGCTCGAGATCGGCAAGAAATCCGCACAGAAAAACCTCTTTGGCGACTCCGGGTTTGAAACAGAGCTCAACTTCTATTCTGATGCCATCCAGGTTGTGGTTTCCGGCCGTAAACGCCAGATCATTTATTGCCAGAGTGCCGAATTGACCAGCCAGACCTGGAGGATTGCAGGTCGAGAACCAGGATCCAAACTCAGACCATTTAAAGGGCAGAACTATTTTATCTATTGAGTTCATGCTACCCTCCCTCTCCCCCATCTATATTTTAACCGCTTTTTGCCTTTACCGCAAAACCCGCCTGCTTCTCTTCATTCAAGATGGTTTCAGGTTTATGGATCATTGCAGATGGTTTTGTAGTAGAATATCGCTCAGATAATTTATTGGAGGTACATTTTGAAAAAACTGCTGAGTTTGCTGTTCATCGTCACCTGCATAGTTTTTGCATCTTCACCGCTGGCCGCATCCGGGAACGGCCCCGTCCTGCAACCCAAAACCCTCGGGGCGCTGTACATCGATGCGGCTGCCATGTTTGCCTTTTATTCCGGGCAGGCTGCCGAGCTTGTCAAACCCGAAAATTCCGGTAAACTTGCCGAACTCGAAAAACAGTTCAAGGGTTATGCAAATCTCGACGTCAAACTTTCTGAATATTTTAAAAAAATCGATGAATTCGCCCGCCAGGAAATCTTTATTCCCGATGGAACGATCTGGCTGACCGTCGACAGCACCTATCATCCGGCTTTTGCATTCAAAGCCCGCATCAAGCCTCTTGAATTCATGACTTTTCTCGAAGAACAGTTTGGCAAAGTCAGCCAGGAGCCGCGCAAGCGGGAAAAAGACCTGGTTGAATACGACATCCCGACTCCTGATTTCAAAATGCTGCTCTCGATACAGCCTGACGGAATTTTTCTTACCAGCGAGGGTGCTGCCGCCGAAGCCGAGGATTCGACGAAATGGGCTGACCTGCTGAAAAGTGTCAGCGAAAAGAAAGCCCTGATTCTTGCCGAGATTGACCTCAATCAGGTTAAACGACTGGTTGCGGGCAAAACCGCCAACAGCAGGCATGGGGCCTGTTTCACCAATCTTCGCATTCTTTCCGGCGCCTGTGAGATGTATGCCATGGATAATTCGGTTCCGCTCAAAACTCTCGATCAGAATGAGCTTCAGGGCAAGCATTACCTCAACGACCATTTATCCTGCCCTGAAAAAGGTGTCTATTCTCTGACGGCCGACGGCCAGGTAGCCTGCACGGTTCACGGAACTACTCAACAGCCGTCCAAGGCTGCAGACCTGGTTTCAGACGAAAATGTTCCTCAACAGTTTAGACCTTTTGAAACTTTCCGACTCAAGGCACTCAAAGATTCCGCTGAAATTGCCGTTTTGCTCAACGATGCCAATATCGCCGAACAATGGACGGCAATCGGCAAACAGCAGCTGCTGGCAATCAAGAACATGGCACAGAATCAGATGGGCCAGCTTCCTGAATCTGAGCGGCAAAAGGGCCTCAAAATGCTCGAAGCAATCAAAATCAATCAGGATAACCTGTGGCTGAAAGTAAGAGTAGAAGGTCTTGATGAGCAGACGATGATTTCGGGCATTACCGGGTTTGTCGGTGCAATGGGCGCAATTGCCATACCCAATTTTCAAAAAGCACGACATCAGGCAAAAGCAAACGCATGCCGGGCCAATTGCCGCGTGCTGACCGGAGCTACCGAAATGTATGAGCTGGATACCGGAAAAACCTGCGAAACCCTTGATATCAATGCCCTGGTCACCGGGAAGTATCTGAAAGCCGCTCCACAGTGCCCGGAGGGTGGCATTTACACTCTGACCCGCGACAAAAACGGCATCAGCATCAATTGCAACCTTCATTAATGATATTTCCGAACTGACTGTTCAAACTGCCCTGCCGCTTTTGCTAAAATTGCGACAAGGCAGTTTTTTAATGCTATAATCTCTAAACATAATACGACTGCAAGGAGAGAATGATGAAGGTCTTATACATTACCAACGAATACCCGCCGCACGTCTATGGTGGAGCCGGAGTGCACATCGAATACCTGTCGAAGGAAGTTTCGCACCTTGCCGATGTTGAAGTCCGATGTTATGGCGACCAGAAGCCAGGTAAAGGCAAGATCAAAACCACCGGCTACGAATCAGCGGCCGGCTACCTGAAGCTCGACCGCGGCCTGCAGTCAGTTTTCAAGACCATCGATCGCGATCTGCAGATTGTCGGCGAAGGCGTCGATGCCGATATCGTTCACTGCCACACCTGGTACACTCACATGGCCGGAATCTGGGCCAAACTCAACTTCGGAGTGCCTCTCGTCGTCACCACCCATTCACTCGAGCCTCTCCGCCCCTGGAAACGCGAACAGCTGGCCGGCGGCTATGATTTTTCGCTCTGGGTCGAAAAGATGGCCATCGAAATGGCCGATGCGGTTATTGCAGTCAGCAACGGTACCCGGGCCGACGTCAAAAATCTCTTCAACGTTCGCGACGACCGCCTGAAGGTAATTTACAACGGCATTGACACCGATGAATTCAAGCGCGTCAAATCAACGGCATGCATCAGTCGCTTCGGCTTCGACCCGAACAAGCCCTACCTGCTGTTTGTCGGCCGCATAACCAGACAGAAGGGCATTATCCACCTGGTTAACGCCATCCGCTACCTGAATCAGGACATTCCGGTCGTCCTTTGCGCCGGCGCCCCCGATACTCCCGAAATCGAGCACGAAATGGCCGAGGGCGTCAAATCCGTTTCTAAAGACCGCAACAATATTTTCTGGGTCAGGGAAATGGTCGACCGCAAGACGCTGATCGAACTGTATTCGCATGCCGCCGTGTTCTGCTGCCCCTCGATCTACGAACCATTCGGCATCATCAA
>CAYYUI010000067.1:0-26498 GCA_964474705.1 uncultured bacterium
CCAGCTCTGAGCTAATCTCACCGTTTTGAGTAATTTACAATGAGCTTTTGTATAGTTGCGATAATTGCATACTGCACAAACGAGAATATTTTTTCTGCCGTTCAGACTTTATATCAGGCAAACCCAACCAATGTGATTATTTTCACAAAAAGCTTTGTTTCGATAAAAAAAATCTGAGGCACCTAGTGCTCAGTGATTTAACCTCAACCAGTCTTCTGACTGTACAACTCTCTTCTATTGCGTTTCTGTGGCCCCTCACCTTGTCCCGGCTTGAGAAACTCGAGCGAATGGTACAAAGTTCGGCGTCTCTCTAACTTCAGTATAACAGAAAAAATTTCCTGCTGCTACACTCTCGACAAAATTTAGCAGGAAAAGCGACTCTATGTTAGAATGACACAAAAATCCGAGGTTTAAAATGAGCGCACTCGAACAAACTTCTGCCGTCGAAATAAAAGAAACCCGCGTTTCCTTCTCTGAAGCCGGCAAAGGGCAGCCAGTTCTTTTTTTACATGGAAATCCCGGCAGCCGCCGCGACTTTGCAGCGATTCTCGCACAGGCCGACACGGCGAAATGCCGCATGGTCATGCCTGACCGCCCCGGGCACAACGGCAGCGAGGAATTGATCAACGAAGCAAACGACCCGTGGCTGGACACTGAAGTTTACGCCGAACTGATCGATCGACGCTGCAACGGCAGTGCCTGGCTGTTCGGCTATTCAATGGGTTGCCACATCGCCTGCCGCATCGCAGTCAAATACCCTGACAAGGTTAAGGGTATCATCATGGCTGCGCCATACCTCGTTCCAGACAATCCTGCCGAAAAGCCTTCCGCTCTGCCTGACCTCGCCAAGGGCGCAGTTATCGGCACCGCTCTCGGTCTCTTCATGCCGCTTTTGTCGCAGACAAAAATGCAGCAGCACCTTGAAAGAGTTTTTGCTCCGGTACCGCTTGCCGAAGAATACCGCGACACCTGGTTGCCGCGTTACACCCGCTTCGAATCTTTGATGGCGATGATGACCGATAAAAACACCATGTTACGCACTTATGACGCCGTCAAAGAAGGGTTCAGCAAAATCTCCTGCCCGATAATCATGATTCTTGGCGAAAAAGATTCTGTATGTTCAGCAGAGAACCAGAAACAGTTTGTCAGCGAAAGGCTTCCGGGTGCCACCATCGTCAGCATTCCTGATGCCGGGCATGCCCTGCCTCTGACCCATCCGCAGGACTGCCTCAAAGTCATCGGCGATGTAATAAAGTAACAATCAACAACGACAAATATCGACAAACGAGGACGCATGTCAACATTTCTCAAGCAATACATTCAATATCAGAAACCGCAGGTCAGCATGCTGACAGCTCTTACCCTTCCTCTGGCAGGTGCTGTCTACAATTTCGGCTGGCGTTCGGCGATTTTCGTTTTCTTCTCGATGTTCTGCTGCTGGCTTGCTGAATACCTGTTTACCCGCCGCGAAGGGAAACCTGCCTCAGCGGCCGCTCTGGTAACCGGAGCTCTGCTGGGCCTCATCAGTCCACCAAACGTTCCATTCTGGCAGATCGCTGTCGGAAGTATCTTCTGCATCGTTTTCGCCAAAATGGCCTTCGGTGGTTTCGGCAAAAATATTTTCAATCCTTCCATGGTCGCCAGATGTTTCCTCTACATCAGCTTTCCAGCAACCCTGGCCGCGACCTGGTATGTGCCATTTCAGGGTGGCCCAGCCGGGTTTGCTGCCTATACCCCCACTACCCGCACGGCAGCAGTCGATACCAGCATGTTCAACATCGATGCCGTCACCAGCGCCACCACTCTGACCGCCGTCAAGCGTCTCAACATTCACCGGCGTGAAGCTCTTGCCGCTGGAAACAGCGAAGAGGCCGACCGCGCCCGCAAATCTTTTGAAAGTATTCCGGTCAGCCGGCTGTTTTTCGGCAACATCAATGGCTGCATGGGCGAAACCAGTTCGCTGCTGATTCTCCTGAGCATGATCTACCTTCTCTATCAGAAGGTATTGTTCATTCCCCTGCTTATCGGGCCATTCATCGGGATTTTCCTCGCCAAGTCGCTGTTACATCTGGCTGGTCTCGAAACCCTGCCATTCATTCAGGGTTACCTGGTGAACCTTTTTGCCGGTGGCACTCTTTTCGCTGCGGTTTTCATGGTTACCGAACCGATCACCGCACCGATGAACAATAAGGCCCGCTGGATTTACGCAATTCTGATCGGCTTTCTGGCAGCGATAATCCGAAGCATGTCGGCATTCAATGCCGGCTTCATGTTTGCCATCCTGTTGGGCAACACCTTCGGCCCGATCATCGAAATCGGCGTCACCGAACTTGAAAAAATGCAGAAGCAGGTGACCACATGAGCGAAAGAATCAGAACCGTCATTTTCACGATTGTGGTTACTGCCGTATTCATTTTCATGGTCAGTGGCGTCAATGCTCTGCTCGCCGACCGTATTGCTGCCAACCGCACCATAGCACGCCAGAAAGTCATTCTAAAACTTTTTGGGCTGCCTGTTCCTGCCGGCGAACAGGAGATACCGGCATTTTTTGCTGCCGAAACTGCCAGAGTCAGCTTTCCGAAACAGCCACAGGCTGAATGTTACCGACTGAACAAGGGTTCCGGCAGCCAGTTCGTCGTCGCCTTCAGCGGCCAGGGCTTCTGGGACAACATTTCCGGCTTTATCGCTCTTGACCTCGACAGCAAGACAATCACCGGCCTTGAATTCACTCAACACGGAGAAACCCCGGGGCTTGGCGGTCGCATAAGCGAACCGGAATTCAAGGCACGCTTCAGAAGCAAACTTTTCGCTGCCGTTCGCAGCGATGGTCGTCGGCTAAAGCTGGTAGCCGAAGGCACAGCCACTAAACCCGAAGAAGTCGACGGCATCACCGGCGCAACCGGCACTTCAAATGCTGTTGAAAAGTTGATAAACAACACAATCGACAACTTCCTTGCTCTCAATGAAGGAGGAAACCAGCCATGAAAGGCTTTGCCGCATTCAAGCGCATGCTCTGGGACGAAAACCCGGTTATCGGGCAGATACTCGGGATATGTTCAGCTCTGGCTGTAACCAACCTGGTAAAAAACACACTGGTCATGTGTCTGGGGCTGATTTTCACCCTGATGATGTCTTGCCTGACCGTCTCACTGCTCCGCAATGTCATTCCAAGACAGGTCCGCATGATCATTCAGGTTCTTATCATCGCAGCTTATGTAATTTTTATTAAAATCGTTCTCGATGCCTTTCTCCCCGAGATCAGCAACGAACTCGGCCCCTACGTGGGCCTGATCATCACCAACTGCATCGTCATGGGGCGCACCGAAGGCTACGCCATGGGAAACAAACCGCTCGATTCAGTTCTCGACGGCATCGGAGCCGGCGTTGGCTATTCTCTGGTGCTGCTGCCCATTGCCATGATACGTGAACCTCTGGGCCTCGGCACCTTTTTCGGCTTTCAGGTGCTTCCCGCCGACTGGACGCGATGGAACATGATGGTCATTGCCCCGAGCGGCTTTTTCGCTCTGGCCACCTTCATCTGGATCACCCGGGCCCTCAAGGCAGGAGGTGCAAAGAAATAATGGATATACAGAACATTCACCCCCTGGTCATTTTCTTTGCGGCGATTACCACCAACAACATTCTGCTGACCAATTTCCTCGGCATGTGTTCATATCTGGCGGTGTCAAAAGATCTGAAAAGCTCTCTGGGCCTTGGCGTCGCGGTCATCTTCGTCTCGACCTGCACTGCCCCGCTCAACTGGCTGGTCTATCACAAACTGCTGGTTCCTTTCGGTCTCGAATATCTGCAGTATGTGGCTTTTATCATCGTCATTGCCGCGTTTACGCAGATCATCGAAATGATTATCGAGCGGGTCAGCACTCTTCTGTATCTGACTCTTGGGATTTTTCTGCCTCTGATTACCGTCAACTGTGCCATTTTTGGCTGCGTGCTCTTTCTGGTTATCAGACAATACACTTTCATGCAGTCGATTGCTTATGGCCTTGGAGCCGGAACCGGCTGGGCGATGGCAATTCTGGCACTCGCAGGCATCAGAACCCGCATGGAGAAAAAATCAAAAGTGATTCCTGAGCTCGAAGGCCCGGGTATTGCGCTCATTATCACAGGGGTTATCGCGATGGCCTTCATCGGTTTTTCAGGAATCGTTAAAATCAACTGACAAGGTAGAACTCATGTTAACTGCAATTCTGGTCATCAGCGCCCTTACAGGCGGTCTTACCATTCTGCTGCTGATCGCCGAGTATGTATTTGCCAACTATGGTGAAGTCACCATCGATGTAAACAAAGGCGAAAAATCCTTCAAAGCCAGAGGAGGCGCCAGTCTTCTGACCACCCTGTCTGGCCAGAAGCTTTTTCTGCCTTCCGGCTGCGGCGGCCGTGGCAGCTGCGGCACCTGCAAATGTCGGGTTCTTGAGGGCGGCGGGCCCCTCCTGCCCACTGAAACGCCTTATCTCAACGATGAAGAGCGCAAAAGCAACGTCCGCCTGTCCTGCCAGATAAAAGTCAAAAACGACATAAAGATCGAAGTTCCTGAAGAGCTTCTCAGCATCAAAGAATTCGACACCGTCATCGAAAAGATCACCAATTTCACTCACGACATCAAAGGGCTGCGTTTCAGGCTGCCCGAAGGTGAAACGATCAGATTCAAGGCCGGTCAATTCGCCAATCTCTTCAGCAAACCCTACGACGACGTCAAGACTGAAACTTCGCGCGCTTACTCGATCAGCTCGGCTCCCAGCGATAACCGGGCCATCGAACTCGTCATCAGGCTTGTTCCCAATGGCATGGTTACTACCTATGTTTTCAATCACCTCAAAGAAGGCGATCACGTCAAGCTCATCGCTCCATTCGGTGAATTTTTTCTGCGTGACACCGACCGCGAAATAGTATGCATCGCCGGCGGATCTGGTCTTGCGCCGATTCGCAGCATCATTCTCGACATGATCGATCGCGGCATCAGCAACCGCAAAGCGACCTTTTTCTTCGGCGCGGTAACCACAAAAGACCTTTATTATGTCGAAGAATTCAAGGCAATTGAAAAGCAGCACCCATGGTTCAGGTTCGTGCCGGCTCTGTCGCGTGATGAAAGCCCTCACCCATATGTCAAAGGTCTCATCACCAATGTTGTGGCCGACAATTATTCCGACATGAAAAACATCGAGGCTTACCTGTGCGGCAGCCCCGGCATGATCGATGCCTGCGAAAAGGTACTGACCTCCAAAGGTATGCCGAAATCCCAGATCTTTTACGACAAGTTTTCCTGAGAAAGGACAGCCACAGTGAAACAGACTCCAGAACTCGACCTTGTTCAGGCGAAAATGCAACCCGGGGTTCTCACTCTCAAGGGCTTTCTTGGCGAAGACGACCGGAAACTTGCCGATATTCTTGCCGCCGACACCCGGGCTCTTTCGCGCCTCGGCATTACCGCGCCGCAGATTGCCGAACGCCTGCAGCAACTTGCCGACCTTGGCGCTGACCTCATGGAACAGGAAATTCTTGTCGAAAACCGCTATAAAATAACCGTTCGTGACGACCGCGGCAAGATCCCGAGCCCATGGGGCGACGGACTCTTTGAAAAGGGCGATGTGAATCTCACCGACAGCGTGACCGGCAAAGCCCTCAAATGGAACAGGCTGACTTTGCGCCTGCTGGCCGCTCATGGCTTCTGCGGCGGCGAAGGCTGCGAATACCGCCTTGACCCGGAAACCGTCTGTGCCATTCTTGAACTAAAACCGGTAAGCAAAGACTGAAAGCTTTTAAAGACGACGAAAAAAATCGCCCCGCAGATCATGCGGGGCGATTTTTTATTTAAATCTTAGAAGTCAGAGATCTGTTCGACGTATTCAGGTTTATCGACAAAAGGATTACGATTGTTCTGAAAGTTCTGGATGCGGTCATTGCGCTTCTTTTCGAGTTCATCTACCGGGTCTTCCTGGTGCCATTTGCGAAGAACGGCTTCTTCTGCATCACTGATACGTTTGCCATAGCGGATCGCGAAGTAGAACATACCGCGGGCGGTATTGCCGCGCTGTTCCTTGCGAACTTCGAACACATCACCGTCAGTGCTGCTGCCACCCTGTTCCCAGGATACGCTGTTCACGACGCCGAAGGGGTTGTTACCACGGATGCCGTTGGCCTTCGAGTCGGCCGGGAAAAGGTGGTGCAGATCGCACTTTGCAATGCCTACTGCGCCGAGCGACTGGGGCCAGGTATGTTCAACATTCATGTTGGTTGCATCGGGTTCACCGCTGGTTTTGAGTTTGCGACCGGTATAGACGCATTCGACATAACCATCGCGATTGTCGATATCGCTGAATATGAGATCCTGGGCGCGCTGATAACCTACCGATACATGGTTGTTGACCATGTTGAAAAGTTCTTTCTTGAGAGCTTCATCGCGCAGCGACACAGTCTTATCATACATCGTGGCGCCTTTTTCCATGTCGGGAACGGCGAGATTACCCTTGTTATCGAAGGGGTCGGTCAGGTCGCCGGAAATATGCGAATACAGTTTATTCAGGGCGTCTCTCATCTTGTAGACGCTGATCTGACATTTTGGTGCGTGCTGCTCGATTTCGTCGAGGTGCAACATCATTTCTTTATACAGTTCCTGGGGGGACTTGGACGGGCGCTGTTTGCCGGCCGCGTCACTGCATGTAGAGAAAGCGAAGAAGAATAATACGGTTAATGCGATACTGATTACGTTGTGGCGCCTCATGGCAACCCCCTTTTGATACTCACATACTTATACAGGGCTTACAACAACAAAAAAGCGCAAACCGAAGTTTGTACGAAGTTTGTACGAAGTTTGTACATAGAAGTATGCCAGCTTTTTTTCAAACCCGCAAGGGGAACTCGGATTTTTTTTCTCTTCACGCATTGCAGACTGTCATTATATAAGCAGACGGGGTTTGCGTTTGCCTGATAGAAAGAATCCTTGCATGATTGCCATTGATAATGCAGAATATTGATATCTCTCACAAACAATTTTTCTTACCAGCAGCAAAGGTTGCATCAACTTGGAAGACCTTCAAAGCCTGATCAGCGAACTTTCAGCTCCGGTTAAGACTTTTCGGGTTTTTGCCATTGAAAAGATTATCCGCACCGGCGCTTCGGCAGACTTTCTCAGAGCCCTTCAGCTGCAGCGCAGTGTCGAAGAAGATGGCGAATGTCAGATGCTGCTCGATCATGCCATTATTTCTGTAGAAGAACGCCTTGCCGGTAAAAAAGCAGCGCAGCCGAAAGCCCAAAACCGCATCACACCGGCTGATTTTGTAAAAATGAGTGCTCCCGGGCAATTGCAGGCCATCGATCGCACCCCTACCGCCACCCTGAAAAAAGATTGCGCCAGAACTATCGAGATCCTCTGGAAGGCAGCGGCAGGGCCTGTCGTTCACGCTCAGATAATCAGACGCTGTCATCAATTCTGGCCTGATGAGCTGGCCGACCTGCTCGAGAACAACCTTTATCACGCATCTTCAGTGCTGCAGATGGCCTGTCTTGAAGGCATCATAACCCGTTTTCCCGACCGACTGCAGAAAAATTTCGACCGACTGGTCATATCTCCCGACCCGGTGATCAGGGCAGCGGCGATCAGGGGACTGGCACGCCGACACCCGCAAAGTGCCGCCATTTTCCTGGCACAGTCTTTACGCAAAGGCGATTACTACACTCGGCTTGCTGCCCTGCGTGCCATTTCCGTCATGCCTTTCAACCTGAACCGGTCAAGCCTGCTCGAGATTCTTGCCGGCGAAAAAGATGAGAAACTGCAGAAAATAATTGCCGCCATCATCATCTCAAACCCCGACCGCGAAATCCCCTTCCGAATCTGCGACATAATCGAAAAAGCCCCACCGGAGCGCCTGCCTTTTCTGCAGGAACTTCAGAAAAACTGCTGCGCCATGATCCGGATGGCAGAAATATGCCCTGATTTCAAACAGTATATAGCCACCCTGAAAAAATACCCAAACCGCCTCAAAGCCCGCCATTTTGTCGAAAGCTGCATCAGTTCATACGAAAGCGCTGATCCTGAAACGCGTAATGAACTGGTGCTGCTGCTGCACGAAAAGCTGCAGATTCCTGAAGTCGCAGAGGTAGTGACCGCCAGAGCAGCCTCAGACCCTCATGAACTCCTTAAACTGTCTGTTGAAAAGCCGCAGGGTCAGAATATCCCAGCCCCGGAACCGGAAATTTCCAGTGAAAAAAGTCTGCTGAAAAAGCTTCTGCGGATCAGAGTCGCCGGTGAAACTGATTCTCCAGCAGTCATAGACAAAGCATTCAGTCTTGCCAAAGCCGGGTCTGCTCTGTTTCCAGCCGCATTCAGGGCGGCAATCATCTGTCGTGACGGACGGTGGCGCGAAAAGGCAGCAAAATGCCTGCGAAATGACAATGAAGACCTGGTGGCGAGCGCTCTCGAATACCTCGCTACCTTCGACAACGATGCCTTCATGCTGCAGATACGCAATTTCATAAACTCGCCCTCCATGGTTATCAGAACGGCACTGCTGCGCAGTCTGTCCCGACAGAACCCTGATTCGGCAAGACAGCTTCTCGCATCAATGCTCAGCGACAAAGACCTCAGAATTAGAAGCAAAGCCATCAGCTCACTGGTTCATTTTGAGTTTGCCGGCATCCGTGATCTGCTTGCCGGTTTTCTCGAACGCGAAACCAATATTGAACAGTTAACCGCCTGTCTGTCTTTCTTTCTTGCAAACCCGGTCATGGAAAGCGTCTACGATCTGGATCGCCTGGCAAGAACCAGGCCGGGAATGCAGCAGGTTTTTGCCAGACCGTGCGAAGAAATCAAGATCACTCTGCTTGAATTCAACATTGCCTCAGAGGAAGACATCGGCAGGTATCTGGAAAAGCGCCGGGCCGAAGAAGCAACGAACGAAGTTTCCGAAGCTGAAAGCAAGGAAGCTGCACGTTTGCATGATCTGGCCGGCAAAATCAACTGGAGCAATCTCTCAGAAAGGTTTCAGGGAGTCTCAGAATTCTACCCCCTGATCAAAAAATTGTTTCTCGCCGGCATGTTTCTGCTCGCTCTGTTTTTCTATCTTTCGGGATCAGGCGAAGACACTCCGACTGCGCCTTCAGAGGGTTACACCCCAATCGCTGCCGATATAACCGAATACAGACTGCAGATCAGGCAGGTAAATGACCGCGACGGATCTCTGCTTGGTGTTACAGCCGACAATAAAATGATTCTGGCTCTGCCGCGCCCCGGAAAGGCCTTTGTGGCGCAGGCAGGCGGCAGTATAAGAATAAGAGCCATGCCATTCAGGATATTACCTGATCAGACAATTGCGGTTAAAACGATCGAGGTAATAAATTCGCGCTGAAATATGTTATCTTTTGACCATTCCGCTCGTAGTATTTAGCGAAGGAACTGATATGTGAACAATGACAGAGAATTTTCGCGGCTGATCGAAGAAACATGGCGCTCACTCGGTTTTTTTCTGAGATATCTTGGCCTGCCGGAAGCGGAAGTCGACGATATCGCCCAGGAAGCCTATTTAAAGGCTTTTAAAGCCTTCGACAGGTATGAAACCGGCCGATCGTTCAAGTCATGGCTTTTTTCAATCGCGAAAAACACCTTCATAGACTGGACCAGGCGCCAGAAGTGTCAGCGCCAGTTCATGGAGGCAAACTTTGCCCGCGATTACACCGACACCTTCGAAGAAAATGCCAACAACCGCACCCAGGTCAGAGATCTGCTCACGAAACTGACCCCTGAAGAACAGGTTCTGATTGAACTAAGATTTTTTCAGGAACTGCCATTTGCAGAAATTGCCGAACTGACCAGTCTGAGCGTCGGCGCGGTTAAAATGAGGATGATGCGAATTCTCGACAAGTTGAAAACAGGCTGGAAGAAGGAAATCTATGACCAGAATCTGTGAAAAATTCGTAGAAGAACTGACTTCTGGTAACCGCCAGTTCTCCGCAGAACTGCGAGAACATCTGGCAGGCTGCCCCGAATGCCAGCAGGCAGCCGAATCGCTCAACCTTCTTAAAGCAAACCGCAAGCCAATTTCAGGCCGTGAAGCAGCCTCCATAGCGGCGGTAATCAAAGCTGTCCAAGCCGAAGCCGCCACAGCAGCTTCGGCAGCCGAAGCCACGGCAACGTCTTCGATACCGCCGATTGCAGCTGCATCTTCAACACGCTATCTGCTGCTTTCCCTGCTGGGTATTGCCATGGTAGCATCATTCCTGATGAACAGTTACCTGACCCAACAGAACGAAAGTCAGCAGGCTCCTCAGCCTCTGCGACAGATTCAGCCGGCCCGGCAGCCCGCTGAAGCCATTAAAACTCTTGAGGCTGTTGAGCCGGCCGTTCCGGCCGACTCGCCGGCGCTCCCGGCAGAATTTGACGATCTGGCTGAACCTCTGATTAATTTAGAAAATGGCAGTCAGACTGCCGAAGCGGCTCCGGCAACATTAAGCAGCGAAGAAACCATCGCCAGCCCGGCGACCGAAATCAAGATGGTCTCCCCCGACGCGGAAGAAGTCAGCCCTTGAGCTCAGTCATCGACACTCGAAAACCCCACCTTCGCCCTGCCGACCGCAGGCGCGGGGTGGTGTTTTATGTTGTACTTTCCGTGGTTACGGTAATGGGTGTTTTCATTCTCTTCTACCACAATTTTTCCAAACAGCTGGCTTTCTCATCCTTTTACCATGTCAACCGTGAGAAGCTGCGCAATCTAACCGAAATCATCATCGATTCAGCTTTCAGCAACATGCAAATTTCGACCCGCGATCCAGGTAACGCACTGACCAGGGCCGTCATCGACAGAATGCGCAGCGATACCATTGACAACACGACCTTTGCGTTGACCGCACCCCTCTTCGAAGCACAAAAAAGCGCACTTCTCAATGGCGCGAAACTGAATTACACCCTGACCGGCCGGGTTTTCGACAAGCGCACCCAGACCCCGCAGAACCAGAAGTATCACGCCGGCGAAGGGCTCGGCACCCTGGAAATTTTTGTCGACGCTGCCCTCGAAACCCCCTCGGGCAAGATCCTGGCACGTTGTCAGCGCCGCCGCCATTTCGACATCAGATGCGCCTGTCTCGTTTCCAACTTCAAAAAGCGTGAAGATTATTATGCCATGACCTTTCCTCTTGATTTTGCCCTGCTGGTGCGTAACGGCCTGCGTGAATTCAACGAAGGCTATCGCGGCCAGAGCTTTAACCAAGGTCAGAAGATCATTCTCCAGGATCAAAGTTCGATTCAGGCCGACAAACGCGGTCTGGTCTATTTTGGTCAGGCCGATCAGAACAACGAAAGCAAGCGCATTTTCCTCAACACATCCGACGGTGACAGCAGCGCACTTCTGCCGCAACTGCCGGCTGAATCCTTCACCATCGACCAGTCAGAATGCCTCAAATTCATTCCAGAGCTGAACGTTGAAGGAATCGACCAGGTGACCGGGATTAAAGGGGTATTCACCTTCAAACGCTGCCCGGCCGCCAGAACTTCAGGAACTGCTGACGCCCACGAAAAGGAAGCGAGAAATACCCTTGCCGTCGTTCCTGGCAGCCCTGACAAGATTCTCGAACAGCTTCCGGCCGGCATCGACTTCGCCGGCCCGAAAGACCAGGGTTACCTGAGCAGCCTGCTGCGCGGTTCCATTAACCAGAAATGGCTGTATGTCGTTCATTTTGCCCTCGATGCCTCTCAGGCCAAAGCCCAGGGCAAAAACATTCCGGCCGAAGGCAAACAGATGCTCGAGGAAAGCGCCAACTTCGTCTGTTTTTCGCCAAATGCAACCCGCTATAAAGAAGATATGTCAGCCGACGTACAGAAACGCCGCGAAACCTACCAGCGACTTGAAGAGCTGATCGGGCGCACCAACCCGCCTCTGCCGCTATATTCCAATCTGGTCGAAGATTACCTGTATTATCAGGGCCAGGACTATCAGAAGGCTGAAATGACTACCGCGTTCAAAGAAGCTCCTCGTTTTTTCGGCCGCGATTCATCACCATTGAGCGACCTGACAATGACCGGCGGTGAAGGTTTCAGACCCTTCCGGCATTACACTCTCTGCACCGCCCGCTACTTTTATGCATCAGAACTCGAAAAAAACGGAATCTACGACAAAACCAACGGGGTTCTCAACCTGCGCGGCATCGTCAGTGTCGAACTCGACCACGTCAGCTTCAACCCGCCGGCCGGCAAGGATCACCTCATTATCAAAGGCAGCGGCGCCATACTCGCTCCCAATGGCTTCACCATCAACTGCGGTCTCAAACGCGAGAATCCCGACCGCGACCTCTGCATTCTCTTTACCCGAAAAGGTAACATCAGAGTCGGCACCGAGGCACGCATCGAAGCAAGTCTGCTCGCATTCAACGACTCAAATACCGGCTCGATCGTGCCTTCAAAGCCGCTCGACGTCTTAGGTGCGGTTGGCGTCGACCAGCTATTTCTCGGTCGCTTCCCGTCTTCTCCCGGCAAAATTGCCTATGACCCGAAACTGAAAACCAACTCAGACAGCGATGAAATCTTCTCCCTGACTATTTCCCCGTGGGTCAGATTTGAAGATATCGCTTATAGAAAGGAATGACATGAACAGGCGTCGCGGCTTTTCCTTTATCGAAGTGCTGATCGGCATGGTCATCCTGCAGATCGCCCTGCTTTCATTCTTTCTTATCAACCAGTCTTCAAGCTCACAGAGCATGGACGCCTACTACGAATTTCTCGCCAGCTCGCTCGGCAGCGAAGTCATTGAATTCACCCAGGGTATGGGTTATGAATGGGCGGCTAAATACATAACCAAACCAGATATTTTTCCTCTCGACACCTGGCAGGGAGTTCTCGACAAACCCATTTTTGCCGCAACCTCCTACTTCAGAGAATGTGATTCATTCGAGCGTCAGATCAGCATGCAGAAAGTCAGCGATTCCGGAAACGGCATTCTGGTAACGGTGCAGGTCAGAGTGAAAAGTAACAACAAGGTTAAATCATGGCTGAGCCGCGGGCAGATGGCCTTTTCGACAATTGTCATGGAGAAACCGGCCAGATGAAGAAAGAACGCCGCCAGGCCTTTACTCTCCTTGAAGTGATGATTGTCTGCGCAATCATGATGTTGATTCTCATTCCCACCTACCGCATACTCTCGCATGGCAGCCGCTCGGCACTAAAAGGAGTCCAGAGAAATAACGTCGTCATGCAGGGGCAGCAGATTCTCAGCCAGCTGAAAATGGATCTGATGCTCTCCTGCTTCGTCTTTGTCAACGACAAAAGCCACAGTATCAGCGACATTTTCACTGAAACCACCACTGGCGGCGATGTCACAATCACGTTCTTCACCTTCAACGGCGAAGATTTCACCAGCAAGGTCATTCCGACCAGCAGTGGCCCGGAAAGCTACCGCCGCATGAACCGGGTCGAATACATTCTTAAAAGCAAATCCGGTTCAGCTTTTAAAACTCTTGAACGCATTTTCCACCCGCACCCGAAAATCAGCGGCGGCACTCATCGCAACGTTCTCAGTGACAAAGTGAATTTTTTCGAGATCAGGCCTGAAACCATTACATCGGCCGGTTATTCCCGCAGCTTTTTCAGAATCTCACTGCAGCTCTACGACCAGGACGACAATGCCAAAGGTAACGTCGGCCAGCAGTTCATCGCCGACTTCATGGAAACCGCCAATCCTACCATTCTTAACTCGATAATCAACAACCCGGGCCTGAACCGCAACTGGTACACCGACCCGCACGATTCCGACTGAAGCATCTCGAACTGCAATCAATGTTTCCGCAGCAAGCTCAGGAACGACCAGAAGCCCTTGAACTTCTCAAGCTCCCTCAAAGAATCGCTGCGGCGAAACGGAATGCCGGAGATATAAGGCCTTTCATAGCCAAAATCTTGGCTCAGAGCTGATTTTTTGCATCAAGACAAAGATTGCTTCGCCGAGCCCCATATGCCAGATCCTGCAGGCAGCGATTGCTTCGCTGCGCTCGCAATGACGGGTTTTGCAGACGGCGATTGCTTCGCTGTGCTCGCAATGACAGTTTTGCAGGTGTCATTGCGAGGAGCAGAGCGACGAAGCAATCGTCAGCTTGAAATACGAGATTGCTATGTTACTGAAGCACTGATGAATGACTAACCAACACAATCCCTGTTGCAGAAAAAACCGGGCGCAGCCTTGTATGCTGCACCCGGAAAGGTGTTATCGGGGGGAAATTCGGTTATTTAAGGGTAATCGTTTCGATTCTGACCGGAACTTCGGCCTTGAGATAGTCGGCCTTTACCAGCCAGGCTCCGCCGTCGCCGGCAGCCATAAAGCGGTTCACGTAGTAGGGATTTTTGAAATCAGCCTTGCTTATCACTTTACCATCGGCAGCAAAACGGTAGAGAACCTGCTGGGATGAGTCACCGCTTGGCGGAACGAAAGAAATAAGCTTTTCACCATTGCTGGTGACGCTCCAGATTCTCGGATTCTGCATTTCGGTCAGGCCGATTTCATGGCGGGCCAGCTCTTTACCATCTGCTGAAAAGGTTACCAGAGCATGCCCGGAACCCTCTTTGTAATCAAGCATATGCAGATTGTTCTGCCCGTCGGTTACAAAACCGGAAACCTGCCAGGGCATACTGCGAAGCAGTTTCCCATCGGCGCCAAACACAGAGATACTGGCAGCGGCGTAATCGCCGACATAGATCTGACCCTGAGAATCGATATCGACTTCATCGAGCTGCATCATATTGTCGGCTTTGATGCGATGCAGTTCTTTACCTTCGGCGTCGACGACAACGACTTCTTTGGCACGCATATCGATGGTGGCGATAGCCTGAAGTTCACCGGCAGGCGTGGTCTGCAGGGCAAAGTCTGTCAGAATGTATTCAGCTTTCAGACCAGGAAACTTAACGGTTTTGCTCAGTTTGTTTTCTGCGTCGAGACAGATAACCCGGCCCTTTACCGAATCAAGAACCCATAAATTTCCGTGCAAAACTCTGAAAGAAGCAGGGCCATCGGGGGAATCTTCTTCGCTGATCGGGGCAGCCAGACCGGCACGGCCGTCATCCTGACCGAGCTGGATTTCCCAGTTGCAGAATGCAGGACTGGTAAGGGCTAACATAATTGCAGCCAGAACTGTTGTAGTGGTTTTTCTCATAAACTGTTCCTCTGATCAAACCTTTCTCAGAACCTGTGTAATAGGCATATAGGTAATGCTGTGAACGCGGGGCGTTCTTTCTGACGAACTGTTGGAAATTGCCTGGAAACTGCTGCCATTCTTGACGATGATGCCGATGTGGCGGCCAGGTCCACGGCTGGTGGTCCAGGTTACGACATCGCCATCCTGGTAGGGGGGAACGTTGACTCTCTGCCAGCCGACAGCCTTGAGATCGTTTACGACCTGGTCGCAGTTCAGGCTGACGCGGCTGAGAACACCGGCATTTTTCAGGGCGGTCGAAACTACCTTGGCACAGGCAAGGTTGCCGCCATCGACATCGGCACCACGAAAACTGGTGCTGCCGAGCAATGATCTGATGCTGCTGGCAATGCGAGCCTGCGTAGCGGTAGAACCGGTGGCGGGAGCGGCGGTTGCAGCTGCGTTGGTGGTGGTAGTGTTGTTGTTACCGATATCTTCATCATCACCGGCGCTGGTGATTTTTACGTTGGCATTGTTGGCATTGTTCTGCTCGGTAGTATTAGTATTATTCGTATTGGCAGTGTTGTCAGCCGTATTGGTATTGTTTGGCAGAGCACTGCTGATGGTATCTACGACTTCCTTCACCTTGGGGATCGCCTGCTGAACAGCTGAAGCGACCTTGCTGATGGTATCGAGAATCTTGCTGGCATCGCAACCAGACATGGTGATCGACACGGCCAGAAGCATTACAAGAAACAAACATGCTTTGAAATAACGCATATAAAACCTCCCCCGGGGAATTTATAAATTTGCCTTCACTTAACTTACGCACGAAAAAGCCGGAGGTAACAAAAATTATTCCTCGATCCCGGCGAGTAGATCCAGAGCTGCAATGACATCGGGTGCCGGCTGAGCGATCGGAATTATCCCCGATATTGAAAACAAAGTTTCTTTGAGACTGTCAAGACCACTCACCACCACATGCCCCTCAAAATCGCGATCGATAAGAAGTATCGCTTCGAGGATCTCACCCATGGCAGGGCTGTTGATCAGCTTGCAGGCTGAATAATCGAAAACAAACTTTTTATGCCCTTCAAGTGCCAGTTTCTGCAGGCGACTGCACAGATCATCTATGCCCTCGACCTTGCAATGACCGATAAAACTGACGACGGGAATATTGTTTTTGATGCTTATCTGCATCATCGGTTGATTGTTCACAGCGCCCCCCGAATCATATTACTATCTCAGATTTACCATGAATGGCCATCTGATTACCATAAAAAAAAGCCCTGCCGTTTCACCGGCAGGGCTTTTGCTTTATCTTAGAACAAACTGAGCTGGTGCCTTTCGGGGAGCAGGCGGTCGAGGATTTCGCCCATCAGACGGTTGCGGGCTTCGGTGTCACCGACGGCTTCGTATCTGAAACCAAGGTAGACCCCGGCATAAGACTTGCCTTCTTTGCCTTCGCCGCTGATGTAGATCGCAGCGCCGCGGCCGTCGGGCATGGTGACGAAAATCTTTCCGGGCTCGGCAGTCTTCATGACTGTTATGTCAGAAGCGGTTCTCGCCGATTCATCGCCATTCAGATGCATGGTGAATTCACCATCTTTGCTCTTGCATACGAGTTCGTCAAATTCCTTTTCTTCGTCGACGAAGGTGAACTTGAAGTAGTCTTTGAGCAGATCGCGATGAACGTTTGACTTGCCTACCGACTGGGCTGCCATCATCATGCGGCCGCCACGACTCATGTAATCATGCAGATCTTCGGAACTCGGTGCCATCTGGCCCATACTGCTGGCGCTGACGCTGTCGGTGATGATCATACCCTTGCCGGCGAACTGGCGCAGAATATCCTTGAATTTGTAGGCGAAGACCGAGGGATCCCACAGGACCTGAAATTCAACCTTGTTGGCCTTCAGAGCATGTGCGATCAGAGGAAGGGTCATTGGATCCTGGACCATCTGACCGCAGAGCAGAACTTCGGCCTTACGTTTGAATACCGGAGTCTGTTCGAGGAATTCATCCCAGTTGGTATCTTTGGCAAACTTCAAAGATTTGTAGTTGTTTTTGAACGAATAGGAGGGCGGGAAATAGATCGACAGGCCGTGACTGTCGCCCATACCCTGAGTATGGCCTTCGATTATCATCGGTGAAGTTTCGGGGAATTTCGAAACGATCAGGTATTCTTTGCCCTGCTTGATGCGGCGCTTGTCAAGAGACTTGCCGTCTTCGCGAATAACCTGATAGTTGATTTCTTCTACGAAAACGATCTTTTCGAGAGCTTCGTCCTTAACAGGTTCGAATGGCCCGATCTGAGTGGCGAAACCGCCGCCTTCCATTTTGCGCAACGGTGTCAGAGCCAGACGCGACTGAAACACTCTGGTGCCGGAAGGCCACAGAGACTGCGGCGGCATGCGCCAGCCATTGTAACCCCAGACGACGACGCCGGGTTTGTCGCTGGTGATGAGCACCGGCTTGGAAAGCTTGTCATTTTCGACCGGGTAACCATAGGATTTGATGATATCGATGCAGATTTCGCGGATATCGGAAGGAGCTTCAGGCATCTGGGCGAGTTTGTGAGCGAAATCGACCAGATCGACGAGGGTAGCATCGGAATAGCGCTTGATCGAAGCGAAGCGGCCGCCTTCAGCAACCAGCAGATCGGAATAGGTTTCGTGGTTATCGAGAAGAGCGGTTGCCAGACGATCGAATTTCTTGGCAAAAGCACCGACCTTGCTCAGGTCAACAGTTGACTTGGTAACCGAAGAACCCTTCACAAAAGAATTACCGGCAGAACCGCCGTTGGCATACGACTGAACATAGGTGCCAACCATGCGCTTGCTGAATTCGGCGGGGCTCAGATCGGGGTTTTTGGCAAGAGGCGCCAGATAATCGGCATAAGGCATGCCGTTGCCCGGTTCAGTTTCTTCAGAAGCAGTCATAAACTGAGCCATGTCGGCGATTTCGTAAGCAACTTCGATTGTGCCCATGAGACAGGCGTCGAAATCGACGATCGCGAACTTCGATTCTTTGCCATTAACGGCAGAAAGTTCCTTCTGGCCTTCGCGCAGTGCCCACGATACATCCGTCATACTGAGCATCGTGTCGTCTTCCTGGTCCTGGGCGATGCCGATCCAGCCGGCGCCATGGTTCCAGATGATTACGGCAACGTTATCGGCCGGGTAAGTCTTGACGCCCCACTTGAGGAAATCGGCCAGCGTCTGCTTGGTGCCCATCGACTGTTCGCCAAGGTTCATAACCATTTTGCTGGTTACTTTGCCCGGATCACTGTCTTTGGTTACGTAATAGCGACGGGTTCCAACCCAGTTTCCGTCAGAGATTGTATCACCTTCACCGCCGCGCATGCGGTCGATCTGCGCGACGATATTGACATTGCCATCGCTGCCGACTTTTTCCATTTCGTTGATGTCCATGAGGCCAAAACGTTCGAGATCGTTATCGGCACAGATGTAGGCAAGAACGGTCCATTTGCGGCGCCCCTGCTTGTGAGGAGTGCCGGTTTTGCGGCCTTCGGTTTCAAAAGCCACGGCGTGCTGGGCATCGTCATACCAGTGAATGGGAAATTCTTTGGCAGAGACATCTTTATAGAGGGCGGCAATACTGTCATAGCGGTCTTTGCTGGCATTTTCGCGCATTTTGCCATAGACAGTCTGCCAGAAAGCATCATACTTTTTGATTTCTTCAGTAGGTTCATTGCCGGCCTGGAATTTGCGTCTGGTAGTGACTTTCTTGACCAGATCGAAATAGGCAAGTTCAAGCGGCGACGGGCACTGTTTTATTACTGAACCGAGAACCGCGTCGAGTTTCAGATTGTCTTTGAACATGGCAAAGGCGAAATCGGTTTCTTCATCGGCCTTGGCAGCATAGTTTGCCATGAATTCAGCCTTGTAGTCGCCTCTGATATTACTGAGAAAATTGCTCTGCAGCTTTTTCGGGAAATCGGCGAGAATTTCGCTCAGCAGCTTATCTGAACGCTTGTCAGCCAGAAATTCAAGAGTGATACGGCGCTGCCAGACTTCCTGCAGCATCTGCAGATGACCGACAACCTGCTGTTGTTCGGCAGTCAGAGCCTTGGTTGCCGTTTCAGATTTTTTGGCAGTGGTTGAAGCAGCAGGCTTTTTGCTTGAAGCAGGCTTCTTTGCAGTGGAAGCCGGCTTTGCTGCAGTTGAAGACTCTTTCTTCTCGGCAGGTTTGGTCGCAGGTTTAGTGGCCGGACTGGTGGTTGCCGGTTTCTTTTTTGCTGCCGTCGCAGTTGCTGCCGGCTTTTTCTTTTTTGTGGCCGTGGTCGTGGTCGACCCGGCACTCCAGACGGGGCCAAGCGTCAGCAGATGCAGAACCACCAGTAACGCCGCCAGAATTCGTTTATTCATAATCATTTCTCCTTACCCGAGAGCTAAAGAGCGTACATTTTTGACAATTATACAGAAAATGACGACACCCCGGAAGATAAAAACTCTATCGTCTGAGGAAATTTTCTGTACAGAACTGCTGTTGCCTGACCAGACCAGCGACTCGATTATACTCAAAGGCTGACGTCCCGGGTCAGAGTTTCATACTGGTTTGATTTCAGTCCCAGCGGTCGAGAAGTTCGGCAGCGCCGCCCCTGACTTTGAGTTTTATGCGTTGCCACAGGCTTTTTGGCGGTTCATAGAGTTTGCTGACTTTGAAGTCTTTCTCAAACAGGTCACTTTTTACCTTTTTGACAAACTCAGGGTCTTTTGAAGCAATGTTTGATTCGTAATTATGTCTGAGCGCCATCGTATCCATGTTGCAGCTGCCGATGGTCGCAAAACTGTCGTCGGCGATAAGACCTTTGGCATGCAATTTTCCAAGGCCTTTTTCGCCCTCGTACATATAGATTTTGACGCCGGCTTTCTGCAGTTTTTCGAAATGAAAGCGGGTATTGACATCGTTAAGCTGGTTTTCGGCCGAAGCCGGATGCACGATGCGAACGTCGACGCCACGCCTGGCCGCGGCAGCCAGCCGGTCGATGAGGTCGTTGTTGGTAATATATGGATTTATGACGTAAAGATACTTCTTTGCGGCATCGATCTGCTGTTTGTAATCATCATGAACATCATGAACGCCGCGTGGAATATTATAGGTAATGCGGGCGTTCGAGCTTCCCTTCGCGGCCGGCGAAGCAAAAAAACGATCGCGCAGGCTGGCTGTATCTTTTGTTGCAAGCTTGCCGCCATTATAAAGATAGCTGAGCAGCAGACCGGTCTGCATCTGGTTCACAACCGAGCCCTGGCAGCGCACCATCATGTCGTGCTTTTTTTCGCGCGATTCCTGCTGCAGGGTGTAACCACCCACATAGCCGATTTCGCCATCGATAATGAACTTCTTGCGGTGATCGAAATGAAAGAAATCGAGCTTTTTGCCAACACTCGAAGCTTTTGAAACCCGGTCATAAAACACGACCTTGACCCCATTCTGCCGGTAAAATTCGAACAGCTTCTCTTCTTCGGTGGTCGAAATCAGGTTTTTCGCCCCGGCCATGCGGGCGCCGGAACGGTCGGCGACCAGAACGACCTCAACACCCTGTTTCGCCTTTTCCGCCAGGAGGCGCGCGAATTCCCAGCCGGTCTTGTCGGCTTCCATACCGAACATCTGAATGGTGATGCTCTTTTTCGCTGACTGCAGATCACGGGTCACTGACTGCCAGAAGGTTTCGCCAGTCTGCAGTTCAAGACTGTTATCGTTGGTTTCTTTGAAGGAAATGTCGAGATCGGTCTCAGTAACTTTTTCGCCGGTTGCAGCCTTTTTCAGGGCGCGTTCGACGCCCTGCGCGGTGGTGAGTTCCGAGGCAGCCTTTTCACGTTCACCGGCTGTAACACTGATCGGTGCAGTCGAGGAAGTGCTGATCGCAGACCTGGCTTTATCTGCAGCGTCCCCGGCCGTATTCTTCAGTTTGTCGTAAGCGCTTTTAGCGGCACTGTAAGCATCACGCCTGGCAGCAACCACTGTTTGATCTGCCTGGTTCATCACCGCGTCACGGTAGCCGCTGAGTGCCTGCTGCATATTCTGATACGCAGCCTGCAGGTTGTCAGCACTCATGCCAGGTGCAGAGGACAAAGACAAGAAAACGAATGATGCCAGGCCAAACCGGCGAAACTGCTTATTCATCATACTGCTCCTGAATCTATCTTAGGAGAAATTAACCATAACCTCAGAAAATTTTGGCACTCAAACTCACAATCAATTTTTTAATTATAAGAATAATGGCGATATCCCGCAAACATTTGCCGACGCCACATGAGACATACGCGAGTTCATCAGAATCGGAAGACCCGATCGAGAGTACACAGCCCTCTTTTTTAATACCGATTTCAGCGAGGCCGAAAGATGCAGAGCCTCAGGTCAAAGCATTACAATCACCTGTCGGTTCGCCTTTGCCCGGCAGACTGTTAACCGGCAGATAACCTTCAATGATTTCTCCGGGTTTCGAAGCGCCATATGGCCGGAGCGGCTGCTTTTAAAACCGGCCTGAATGCCATCACACCTTTGATATGCTTTCCATCGCGCAGATACTGGTCGAAATCCTGGTCGACGATGCGGTTCAGCTTCAGCGAAGCATGCCGCAGCCACCGCCGGCCGCCATATTCGATATAGAAACCCATGTGAGTTACATCGAGGCCCTCTTTATCGGTAACCATGGCAACCACGTCGCCTGATGCCAGCGGCGTCAGATGCTGCAATGCCGCTTCGACCGGGAAATACCACATAGTCTGCGGTTTAACCGAGATCATGAACCGATCTTCAACATAGAAAGTGCGGTTGGCACCCACCCGGTTCAGAACGAGCTCACGACTGACCGCCCGGGGATGATTTCGGGCAATATTGCTGAGATAACCCTTGCTTTCGTTGATATCGCCCCAGAATGACGTGAAGTGATTGCGGTGATGATTCATCAGAGGCTGATTGCCTGAATTGAACATGACATCGATCAATCTGCAGAGAAAACCGTTGTAATAATCAGGCTTTTCACTGGCCGCCAGAGCCAGAACATGTTCCACATATGTCATGCAGTCGAGATAGGTCATGCTGGTCCTTAAAAACTCAACGGGAATCGGTTCAACGTTTGTCGCTTCTTTCTTTTCGACTGGTTTGGCGCTCTGCTTTTTCATTCTTTCTTTAGTTTCAGGGTGATAGCGACGGCCAAGCAGATATTTCGAGATAAACTCTATCCGGCGCTGAACAGGTAGAGCAGCGGCTCCGGCAATCAGACGTTCGACCTCGACACGATCGCCAGGCCCCGAAAGATTAACGACCGGGGGGGTATCCTTTCCGAAAAGGCAGGTTGCATTGAACAACAGACAAAGAAACAGAATTCGCAGCATCAGATCGCTCCATACGGCAGAATTTTCAAGCGCCGGCAGATGGCGCCGACAATAAATTCAATATGATAGAATGCAGTATACGCCCAACACTGGCGAATAACTACTGCACATCTGTAACAACGGCAAAATTCTGAGCTGTGGAGAAATTTATGGAACTGAACATGCACCTGAAAAGGGATCGCGCCGAGGCTTTCAACAAAGTCGCCGAAGATTATGAACGTTTCAGGCCCGGATATCCTGAAGCTCTGCGCGACTGCATCGAACGCCTGGCAAATCTGCAACCGGGCGCCGATCTGCTCGAAATTGGCGTCGGGCCCGGACAGGCAACCCGCCTGTTCATAAATCGCGGCTATAACATTGTCGGCAATGAACCAGGCGAACAGTTGCGCGCCGTAGCAATGCAGTCACTTGGCCGACCTGCCGGGTTGAAGCTTGAAGGCGGCAATTTCGAAGACTGGAATGCAGATGGGCGCACTTTCAACCTTATCTACAGCGGCAGTGCCTTTCACTGGGTCAACCCTGAAACCGGTTTCCCAAAAGTTGCCCGACTTCTCAAGCCGGACGGATGCCTGGCGCTTTTCTGGAACATGTTTCCTGACACCGACGACCCGATCTGGCAAGAATTAGAATCGGTTTACCAGCGTTGCGCTCCCGAAATTGCCGAGAAACGCTTCAAAAAAGATTTCAATACCACCATCGAGGAACGGCGCGCGCAGATCAGTCAGACCGGCCTTTTTCGCGACCTCTCGATTCATCATTTTCCATGGTCAAAAACATTCAATGCCGAGGAATTCTTTCGCCTTCACATGACCTACTCTGACCACATTCTTCTGGCGACTGAAAAACGTGACCGTCTGTTCGCTGAAATGAACGCCATTATTGCCAGAAACGGTAATCAGGTCATCAGACCCTGGGATGCCGTGCTATTTTTTGCACGCCTGAAGTGAAATATGGTTTATCATCTAATGCCTCAGAACGATTTTTTTAGTCCTGCATGAGTCTTTGAGTCGGATGAGCACCCATCTGCTCTTCTGGCCGGTTTATGGCTGACAAGCCAGGGTAATATTTATGCGGTTATCGATAACCAGGAATGAGAATATATGAACACGGCACCTCAGAAATCGACCAACGGCAATCCATGGCTGTTTGTACCAGCCCTGTTTTTTCTTGAAGGGATTCCATATTTTATCGTCAGCACGGTTTCAGTGACCATGTTCAAGCGCATGGGCATTTCGAACGCCGAAATCGGCCTCTGGACAAGCCTTATCACCTGGCCCTGGACCATAAAAATGCTCTGGGGCCCATTGATTGAATCTACCTCGACCAAACGTAAGTGGGTTGTCGGCACCCAGATATGTGCGGCGCTGACCATGCTGCTGGTTGCCATGACTGTCACCACCAGCAACTTTCTCATGCCGACTCTGGCCATTCTGACCATACTGGCATTTCTGTCAGCGACCCATGACATCGCAGCAGACGGATTCTATCTACTTGCCCTGTCGCCGGAAGATCAGGCCTATTTTGTCGGCATACGCAGCACCGCTTACCGTCTTGCCAACGTGTTCTGCAATGGCGGCCTGATATATCTTGCCGGGGTATTTGAATCAACTCCGGGAACCGTGATAGCCGAGGCGTGGCGAACCGTTATCATGATTGCAGCAGGAATTTATCTGTTCTTTGTGGTAATAGGCTATCTGGCTATGCCCCGACCGCAGCACGACAGCAGCGGCAGCGGCTCGTTTCCGTTCAAAGAGGCCTTCAGCGAATATTTTTCGCAGCCGAAACTGCACATCATTCTTGGCTTTATTCTGCTCTACCGCTTTGGCGAATCGATGGTCAGCAAGATGTCGAACCCGTTCATAATCGATACGATCGAAAAGGGCGGCCTCGGCATGACCACATCGGAAGTAGGTTTCATCACCGGTGTTGTCGGCGTGGTCGCTCTGACCGTCGGCGGGATCGTCGGCGGTATGGTAGTCGCGAAATATGGCATCAAACGCTCTTTGTGGCCGATGGTGCTGGCGATGAACGTGCCAAATCTGCTTTATATCTGGGCCGCGACCGTACAGCCCGACAAAAGCTGGGTAACGCTGATCGTCGGCTGTGACCAGTTCGGCTACGGCTTTGGTTTTACCGCCTATATGGTCTACCTGATGTTCATCACTCAGGGTTCGAAATATCCGACAGCGCATTATGCTATTTCTACAGGCTTGATGGCTCTTGGCGCAATGGCAGCCGGCATCGCCAGCGGATTCATTCAAAGCAACACCGGTTATGCCGGCTTTTTCACAGCCACCCTCGTCTGTGCCGCACCCGGCATCATGCTGCTGCCTCTGCTGCCCCTCGAAAAGGAAGACCTGCATACCGCACCGGTCGATATCGACTGATAACAGCTGCAGCAATTGCTGCTGGTATCGTCATTGTTAGATTTTGAAAAAGTTGAGGCTGTTAAACTGCCTTCAGGCCTTGAGGTCGAGATTGCCGCCAACCTTTTTCTGTTCGGCAGGCTTCTGCCCGGGCCCCGACTCTTTGTTCAGTTCCATCCGGGCTTCGGCTTCCCGGCGCGCGGCAGCGGCAGCTACCGCGCGGTCCTGCGATGAAGGCTGACTTGGTGCCAGAGCCGCCCGCCGCACCACCTGCATTTTTGCGATAGTCGCTTCGGGGTCATCGGGCACTTCCGAGCTATCGATACCGACCTCACCGCCAACCGCGTATTTCTTACCATCGGGCCCGGTCTGGTATTCAAACTGAGCCCCACCGCTCACATACTGGCCGCCGGCAGCAACATGAGCTGCTTCGTGAGCACGAACCTCACGGTCAGTCTGCTTAAGATCGTTCAAGACCGCCTGTTCTTTTGGGTCAAGAGCGGTAGCATTTGCAGGGGAAGCCGGCTTGTCGGCCTTTTCGGAATCTTCCGCAGCCGCCGCCTGCCCCTGATCGGCTTTTCTGGTCGCATCAGGCTTTTCAGGCAGCTTGCCCCTGTCGGAATCAGAGCGCGCTGGAGCGCCAGAAGAGATTTTGCTCATCCGGCTGAAAATATCGAATTCTGCAGCGATTATTTTCACAGCTTCACCCCGCTACCTACCCTGATTATAACATATTCAATCTCATTCCCGGTGTCTACCGGTACAACGTATCAGGCAAACGCAAACCTCTCCGACATGCAGGTGCTTTTGGCAAGTCAGTCGTTACCACCATTGGCGACATCATTTGCAGGGAATAGCAGCGTTCAGAAAACGGTATTTATGCAACGGCTGCAACCAGAAAAATTAGTGAGAAAACTTGCGTTTGTCGTCGGGAAGCGAAAAAATTTCAGTTGCTGGATTGCGGGGCAGCAAAAATTGTCAGAATGCAAAAAAGGGCCGTGCCAATGGCACGGCCCCTGATTCTCTGAATTAATGACGCTTACTTGGTATTTTCGGCAGTCTTCGGGGTGATGTTCTTCATGGTTTCTTCATAGATCTTCTGAAAGCGGGTGTTGAACTTTTCGACGGCTTCTTTAAAAAGAGGCTTCAGTTCTTCGTTGGCTTTGGTGGTGTTGGTGTAGATATCATGCATGATTTCCACGTTGCGGTTCATGTGATCGAAGAACATTTCGATGTTCTTTCTGCTGTAACCATTGTGCTGTTCGAGAGTCGTGGTCCAGAATTTGTTCATGACCTTGAAATTTTCGTTCATCATCTGAGCATACTCGTTTGAGAATTCCATCCACTTATTGATATTGTTATTCATTTTAAAACTCCTGATTATTAATTTCGAACTTCGCTGCATCGCAAGATAATATTAGCATTTTTGCCGCATCGCGTCAATAAATTTTATGAAATATTTCTGTATTCAGCAAAAAACAAGCATCTGGTCAGCGTTTTAGCAATATGAATTATCATTTCGACTTTGCAAAACAACATGTAGTTGCATAAACCTGGCCAGTCTTTTTTCTGGCGACTCGACAGCTGTAACTATGCTTTATTGAATCCTGCAAAAATAAAACCAACTTACTTCACCGGCGCGGCCATCAGT
>CAYYUI010000068.1:0-26305 GCA_964474705.1 uncultured bacterium
TAACGCGATCAGAAATGATCCCTATACTTCCGGTCCATGCGACATCAGCGTAACCCGCTTGATCTCACCGCCCAGAAAAGTAGCACTCGAAAGAGCCAACTACAAGGGTCTCGAAGAAGATGCCGCAGACCGCACCTGGGCATTATTCGGCCAGGCTATGCACGTCGTTCTCGAACGTGCAGAACACATTGCAGATACAGAAACCCGGCTCGTAATTGAACGCCAGAGCTGGAATATCTCCGGCCAGTTCGACAGGTTCGACCCTGTGTCCGGCATACTCACCGACTACAAGGTAACCTCGTGCTATTCCGTTAAGAATGGCTCACGCTCAGAGTGGATTGCCCAGATGAATATCCTGGCGACGCTGCTCAGAGAAAACGGTTATGCCGTTAACCAACTGCAGATCGTTGTAATATTGCGCGACTGGAGTAAAAGCCAGGCTCAGCGCAGCACAGACTACCCGACTCAGCCCGTGGTAACTATCGAAATCCCGCTCTGGAGCGAGGAAAAATGCGAAGAGTATATCGACGAACGCATTCGACTCCACCAGGCCGCCCGGGATAAATTACCAGAATGCTCAGCAGAAGAACGCTGGCAGACTGCCAATGTCTTCGCCCTCATGAAAGAAGGTCGTAAGACCGCAGTTAAACTGTTTGAATCAGAAGACGAAGCAGAGGCAGCATGCAAAGCCGCCGGAGACAAGCACCACCTTGTATTCCGACCAGGCAAAAGCATACGTTGCGAAAACTACTGCCCTGCCGCGCCATTCTGCGAACAGTATCAGCGCGAAAATGCCTCAGTTGTTGAAGAATAACTGAGGCCGAAGATCAGCGGGTCCGTGCAGATCCGCTTTTTTTAGCGTTTTATAATCCATGACACGATCATAGTTTGACCCTATTTCGGGTGAAAAATTGCATTAACTGGTGCAGGCTCCCGGCATATTTATAAAATTGCCCGAATTGAGAAATAACCATTTCTCGCTCCACTTTAGACTCACTGAAAGGGTGGGCAGATTCGTTTCGTAAAATTCTTAAGAATTGAAACATCTGATTCATTATTTCTTTGAGCTCATTTGCCCATTTTTCATCTGGCTTATTGTTCATTGTGCTAAAAGATTTTAAAAATTCTTCATATTTTTTCGATATACTTTTGCCATTAAGCCTACTTTCAAAGCGGGTTCTATTCGTTTCTTCATCAATAGCAGAAGCAAAAGTTGATATCAGTTGGTCGATAATTCTTTCAGATGAGGCTCCTAAGGAGAAAGCAGCCCCTCTTACGATTCCGTGCTTCAATGAAATAATAGCTTCTTCGAGATACTTTATCGCAACCGGGTCTAAATCAGGAAAGTCAGCAGCAATTTTCTCGGGAATACTCTCGATTTCTTGCGTTATTCCTGGGACGCTGCGGGTCGAAATAACTTCATATCTTGTGAAATAAATTATAATTCCACCCAGAGCCATTGGAATGACTCCCAGCCAATTTCCGACCATCAGCATCTTTAAACCGAAAAAAATGAGTATTAAGGCCGCACCACCGACAAAAATCGAATAAAAAAACTGCTGTTCGGCCAATTTTGTTATGTTGGCCGGGGGCAAAACCTCTGGATCAACAAAAACGGCACAGCCTTGCAATGTAAGACACGAAAAAATTATTGCAAAAAAGACCAATGCTTTTATCATTGCTCTCCCTTTCTCCGGGTTATTCATTCAATTCTGACCATGCGATAAATGGAACAAAGTGTATTTCGATTATAACTGTTCCTTACCACTCCGCTATTTTTTTATCATAGACTGCGGCTGGAAGGTTTCATTCAGAAGTTGTGTCAGGCTTTCTGAATTCAGATCAAGGTTGGTCAACTGTGGGTGTCGGGCGGCCAGTTCCGGGCAGAATCGTCGTAACCATTCGGCTTCGATGCTACTGATGATGGCGCATCTGGCAAAGCTGCCGCCATGATCTTCAGCGATCTCACCGACCAGATAATCTTTTGCCCGCTTCAGCACTCTCATTTCGACAGAAAAATCGCTTACACCTTCTGCATAAGCCGCGTTTAAAAATTCAATCCTGAAAAGCCCTTTCCCGCTTTTGTGGGCTTTGAAATCTGTAACGAATATGGGTGAAAAATACGGAATGCAATTTTCACCGGTATAACCTGGCAACATCTGCCAGCCATACCAGTTGTCTTTTTCAATGTTTATAAGCTTCATTGCTGCAGTTCAGTCTCTCTGAGTATTCGGTCTGTGGATTATATAATACCAGAACAAAGCACGGCGAACAAAGGCCCCGAAAGATATGTGCCACAGATTCAACGCTGGGTCCGGGGATACAAAACTTGCAGCCTTGAATATGTGCTGATACAATGCAGATATAAAAAATCGTACACGGGGTTGGCACGGGAGATGCCATGCTGAGGGTGTCTTCGTGCTCACAGAACAGGAATGGTCATGGCAAAAAGACAGGCAAAAGCAGCAAACGGGGAGTCTACGGCAAATATCGGTTTTGAGGCCAAGCTCTGGCTGGCTGCAGACAAACTGCGCAACAACATGGATGCGGCTGAATACAAGCACGTCGTGCTCGGTCTGATATTTTTGAAGTATATCTCAGACTCATTCGAGGAAATGCGTGCGAAGCTGCTTGCCGGCGAAGGCGATTATGCTGGTGCCGATCCGGAAGATGCCGACGAATATCGCGCCGAAAATGTTTTCTGGGTGCCGAAAGAAGCCCGCTGGTCACACCTGCAGGCCAACGCCAAACAGCCTACTATCGGAAAAACTGTCGATGATGCCATGGTAGCCATCGAGCGTGACAACCCGAGATTGAAAGGCGTGCTGCCAAAAGATTATGCCCGTCCTGCCCTCGACAAACACCGGCTCGGCGAGCTGATCGATCTTATTGGCACTATCGGCCTCGGTGATGCTGCGAATCGTGCAAAAGACGTGCTCGGCCGCGTATATGAATATTTCCTTACCCAGTTTGCCAGTGCCGAAGGCAAGAACGGCGGTCAGTTCTATACTCCGTCATGTATTGTCAGGCTTCTCGTAGAAATGCTCGGGCCTTACAAGGGCCGGGTATATGACCCATGCTGCGGTTCGGGAGGCATGTTTGTGCAGTCGGAAAAGTTCGTCGTCGAACACGGTGGCCGCATTGGCGATATCAGCATCTATGGTCAGGAAAGCAACTCTACCACCCGGCGCCTGGCGATCATGAACCTGGCAATTCGTGGTATCGAAGCCGATTTTGGCCCGGAACACGCCGATACTTTCAGGCGCGATCTGCATAAAGATCTCAAGGCGCAGTTCGTGCTGGCAAATCCGCCTTTCAATGATTCAGACTGGCACCGCGTCGATGACGATGTGCGCTGGAAATATGGCACGCCACCGAAAGGTAACGCCAACTATGCCTGGGTGCAACATTTCATTCATCATCTGGCCCACGACGGCATGGCCGGGTTCGTTCTGGCCAACGGCAGCATGTCATCGAACCAGTCTGGTGAAGGCGATATCAGGAAAGCAATTGTCGAAGCCGATCTCGTCGATTGCATGGTCGCGCTGCCGGGCCAGTTGTTTTACAGCACCCAGATTCCGGTGTGTCTGTGGTTTCTGACCAAAAGCAAAAACGACGGAAAACATCGCGGTCATGCCCGTGAAACTTTATTCATCGATGCCCGCAAACTCGGCACTCTCGTTGACCGTGTTCACCGTGAACTTACCGAAGAAGATATTAAGAAGATCGTATCGACATATCGGGCCTGGCGTGGTGAAAAAACTGCCGGAAAATATGAAGATATCGCCGGTTTCTGCAAATCAGCCAAGACCGAAGACATCGCCGGGCATGGCTACGTGCTGACACCGGGCCGCTACGTCGGTGCCGAAGAAGTCGAAGCCGATGACGAGGCTTTTGAAGATAAGATGACCCGCCTCGTCGCCGAACTGAATAAGCAGTTTGCTGAATCGGCCACACTTGAGCAGACAATCAAAAAGAATCTGAAAGGTCTTGGCTATGGCATCTAAAGTTCTTTCTTTACCAGCCAGGCTACTTGATGATGTTCGGGTTATCCTGCGTCTGGCACGCGGAAAGGCTTATGCTGCTGCCAACGCTGCCATGGTCGATGCCTACTGGCAAATAGGTCGCCGCATCGTCGAAGAGGAGCAGGGCGGAGCTGCACGGGCCGAATACGGCACTCAACTTATCCGGCATCTCGCCCGCGCTCTCGGTGATGAATTTGGCAAAGGGCTCTCAGTTGCTAATTTAAAGAATTTCAGGCAATTTTATCTCGTGTTCCCAGACGCCGGAAAAAGCTACACACTGTGTAGCGAATTGAGCTGGTCGCACTGGCGACTGATTATGCGGGTCGAAAATCCCCAGGCGCGTGACTATTACATCAATGAAACCGCCCGGCAACAGTTGAGCGTCAGAAATCTGCAAAGAGCCATCGAGACTCAGACTTTCAACCGGTTGCTCAAGACGCCTGAAACTGCTGAACTTGCCAACACAGAGACCAGCCCTCTTCACCTTCTCAAAGATCCATACATTCTCGAATTTCTCGACCTTCCTGAGCACTCAGACCCCAGTGAACGAAAACTGGAAACCGCTCTCGTCGGTCGCCTCCGTGATTTTCTCATGGAACTGGGCAAAGGTTTTTCCTTTGTAGGTCGCCAGTATCGTGTCAGCACCGAGACCAGCCATTTCTACGTCGATCTCGTATTCTACAACTATCTGCTCAAATGCTTTGTCCTCATCGACCTGAAGACAAAAAAGCTTTCTCACTCAGACATTGGCCAGATGGACATGTATGTTCGCATGTTCGATGACCTCAAACGCGGTGAAGACGACAACCCCACTCTCGGTATCATTCTCTGCGCCGACAAAGATGAAACACTGGTTCGTTACTCTGTTCTAAGCGAAAGCCGCCAGCTTTTTGCCTCAAAATACCGTCTGATCCTGCCAAGCGAAGAAGAACTCAAAGCCGAGATCGAACGCCGCCATATTCTCGATTGGCCGACAAAGGAAGATCACAATGAGTAGAAATGCAGATAACGGCGGATCATACGAAAAAAGTCAGCCCGACCGCTTCGTTGAAAAGAACACCCAGCTCGACGGGCCTCTTCATATTCCCACTGCACTCACGAATTTTCCATGCAATTGGTCATGGTCCCGATTGGACGGCGTTTGCGATGGAGTATTTGATTGTCCTCACTCTACGCCCGAATTGACAGAAAGCGGGCCATATGTTGTTCGAACACAGGATATTGTTACTGGGGTGTTTCGAGCCGATCAGGCAGCGCATATTTCTGAAAAAACCTATACTGAACGTATCGCAAGAGCAACCCCAGAGCGAGGTGATTTGCTTTATAGTCGCGAAGGGACATATTTCGGAATTGCTGCAGAAGTTCCTGAAAACACCAGAGTATGTCTAGGGCAGCGTATGGTCTTGATTCGACCTGATAAACATAGAGTTGATTTTAGATATCTTCGTTACTGGCTAAATTCGCCAATAATGGCTTCACATATACATGGTTTCCGTGATGGCTCTGTCGCAGAACGATTGAATCTTCCGACCATTAGAGGTTTGCCAGTTCTCATACCGCCACTCGCAGAGCAGAAAGCCATTGCTCACATTCTTGGGACTCTGGATGACAAGATCGAGCTGAACCGGAAGATGAATGTGACGCTCGAAGCGATGGCGCAGACGTTGTTCAAGAGCTGGTTTGTCGATTTCGACCCGGTCAGGGCCAAACTCGACGGTCGCCAGCCTGCCTGCATGGACGCCGCTACCGCCGACCTGTTTCCTTCCGAATTCCAGGAATCAGAGCTAGGTCCTATCCCGAAAGGGTGGAAGTTGGATGTATTGGCCTCAGCTTTTAATCTAACCATGGGGCAGTCACCACCCGGTACGACGTATAACGAAAGCGAAGATGGCTTACCTTTCTACCAGGGTCGAACCGATTTTGGATTCCGCTTTCCAACGCGCAGAATTTACTGCACCGATCCAACTCGCTATGCAAAGCCAGGAGATACACTTGTTAGTGTTCGTGCGCCTGTTGGCGATATTAATATGGCGCATGAGGTATGTTGTATCGGTAGAGGTATTGCGGCCGTCAGTCACAAAGAGGGAGCGGTCTCATTCACATATTATGCTATGTCAAATTTATCTTCAGAATTTGCAAGATATGAGGCAGAAGGAACAGTATTCGGCTCTATCAATAAGCAAAACTTTGAAAAACTAACTTTTGTGAACCCGTCAATAAATGTTGTCAAAAGCTATGAAAAGCAGGCCAGAGTAATCGACGGGCAGATAAGCAACCTTGAGCGACAGATTCGAACCTTAGCCGATTTGCGTGACACTCTGTTGCCGAAACTGCTCAGTGGCGAGATCAGCGTTAAGCATGCTGCTGAAATGACTGAGGAGGATGCAGCATGAAAAGACCGTATTCAATCAAGATATTCCTGCCCGGTGGTGATCCTGACGGATTGCGCACTATCGAAAAATCGAACTGGAGCGGCGCTGGGATTGTTATTCCCAGGGCTCTGATGGCTGAAGCCCGGCAGCGCCGTGAAGTTTCGCGCACCGGGGTTTATATTCTTGTAGGCCCGGCCGAAGAGTCCGGTTTACAGCGCATTTACGTCGGAGAAGGCGACCCGATAAAGCCCAGACTTGAACAGCACGCGGCCAAAAAAGACTTCTGGACCAGCTGCATCGCCTTTACCAGTAAAGACGAAAATCTCAATAAGGCCCATGTTCAGTTTCTGGAGTCACGCCTGGTTGAACTGGCAACCAAAGCAAAACGATGCCTGCTCGATAACGGCAATGTTCCGACTTTGCCTTCACTGTCAGAAGCTGACGCTGCTGATGCCGAGGGTTTCCTGTCTGAGATTCTGCTGTGCTGCCCATTGCTGGGTCTGAGTGTGTTTTCCGCAGCCGCAAGCTCGCCCCAAAGCGGTAAAACTCTTTATCTGTCTGGAAAGGGCATAAAGGCCGAAGGTCAGGAAACTTCAGATGGTTTCGTGGTGAAGTCAGAAAGCCGATCTTCGAAAGCTGAATCACCGTCTTGCGGTCATTACATAAAGCTTTTGCGGGCAGTTTTAGTTGAAAATGGTGTGTTGAAAGCTGCTGGCGATGATTACGTCTTCACTCAGGATTATCTGTTCAACTCACCATCAACCGCTGCCGGAGTAGTTCTGGGCCGTTCTGCCAATGGGCGCACTGCATGGAAAACCAAGAACGGTAAAACGCTCAAAGAAATTCAGGAAGCCCAGGCCCAGGAATGAATGTTATGACGACAACATCAAAATATTACGAACAGAGCTCTGAACATTTGTTCTCGGACTCTGAACATTTGTTCTCGGACTCCGCACATTTAGCTTCGAGCTCTGTACATTTGTCGTCGAGCTCCGAACATTTGCCGGAAAAAACCTGTTATTACTGCACTTTGGAAGCATAACATGACATTTAACGAATCAACAGTTGAACAGGCAGCGATGACCTGGCTCTCAGAGCTTGGTTATCCGACAGCATACGGTCCGGAATGCGCTCCCGGCGAACCGGGGGCCGAAAGGGACTCTTACAAAGACGTCATTCTTTATGATCGGCTGCGGAATGCAATAGAACGGCTGAATCAGCAGATTCCGGCGGCGGCGAGAGAAGATGCCTTCAGCAAAGTCTGCCACCAGGTCAGCCCGTCGTTACTGCAGAATAACAGACGCTTTCACGGCATGCTACGCAATGGTGTCGAAGTCGAGTATAAACGACCTGATGGCAGTATTGCCGGTGATCGCGTCAGGCTTGTCTCTTTCGATAAACCAGATGCCAATGACTGGCTGGCAATGAACCAGTTCACAGTGATTGAAGGGCAACATAACCGGCGACCTGACATAGTTATTTTCCTGAACGGCCTGCCTTTGGGTGTTATCGAACTCAAGAACGCCGCTGACGAGAATGCTACGATCTGGTCTGCATATCAACAGCTGCAGACTTATAAGGCGCAGATCAGCGCATTGATGAATTATAACGAAGTGCTTGTGGTTTCTGATGGCCTGCAGGCACGTATCGGTTCACTGTCTGCGTCGCAGGAATGGTTTAAAGTCTGGCGATCGGTCGGAGAAGATGTCGAAGCGCAGCAAATTTCGCTCGAACTTGAAACGATGATCAGAGAAGTCTTTGAAAAACAGCGTTTCCTGGACCTGCTGCAGCATTTTATCGTTTTCGAAGAAGATACTGACAGTGACCGGCTGAATAAGATCATTGCCGGGTATCATCAGTTTCATGCCGTTAACATGGCGGTGCAGGAAACGATCAGGGCCAGCAACATGATTGATAACACCTTCAGGGAAGATTCCGGCACTTACTGGGCCGGGCCGATGCAGAGTGGCAAAAAGGGCGACCGGCGTGCCGGGGTTGTCTGGCATACCCAGGGCTCAGGAAAAAGCTTTTCCATGCTGTTCTATGCCGCCAGAATCGTAAGACACCCGGCGATGCAGAACCCTACTATCGTAGTGCTGACTGATCGAAACGACCTCGATGACCAGCTGTTCGGGCAGTTTCAGCGCTGCCATGAAATATTGCATCAGATGCCGGTTCAGGCCGAATCGGTCGAGCATTTGAGAACTTTATTAAAAGTCGCCAGCGGCGGGGTAGTTTTTACAACGATCCAGAAATTCATGCCGGAAGAACGCGGCAGCAGAGTAAATTTGCTCTCAGACCGGCAGAATATCGTTGTTATTGCTGATGAAGCGCACAGAAGTCAGTATGACCTGATAGACGGTCTGGCTCGCAACATGCGCGACGCCCTTCCCAACGCTTCTTTTATCGGATTCACCGGCACGCCGATCGAGCAGACCGATGCCAATACCCGGGCGATATTTGGCGATTACATAAGTATCTATGATATTCAACGCGCAGTCGCCGATGGCGCGACCGTGCCGATCTATTATGAAAGCCGGATTGCAAAGCTTTCACTGAACGCTGCCGAGCTGCCGCATATCGACGAAGAGTTCGAAGAGATCACCGAAGGCGAAGAAGACGAGAAAAAGCAGCAGCTTAAATCGAAGTGGGCAGCACTTGAAGCTCTGGTTGGCGACCCGAAGCGCATTGCTCTGATTGCCCGCGATATCGTCGATCATTTTGAGCGCCGGCTCGAAGCCATGGACGGGAAGGCCATGATTGTCTGCATGAGCCGCCGTATCTGCGTCGATCTTTTTGCTGCCATAATAAAATTGCGACCGGACTGGGCCGGTGATGCGGAAGATGATGTCGAGACCGAAAGAAAGAAATCCTGCGTCGTTAAAATCGTCATGACCGGAAGTGCCGACGATGGCCCGGAATGGCAGAAGCATATACGTAATAAATTGCGCCGCCGGGCTCTGGCTAATCGTTTCAAAGACAGCAAAGACCCGTTCAGAATTGTCATTGTGCGTGATATGTGGCTGACCGGCTTTGATGCGCCATGCCTGCACACCATGTATGCCGATAAACCCATGCGCGGCCATGGCCTTATGCAGGCAATCGCCAGAGTGAACCGCGTGTTTCGCGATAAACCGGGTGGACTTATCGTTGATTATCTGGGCCTTGCCGATCAGCTCAAACATGCGCTGGCGACCTATACTCAGAGCGGCGGTAAGGGCTCTCCCAGTATTGACACCAAAAAAGCAATCGCCGTCATGCTGGAAAAATATAATATTGCCTGCGATATGCTGCATGGTTTCGACTGGGGTGCCTGGGTCAGCGGAACCCCGGCCCAGAAACTTGCATTACTGCCGGCTGGTCAGGAACACATTCTGCAGCAGGAAAACGGCAAGCAGCGCTTTGTTAAGACAATAACCGAGCTTTCGAGGGCCTTCGCTCTCTGTGCTGCCTCAGATGATGCTCTGAAAATTCGCGATGATGTGGCATTTTTCCAGGCTATAAAAGCACAGTTTGCCAAAAACACTGCTTCACAGAAGACCCCGGAAGAACTTGATCATGCTGTGCGGCAGCTGGTGTCGCAGGCGATCATGACTGACGAAGGCGTCATCGATGTCTTTGCCGCCGCTGGCCTTAAAAAGCCCGATATTTCAATTCTGTCGGATCAGTTCTTGAACGAAGTGCGCGGACTCAAACATAAAAACGTCGCAGCGGAACTGCTGGCGAAGTTATTGAAAGATGAAATCAAGGCCAGGTCAACGCGGAATCTGGTATTGAGCCGGCAGTTCAGTGAGATGCTGCAGAAGACGCTCAATGCCTATCATAACCGGGCTATCGCAACCCAGGAAATAATCGAAGAACTGATAAACCTGGCGAGAGATATGAGCGCGGCAACAAAGCGCGGCGAAGATCTTGGCCTTAACGATGATGAAATCGCCTTTTATGACGCTCTGGCTGCCAACGAAAGTGCAGTCAAGGCCATGGGGAATGATGAGCTGAAAGTCATAGCCGCCGAGCTGGTTACCCAGGTGCGTAAAAACGTATCGATCGACTGGACCGTTCGTGAAAGTGCCCGTGCCAGGATCAAAGTCATGGTGAAACGCATCCTGAAAAAGCACGGTTACCCGCCGGATCTTCAGGAAGAAGCGACCAGAACCGTTTTAACACAGGCAGAAATGCTCTGCGCCGAGTGGGCTGTTTGATTATAAATTTATGACACCGATTTGGATTATATTGACGCCATTTTATGAAACCTATAGAAAACCCGTAGATACTCGATCTACGGGTTTATTTCTGCAGCAGTAAAGGATTACAGAGTAATAACTGAAATATTTATTTGTATATACCCACCCTTTTTATTGTAATATGCCCCCTGGCGATTTTTCTACAGTTTTTTCTGTTCTTGGTTTGGCTCTGATTCCGGTTCCGGTTCCTGACCATCACCATAGTTCTTCCTGAGGCAAAATATTACTGTTGGAGGGCCTCGTCTTCCCTGATATTTCTGCTGGAAAATGATCCCGGCGTGTTGCATACTTTCAAGAATATCGAGAATCTGTTTCTTACTCTGTTTAATCTGCTGAAAGATCTCTCGAATTGTAACGCCGGGTCGCTCATTAGTTGCTCTCGTTTTTATCAATCGAATTAATCGCTGTTGCACTGCATGCCAGTCATTCTGGCTTATGTTGTCCTGGATGCCTTCAATCGTCTTTTGGGCGCAGGCCGCAGCTAGTTTTGTCGCCCACTCCACGCTTTCCAGGCCTACTTTATTTTTGATGATATTTTTGCCATGTAAAGATACGGCATGAATGAGAGCAAGTTTATGTGCATGCTCGGCCACTCTGGCATAAATAGAGGATATTGCGGGGTGTGCCTTGAATTTATTCCTCAAATCATAATATTTTCGAGCAAATGTCTCAAAGAAAGCTGCTGCTTCAGGGGTTTTGCATATTACATGCGGCTGCGGAACTTTTGCTCCTCCTGAACTATTATTGGTTTTTATGTTATATATCCCCATAAGCTTCTTCACGAGATTGTGGGGATGCATGTCTGATATAGATGGCTTGGGATATGGGCCATCTTCGTGAGATTCGAAAATCAATAACCGAGCAAGAAAACCACTTAGAGTGTCTGACTCTACCAGCGCCGACCAGAAAGCCGATGGTGTAGTAGATCCGTAGATACAAACATGTTGCCATGGTATGACGTATGAATTTTTGGGGTCAGCATATGCTTTTGTTTCGGGTTGCCCAGCAGAACTAAACAATTTCGTCACTAAGCGTGGTAATTCAGCATTAGGCGATGTTGGTTGCTGCAGACCCTTAATCAGCATGCCAATTTCGTCGAGTGCAAATAACGCGTTATGGTAACTAGGCTGGGCTAAATGCTTCAGGAACCCGCTAGCAGAAGCAAGTTCGCTGGGGGCAAGGCAACCTTGAGCTGCAGTGTTTTTCAGCAATCGCTGAGCAGATTTATTCCCAGCATCTTTTCCCGTACCAGAGTGTCCGATGGAAATTGTGTAAAAATTTGTTTTCAGGCCAGTTTCAGTCTGAACCTTCATCGCTGCGATAGCACCTAAGATCGTAATCGATGCAGCAAGGTTGAACAATGGGACGCTTGCAGCAGAAGTTTTTTCGATGAAATCCATGATCTCTTCCATGAGGCCGCCAGGGTGCAAAACTTCGTCAGGGTAAGTAGCAATGTCGCCACCGTCCAGGTATGGTTCTGCATTTTCCTGATCGATTTCAGTAATGCTCGTGAAATTGTTTGTCCCTTCTATGGCTGCCTCAGAAGCGATCTGCTGGTGATTGCGTATATGAGTCTTGTAAATCGAATTGACGGTGTTTTCAACTTCACGGTTGCTCAGTGGTTTTTCGTTTCGACTGTTCCAGTCGAGGCACATATTGAGCGTCTCATTCAGGGCGAGTCCTGAGGCGAAATAATGACCAGCTATTTCCGCAAGGCGACTATTTCTGCACCCCTCCTTGGCAGGCTCTTCAATGTTCACCATGGGCTTTACGCCAGACAGATCAATGCCGGGGCCTTTTTTTGTCTTGATCGATTCAAGGTCGAATTCTGTTAGTTCTTCCCAGCCGCGCAAGCCTTCTGCGAAGTTAAGTTCATACTGCTTGCCATTTTCATGAATTGATGGCGGCGCGACTACGTAACCGCCTTCGCCTCGCACATCGACTTTATGAGCCAGTTTTGAAACGCTGTTGTTGATGACACAGCCAGATGGTAGGCGATAATAAAGATGAAGTCCACCTTCGCGACCGGTGCTTACGCATACAGATGTCGCAGGCAAATTTTCCAATGCCCATTGAATTGCTTTGGGGCCGTCGCAGTCAACTACGAATATTTTCGATATGCCGCCAGTAATTATGCCGACATTCGCATTGGGCCATTTCTCCCACCATTCATATATTTCTTCTTCTGTCGGGAGCTGGTTTTGATATTTCTTCCAAAATATCAAAGGTTTTTTCTCTATATCACCTGGCTTGATTGGAATTACGGAAAAGCCGAGTTCGAGAAACTCTAATGCCGCATCTCTGCAAACATTAGGGGTTTTTGCATTCATAAGTAGCCTCCTGTAAGCTATTAATAAAGCTTCCCGGTTGCCCGGGAAGCCGATAGTGTGATGATCAGATGGGCAGATCCAGTTGAACAGCACTTGTAATATTTGGTGGTGCTTGGGGAGGTTTTTCGCTTGGGATCGGCCTGAATGAAACAATTTTATTTTGACGTCCGAAGTCGTCGTCTTCGCGGACAATTACCTTTGCGATAAGCTTCAGACCGACGAATTCTGACGCGTCAGCTATATAATCAGGGTTGGGGTGCCGGCCTGCGATAGCCATTGATTTGAGGCGTCTGAGCGCAATTTCCTGATTGAGAACGAAGTGTTCAAAAAGTTTCCTGTTCGTATGAGGCTGCTCCAGTATCGTGAATTCTATTGATAAGTAAGGGTTTCCAGCCTGGCTTGTTTTCGATTCGCAATTTGAAACGATGGCAGTGTAGCAACCCGGTGAAATTGTGGAATATTCGTTGTTTGAAGCGATGTCTTTTAGGTTAAGGCTGATTCTTGTCATTTTTTAATTTTCTCCTTGGTTAAAAAAATGCTGGAGAAGCTTGACTGCAACCGTTAATCGACGATATTATCAGTAAGCTTGCTCACGAGATTATTCGGTTGCCTGCGGCAACAGGCAATTAACGAGCGAGTGTTGGTTATAGGCCGCCGAAAGGCGGCTTAGTTCATCGGTTGGCGTGTGGTTTGGCCTCCCTTCTGCCTTTGCATAGATGTTCTTAGTATGCTGTGTTGTGAAAAGACCTTACTCAGCAAGGGTTTGGAGAAGCAGCTCGACCTCCTCTTCATCATAAAAGACGCAGCGACCATTTTTGATGGGGGTCAGCTTGAATCTGCCGGATTTGATGCCCTCTATGAGCGTAGTACGACACACTGGGAAGCGTTGTAAGATGCTTTTTAAGCGCAAATATCTTTTGGGGGCGGGTGTGACCGACACAAAAAACCTCCTTTTGAGCTTTATTAGCCGCTATTGGCTAAAAATATTAAAGCACAGGAGGGTTTGAATTAAATTCTAGGAAATCGGTTGAAAAAAAATATTGACAAATGCAACAAGCTTTTGCCAATGGAAGAGAAAAGGAAAATGTTACTTACGTTCACCTAATTGGTTGATTAATTCTGATAAGAATTCAAACTCTTCTCTGCATTTATAGTATATTTCTCTCAGCGAGCTTTCTGATAAACTAAAATCACACTCATCAGCGACGCGTTGGAAAACGCTACCCTCCTTACGGTTCTCAGTTGTTAAGGCTCTCTCGTTCAGCCTTTTTTGTATTTCTTCAAAAATTGACAAGGTTTTCCCGGAGTAATCCCTGCTTTTGCTTGCTCTATTTAATTTGCCAAAACTGATCTCGTCTCCGAACCCCTTGGCTTCACCGAGAGCGACGCAGGCAAATCTCTTGTGAAACTCGTGATATAACCAATCGGGGCAGGGAATTCTTAGCCTGAGCACGTTTTCAATTTGTTGAAGAATATCAAAGCCTGATAGTTTTTCAGCGACCGCTTCCATTTTTTTTAATTGCGTAACAAGCATTTCTTGGTATGTGATTGACGTATTGAGTTCGTCATAGTAAGCCTTTAGCCTGGCATAGCCGATAGGACTGTCAATTGCATCTTCAGGGCAATTTGGGGCTGTATCATTGCTGTAATGCTGCCGGAATTTTTTTAACTCCTGCTCGACCTTTTGCTTTTCCCGGAATCTTCTTCCGGCTTCTTTGTCGATTTCGTCTTCTGTGGCTGTAAAAATGTTAAATGGCACATCGGGTAATTTATTGTTATTCATTTCCTACGCTCCGGAACGCGTATTTTTTTCTCAGTCTTTCGATGTTATTTTCTGACTCTGATTTTAATTCGTCCAGGTAGTTTGCCCAGGCCTGCATCATCTGGTGGCGTTGCTGGCGGTATTCGGTGCGGTTATATGCTCTGCCGTGAGTTTCTTTTGGGCCATGGGCGAGCATTTTTTCTGTCCAGGCTACAGGATATCCAAGTTCGAGAAGTTCTGTTTTTGTTGTTGTTCTGAAGCCGTGAGCCGTCATCTCTTCGCCGGAAAAGCCGAGGCCGCGTAGGGCATAAACGAGCGTGTTTTCGCTCATGACCCTGCCTTTTCGGTTCAGCTGCGGGAATAGATATGAATTGTCGTCTTCATACGTGATCTTTTGCAGGTCTTTGAGAATTTCTATCGCCTGGTGCGGTAGCGGGACGATGTGATCGACCTTTGTTTTTTCTGCCACTAAGGTCCACTCGCGGGTTTCAAAATTGACGTCTTTCCATTTTGCGAACCTCAGTTCACCCGGCCTGACTGCGAGAAGAGGGGCCAGCTTCAAGGCTGCTTTAACGATGGCGGTGCCGCGATAACCATCTATCGCCCGTAAAAGCTCTGACAGTCTAGCCATGTCGGTGATTGCAGCCCGATGTTTCTTTGTCGTTGGCTTCAATGCATCGACCAGGTCTCTACATGGGTCCGAAGTGCATCGATCGGTAGCGATGCCGTATCTGAATATCATCGAACATTGACTTCGTGTTCGGTGAGCGGTTTGCCCGGCCCCTCGGGCTTCAATCTTTCTTAACATGGTCAGTATCTCTCTCGGAGTTATCTCAGAGATATTCATGTTGCCGATAGCTGGCAGGATGTCATTTTCAAGATTTGCCATGTCTCGGGTTCTGGTCGATTCTGATAGACCCATTCTCTTCGTGCTGAACCATTCCCTGGCTACGACTTCAAAACTGTTTGCAAGTTTACTTTTCTCGGCGACCTTTTTGGCTTTACGATGCTCGACCGGGTCGATGCCGCGTTCTTTATTGACTCTGGCTTCATCGGCTCGTTTTCGTGCTTCTTCAAGCGATACCAGCGGATAGGTGCCGAGGAGAAGATCTTTGCGTGTGCCTGCCTTATTGGTGTAGCGGAAGAACCATCGCTTGTAATTATCGGTGTCGTTGACCCAGAGATAAAGTCCTTCGCCATCATGATATTTTGTGATCTTTTTGCCTGGTCTGGTTTTCAGACTTTTAACCTGACTGGCAGTCAGTAAATATTTTGCCATGAGCCGCCTCCAGTGAATATCTGCAAAAAAGGTGGTAATCTTGAAAGGGGTGGATTGTTACCATCAGATGTTACCACCGGAGGAGGTGGTCAATCAAATATGACCGAAGAGGTTCAATGAGGTTCGCTAAAATAAAAAATCCCGCTGTTGATGCGGGATTTTGAACCTTTTTGGATCTCTTCGGACCCATTTTCGGCTGGGGTGCAGGGAGTCGAACCCCAATAAGCAGTTCCAGAGACTGCTGTCCTACCATTAGACGACACCCCATCGTCGATGGGGTTGATTATAGCACCACAGGGGTTGGTAGTCAAATATTTTTTGCAGGAATTACGAATTGCCTCTCGCGTGCCGGGCGTGACCGATGTGGTTTTCCCACCAGCCGTCGAGAACACCGCGCCGTTCGAGCTCGCGCAGGTGCTTCTTGACCTGCTCGTTGATCGGTGACTGCAGTTTGCTCTCCCAGGGCGTGGCGGGCAGGGGCACGAAAGTGTGCATGTGAATGCGAATGGCGTATTCGCCCAGCATCTCTTCCATGAAGTCGAGCAGCGCGAATTGCTCGTCTTCGCTTTCGTCGGGGTTGCCGATGATAAAGTCGACATGCGGCTGAAAGCCGAATTCGCGCAGCAGCGAAATGGCGTTGATCGCCTGATCGCGGGTGTGCCCACGATTCATTTTTTTCAACATCTGGTCAGAACCGGTTTGCACGCCCATGACGATCGTTTTGTTCGAAAGATACGGGGTCACCAGTTCCATAACTTCGCGGGTCACGAAGTCGGGGCGAACCTCCGAGGGAAAACTGCCGAGATTGATTTCGGGCACTCCGGCTCTTTTCAGCATTTCGAGCAGTCGGTAGAGCGCGTCGAGGTCGGGTTTTAGCCCGTTGGACCCATAGGCAAAAGCGTTGGGCGCAAGAAATTTGATGCGCTTGCGACTGGGTTTGAGGCGAAAATACTCACGGATTATGGTTTCGATGCTTTCCAGACTGCGATGGCGCAGAGTGGCGGCGTTCAAGCGCGGCACGCCGCAGAACATGCAGCCGAATCGACAGCCGCGACTGATTTCAATCGGCGGCAGATATTCGGTTATCGGCGAAAAGCCCGGGTAGAGATCGAGGTTGACCTGGCCACGCGGCGTCTGATGTATGCCATGGCGTGCGGTTCCGGTGAGCCATTGTTCAAGAAAGGCCGGGAAAAAGTCTTCGGCTTCGCCTGCAACCACGTAATCGAAGCCCATGTTAATCGCGTTGTCGGGTGCCGAGGTCGGCTGGGCGCCGCCACATATTGCCTGGACATGCGTATGGCGGTCTTTGATGCTTTTTAGTTCGTTTTCTACCTGCTTTTCGTGGGGCTGCATATAGGAATAAACGAGCAGGGTCTGCCGGGCTTCGAGTTCGGCAGGCATCGGCGCGTCGCTTTCCCATTTGATGAGGTTGAAATGCTGAAACAGCGAGTGGCTGCAGGCGCCGAGTATGGCGCCGAGGCTGACGCGATTGTAGTTGTGAATGCGAATTATCAGATATGGTTGGTTCATGTAAATTCTCAGCACTGTAATGCTGATAATCTAGCACTTTTATTGCACATAAGATAGTCTTCGGCCATTAATCATCACTTCCGTGCCCCGCAACAATGGTACGCAACTTGCTTAATTAAAGGCGTAAATCATTTAACCGAGGCATATATGAAAGTTAACAGGCTCACATTTCTGGTGCTTTTCATGGCTTTATTCACAGCTTCTGCCGCCTGGTGTGATGTTGTTGCCGATCTGATGGCCAATGGTGCCAATATCGAAACCACCGCAGGAACCGATGCCGGCGTGGCTCTCAAAATGCGCGAATCCGAACTTTTCGATAAACTGCTGGCCTCACCCGAAGATATGCAGCGCTTTGTCGAAACTGCCGGAGCCTCTGGTTCCGATATGCTTGGCCGTTTCTATGATCGCGTCAGATTCGAAGCCGCTCATGAAAGACGCGGCGATCTTGGCGCCATGCTTGAAGGCTGGCACGGCGAAGATGATCTTTCGCAGATCGACCGCAGCCTTAAAAAAGTCGCGATGATCTATGGCTGCGAAGTCAACCTGCTCGATGGTGAATGGCGCAAGGCTTCCGATGGCCGCCGGTTCTGGGTCAGCAACGAATACCCCGATATCGTTCTTTCGGCTGCCGAATATAAAAAATATCTCAACAGCGCTACACCGGTAGAAGACTGATAAACACAGCTTATAATAGCTCTGCTGAATTTTCAGCAGAGCTATTTCCAGTTACGGAAAGGTATTTTTGAACTGATTATTTCGACGGTCGGCAGCCGGTTGGCATTGAGAAAGGTCGCCAGGCTGTTGCAGGCCAGTTCCATGTGCGGCGAGGGGCCGACCACAATGGTTTTTATGCTGCTGTTGCCATGCTCGTCGGCAATCTGGAAATTATAATAGGGAATCAGCGAAAACTCGCCTTCGCGGAAGGCAAATTGCGGTGATTTGCTCGAAACCACCGACGACACCAGGCGCCATTCTTTTTCTTCAGAGAAACTTTCGTCCTTGATGATCGGGGCAAGTTGACAGACGCTGGTATTGATGATCTGCAGCATTTTGTCATGCTGAACCGGTTTGTGGCCGCAGAATTCACGACACCAGTTTTCGATCAGATAGCTGACCAGTTCCATCTGAAGAGCCGGGTTGTAGACGCATGGCCAGATGACGAAGTGCTGGCGTTTTGCAATATTGTTGAGTTCTTTCAGATTGAAGCCGATGGCATAGCCCTTGCCGAGATTGCCATAACCGCGCCACTGGCTGAGCAGGTCGCTTTCTTCACAGAAAGAGGCAATGCAGATATGCCCCTGGTCGATGCGTGGCAGATTGCGTCTTATGTCATTGAGCACGCCTTTTACGGCTGGGTTCTGTACCTTGCCGGCCTGCTTCTTCAATTCCCGTTCGAGCAATTTGAAGGTGAGAAAAACCTCGTTTTTGTCATTGAGAAAATGAACCTGGGTAGCCCACATTTCACGGCGGGTAACTATGCCAAGAATGCCCTTCTGGGTCGTATAATGAAAAATGCTGTCGGGTGGCTGCAGCGGAAAAACGGTCTGATAGAGATATTTTTCGAATTTATCGAGCATGGTTGGTCGCTTTGTGGGTTTCCTGAACTGGGCTTATTCTGCCACCTTTACCCCGTATTTGTCTACAGGAAAACATGAGTCGGCAGATCGGCCCGGTCTGGTCACTCTGGTTGAAGCTCCAATCTTTGCCGACCGCTCTTGCGATCGATCCATCTGTCCGCCAAAGTCAAACCATTTGTCTATTTACAAAAACCTATTGTGCTCTGGAAAAAATGTCTGCATTTTTTTGTTGACTGCCAAATCGGGTTGCGCTATAATCACTTTCACGTCCCCCGCCGGGGTGGTGGAACTGGTAGACACGCACGTTTGAGGGGCGTGTGGCGAGAGCCATACGGGTTCAAGTCCCGTCCCCGGCACCGAAAGTTGAAAGCCCGCTCTAGTAGCGGGCTTTTCGCTTATTCCGGGAGACATGGTAGTGGTTTTGGTAGTGGTAGGAGAAAAATCTCGATGGGTAGTATTTATCAGAGAACAACTGGCGGCACGTGGTATTACCAGTGGTATGCGGGCGGCAAACTTTTTAAGAAGAGCCTGAAAACAAAAAATCGGACAGAGGCCAAGCGCCTGAAAGTTCGCCTTGATGCTCAGGTTGAGACCATGAAGACAGGTCTGGCACCCAAAAAAATTAGTATTGCCGATGCTTTTAAGAGGTTTTACTCTTCCAAAGAGCCATTATTGAAGGCAGGCACTTTGCTTCGTTATCGAGAGCAGATTGTTTTGATGAAAACCTTTTTTGATAAACAGGGCATAAAGCTGGTAAACAAGTTAACCAGCGAAAATCTGACCGAATACTTAACGATGAGGCAAGAACAGGGACGATCAAATAAAACGATTCAGGAAGAGATCAATCTGTTGAAAGCAGTTATGAAGATGCTTCTGGAAGACGGGTCACTCTCTGAGATGCCCATCAAGAGATGGCCACGTTTGAAGACTGTAACAAAACGACCCGAAAGATTGGGATCTTATTCAGACTCTGAAGTTCAGGCTTTGATAAATTCTTTCGCAGGTAAAGAGTTTGGCGACCTTTTCACTTTCTTTCTTTTTACCGGTTGCCGAAGTCGTGAAGCCGCCAGTCTTCGTGTAATGGACGTAAGAGGGAAGACTCTAAGCATTCGAAACCATAAGAGTGAGTCGTCCCCGGAAAGTCAGTACAGGCATGTGGAAATACACAGCAGTTTGCAGCCGATTTTGAAAAAAAGGATAAAAGGGAAAGCGCCTGGGGATTTGGTATTTCCTGAAATGCAGAAACATTCAAAAAACTGGTGCCGTGAACAGCTGCGCATTGCCTGTAAAGCGCTGAGAATACCTTATCGCAGACTTCATGGTTTACGGCATACCTTCGTTTCTGGGTTATTGGCAGCCGGTGTTCCTGTGAGATCAGTAATGGATATGGTCGGCCACGAGGATTTCGAGACAACCTTGCGCTACGCCCATGTTTCCCAGGAAGATCTGAAGGGGAAAATTGATCGTTTAAACTTCGATAATTCCAGGAGTTCCGGCGAGGAGCAAGGCGATGAGTAAGCGGATAAAACGGCCACTCCCAATTTTTGCGACGGAAATGATTCTGACCTTTGGCTTAAAATTTTTGAGTATTAAGGGTGAAAATCCTACTGCTGAAAGTCTTTTTGATGGGTTCGTCGAATCTTACGGCATAGTTGGCCACGATGTTAAATCGAGCTTTGGCAGAGGGGATTATATTTCCAGGGAGACACCCCAGTCTAACGGCAATACAGAATCACCTACTCAGTCATATGATGATTTTCAGAATCGCAGAAAAGAAGCCTTGTGGGCAGCCATTGAGCCATATCTTCAGGATGAAGCAGTCATTAATCTGCTCAAAGAAACTTTAATCAGGCTGCAAGAAATGGTCTGGACAGCTACTGTGGCCAGACTCGAAAATCCAGAAGAGTTGCTGACCTGGATAAAGCGATGGTCGCCTAAATACGAGCTGGAATTTGGCTTTTGGGTTCAACCAGGCCAAACGAAGTGCCGGTTAAACTCATACAATCCATGGACCAGGTCGGACGATTTCACTACGCAAATGAAAAAAATGCTGGAAATTTTTGGAGTTTTTCGCAGCAGCTTTATTGAGAATCTTGGTAAATCTTTAGACGCCTATGGCTCTGGTTTCTGTGTTAGAGAGAAGGCTCCGGGGTCGTTAGAAATACTAAAAGGTGATGATGAGAGATGGGCCGGGCAATCGCGGCCCTGGTCTAACGGGGAATTCTATTTTGCTGCTTGTCCTTATTGTAAGGCCATTTTCAAAAAGGGAAACTTTGATACAAAATTTTGCTCAAAAAAATGTGCTGTGTATTTTTCGCGTAAAAAGCCACCTGAACAGCAGCCCTGATAAGTTGAAGCCTGCTGTTCGAGAATTCCACCTTCGACATACTTTATTCATTTGAATAATTCGGCAGGTCGAGTTTTATTTGAAGTTCGGAAAGCCACTTGTAATAAAAGAAGACCCCAGGTGAGATGATCAGCGAACTTCTTGGCCACAAGGTCGATTCAATAACCATGAACCGCTACGGCAAGCGCTACCGGCCGGAGGTGTTGCTTGAAGCCATCAAACAGCTGTCGTGGTAGTTCAGTTTTTCGAACGATAAAGGTGAGGTAATAATTGGCTAATCACCTCTGAAAGTATTTTCGAGCAGGCTAAAAGCTTGTTTGGCTTTCAGGCCTTTGTCTTTGCTGAACTGGCTTTCCGAGCACTGAATTCCCCAATCAAGAAAACCAAGAAGATCTTTATCTCTGTAAGCTTTAAGTATGCCTGAAGCCCATTGTGGATTGGCAATAAAAACATAACCAAGCGCGAAAGAAGGCGCTTCGCTTGCGTTACCTTTGTCTAAAAGCTTATTTTCAATCATCAGCTTAAATAGCTCATCAACTTGGTTTTTCGCAATAAAATTGCCGGCTGATTCAAGAGCGGCGCAATACACATTTTCGAAAAAATCAGAGTGTTCGTTCTTGGTGCGCTCTGTTTGAAGCTGTAGTAACTGGTTTTCTTTCCTGAAAATTTCAAGTAATACCTCTCTCGCATTCGGTAAAGAAAGAACATTAACTATTCTACTGCTATGAACATACCCGCTCTGACCCTTAACCATTACGGAATACCATTTATCACCTTTTACCGGCTGATAAGAAAAAACCTCGCCTTTAAAAATTTTGCTGACAATAGGCGAGGAAGTGGACTTTTCTTTGCGAACATTTGTATATCCATCTGGATCGTTGATTACACCGACTTCTCCAAACGCAGATGTGGCTAAAAGCGTTATTAACAGAATAAACAGGAAACTTTTTCTCATCGATCTCCTCCTGGCCGTCTATGCAATAGATTCTATCATTTTGTATGATACAATATCGGGGAGTTAGCGCGTAGCAGTTTTAAACATTATAACGCCAAGAGGGGGCTTTTATGAAAAACAAAATGTTGTCAGCATTACTTTTAATGCTTCTTTGCCTGCAACCATTCTGTGCAGATGCTCTTGAAGAACAATCTATCAAGTCAGTAAGTGCTTTTATTCAGGCAGTCAAAGGAAATAACCCTGATGATATCGCCAGTTTTATTCTGTACCCGCTTGAAAGAGAAGCGCCATTGCCGTCAATTGCAGACGAGAACGATTTCATCAAACGTTTCAACGAAGTCTTCGATGATGAGTTGATCCGAATGATTGTTAATTCTGACTTGGAAAACGACTGGTCGGAAGTTGGCTGGCACGGCATATCAATGCGAAACGGAGAGCTTTGGCTTGATGAATCGGGTAAAGTTCGAAGTATTAATTATCAATCTGAAGCAGAAAAAAAATTGAAAAGCAAATTGTTAGCAGGGGTCAAAGACCAGCTTCACCCAAGCCTGAAAGACTTTGTAAAGCCTGCATTAGAATGGGAAACCAGCAAATTCAGAATAAGAGTTGACGATCTTGGTAATAATAAGTTCAGGTATGCAGCCTGGCCAGTTTCCCGCTCAAAAGGTGAAAAGCCAGATATTATTGTTTCAGGCGGAAGAATTGAATTTGAGGGAAATGGCGGAAATCATACCTATATCTTTTCCAACGGGGATTTTCAATACAGGTGCATAGTAAATGTGATCGGATCTGACGAAACTCCCCCTGGCGAGCTTGAAGTTTATAAGGGCAAAAAAAGAATCCTGCATGCCCCAGTTGTAAGAGTAGTTCATTGATCCGGCCAGTCAGAGCTTTAAGCAGATTTTGCTTTGCAACCCAGTGAAAAAGGTGAATAAATTGAGACTTCATACATTTTTTCTTCTCGCAGTAATGATTTTATCCTGCGTGTCGGCCTCTTTCTGCGATGACCGGAAGGTATCTGCAGAGGTGGTAATCACTGACATCAGCAACTGGAAACATCCGACAAAGAATGTTTTTGAGAAACACGGAATAAAGTTAATCAAAGTTGTTCTTCAACAAAACGGCGTATACCCGATTTTTCATGCTGCAATGCCCGGAGATCCCAGGCTTGTGAGAAATGACAAGGATAATGTTGCTTTCCTGCTTGAACTTGGTAAAGCCAATGGCTGGTGGGATTTTACTCTGGTGGACCGGGGAGACATCAAGGTGTTCGTTAAGTATGATCGAAAGAAGAAAGCTCTTATATCGTGGGATTTTGAGGACAGTGAAGGAATCTACCTGGAAAACGTCACGAATAATGGGATTTCTCGGGATGGCCAAAGCGAGGCTAAAAATCAAAAATAGCTCAGACCCGATTCGGGAAATTGATCTTATCGTCACCAATTCACCACGGCCAGCACCAAGATAAAACCATGCTGAAGTCAGCATAAATACAGGCAATGCAGGGGTTTGTCACCAAAATCACCAGGAATCAGCATATACATATACTTATTCAGATGAATCGATAATGACTGAATTCAGGCATATATACTCTAAATCTTGGTGAATTTGGTGAAAAGCATTTAAAACCCTTATCTGAAAAGGATTTGCACAGCACCAATCTGATGGTGACGGCTGGTGATTTTGGTGCTCAGGGTTGGGGTGTCCGATCACAGCTATCACAAGCAATCACGGAAATTTGTCTGGAGTCTGTGATCCATGGGAACCCTTTAATGGAGCCAGCCGCCTGCTGTAAGAGCTGATTAAATCACAGTATCACAGATAATTTTATTATGAGCTTATTAATAATAGATTATTCCGTAACTATTCATCTGAATAATTATTATCTATATGGCTGCAGGCCCTATCCGAAAAAAGTCTGTGAGTTTGTGATGCCTTTGCTGAGCATCGCTCGCTCTTCAGTTCAACCACCATTGAAGCTCTGGATGCAAAGTTTCTTGCACTGCAGGCGCAACCGTGGTTAAATTGCCCCGTCAAATTTAAACATTTGTAAGGATATTTCTGGTGAGAAATAAATCTGTTTGCGAGCTCCAAAAGGATGATAGAACAAGAATCGAGACTGCGGTAAATAAGGCAGTTGAACTTTTATTTAAAAATGATGGCTTTCTTCTCGAACATGATGTGAGTGAAAGAGCGATAACACACCGCTTAGCACTGTATTTAACCGAATTTTTCCCTGATTATGACGTTGACTGTGAGTATAATAACGACGTTGATGCACGTAACGGTAGGAAATACATTGCCTTTCTCGTGAATGAAGCTAAAAAAATGGGATTGATTACTTCGGAAGAGGCACTTGATCAGGATTTTGTATATCGTAGCGTTTTCCCAGATATTATAGTTCATAAACGGGGGAAAAATGGCGGCGAAAACAACCTCTTAGTCATCGAAGTAAAAAAATCTTCTAGCAAACAACAGCAATACTTTGACCATCATAAACTTCAAAAATATACTAGCTCTGAAGAGGAAAACCATTTGGCATATTCTTACGGGATATTTTTAGAAATACCTGTTGGAGAAAGCTGGCTGCATAACCAAGCCCTAAGAGATATTCTTTGGTTTCAGAATGGAAAAAATTTAAAAAAGCCAGGGTTAAAAAGAGTAACCGTAGCCCTTAAATGAACAGCATTACTTTAAACCAAGAACAAATAGTGTTTATAAGATTATAATCTGTCACAAGCAAGTCGTCGAATCTCAATGCTTGCGCTTCTTAAAGTTCTCTAGCCATTTTTTGCAGCGAGCTTGCACTTCTTCAATTTTCTCAGGTGTCAGTTTTGCAGCCATTTGGTTGCGGGTCTCAGATAATTTTACATTTTGGTTTGCTGCAAGATTAAACCAAAAGAATGCTTCTGCATGATCCGGAGGAAAGGCTTCGCCCTTCGCGTAAAAGGCGCCAAGAAGACCCATGGCAGCTACATTCCCTTGCTCGGCTGCTCTTACAAGCCACTTCAAAGATTCAGTATAATTTTTAGCAACTCCTTCACCTTTATAATAAGCTTTCCCGATGCGGAATTGAGCGCTTTCGTCACCTTGCTGAGCCGCTTTAAGATACCATTTGAAGCCTTCTCTATAGTCCTGAATTACTCCTTCTCCAGAGCAATATGCATTTCCAAGTAAAAGTTGAGCGATTGCATTATTCTGCTCAGCGGCTTTGCGATACCATTCGGCTCCTTGTTTATAATTTTTGGGAACGCCTAGTCCTTTATAATAGGCATCCCCAAGAAAAAGCTGTGCCCACACATAATCTTGTTCAGCGGCTTTTTGACACCATCTTACTGCCTCCTTTTTATCTAATGGAACACCTTTTCCAAAGCCATAAGCAAGCCCAAGACTAAACTGAGCATTCGCAAGGCCTTGCTCAGCAGCCTTGCGATACCATTTTATGCCCTCTGCATAATCTTGAGATACTCCCATTCCCTTGTAGTAAGCATCGCCAAGAGCGCATTGGCTAACCATGTCGCCCTGTTCGGCAGCCTTACGATACCATTTTATGCCCTCTGCATAATTTTGAGACACGCCTAATCCTTTGTAATAGGCAGCCCCAAGAGCAATTTGACTAAGTAGATTGCCTTGTTCAGCACTTTTTCTTACGGTTGCCAAATCATCGCAAAAGGCACATGAACACAGCGCTATGCTCAATGCTATCAATATAATTTTATTCACCAGGGCACCTCCCAAACTTTATTGCATTTTGCCATAAATCTAGGCATGCCAGTTAGTATTTTTGCCTTTTATATAAAAGCGCATAGAAATTTGTTAAACATAAGACTTCATTATTCCCCTTATAGAGGCAGGGTTTCCTTGGAACCTGTTAAATCGTCGAA
>CAYYUI010000069.1:0-25637 GCA_964474705.1 uncultured bacterium
TCGCAATGACAGTGTGAAAGTGTCATTGCGAGCATAGCGAAGCAATCGCATTCTTTTAACGTACGATTGCTTCGTCGCCCTGCCCATTGCATTGGCAGTGTGAAAGTGTCATTGCGAGCAGAGCGAAGCAATCGCATTCTTGTAACGAACGATTGCTTCGTCGCCCTGCTCCTCGCAATGACAGTGTGAAAGTGTCATTGCGAGCATAGCGAAGCAATCGCATTCTTGTAACGTACGATTGCTTCGTCGCTCTGCTCCTCGCAATGACAGTGTGAAAGTGTCATTGCGAGCATAGCGAAGCAATCGCATTCTTTTAACGTACGATTGCTTCGTCGCCCTGCCCATTGCATTGGCAGTGTGAAAGTGTCATTGCGAGCAGAGCGAAGCAATCGCATTCTTGTAACGAACGATTGCTTCGTTGCCCTGCTCCTCGCAATGACAGTCGTTTGCATGGCACATATTAATTCATTACAATGAATTACCTGGCACGTGGCCGCTTTTCTTTGTCAGAAATTTTCTGCAATGTGGCTCATTAAAAATGCCCCCCGGCAACCCAGGTGGTTATCGGGGGGCACGCAAAATACGGAAAACCGCTTAATCTACTCTTGATGAAACTATTTCGACCTTATCTATCATTGGCAGGCCGTTTTCGTCATTGCAAACCATGCCACGGATGTGCAGAATAGTTCCTTTCGGGAAAAGTTTCGGCAGTCGGCCGAGTTTGATAGCTCCTGTTGGGTCAGCGAGAAGATACATGCGCTCGCCTTTGACGCCGTAGCCTTTTGCTAGCACACCCATGAGACCTACGTATTCTCCCTGCATTTCGATTGGCGCAAAAAGAATCTGCGAAACTGAAACCATTTTTTCTATGTCGAAACTGATAATCTTGGCTTCGGCAACCACCAGAAACGGGCGGCCATCGGCGCATTTTACCTGAGCCAGCACATTGATCGGTTTCCAGAACGGGGGAGGGGCACCGTTTTGTTCATCCTGAGGAATCATGCCGGTGCAATAGACGGCATTCTTGTTATCGTCACAAAGAACCCAGTCTGAGCGGGTGACTGGCGGGCTGCCCGGGGCATTTTTCCAACCGGAATATCGACCGCTTACCGATACATATTTGCCTTCAAAAGCCGTCGGATTCTTCAAAAGCTCGCTGATCGGCGTAGCCAGTTCAGCGGCGGCAAATGAGGTATCAAGGTTAATGAGAATGATTGCCAGAATAAATAGAATGCTGATAATTTTTTTATTCATTGGTGAATTCTCCAAGATGGACATATTTTTTCTTGATTTGATCAGAAAGAGAAGGTAGTTCAGCAAGCTTTTTCTGACCGAGTTTTTTTATGGTATCGATTGAGAAATGCTGTTCACCGAACATCAGTCCCATGTGTTTTTGAACGAACTGCAGATCGGCCAGCACTTCGTCAGCGTTGCAGACTCCGGCAATTGGCGCACCGGTTGAAAGAAAGTGTTTTGCTGCTTCGACAAAAACCATCAGATCGTCAAGATAGCCGATATTGGGCACATCGTCGGGAATCATGTCGTGATCGTCAACGAGATAGACGAAAGTGCCGACCAGAATCTCTCTGCGTTCCGGACTCAGATGTGAGTAGGTAGAATAACGCAGAAACTTTCTGATGTAATCCTTAAGCTTCTGATCGATCAGATCCTTGAGTTTTTCATTGTTCATGACTATATATCTCCCACATGATTGCATTCAAGCTTGAATTTAGCACATAACTGAGGGTGAGGCAATTCTATTTCTGCGGTGACAAAATTGTGTTAGCCCGAGGGGCAAGAATATGTTAAATTAACCGGGCCCGGATGGGCAACAAACATCGGAAGGAATTTCATGACAACCCCACAATTTCCACTTCAAGACCAGCTTAGAGGGTTTTCACGAGCATTGTTTTCTACCTGGCTATATCATCGTCGTTTCAATATCCTGTTCGATGCCGGTGAAGGGGTCGCCACCACTCTGTTTAACAGAGTATTTGGCATCAGGCGTGTATTTCTTTCGCACGGGCATGCCGACCATATTGCCGGTCTGATAAACCTCATCAATATCCGAAATCTTGGCGCCGGCGATCAGACTGCCGGTCTGCAGATCTATTTTCCGCGTGACAATCGTTTGATTGAATATGTTATTGAATACCTGACCCGCACCCAAAAAGATCTCTCTTTCAATCTTGAGTGGAAGCCTATCGATGCCGACGAGAAGATTATACTCGATGATCAGAAGAGTAAGATTTTCATGCGCACTTTCAAAACCAGGCATTCACAGCGACAGTTGAGTCTGGGCTACAACATAATCGAAGTACGTCGACGTCTTAAGCCACAGTTCGTCGGGTTACCTCAGCGCGAAATCAACGAAATGATCTGGACCAGAGGCAAAGAAGAAGTGGCCGAAGAATTCGAAAAAATCATTTTTTCCTATGGCGGTGACTCCAGGCCTATTGATCCTTCTCATATCTTTGAAAGTTTGTTCCTTTGCCATGAATGCACTTATATGCAGCTTGAAGACGACGAACGGAATTTTCAACAGCATTCTTACCTGGATGAAGTCCTGGAAATGGCCAGAGAAGCCAAAGTTGAAAATCTGCTGCTGTTTCATACATCTTTGCGCTATACTCTCGATGAAATACGCCAGAGACTGGAAGAAGCATTGACTCGTTTAAATCCGGGCTGCCGGGTTCTGGTTCTCTATGGTGACAGTATTTTCGATACAGCTTCGATACATAGCTGGAAACGGCGGATACAGAGAGAAAAGGCCCGGGAAAAAGCTCTGGGTGAACATTCTGAGTGAGGAGTTTTATGGACGGCAAAGCAAAGATTCTTGTAGTTGACGATGAGCACAGTGTAAGGTGGGCATTTGAAAAAGCTTTGCAGAAAGCCGGCTATGAAGTGATGCTTGCCGAAAATGGCCTGAAGGGCCTGAAACTCTATGAAAGCTTCAAGCCGGATATCACCTTCGTCGACATTAGAATGCCGGAAATGGACGGATTGCAGGTGCTCAAGAATATCCGTGAGCGCGATCCGGAGGCGCAGGTGGTGGTCATGACCGCATACACCGACATGGAAACTACAGTTTCAGCGATGAAACTGGGAGCCTACGATTTTCTCAGTAAACCATTCAATATCGATGAATGTCTGTTGTTGATTTCAAGAGGGTTGAACACCCGAAACACCGGCAAGGAAGCTGAAGTTGCCGTTCAGGCTCCCAAATCAAGCGGCCTGAAGGGTAACAGCCCGGCGATGCAGGAAGTCTATAAACTGATCGGCAAGGTTTCAGAAGAGGACGTCACCGTTCTGGTCACCGGTGAATCAGGCTCTGGCAAAGAACTTGTGGCGCAGGCAGTTCATTATAATTCTCGACGCTCATCGAAGCCTTTCTGGGCAATCAACTGCACAGCAATTAATGAAAGCCTCATGGAATCAGAGCTTTTTGGCTACGAGAAGGGAGCTTTCACTGGCGCTGCGGCTGCCAAACCTGGCATGTTCGAACTGGCGCAGGGCGGAACCATTTTTCTTGACGAAATTGGTGATATGAACCTCGAAATGCAGGCAAAGCTGCTGCGGGTTCTTGAAGAACGGGAAATTGTAAGAGTGGGTGGCAACAGGAGAATTGACGTTGATGTACGCATCATCGCAGCAACCAATAAAGATTTGCGCAAACAGATCGTCGACGGCAAGTTTCGCGAAGACCTTTTCCATCGCATCAAAGTTATCGAAATTAAATTGCCGTCGCTGCGCGAGCGACCCGAAGATATTCCGCTGCTGGCCAGATATTTCTGTTCCATTCTTGCCGCGCAAAGACGCGGTGTGCCCAAAAAGCTTTCCGATGAGTGTATAAATGTTCTTGCCGCTTACCGCTGGCCAGGTAACGTCCGCGAATTGCGAAATGCCATTGAACAATCTTATACCTTGAGTCGCGACCAGGTCATTCTGCCTGAGCACCTGCCGGTTGAAGTAAGATCTGGAATTGTTGAGAGGGTTGCCGAGAAGCCAGATAAGCTGGAGAAGTCTGAAAAGGTCGAACGGGCAGAAGTCATTCGCCAGGTGGAGCCTGTGGGCCATCAAGAGCAAATTGCCAAAGCCCAGGAATCTTCCAGGCATGAAATCTCTGAAGCGCCTGCGCCACCGATCGATGAGTCATCCATCGGCTTTCTGGTCAAAGAATTGCTAAAAACAAGCCCGGATGGCGATGCGCATGCCTGGGTTCTCGAAAAGATCGAACGTGAACTGCTTAAGCAGAGCCTCGAAATGCATCGCTATAACCAGGTTCAGAGTGCTGCCCATCTTGGAATAACGAGAAACACGCTTCGGGCCAAGATAGAAAAATACGGCCTCTGACCATTTTTGTACACCTGCATTTGACTCTCCGCATCGATGGTGATAGCATGCCATCATTGACCTGAAATGCCGTGAATTTTATTCTCAGATGGAGAGCCTGAATGCCGATATATGAATTTGAGTGCTGCGATTGTCACAGATGTTTCGACAAATTGTGTTCGATCAGGGAAGACCTGACCAGGATCACATGCAGTAACTGCAACAGCAGTAATATCAGGAAAAAGGTGTCGGCATTTTCTACTTCAGGCAGCAGAACCAGTCACGAACTTGGTGGCTCTGACAGTTCTTCCTGTTCCAGCTGTTCTTCCGGGTCCTGTTCTTCTTGTAATCATTAAAGAAAGCCTCTGCCAGTTTTGTTCCGGCTAAGGGGTTAAAATTTTTCTCAAAGGATGTTTGTATGGCAATTAAAACTATCATTATGGGCGCTGCAGGACGTGATTTTCACAATTTCAACATGGTTTACCGCAACAACCCTGCCTACGAAGTTGTCGCTTTCACTGCCACCCAGATTCCTGACATCGAAGGTCGTGTGTACCCCGCTGAATTGGCCGGCAAAGGCTATCCCAAGGGAATTCCGATAGAAGCGGAAGAAAAACTTCTTGAGCTGATCAAAAAGCATAATGTTCAGGAAGTCGTTTTTTCTTACAGCGATGTTCCGCATGAATATATCATGCACCACGCCAGCAGAGTCACTGCTGCCGGCGCTGCCTTCAAAATGCTCGGCTATCATCAGACTGCCATCAAATGCAGCAAGCCTGTTGTTTCTATCTGCGCCGTCAGAACCGGTTGTGGCAAATCACAGACCACCCGTGCGGTTGTTAAGGCCCTCAAGGCTCAGGGGCTCAAAGTCGTTTCTGTTCGTCACCCGATGCCCTACGGCGACCTTAAAAAGCAGATCTGTCAGCGCTTTGCATCCTACAAGGATCTCGATCTCCACAAATGCACCATCGAAGAACGCGAAGAATATGAACCGCATATCGACATGGGCGCAGTTATCTATTCTGGCGTCGATTATGAAGTTATTGCCCGCAGCGCAGAAAAAGAAGCTGACGTTATCGTCTGGGATGGCGGAAACAACGATTTCCCGTTCTTCCAGTCAGACCTCAAATTCGTCGTTGCCGACCCGCACCGGCCTGGTCACGAAGCCGCTTACTACCCTGGCGAAGCCAATGTTTATACCGCTGACGTCGTCGTCATCAACAAAATTGACTCGGCTAACCCCGAAGATATCAACTATGTCCGCGAAAATATTCTCGAAATGAACCCTCATTGCCAGATCATCGACGCAGCCAGCCCGATCTTCATCGATGGCTGGGAAAAGATCAGAGGCAAAAAAGTTGTCGTCATTGAAGACGGCCCGACCCTTACCCATGGCGAAATGACCATTGGTGCCGGCATTGTTGCCGCCCAGCGTTATGGCGCCGGCGAAATCATAGATCCTAAGCCATATTTCAAGGGCACAATTCTGGCCGCTCTCAACAAGTATCCGCACATCGGTGACCTGATTCCAGCTCTCGGTTATGGCAAAAAGCAGACCGATGACCTCGAAAAAACCATCAATGCGTGCGAATGCGACCTGGTTATCTCGGCAACTCCGATCGACATTACCCGCGTTGTTAAGGTTAAAAAGCCCTGTCTGCGCGTTGGTTATGAACTGCAGGAAATCGGTCGCCCGACCGTTGCCCAGATTATTGGCGATTTTCTTGGTAAGGGCAAAAAAGCCGCTAAAGCCGATAAGCCGGCCAAAGCAGCAAAGCCGGCTAAAAAAGCCAAGTAAGGTTTACCGCTGAATCAAAAAACAGCCCCCGGTTTCGGGGGCTGTTTAGTTTTAGACTGAATGACAGCTTATGGTTATATTCTGATTCTAGGCCTGGTCAGGTTGATAAGCAGATGCTTCTGTGGATTTGGAGATGTTTAAAGCAGCTGTCTAGCAGGGTTTTCCGCAATTTGAACAGTAATATTCTTTGAGCGGTATTACAGTATTGCAGTGTGGGCAGTTCTTTTGTGGGCCAGTTACTGTTGCGGGGTTTGGTTTAACTGGAGCAGCGGTTACGGTTGGCGGCTTAAGCGGGGGCAGGGGAGTTTCTTCCTGTTCGTTGCCAATGCTGTCGTAATCAGGAAATCCGCCTGCAGTTGCAGGGGCACCAATATTTTCGTAATCAGGAAAACCACCGGGTTGTGCTGTCGCCGGCTGTTGGTCGTTACCGATGCTGTCGTAGTCAGGGAAGGCTCCTGGCGCAGGTTTCTGGGCCTGTGGCGCTTCTGTAGCCTCTGATTTCAAGCGCAGTCCGGAGCGTGTGGCACCATTATTTCTCGGGCGATCTGCCATGAATTCTTCCTGGGCGGGGAATCTACCAGCTGCAGTTTCCCGCCATTTTTCGGCTTCCTGGTGGTTGTCGATTCGGTGATAGTTCTCGATTATAGCCTGATAATAGTCAGGAACTTCGGGGGCGGTTTTTATGGCACGTTCAAAGATTTTGAGTGTCTGCTGGCTGTAAGTCTGCCGTTTGATATAGACATCGGCGAGGAAGATTACAGATTCAGTATCTGAAGGGTTGAGGGAAATGGCCTTCAGAATGAAATCCTGGGCCATTTTGTGATCGGCCTGCTGTTTGACATAAACTCTGGCCAGAAAGATGATGACATCTTTGCGTGTCTCATCGATCTTGAGAAGGCTCTGTATGTGGTCGAGGCCCTGAGTTGATGTGTCTTCAAGAAGAAGAGCGGCTTCGCCGGCAATCCTTTTGGCAAGCGGGTTTCGGGCATCTTTTTTTAGCAGATTGTTGGCCAGTTCGTAAGCCCGCTGGTGATTACCGGTTCTGAGAAGGGCTTCAGCCAGCATTACCTGGACCTGTTTGGCATTCGGCACGTCCTCGCGGGCAAATCTTTCTTCAAGAAAGGCCAGATTGGCTTCATAGTTGCCGTCTTCCTTGATTTTTTCAATGCGGCGAATCATGCTTGCTGATTTCCAGTTGGCAAGACCTTCGCGACCTGCCTTGAATGCAGGAAATGCCAATCCGATAAGGAGGATGTATATTCCGATCTGCATTTTGTAGAGGTAGATAAAAGCGATGGTTGTGTTGATGCCTGGTCTGAAGCTGGGGCTCTTTGCTTTGACCTTATTCAGTTGTTCAAGTGCCAGATCGCGATTGCCCTGGGCATAAGCCACCTGCCCGATAACATAGAAATACAGGGTTTCATGCTCGCTGGCACCTTCGAGTTTGAGCGCAGCTTCCTTGGCTTCATCATATTTTTCGAGTTTCAGGCATGCTTCAGCGAAGATGGCTGCGACAGCAATCGCGTTCTCGGGGTAGCCTTCGAGAAGCTGTTTGCCTGCGTCGTAGCACTCGCTGTAATTACCAGCAGAGAACGCATTCTCAAACTCGTTGAACTTGATGGAAAAAGCATTTTGTCTTTCGCGCGCCTGATCGGATAACTCTTTCATTCGGGCGATGGTCTGAGGCAGGTCTTTATTCTCAGGGGCCATTTTAAGCGCTTTCTCGTAACTCATCAGTGCCAGGTCGTAGTTCTTTTTCTGTTCGTTTTCCTGGCCCTCGCTCATCAGATAGCTGAACTGGCGTGCCAGATCCTGTTTGCGCTTTTTTTCAGCTATTACTGCGGCATTCGCTTTTGCTTCGTCAGCCCTGATCTTATCAACGACTGTAGTGACCGAAGCAAGTCTGGCCAAAACATCAGAATTTTCAGGAAAATTCAATGAAGCTTCCTCAAGCTTTTCGAGTGCCTTTTCAAATGTTTTGGTTTCGATGAGCGAGTCAATATCTCGAAGTGCTTTTTTCAGCGAAGCTTCCTTTTCGATTCTGTCAATCATCTCAAGAATTTCACCTGATTTTGCACCAGGAACCTTGCTGGCCTTCTCGAGGATTTCGAGAGCTTTTTCATATTCTCCGCGTGTTGAGTGGGCATTGGCCTGCTCAACCAATTTGCGTGCGTTTTCTTCGGCTTTGTTTTTCAGTTCACGTTTAATGGCGTGGTATTCGTCATTGTTATTTTTGATCATGCCGGCGTGTTTGAGAAAATTTTCGGTAGCCGCAAAATCACCTTCGCGATACCAGGTTCTGGCAACTATTACCAGTGCAGTCTGAAGATTCTTGTCATCACCCTGCTCGAGTGCCAGAGCATTAGCTTTGACTATCAGATCGCCTTCAGCTTTGATTTTATCGTATTCTCCGGCTTTCCACCATTGTTCGAGAAGCGAAACCCATATCTTCGTTCCTGCCGGGTAGGCACGACAGGCTTTGTGAAGAAAGTCGCTCATCTCGGTTGTCTGGCCTTTGGTCTGAGCAGCTTTGGCAAAACTGATGTACAAGGCGCCAAGGGTCTTCTGGGTTTCAAGATCTCCCGGATTCAACTGATTCGCTTTGACCAGATATTTTTCGGCATCGGCTTCTCTTTTCATTTTCATGAAGGCCCGGCCGGCGAGGAACCAGGGTTCCCAGTTGTCAGGTTCCGCTTCGATGCCCTGTTTCAGCAACTCCAGGGCCTGATCATACTGAAAAAGGTTGAGGTGATCTTTTGCTTTTTTTATCAGAGCTTCAGAAGCACCTATCTGTTTCTGGGCATATAATGCCGCTATGCCGCATAAAAGCAGCATCAGAATCGTGGTTATTCGTCTGATAGCCTTTGATGTGAATATCATTATTGGTTACTTAGAATAATCTTTTTTATGGATTGACGCAACAAATCTTAATACTGAGCATGCAAATTCAGATGACTTTGCAGCTGACAAATTTTTCAGAAGCAAATAATCGTTGACTTGCCGTGACCCCTTGCATATAATACGTTTCTACTTTGGTCGACCTCAGCAAGGGAGTTTCTGTAAATGAAGAGTAAACATAATGTCACAATCATTGTAGTATTAGCGGTATTGCTGTTTTCAGTGTTTTACACGCTGCCTTCTACAAAGATATGGGAAAACGCTTTTGGCGTGATTTCCCCTGATGAACAGGCCGGTGTACCTGTTCGCCTGCTCGAATATTCAGCTGGCGAAGATGGAAAATCCGCACAGGTCAAGATTCAGGTCGATAAAATGGCCGAAATATTCAACAGAGCCAAGAATCCGGCTAAGACCGATGATGTCCTCAACAATGTGGCTGAAACCATCCGCAAAACTCTTGTAGATGGCGGTTTTGAGGCAAGAGTAATCAATCCTGATTACGAAAACGGCAATGCATCGATCAAAGTTAACGGTAAAACTGTCGATGAACTGAAGTCGGCAATGGGTTCTTCCCATCTGTATGCCAAGTTTCCTCTTTTCATTACCTCACTCTTTCCCAAATCAAAGATCACCCTTGGTCTCGACCTCAAGGGTGGTATCGACCTTGTTTATCAGGTCGACCTCAATTCGATTCAGGAAAGCGACAGCATTGCCGATGCGGTTAAACGCTCGGTTGAAATCATCAGAAACCGCATCGATATGTACGGGATTGCCGAACCCAGCATCAAGGCCCAGGAAGGCAACCGAATCAGAATTCAGCTGCCCGGCGTCAAAGACCCCGAAAGAGTTAAGCAGTTGATTCAGAATACTGCCATGCTGCAGTTTCATATCGTCATCGATCAGGCGCTTACCGCCGCTCAGCTCGAACCGATCAATCCCCAGGCTGAAATCGTTCTCATGAAACCTGCCAGCCCACAGCAGCAGGCCATGTGGTTCAAATTGAACAAAAAGGCCGATGTAACCGGTCGCGATCTCAAGTTCGCCAAGGTAGCCTTTGACGATATGGGCGCTCCTATCGTTCACCTCGAATTCAACGCTGAAGGTGCAGCCAAATTTGCTCAGACCACTGGCTCACACATCGGAGAACAGCTTGCTATCGTCCTTGACAACAAGGTGCACAGTGCTCCGGTCATTCAGTCCCGCATCACTGGTGGTATGGCCCAGATCACCGGCCGATTCTCATTCGAAGAAGCCCAGAACCTGGCAATCGTTCTCAGAGCAGGCGCTCTGCCCGCCAGCCTGATAGCCCTTGAAAGCCGCGTCGTTGGTCCGACTCTCGGTCAGGAATCAATCAATGCCGGTTGGGCAGCCGGCGTAATCGGCGCTCTTCTGGTTGTCATGTATATGGCCGTTTTCTACAAACTCTCAGGTGTATTTGCCGATATGGCCGTTCTCTTCAACACTCTGATCATCTTTGGAGTTCTGGTATTCTTCGGCGGCACACTTACTCTGCCTGGTATTGCCGGTCTTATTCTGACGGTCGGTATGGCTGTAGATGCCAATGTCATTATTTTTGAAAGAATCAAAGAAGAATTCAGATCCGGTAAAACGGTTAAGGCATCAATCAATGCCGGTTTCGATCGCGCTCTTGCCTGTATCATCGACTCCAACGTGACCACCCTGCTGACCGTTGCCATTCTTTATGCTTTCGGTTCCGGCCCGATCCGCGGGTTCGCTACAACCCTTGGTATCGGTCTGGTTGCAAACGTCTTCACTGCAATCGTATGCGTCAAGATGGTTCTTGATATGTATTACAGCGGCCCCAATGCCAAGACCCTGAGCATCTGAGAAATAGAGAAAGGTTACTAATATGAACGTCCAGATAATGAAGAATAGATATACATTCTATTATATTTCCGGTTTGCTGGTTATTCTTTCGATTATGATCCTGTTTGCCAGGGGTTTGAATTATGGCATCGACTTCAAGGGTGGCAGCATCATTCACGTTCGCTTCGACAATGAATCAAATGAAAACAAGATTCGTGATTACTTCAAAAAGATCGAAAAAGACCGTGGGCTCTATTTCACCTCTGAACAGATCATCGTTCAGTCGGTAGCAGGCGGCCAGGGTCGTGAATTCATCATTCAGTATCCCGCAGCTCCTGTTGACAGTGCCAAAACTGCCGAAGTTCACGATCAGATACTCAAAGATCTCAAGGCTCAGGCACCTTTTTCCGATGAAGCCCTTGAAGTTTCAAACGTCGGCCCGACCGTCGGTGATGAAATGAAAAAACAGGGCATCTGGGCAGCTCTGTTGTCGGTTATCGGCATTCTGCTGTATCTGGCCTACCGCTTCGAATTTCAGTCTGCTACCGGCACCATCGTCGCCGTCGTGCATGACCTGTTCATCACTCTCGGCTTTATTTCGATTCTCGGTATTGAATTCGACGTTACGGTTCTCGCTGCTATTCTTACCCTTCTGGGTTATTCGGTCAACGACTCGATCGTCGTTCTTGACCGCATTCGCGAAAACCGCAAGATTTCGAAGGAAAACAGCATGATGGTTATCGTTAACGATGCCATCAACCAGACCTTCGGGCGCACAATCAATACTTCTCTTACCACTCTGCTTGCTCTGTTCGCCCTTCTGATGGTGGGTGGCGCATCGATCCAGGGTTTTTCATCGACTCTTACCTTTGGCGTTCTCGTCGGAACCTATTCTTCGATTTTCATCGCCAGCCCGGTAATGTATGAAATGACTGGTGAAAAGCACGCCCACGGCAACAGCTGAGGCAATATTGATATCTAAAAAAGGCGCCGTCAGGCGCCTTTTTTGCTGGAGGAAACATGAAGGCTGTTGTTCAGAGAGTTAACCGGGCTGAGCTGAGCGTTGACGGCAAGCCCGTTTCAAACATAGGTTCAGGCCTGGTCTGCTATCTGGGCGTCGGCCGTGGTGACAGCGAAGCCGAAATGGTCTGGATGGCCAGAAAAGTTGCCGGGTTAAGGATTTTTCCAGACGAGAACGGCAAAATGAACCTGTCGGTTAAGGATTGCGGTTTTCAGATTCTTGTCGTTTCGCAATTCACTTTGTATGGAGACATCAGAAACGGATTCAGGCCAAGCTTTATTACTGCTGAACAACCTGGGCCGGCTGAACTCATGTATGAAAAGTTTTGTCTGGAACTTGAAAAACATGGGGTTGCCAAAGTGGCGCGCGGAGTCTTCGGCGGGGATATGCTGATTCAGCAGGATAATCAGGGGCCGGTAACCATCATTCTCGATACTGACGAAAGAAATCAGAAAGCCTGATCAGGTCAGAAAAGTTTTTTCTTGATGTTTTTCAGGTATTCGAGGCTTTTGTTTTCGGCAGGGTTAGCGCCTATTTTTTTCAATTTTTCCGTCATCATTTCCTCGATTCTTTCAAATGTTGCCTGATCGAGAAGCATTCTGATCGGTTTGATTGAATAGGTGAAGGCTATGTTCATGAGAAAATCCCGGTCAAATTCTTCGAGGCCTTTCTGAAGCCTGACATGCTCAAGAACTTCAAAATCGGTTTTGGAGAGGTTGAAAAATGGATCTTTCTGCTCCCTTTTCTTTTGTACGTCGTAAAGCAGCAGGCCGATCCCGATCAATAACGCCGGCAGCAGGAGAAGAAGAAAAGTCTCGGTTGCCGGATTAGTTCCGCTGAAAAAGTCATTCAGAGCCTTAAGAAACTCATGACCGGTAATTTTCATGCTCAAAGCACCTTGTAACTAAGTTCGGCAACCAGTTTCTTGATTTTTGCTGAAGAGTCTTTTCGCAATACCGGCAGATATTGAGAAAGCATCTGCGGATTTATGCGGGAAATAGACTTGATGGCATTGAACCGGATCATCTCGTTACGGTCATTCAAATAGGGAAACATGAAATTCAGGTAATTCGGATCGCCTATTTCACCCATGGCCCACAGGGCACTGGCACGCATATTCGCATCACGATGGGTCAGCATCTTCTGAATTATGGGAACGATGTTGAAATTGCCTATTTTTCTTATGCCTACGAGGGCATTGGCACGGATACGGTTGTTGTTGTCTTCGAGAAAGGGCAGAAGAACCTGGATCGCCTGGCGATCTCCAAGGGTGGCGATCGCTTCAATTGTATTGGCACGAACCCGCGGATCAGGGTCATTGAAAAAGCTTATCAGATGCTTTATCAGATTATTGTCACCGATAACCCCAAGTGTTTTTACGATTGCGGCCCGCACAAGCTTTGAAGGGTCTTTCATGGCGGCCAGCAGGGCGTCTTTACCCTTGTCATCTATCTGGATATTTTCAAGAAGGAGAGCAGCCTGTAATCTCGTCTGCGGATCGAGAGAAGAGAGGTCCTGGATTACCTGATCGGTGAAATTCTGGTCGATTTTCTGGATAACTTTGCCGGCCAGTTTGCGAACTTCCGGGGTGAGGCGTGCAAAATTGGCTTTATAGCGTTCTTTGGTCAGAGCAGCGATTTCCCCAAGCGCAAAATTACGCAGTTTTTCGGAATTGCTGTTTATGAACCTGACCAGATTAGGAGCCAGCTGTGCTGGTGTCAGCATCTCCTTCAACAAATTCAGAGAAAAGAGAACTACCGCTTCATCGGGGTCATGAAGAGATTCAATAAGAAATGTGTCAATTTGCGGGAAATGCTGTTCCTGCAGGCATTTCAGAGCAGTGAGTCTGACATGAGGGGCAGGGTCTTTGGTCGATGACTTCAGCAGTTCGATAAGGCCGTTCATTTTGCATTCGCTGGCAAATTCAAGCGCAGCAAGCCGTACACCTGGATCAGTGTCTTTGAGAAACTTGTCAATTGCAATATTGCGATTTCTTGCGACCAGATTGCGCCTGAAAGTTTCCCGGTCGTCTTTGTCGGCAAAACTGTTGATAAGCTTCAGAACGATACGCCAGAGACTATCGTCATTGTTTCCCTGAACCGCAGTCAACATAAGGGAACCAAACGACGAATCGCTCTCAATCAGCCAGTGAAAAAGGTTGAAGACTTCTTCAAAGGGCCATTCTTTTAGGTAGAAATAGGTTTCGTGGAAATTCTTCTGGAGAAGTTCCTTGATAAAGGGTCTTATTAATGCATGACGGTTCTGGGCGAGGGCAAAAAAGAGACGCCGGGCATTCTTCTTTTGCTCATCTGGAAGGTCGCCACGGTCACGCATCAGATCGAGAATATGCTTTTCCCAGCCGTCATACAGCCCGGCCAGAACTATCTTGTTGGGTTCATTGCGGTCGTTCAGGCGTTCCCAGGTTCTTTTGATCAGGCCGGTCAGAGCAAGAAGAACCTGATTTCTGATTTCGGATGAAGTATCCCTGAGCAATTCCAGAGTTTTTTCAAAACAATATGGATCGATTTTCTTCAGCAGTTCCGGCATTATGCGGAGTCGAAACCTGGTGTCATGCACGTAACAGACAAAATCGAGAAGTTCCTCTTTTGCATCATCAAAGCGCGATATTAAAACCTGTTCGCTTAAATTGTGCAGGCCGTCAAATTGTCCTGTTCGCATTTGATCGAGAAAATACGGGATCAGATCCTTGACCGAATAGTCGAGAAGAATGTGCGAAATCTTTTCTTTGCGGGCCTGGGAGGCCTTTGGATAAAAGGCAAGATACAGAGGAACAAAATCAGGGCGGTTGAATTTGACCAGAGTATCGAAATAAAAATCTTTTACCAGCAGGTCAGGTTGATCGAAATTTGCCTTGATTGTCGAGAACATGTCCATTTCTTCCATGATCGCAACGATTTCAAAATACAGGGACGAGTTTCGATCGGGTGGTAAAGCTCTTAAAAGAGCTCCAAGGGCTTCTTCACCGTATTCTTCAGAGATAATCTGCTGGACTTTCTGTTTGATTCTCGGGTCGGAATCATCAAGGCAGCCTATCATTATATCAAGACTTTCCTGGCTTTTCAATGAAGAAATGGCCTGCAGCGCGCTTTCGCGCAATCTGCTGTCTTTGCCTTTTAGAAGCGCTTTGAAGATCGGCAGAGCCTCTTCGATGCCACGCTGACCTGCAACGTCGATCAGGGGAAGAATCAGATCCTGGGAAGCTTCGTTGAATGCCTGCAGAGCGGCAAGAACCAGTCTGTCTGTTTGAGGAGAAGTGTGATTGATAAGCCCATGAAAGGCTGCTTCTCTAATTTTCGGGTCAGCACTTTCAAGGTCTTTAATCAGTAATTCAGGATCTCTTTTGCTTCCAAATGGCCAGATCATTGATTGGGGGCTGGTGGTTTGGCTGACAGAACCGCCATTACCTCCTTGCGCACGTTTTCGTCAGGATCAAACCTTAATGGCCTGATATAAGGTGCCAGCATGAAGGGATTGACGATTTTACCGAGGGCCTTGATTACATTTCTTCTGACATCTGGTTCCGGGTCGCGTATTGCCTGAATCAAAATCGGAAAGAATCTGCTGTCTTTCAATTCTCCAAGCGCAAAAGCAGCTGAAGCTCGCATCCATTTGTCAGGATGTCGCATCATATCGATTACTGCTTCATAAATCTGATAGTAGCCGAGCTTCCAGAGGGTGATGATCGAGTTGGCACGTACGCGGTTGTTGTCGTCATACAGGCACGGCAGAATTTCTTCTGCCAGCGAGATATCTCCAACTTCGGCCATCGCTTCCACGGCATTGGCCCGGACACGATCGTCCTGGTCTTTCAGGAAACCAACAAGCATTCCTGCGACTGAAGGACCGCCGATTTTGCCAAGGCCCATGATAACAACCGATCTTACGTGGGGGTCCGGGTCCTGGATTGCCACGATCAGATGAGTTTTCAGTTCAGGTGGAATGTGATCGCACAGAACTTCAAGAATTTTGGCCGAGAGAACGCGAGTTCTTTGATCAGAAGCTGAAAGATCACGGGTTATGTCTTCCATGAACCTGGCGTCCATCTTGATTAGAGATTGTCCGATCGCCTTGCGGGTTTCTTCATTCATTTTGTCGAAACCGGTCATGTATTTTCGCCGGGTAACGAAAGCGATTGCCTTGTGTGCGGCCTGCTTTATGTCCTGGACGTTTGAAGCGAGCAGTTTCGTCAGACTGTTGATGATCATCGGATGATCACGTTCTTTGAGTCGCTCTATCGTCTGGAGAACGATACTGCTGTCAGAATCTTTGAGAAAATTGAGCAGCATTTCCGTGCCGGCAGCGTTTTGAAAGTGCTTGAGATCAAGGATTTTTAAAATCGTTATTCGAACTGAATAATCGGGGTCACGCAGTTTGGTTTCAAGTATCTGCAGTGCATTTTGTGAGCCTGATTCCCCTAGGATGGTAAGAATTCTCGAGCGGAGTGTCGGATCCTGGTGGTAGAGGACTTCGGTTACGAAGCGTTGCAGTCTTGGATCCATCATCAGAGTGATGGTTTCTGCCTGCACTTCAGGCGGAACCTTCATGAAGTGCTCAAGCAGAAGCGTGTTTAGAGTTTCAATGATATAGTTTTCTGTAGGATCACCGAGAATTTTCAGGGCAGTACGGCCGGTTTCAGTATCAGAATAACAACAGGCGTTGATAAGAAGATGTTTGCGAATAGTTGGATCGAGGCCCTTCAAAAAGCTCTTCAGATAATTTTCGTTATAACGGAAAATTTTGGGAAAGTTGCGGAGAATAACATCCTGATCATGTTTTCCGAGTCGTAGCAGGCATTCGGTCATCAGTTTGATACACTGAAAGAAACGGTCATTAAGGTTTTCTTCGAGTGGTGCCGTGAAATATTTGATCTGTGCCTGGATTTCCGGGGTTTTGCGCTGTGCCGGGTCCATTTTTTCGAGTTCTTCGCAATAATCTTTAACGATTTTGCCAATTGTATCGGCGACAGTTGGAGGTATTGACTTGAAGGGGTCAAGCAGATAGGGAAACAGATACTGATACGACATCGGATCACAGAGCTGTTCCATTAGCTTGAGGGTGTGTTGACGGAATCCTTCACTCTTTTTGCCGAGCCCGTCGAAAACTTTCTCGAAAAACATCTTGCCATGAAGCTGCAGGCATTTGAAAACCGGGTAACGCATACCCGGCGCGATTGCCGGCAGTTCACGAATGCACAAATCAAGGAATTCAGGGCTTTTAATCTTGTCGACATGCTTAGAAAATTCTACCTGAAGGATTTTCTTTTCGTCCTTTTTGGCCTCGACGACTTCTTCTTTCATGATATCCATGAAAATAGGGTAAGTCTTGGGATTCTGCAGTCTGACGATTTCTTCGAGGAAGAGAATCTGCTCTTTAACAGTGTAACTGTTCCATTTTTCGAGAAGCTTTTTCAGAATGCCGGATTTTTCTATGCCGTGCTGGATTGTTTTATGAATATCGGCATCGAGAGTATTGCTGAGGGTTTCGGTAACAGCTTTAAGATTCTCTTCGGTTATCCCAACGAGGATTTCTTTAAAGGTTTCACGTAATAACGCATCTGGATATTTGATTAAATCGAGAATCAGTCGCAGGTCTTCTTCGTTGATGCTGCTTTTATAGTCGACAAAAACTTCCAGAATTTTCATTCTGGTTTCAAGATTGTCGTTTTCTTCGAACTTATCGTGCAGATACTCAATCAGCCCGTGGTTCATGCTCGAGACAAAATCGCTCTTGGCACGGTCTGAAGTCCGCTTGTCCTTCTGGAGAAGGCGCTCAAAAGCTTCGTCCGGATCAGATATTTTTCGCGAAAACCAACCCATGCTTAAATTTGTCCTTGCGGGGCATAGAGATTGTTCTCATTATCGGCAGGAAATAAAGATTCCCGAATAGAATTCTGCGATGTATAACCCGTATACTCTCGTCGTCTACCTTAAATTAATACAATTTTTAAAGATTATTTACAAGTTTTATAAACTTTGTTATAGTCATGGCAATCAACATCATTAAGCGAGGGTTCAACAAGTGTGGTTCATTAGAAAAATTTTCTGGATGATAACTCTTCCATTCATCGCCTTGACCGGCGTGCTGATGTTCGCCTTCCCCGAAGAAATGAAAGAATTCAAGAAGGACATGATCGACATGTTCGAAAATTCCTGGCTGCGCTGGCTGGGCTTCATTTTCTTTGTCGGTGCCATGGTTCATATCGTCAGAATTTTTGACGGTAAGCACACGCTGGTAAGACTGGCCGATCCAAATAATTGATAAGCCACGCCTGGCGTTTATTCCCAGGCGGTTACTTCAACCCTGAATGACTTCGCCCCTGGCGGCGGGTTTTTGAAGGGGATTTCGAATAGAGAGCTCTCGTTAGGCAGCAGGCCTTTGTCGATACTCCGCAAAGTACCTGTTTCACTGCGGAGCTCTCTTTTGTTTTCATCGAGTATTCTTACCGTCAGCTGAATTTTCTGGCGCAGCCCTTTGGAAAGATTCTGAATCGAACCAACCACGTAAAGAGTTTCAAGTTCTCTGTAGCTGTCGATTCGATCGATTGAGAACACGGGTTCGATGTCACGTTCAATCACCGGGCTAAGTTTTTCACGCCGCTTTCTGGTGATATATTCCGATATTACGCTGTCATCGTAAGCAGTCCACAGAGAAGGATTCATGGGCTCAAGGCGCAGAGCGGTTCTGTAGCTTTCTTTGGCTTCGGTATGTCTGCCTTCTGAAATCATTTTGTCGCCTGTTTCGACAAATTTAAATGCCGGACTGTCCGTTGCGATGCCTGTAATTGCCGATGCTCTTGGAATCAACATTGCGGCGGCGGGGTCATCCGGGGCGGGGGAGGGAAAAATTTTCCTTCCGGGGTTTTCAGGGAGCTTCTGGGCTATCGACTGATGGCCGACAATGATCATACCGGCGATCAATGCACTTTTTAATACGCGCATAAATGTTCTCCTCGGGGGGGCTCCCGCTTCAGGCTGAAAGCTTGCGGGCAAAAGCTTCCAGAATCAGGGAATAAAAGTTTTCAAAGCCAAAAAGGAGCATGCCGTCACGCAACATTGCGTAGGCTGCAAGTCCGGCCTCGTTTTCATTTTCAGTGAACATGCCCAGCAGGGTGTCTCTGTCGACAGTCATGCTGGTCACCCTGATTTCGCTGCCCGGTTGCAAAAGGGCTGTGATAGCAGTTTCAACCTTCTGTTCGTCAAAACTGTCAGAAGCTTTGATGTAAAAAAAATCAATGGTTGCGGTTGAGTTGAATTCGTTGCCCATTCCTGGCAGGGAAACATCAGCCATAGCTGGAGCACTGGATGAAGAAGTGCCGTCTGGACTTGTTGCCGCGATTGCAAGGATTTCGGGGGCAAGAATAATCGCGGCGTAGAGACTGTCTCTGGCGTTGTTCATGACAACGCGTCTTATTTTTTTCAGGAGTTCCCCTGGTGCAAGGTTCTGCTTGATAAACCGGTCAGTAGCTTGAGCGGCCCCGAGGGCAAGCAGGCTTGCGGTCATTGGATTTTCGGGGTTCAGGGCGCAGAGCTTGGCTTTGCCCTGGGGAAGTATCTGAACAATGCCGGCTTCGTGAAGCAGATGAACGCGATTGTAGGCTGTTCCATAGGGAAGTTTGAGCTTGCGCGAAATCTGATGAATTGACAGAACGCCATCTGGAGTTTCAAGGAAGGCGCGAGTTATTTCGATGTTGGTTTGCATGTGCGCATTATACATCATTACCCATCAATTATCAATTTATTGAGAACGTAAGCGAAAATTGGCGGTCAAAATTAACGTTGTGAAGAGTCGGGCTGTAGCGAGTTGCTCGGCTGGATACGATTCACGGGACGAAGAAAATGGAGTATCTCAAAATTTACTTGCGATAATTATGCGTTCGCCTGGTTGCAGTTAATAATTACCTGCAAGCTTTAAGGGAAAAAAAATACCTGAGGTCGTAAGCCCGTCGATAGGGTCTGTAAGCCTATTTGTGAAAGTTGGTGCGAAAATTGCTGGAATAATTTTTTCTTAGTATTGACACCTGTGTTTCTGGATGGTATAATCCAAAACCATTTCGCGAATGGTACATAAATTGCATAGTTTTCGGAGACCGGCCGGCATTGTTAATCTTAACAACCAAAAATCTTTTATTTTCCAGAAAACTGAAATTGGATTCTTCTTTTGTCGTACTAAAATGCGGGTGTTCACAAGCTATTTGAGAATGCCCGCTTTTGCATTTAGTTTTGTTGTCAGCGCAACAGAACATGTAACTTATCTAAGGAGCAAGGCAGAATTATGGTGACAAAGCAACAGCCTGTAGCCAAAAAGTATCTGATGGCGAGAGATCGGCTATTCGAAAACATTCCGAATCTCATCGACATCCAGCTCAAATCTTTTGAATGGTTTCTGCAAGCCGGAAAAGAGCCTGGAAAAAGAGATAAACAGGGGCTGGAAGAAGTTTTCAGAGAAGTTTTTCCGATCCAGGACTACGTAGGTAATCTCTGCCTTGAATACAATGATTACAGCCTCGGTCTGCCGATGTGTAAGAATTGTCCGCAGCTCAAGCTGCGCAAAAAATGCCTTTTCGACGACTGCAGTTTCGTCGAAAAAGAATGCGAAATCGCATTCATCGGCGACACTCCGTTCAGGGTTAAACACAGCCCGGATCAGTGCCGCAAACGCGATCTGACTTATTCAATTCCGCTGAACATCAGAGTTCAGCTGATCATGCAGCAGACCGGTGAAGTTAAAGAACAGGAAATTTTCCTGGTCAATCTGCCCTGCATGACTGAACGCGGCACTTTCATCATCAATGGCGCTGAGCGCGTCGTTGTCAGTCAGCTGCATCGTTCACCCGGCGTTTATTACAGTTTCAACCGCGCCAAGAAAATGTATTCTGCCAAGATCGTTCCTTACCGTGGCGCCTGGATGGAATTCGAACTCGATCTGATGAAAGACGCTGTATTCGTCAGACTCGATCGCAAACGCAAAATCCCGATCACTACTTTCCTGCGCTCGCTTGGGTATGCTGAAGACGAAAAGATTCTCGAACTGTTCGACAATAACGAAACAATAGCCAGTTCGCTGAAATTCGACAAACAGTCGGTAAGCGCTTCTGAAGGCCAGGAAAAGGTCAATCGTGCCGTTACCGACTCTCTCAAGGCTATTTTCAGCAAGCTTCGCCAGGGCGACCTCTTCGTCGAAGAAAACGCCCGCGGTCTAATCAAGAGCCTGTTTTTCGATCCGAAGAAATACGATCTCGGCGATGTTGGCCGCTATAAACTCGACAAAAAACTGCGCCTGATCGATCGTCTCTCTGAGCAGGTCGCCTTCAAAGACATCATCAATCCGGCCACCAAAGAACTCATGGTCGAAGGTTCCAAGCGCATCAAAAAGAGCATTGCCGCTCAGCTCGAAGCTTTGCAGGTTCCATCCTACATTCGCATCGGTGAAGACAATCGCGGCTATCGCATCATGTTCAACCCGATCTGTTCCGAAGTCCGCCTGTCAGAAGTTGAAATCGGCATTACCGATCTCGTCGGCCGCACCGCCTGGGAATCAATCACCGAACCGAAAACCGGCGAAATCATTGTCGAACAGGGCGCAGAAATTTATGACGATACATTCAACCGGATCAAGGAACTTGGCATTACCAGCGTCAAGGTTAAAAAAGACCGCGTTCTCTGTATCGAAGACATCGTTGGTGTAATCCGCTATCTGATCGATCTGTCGAATGGTATCGGCCGTCTCGATGATATCGACCATCTTTCCAACCGACGTATCCGCCGCTGCGGTGAATTGCTGCAGAACCAGTTCCGCATCTCTCTGAGCCGCATGGAACGCGTCATCAAGGAAAGAATGACCATTCACGATCTCGACAGCTACACTCCGCAGCTTCTCATCAACACCCGCCCGGTTTCTGCGGTTGTCGATGAATTTTTCGGCAGTTCACAGCTTTCCCAGTTCATGGATCAGACGAACCCGCTTGCCGAACTTACCCACAAGCGCAAATTGTCAGCCCTCGGGCCGGGCGGTCTCAAGCGTGAGCGTGCCGGGTTCGAAGTTCGCGACGTTCACCCGACCCATGACGGTCGAATCTGCCCGATTGAAACTCCTGAAGGACCGAACGCCGGTCTTATCGCCAGTCTGGCGGTATATGCCCGCGTCGATGAATTCGGCTTCCTGACTACACCGCTGTGCAAGGTTGACCCCGAAACCGGTATGATCAACTACGGCGATATGGAATATAAAGATGCCTATGATGAAGACCGCTTCAAAGTCGCTCAGCCGGATATCACCATTTCTGACGATGGCAGAATAGCTCAGTCGACTGTTCCGGCAAAATATTTCAGCGATGATTACGAATTCGACTATCTGCCGAAATCAGAAATCGAATATATCAAATTCTCGCCTCTCCAGATGGTCAGCGTTGCGTCGGCTCTCATTCCGTTCCTTGAGCACGATGACGCCAACCGCGCTTTGATGGGCACCAACATGCAGCGCCAGGCCGTTCCTCTCATTCAGACTGAACCGCCGCTCGTCGGCACCGGTCTTGAATCACGTGCGGCTCACGATTCTGGTGCCGTGCTTCTTTCCAGAAGTTCCGGTACCGTCAGCTATGTCGATGCCGAATGCGTTAAGATAAAACGCGCCAGCCGCCGCAAAGACGACGAAAAGATTCAGGTCAACGAAACCACTTTCCGCAAATTCCAGGGTCGCAAGATCATGGATACCATCGTTGACGACCTCACCGGTGAAATCATCATTGAAGCCGGTCAGACACTTGACATCACCTTCCTGTCCCGTATCAAATCAATTACTGATGAAATTCGTCTGCAGCAGGAATCGGTCGATATCTACCGCATGCAGAAGTTCATGCGATCCAATCAGGGCACCTGTATCAACCAGAAACCGATCGTTAAAATCGGTGACAAAGTTAAACCGGGAACTGTTCTTGCTGACGGCCCCGCAACTTCTATTGGTGATCTTGCCCTTGGCCGCAACGTTCTGGTTGCTTTCATGTCATGGGAAGGCTACAACTTCGAAGACTCCATCATTCTTTCAGAAAGAATGGTCAAGGACGATGTCTTCACTTCAATTCACATTGAAGAATACGAAATCGATGCTCGAGATACCAAGCTTGGCCCTGAAGAAATCACCCGCGATATCCCGAATGTCGGTGAAGATGCTCTGCGCAACCTCGACGAAAATGGCATCATTAGAATTGGTGCCGAAGTTGAAGCTGGCGATATCCTCGTAGGCAAAGTTACTCCGAAAGGCGAAACAGAACTTACCGCCGAAGACAAACTTCTGCGTGCCATCTTCGGGGAAAAGGCCCGCGAAGTCCGCAATACCTCACTTACCGTTCCTCACGGCGAAAAGGGTAAAATCGTCGATGTCATGGTCTTCTCAAGAGATAATGGCGACGAACTTCAATATGGTGTAAACAAACTGGTGCGCGTCTTTGTAGCCCAGAAACGCAAAATCACCGTCGGCGACAAGATGGCCGGCCGCCATGGTAACAAAGGTGTTATTTCCAGAATCGTTCCGATTGAAGACATGCCGTATCTGGCAGATGGTCGTTCGATCGATATCATTCTGAATCCGCTGGGCGTTCCTTCTCGTATGAACGTAGGGCAGGTTCTTGAAACTCACCTGGGCTGGGCAGCTGAAAAACAGAATCGCCGCTATGCAACTTCAGTTTTCAATAAAGGCCGCATGATCGATGGCAAAGAAATCAAGAATGAAGAATTCGTCATGCAGCAGCTCAAGGAATGCTACGATCGTGATCCTCTTAAACTGGTAGATATGCAGGGTAAAGCCACCCTGTTTGATGGACGAAGCGGTGAGCCGTTCCACAAAAAGATCATGGTCGGTATCATCTATATTCTCAAACTGGCACATCTGGTTGATGACAAGATGCATGCCCGCTCAACAGGCCCATACAGCCTGGTAACTCAACAGCCCCTCGGTGGTAAGGCCCAGTTCGGCGGCCAGCGCTTCGGGGAAATGGAAGTCTGGGCTCTTGAAGCCTATGGTGCCGCTCATGTTCTGCAGGAAATCCTGACCGTCAAATCGGATGACGTCGAAGGCCGTGTGCAGGTATATGAAACGATCATCAAGGGTAAAACCATCATGAAGCCTGGTATTCCTGAATCGTTCAAAGTTGTCGTATCAGAACTCCAGAGCCTTGGTCTGCAGGTTGACCTGAAGAAAGACGCCAAGGAAGTCACTATCGATGACGGTGGCGAACGTGTTATGGTTGCCGAAACCGAAGAAGACTGGATGGAAGAAAACAACGAAGAGAGCGAAGAAGATCTTCTCAATGCCGACGTCTCTGCTGATGAAGACGCTGATGAAGATGAAGACGAAGAATCCGATGATGAAGAATAAGCCCGATTCCGGTATAAGCATAAGGAAGGAGACATTTTAAAATGTTAGATATGGACAAATTTGATGCGATTCAAATCAGCATCGCTTCTCCTGAAAAAATCAGATCCTGGTCATACGGGGAAGTTAAAAAGCCAGAAACCATCAACTACCGCACGCACAAACCGGAACGCGACGGGCTTTTCTGCGAAAGAATTTTCGGTCCCCAAAAAGACTGGGAATGCTTCTGCGGCAAATATAAAAGCATTCGCTATCGCGGCATCATCTGCGAACGTTGTAATGTAGAAATCACCAAAGCCGCCGTGCGCCGCGAGCGCATGGGGCATATCCAGCTGGTAACCCCGGTTGGTCATATCTGGTATTCAAAGGGCAGCCCGAACTATATCGCCCTGCTGCTCGATATCTCTGCAAGAGACCTTGAAAAGGTTCTTTATTTCCAGAGCTATATCGTTATCGATCCAGGCAACCTGCCGCTTTCCAAAAAGCAGCTGCTGCCTGAAGAAGGTTCAGCAGGCGAAATGGGCTATCGCGAACTGCGCGAAAAATACGGCGACATGTTTACAGCGAAAATGGGCGCGGAAGCCGTTAAAGAACTGCTGGCTGAAATCGACCTGCAGAAGCTCGAAAAGGAGCTGACTGAACAGCTCAAGACCTCTACCGGCACCAAGAGAACTCACCTTCTCAAGCGCATGGAACTGGTCAAAATGTTCGCCCGCTCAGTCAGCCGCCCCGAATGGATGATTCTGGACGTCATCCCGGTCATTCCGCCCGATCTGCGCCCAATGGTTCAGCTGGACGGTGGCCGCTTCGCGACTTCAGATCTTAATGATCTCTATCGCCGTGTTATCAATCGCAACAATCGTCTGAAAAGGCTTATCAAGCTGCAGGCACCCGATATCATCATCAAAAATGAAAAGCGCATGCTTCAGGAAGCCGTTAACGCACTGGTTGACAACGGTCGCCGTGGGAAACTTGTCACCGGTCCGAATAATCGCCCGCTCAAGTCACTCACCGACATGCTGAAGGGCAAACAGGGCCGCTTCCGCCAGAACCTTCTCGGTAAGCGCGTTGACTATTCAGGCCGTTCCGTTATCGTTGTCGGCCCGACTTTGAAGCTGCATCAGGCCGGTCTGCCGAAAAAGATGGCTCTCGAACTGTTTAAGCCTTTTGTAATGCATAGACTGCAGCAGAAGAATATGGCGCACAATATCAAGAGCGCCAAGAAAATGATCGAACGCGAAAAGAATGAAGTCTGGGACGTTCTTGAAGAAGTAATCAAGCACCATCCGATACTTCTCAACCGCGCACCGACTCTGCATCGCCTCGGTATTCAGGCTTTCGAACCGGTTCTTATCGAAGGTAAGGCCATTCAGA
>CAYYUI010000070.1:0-25287 GCA_964474705.1 uncultured bacterium
CCTTAAGTAGCGTCTCAAAGGATCTCGTTTTTCAACAAGACCCGCTTGGCGTCATTAATAAAGTCTTTCGATCTTGTTCTCAATGAGCTTCGGACCTTTTTCGTCCGCCCCGCCGTGGCAGGAAGTTCAGTTTATCAAATTAGTTTTAAACTGTCAACTAGATTTTAAAATTTATTTTTTTCAGATTCCAGCCTATGGAATTAACGATTCAATTGTCGCGGGAGAACCTGATGACTTTGCCGTTGCGGAAAGCGACAATCTGGGCCAGAATTTCGACGGCGATTTCTTCTGGCGTCGTGCTGCCGAGATTTATGCCAATTGGCGCGAAAAGATCATCAACCCGCCGCGTGTCATAACCGGCATTTTTAAAGGCCTGTTTCATTTCGACCATTTTTTTTGCCGAGCAGATCAGGCCCACATAGGCCGCATCGTAGCGCAAAACCCTTTCGAGCACTTCCCTGTCTTTAACATGACCCGGGGTGGCAACAACAACGTGGCAGCGCTTATCAATCATCGCTTTTTCAGCAGCTTCGACATAAGGCAGACAGACCACTTCGACGCTGACCGGAAACTTTTTCGAGTCGGCATACTCCGGTCTCTCGTCGACCAGAGTCACCTGGAAGCGAGCCAGTGAAGCCATACGCGCCAGAGTTCGGCCGATATGACCGGCGCCAAAGATGACCATACGCGGCTCATGCGCCTGCAGCTCGATAAAGACACGCGCTTCACCGCCACAGACCGGTTCGCTGCCTTCAAGGGGATTTGCCAGATTGAAGGTGAGAATGCGCGAAGTGCCGTTTTTAAACAAATCTACGGCGGCAACACGCACCCGCTCTTCGTTAACACCGCCACCAACGGTTCCAACGGTTGAGCCGTCGCGAAAAACTATCATTTTCTGACCAACAGTTCCAGGGCTGCTGCCGGTGGTCTCAATCACAGTACACAAGACAAAGGGCTGATCTTTATTAAACGCTTCTTTCAGTTCCTGAAAAAATTCGGTTGCCATAGTTTCCTCGATTAAAAATTTCAGCTCCATTATCTGAATGATTGCATATTTTTTCAACCTATTTAGTTGCAAGCCGCTGACTCCAGACACTGTCCGGTCTTTTCAAAATTAAGATTAAGGTGTATGCTCACTGGATTACAATTTTGCCCGGAGAATTCAAATGCTCAGTGAATCAGAAATTGTTTTCCGTCTGGTCTGTTCAGCTCTTCTTGGCGGGCTGGTTGGTTTTGAGCGCGAGATGCACAGCCAACCGGCGGGTTTGCGAACTCACGTTATTCTGGCTATCGGATCGACGATTGCCATGGTTCTGTCGATAAATCTGGCCATCAAATTTCATACGGTAGCTACCAATGGTGACCCGGAAAGAATTGCCGCGCAGGTAATCTCTGGGATCGGCTTTCTCGGTGCCGGCGCTATTTTTCGCTACGGCTCGGGCGTTAAGGGCCTGACTACCGCCGCAAGCCTCTGGACAACCGCCATAATTGGCCTGGCAATAGGTGCCGGCGATCTGCCACTCGGTATTGCCGCGACTGGTCTCGTTCTCTTTGTTCTTGTCGGGCTCGATATCTTTGAGAAAAAATTTCTGCAGGGCAGCAGCACCAGAATTGTCTATATAAAGGGGCATGACCGGCCATGGTTCATCAGGGAAATAAAAGACCTGCTTACCAGATTCGGGATCTCGATCAAATCGGTAAGCTTTTCCAAAGATATGCAAAACAACCTCATCGAAATCGAAAGTATCTCAAAAATTCTGCTTGAGCAGGACATGGATAAAATGATCGCCGAGTTCTCAAAAATCGAAGGAATCACCAGTTTTAAAATAAACTGAGACAAACATTTTAAATAGAATCCCCGGCACCGTCGTCGGGGATTTTTATTTTTTCGGGTTAAAGTTTGGCAGCCGGGCGCCGATAATTTTCCTGTAATAAAGAAAAATGAACCGGAGGCAACATGAGCGCTCTAGCCCTACTGAACAATATTACGACCGAAGCCGATCACCTGATGACCCCTCAGGGTCTGGTGCCCAAGCATTGCGACGAATTCTGGACCGCAAAACAGCGCCAGATGCACTCACTGCACTATGCCAATTCATACAGGGCCTCATTCAAACCTGAACTTCCGGAATTTTTCATTGGCCGACACACCAGGCCCGGCGACACGGTTGGCGACCCATTCGGCGGGCGCGGCACCACCGTTCTTCAGGCAGCCCTCATGAACAGAACAGGGTTCAGCAACGACGTGAACCCGCTTTCAGAACGTCTTGCCTGGCCCAAACTCAACCCGGTAACCATCGAAGAGATAAGCAGGCGCCTCGATGAGATCGATCTGAGCGCTCCTCTGGATCTGAGCCGCGAAGAAGATATGTCGATGTTTTATCACGTCGATACCTGGCGTGAGATTCTCAATCTCCGCAATTACCTGCGGACCAACCGCGACAGTGTTGACCGTTTCATCGAGATGACAGCGCTTTCACGACTGCATGGCCATTCAAATGGCTTTTTCTCAGCATATTCGTTCCCACAGATTTCGATTCCCAAAGTCAATCAGGCCAAGATCAACTTGACTCGCGGCGTTGAACCAGATTACCGGGAAATCAAATCGCGCATATTAAAAAAGGCAAAAACAACACTGAAAAGTGGTGGGCTCAAAGATCTGCAGCGTCTGGCCAAATCTCATCGCCTGACAACCGGCGATTCACGAGATCTCAAAGACTGGCCGACAGGCAGCGTCAACCTGGTAGTCACTTCGCCCCCGTTTCTCAACCAGGTGGATTACGTTCAGGACACATGGATCGAGTCGTGGTTCTGCGGCATTGCCCGCGAAGATATCGAAGGACGTATTGTACAAACTCCCGACCTGGAAAAATGGACCGATTTCATTTCGGCCACTCTTTCTGAACTGCATCGGGTTCTGGCAGACGGCGGCCTGGTCGCAATGGAAGTCGGGGAAGTTCGCTATCAGGGTTCGATCCTCAACCTCGACGAAATTCTTGTCAACCTGACCTGTTCACGCGCTTACAACATGCACCAGTTCAAAGTCAAGGAAATATACGTTCAGAGTCAGCAGTTCACAAAACTGGCGAACTGCTTCAAAGTCGAGAACAACAAGCTTGGCACCAACACCAACCGCATTGTTCTCATGGAAAAGATTTAAAGGCCACTCAGGAGGCAAATTATGCGAATCACCCCATTGGATATCTATCAGAGAGAATTCTCGCGAAAGAATATCGGCGGCCTTGATGACAACGAAGTATACGGCTTTCTCAAAAAGGTCGGCCGCGAATATGAAGCAGTCTATGCAGAGAACAAATCACTGAAAGATCAGGCCCAGCGTCTGACCGGTCAGATGGAAGACTATCTCGAGCTGGAAAAAACCCTGAAACAGACTTTGATTTCGGCGCAGAAAACTTCCGGCGACATGAAAGACAACGCCGAGAAAGAAGCCGAACTCATCGTCAAGGAAGCCGAGCTTCAGGCTGAACGTATTCTTGACGAAGCCCGCAGCGAATCGGAACTGATCGCCAAGGAAATACGTGAACTGAAGAAGCAGAAACGCATGCTCAAGGTTGAACTGCGCACGGTTCTTGAATCATACCTGGCAATGATCAACGAAGAATCTCCGGTGCTGGCAAGGGTTCTCGAGCCGGTTGCCAAGGCGGCATAACCGAATGGGCGCGGAAGCATGCGTCAAGGATTCCCCACAGGGTGCATTGATCATGGTTCTGGCGATTCCGCGATCGTCGCGCACGGAAATCGTTGACATACAGCAGGAACGTTGTAGAATAAAAGTTAAGGCCCCTCCGGTTGACGGAGAGGCCAATACTGCTTTAATCGAAGCTCTGGCCAAAATCTTCGGACTGCCGAAGAAGTCTGTAGTTCAGACCCGCGGGCAGAGTGGCAGACAAAAAACTTTTCTGCTGAGCGGTAGGAGCAGAGATGAGGTTTGCGCCATCATCGACGGAATACTTTCGGAAAAAGGCAGCAGTAAATGAGAATCAACAAGTGGCTCTGGGGTCTCTGGGTAGCGATGATCGTTTCGATGCTGATGCGTCAGCGTGTCGATACCTACATGGTAGTGGCACTTATCATACTGCCAATTCTGATCGTTCTGCTCGACCTGCACGAAGAAATAGCCACTCTCAAAGAAGAAAACAAGCACCAGCGCAAATTTGTCATGGACCGCTACAATGTATTACAAGAGCGGCTCAGCGACATTTCTAACCAGATCGAAAAGCGTCTGGTAGTAGACTTTGCCGAATTTGCCAAAAACAACGCCAGCCAGGAAAGCTTTACCAGGCTCCCCTACCAGGAAGAAGAGCGCCGCCCGGCTCGCCGCCTCAAAAAACGCCGCCGCCCGGAACAGGCACCGGCTCCTATCGATTTCAATAAGGAAGCAGTACGCCTCGAATCAACCCCGGAAACAAAAGAACCGACGGTTTGAGATAATCACTGCGATTACTTTTTGAATCCGGCAAAAACAAAATTAGACTTCATTCGACAACCCGGCAAATCAGCCGGGTTTGTTTTTCTGCTGACAAGAATATCTTTTTTCATTTTGTGGCTGGCGCAATGTACTGAATTTCCTTATAATTTTTTTATAAGCTAATCAAGGAAACAGGTACATGAAAAACGCCAAATCAATAGCAATCGTCGTTTTTGCCTTAATTCTGGCCGGGGCAGCGAATGCATATGCCTGGGGCAGCAAAGTTCACATGAAAATCGTTTCCGACGCCTACCATATAATGCCACAGGCTTTCAGAGACTTCCTCGGGGAAGTAAAGAAACCCTCACTGAAAAAGCCGGCCCTGAATCCATTAATGGAAGCCAGCGTTGAACCTGACCGGGTTCTGAAAGATTTTGCCAATCACGTTTTTCATATTCAGGGCAGCGCCATGGGCAAAGGCCCTTTTCACATCGAGACCCTGATCAATGAAACTGCCGACCTGATAAGCAAAAAGGCACCGCAGAAAGACATCATTCAACGCCTCGGCTGGATCGCCCACTACACCAGCGACCTGCTGCAACCCCTTCACACCGGCACCAGCCTCGACGACACCATCGAAGAAAAGAGCTACCACTCAGCGACAGAACGTGATGCCGACCGCTTCGTTCTCACCTATGGCGTGAACTTCGACGGTTGCCAGAGCATCAAGAGAATAAGTGCCAGAATGATTTACGAAGCGCTCTGGGCCAACCAGCATTATGATGCTCTTGAACAGGCATACAATCGTGGTGAACGTTACCCGGAGGTCAAGACCACCGTCGCCGCCTGCTATTCAAGAGCCGTCAACAATGTCGTCGACCTGTGGTACAGCATCTGGGTGAAGGCCGGCGGCAAGGTTCTGCCCAGTGATGGCAAAGCCAGATATTTCCCCCCGGTAAAGAGATTCAACTTCAATGAATATCAGGATTACCACGAGTAACCGTTCATAAAAAAAGCCGGGCCCGCTGCCCGGCTTTTTTTATGGTCAGGTTTCAGGCCGGCGCTCGTGAAAGGCCCAGAAGCAGTGAAGTTGCCATTTCGGCGACTTCTGTGCCTGAGCGGCTCTGAGCAATCAGCTTTTCAATAGCCTGGGAATCGTCGGCAAGTCCGAAGGCAAAAGCGGCGACAATCTGCTGATCAGAACTGCCAAAGTCCATGAGGTTGCGCAGCACGGCTCGACCGCTGTCGCCAAAGGCAAGCAGTGAAATGGCCGCCATTTTCCGCACCATCCAGGAATGATCGGCAGTCATGGTTTCGAGATGCCGGGTCAACTGCACCAGTTTCAGTTTGCCGCAAAGATATGCACCGGCAGAACGGCAGAACTCATTTGGTGAAGCGAGCATTTTTTCAACTTCAGCCAGATTATCGGTAAAGCCCATAGTCCAGAGGGTCTGAATGCTGTCTGCCTGCACGCGATGGTCGGCGTCGTTCTTCAGGCTGACAATGCGGTTTATCGTCTCATGCGGCAGGGCGCCGGTATTTTCAAACCTCTTCTTCAAAGCCATAACCGCATTGGCGCGCACCCGTGAATCGGCTGCTTCAAGGCAGTCATGCAGGAAGCCGAGATGTTCCTCATTGCCAAGTTCTCCAAACGCAGACACGATGGTGGCGCGAACCTTCGGGCTGGGCGAATTCTGAAAAAGCTCCATCAGATCGGGCAGAGCATCTACCACGCCAAGTTCGACCAGCGCATTCACAGCGGTCAGAACGATGACCTCCGAAGAATTTTTCAGCAGGCGGCGGATCGGATCGAGGGCCGCAGCGACATTGGCCCGTTTGAGGGCCAGAACCGCAACTCTGACGATTTCCGGATCGGCATCATTGATTGCCTTGAGAAAAATCGGAATGAATTTTTCGTCCCAGCGTTTTTTCAGAAGCACAAGGGTGATCCAGCGCATTTCGGCCGGAAAATTATCGAAACCGAGAGCAAGCCGGGTAACGGCATCGGGAAAATCGAAGCAACAGAGGGTGGCAAGCGCCAGAGGCCGGTAGGGATGGGTTTCGCGGTCCATCATGCGTATCAGCGGCAGATAAACAGTCTGGCGGGTACTTTCATTACCGACAAAGGTGATCATTTCCATCATGATACCGTGAAAGGTGCGCAGATTCTCGACAATCTGTTCCCTGATGCTTTCAGCAGGCATTTTGGCGATATATTCGCCGATGCGCTCGACCGAAACCGGGAACATTTTTCCTTTGATGAAGTCGATCACCTTACGTTCGACCTTTGAATTGCTCTCTTCGAGGCTGCGCAGCACCGAAACGGCAATATCAGTCTGAAAGCTGTCGTAGGTCTCGAGCATGCCCATCATAACACTCTTATCTATCATGCAAAGTCCCTTTCAAGGCTATTTTCCTTCGATACGCAGCAGAGCTTCACGCACCTGAGTCTGCAAAGTTGAGTTCGGATACAGCTGCAGAATCTTTTCGTAATTCTGCCGGGCGCTTGTGTAATCACGACGGTAGGTTTCAAAAGTATAAGCAATAGCAAACTGCGCCTGATCGGCAAATTTGTTGTTGTAAAATTTATCGATCAAAGTCTGCCAGTTTTTAATGGCTTCATCGTAATTTGCGTAACCTTCACGGTAAACATATCCGAGACGGAAATACGCTTCATGCACGACCGGGTCGTTCTGCTGAGTGTCGATTATGCGCTGGTAAGCGCGCCTGGCTTCGTCGAAGTTTCGTATCAGCAGTTCGTTGGCCAGAGCCAGTTTGAGTTCAATATCGAGAGTCTCGATCGATATCGGGTGCTCACGCACGTAATCTTCGAGCAGCCTGAGAGCTTTCTGACCATCGCGAAGCACTTCCATATAATGATCGTACAGTTTGAGAGTGTATTCTTTATAGAGCGGGTCGCCGGGGTTCTCTTCAAGCCAGCGCTGCATGTAATCTGCAGCCTTCTGAGGATCGCTGAGCTGTTTGTTGTTGAGCTCGAAGAGAGTCTTCATGATATCGAGAGTGGCGAGAGACCCGATGTTCTCGTTCCAGAGATCTTCAAGCTGGCGCTCAGCCTGTTTGAAATCCTGCAGATCCTCGATCTGACGGGCAACGATTGCGTCCTTTTCCTCGACCACCGCATCGTCATCTTCACTGTAAATGCGTTTAACGACCTTTTTGCCCCTGGGCTTGACAGCGGCAGCGCGCTTTTTCTCTTCAAGACGCCTGAGTTTAGCTTCGGCAAACTCACGCACCTTGCCGATACGACGGTATTCGGCTGCGATAGAACTGAAGAACAACCGCGTCAGCTCCTGGTTTTCGAGCTTATCTTCGACAAGCGACCCGATACGAACAATCAGGTCGAAATTTTTCAGGTCGGGTTCGTAGGTATTCAGCAACAGATCGAGGTAGCTGACCGTTTTAACGTAATCACCCTTTTTTTCGTAAAGATCGGCGATTTTTTTGAGAATTTCCCGACTGCGGCGCACCGGCGGGTTGCTCGCGAGAAAATCTTCATACTGGGCGATGGCACGGTCGTAATCGCGCAGGCTGTTTTCGAGCACCTTGCCGATAAAGTACGGCAGATCGGTTCCGCCCCTGCTGGAATAAGCCTTCAGTTTTTCTAGTTCCTCGACATTGAGGCGGGCTTCGATTTCGCGCTGCCGGGCAATGACCGCCTCACGGTGCAGCGGGTGCAGCGACCGGAAATTGATCAGCATTTCGAGATAGTGATGTGCCAGGCTGTTATTCTTATTTTTCTCTACGTATTTGCTGAGCCAGTAAAACCCTGAACGACTGAGCATACTGCGCGGGTATCTGCTGACCAGAGCGGTATACCATTTTGCCGCCTCTATCTCATTGTTTCTGGCAGCGCTCAGCCTGGCGAGTCGATATAGAACCATATCTTTGCGGCAGCCGGGGTGGTAAAGGCTTCTGAGAGCCTTTTCGTATTCGGCAGCGGCAGAGGTAAGATTGCCGGCTTCTTCATAGATACGCCCGGCGTAATAGTGCATTTTTGCGACATCCGGCCGGTTTTCAAGTTTGCTTATCGCGCTTTCAAGCAGGCCGAGAGCCTGAATATGACTCTTTTCGACTTTCCAGATTCTGAAGACTTCCCGCATGCCCTTTTCATGCTCTATTTCACTGGGAGAAACCAGAACACTGTAGCGGAACTTCTTCAGGCGATTGATGCGCCCGGTAAGCTCTTCACGAACAAAAGGATCACGGCTGGCGGCAAGCCCGGCTTCCCAATGCGCGAAAGCCTTGTCGCTGTCGCCGCTTTCGGCCAGCACTATTTCGCCGAGATTCAGATAAACTTCGTCGAGCCGGGGCGAATTCGGGAAAAGGCTGATAAAGCTCTCATAGTTTTCGCTGGCACCGGCAAGGTCCTTGAGGTTTTCTTTAAGAAGACGGGCACGTTCAAGCACCGTCTCTTCACCTTCGCCGCCTTCGACGCCCTTTTTGAGCATGTCGCCCAACTCTGCAAGCGCTTTGATGGCCCGGGTATTTTCGGCTCTGATACGGCTTTCGCGATAAAATTCAGAGCCGGGATACACGAGAGTTATTTCGTAGAAAAGGTCTTCGGAACGGTATCTGGTGTTCTCGGCACCCTCGATCATCTTGGCAAGCCTGAACATGCGCCCGACCGTTTCGGGTTCTTCCGGGAACTGGTCGATCAGGTTTTCCATTTCTTCGATAGCGCCGCGCTTGCCAAGCTCTTCGACTTTCTTCTCGATAAACAGGGTTGCCTCAGGGGTCGTGAAAGAATCGGCAAAATCCCGCAAAAGAGCGGCCGCGCCACTATAATCGCGGTCTTCCTCGGCTTTCTTAACCAGCCTGATTAGAGCCTTAAGGCGAAATTCTTCTTCGCCTTCGGCTTCAAGAGCACGTTTGACGTAGGCAAAATCTTCGGTCAGTTTTTCGAGACGCAGACAAATCTCAGGTTGCTTAGCCGATTTGAATGCCAGTGATGCCTCGAGGGTCTTGATGGCTTCAGATTTCTTGTCGTCAGCGACCTGCAGCTTAGCCATCCGCATCGCGGCATCAACCTTGATTTCATCAGCGAGCTCAGGGTCAGAAATCAATTTTTCATAGAAGCGATAGGCATTCTTCAGGTCTTCGGCAAGTGCATAAACGGCCGGAATACGGCATCTGACCGTTTCGGCCCGCCGGCCACCCGGGAAGAACGACAGATATTCGAAATAAGATTTGTTGGCATCGGCGTAGGCTTCGGCAAAGTGATCCTGCATCTGCGCAAGACGGAAAAGAAGTTCTGACTGCCAGTCAGCGTAATTATGTCTCTGCAGAAGAATGGCAGTTTTTTCGATGAACCATTCAGGGTTACGGAAACGGAAAAAGCCGGTAGATATATACTGGCGCAGAGCTCTCGACCTGAGATCCTCAGCCAGGCCCTTGCGCATGAGAATTTCGTGAAGAAACATCATCATGCGTTCAGCGTCGGGCGTCTTACGGCTGTTGTCTTTGAGAAAAAGCCCATAAAGAGCTTCAACGCTCAATTTGCTCAGGTCATCTTCGGTCAGAGTTTCCGCATTTTTAACTTTTCCTGCGGCTTCGGCGAGAGAAGAGTCGGCCAGAGCAGCTGCATCGGCGACATCGGCTTCCTCTTCTTCAGCCAGTTCTGCGCCAGCCCGTTCTTTTAGTTCAGCGGCGCGCTTTTTCAGCCACTGCTGTGAAGTCGGCTGCCCTTCAAGACCGGCAAGTCTGGCGGCAACTTCTTCAGATAGAGCTGGAGCGATGCGATTGACACGCCGATAGTAGCGGGCGGCCTTTTCAGGGCTGTAGAGAGCGGCACAGGCATCACCCATTGCCAGATAAGCACGACCAAGATAGCGACTGCGCGGAAAGCGGACCGTGAACTGCCGCAGTTTTTCAAGCCCTTTGATGCCATGGCCCTGAACCAGATACAGTCGCCCCAGGCGGTAGGCCGGAATTTCAGCGCGGGGGTCGGTCAGCGGCAGAAGTTTTTCGGCACTCTCATACCATTTAACCGAAGTTTCTACATCCTTGTCGACGCGCCAGGCGATATTGCCGAGAGTCAGCACACAGGAAAGCTGCGCTGAACCTGAAGCATTGCCGGCGAGTTCAGTGAACAGATCGATCGCCTTGCCCGGGTAGTTTTGATACATGCGGGTTCCGGCCTCATAAACCAGCGACCAGCGGGTTTCTTCATCGAGTTCGAGGCTTTTGATTTCTTCGACAAGCCCTTCAAGAGGGGCAGACGATGAAGCAAGGCACACAACCTCGATCAGATTCTGATAAACGGTGAGACGATCGCGGGTGCCTGTGTTTTTCAACACTTTGCGCAGGCTTTCTTCTCTGATTTTGTAAGCCAGGTCGCGCCATTGCTGTTTCAGCGAAAAATAGTCTTTTTCGGAAGGCATGGCGTGGTCGAGATAATCACGAAGAACTTTGAGCGCTTCAACCTGTTCATTTTTGCTGAGAAGCACCTTGAACAGAGTAAGGCGATACTCTGCGGCATCCTTGCTGTCGGGGTAGCGCCCGATGAATTCAGCCATCATTTTGTTGGCTTTTTCGGGGTCGGAAAGATCTTCGTTATAGATTCTGATGCTGTCTTTCATACCCTGCATGGCCCAGTAACTGTCTGGGTAGATCGAACCGAGCTGTTCGAATATTGCCAGAGCTTCGACCGGGTTCTTCAGATGCAGAGCCTGAAGATTGCCGATGCGGTATCTTACCTCATCGATGCGCCCCCAGTCATATAGGACATCGAGATTCCAGGACGACTTAACCGGTGCGAACCTGATCAGATAGCGCTGATAAAGCTTCAGAGCCTCATCATACTGGCGCAGATCATCATCGGTGATGACCGCCACCCGGAACAGGGCTTCTCTGAACAGACCGCTTTCAGGGTAACCCGCGATAAACTGCTCGTACAGCTGCAGCGCTTCGGTCATTTTATGACTGCGGTATTTTTCGAAAGCCATATCGAAAAGCAGATCACCGGCGCTGACACCTGGTGCGGTGCGTGCCAGAGCCGCTTCAGTTATCGGATCTTCGACCGGTTTGCTGCGGTCCTTGTTGAGACCTTTGACCTTGCCATAGAAATAGCGCGCCCGCTCGAGGTTTTTCATGCGGAACTCGCAGATATACCCCGCCATGCGGCAGGCAAGCATACCCCAGTCGATTTCTTCATCGCGGGCTTCACGGCGTCGTATCAGCGAAATTGATTCAGAAGCCACCAGATGCGGTGGCGTATCGAGAACCGTCTGAAGAGTATTTACGGCAGCTTCAGAATCATTCAGTTTTTCATCGAGAAGTTGTCCCTGCAATATTCCGGCAACACGGTAACCGGCAAGACTGTCGGTTTTTTTGCGAAAAACGGCATAACTGTCGAGCGCGTTTTTGTAATCGCCATCCTTGAGATAGAAGTGCCTGATGACCGCCTTGATAAATGCTGCATCGGCAGTAACCTGATCGCCTTCTGAGATTTTATCGACAAAGGGAATTGCCCGGCCCGGGTTGTTGAGATCAAAAGCGTGCAGCATGGCGATGTTGAGATTAGCCAGGTTTGCCGCTTCCACTTCCGGGTAGCGGGAAATTTCCTCCCAGGCTTCGAGAGCCCGCATGGCAATTTCAAGATCATAGCCACGCTCGAAGCCCATCAGATACTCGATGGCTTCAGCATCGGGTTTTTCGGGAAATCCTTTGTAATAGCGCTGAAAAGCTGCCCAGATGTCTTTTACCGAGGTGAGATTGCGACCAAGCAGCTGAGCCCTGGCAATCTTCGCTCTTACGAGATAGCTGCGGGCCGGCATCAGGGCCACAAGCTCATTCAAATCTTTCAGAGCTGCCGCATAATCTTTCTGTTCCTTGAGAATGTCGGCATTCAGAAGCAGGGCTTCCCAGAGAAGGCGGGGGTTGAGATGTTCCGAGCGACGCAGGGTTCTGAGAAACGCCATAGATCGTTGAGGCTGTTTCAGTTCGCGGTAATGATGGGCCAGATACAGCCAGCCTTCGCCTGCCTGACGAATATCATTGGCGGCGACATATTTCATGACTTCGCGGCGCAGCACTTTGTCCTGCTCTGCGATTTCATCTTCGCTGAGGGTTATCGCCTCTTTTTTTACCGGTTCAGCGGCATTTGAAGTTTTTTCATCGTCTGCTTTGCCGGTTTTTCGAGATCTGGAGGCCTTATCCGCCCCTTTCTCAAGCTTCCCTGGAAGCGAATCAGCCTGATCGCCTGAAGCGGCTATTGCCGGGCGGCTTTTCGGATCAGGCTCAGGCGGTCGGTCACCAGCTTCGGCAAAAACCAGTTCTGCTGCCAGAAGCAAAACAATCAGAAGCAATTTTCCTGCAAAATCATTTTTCATAATTTATGTTTCTCTAGCTGTTAAGGCATTTGGGCATAACTATATCAGATATCCCGAACCCCGGACAACACAAAGGCAAAATAAAAAGGACTGCGCCCGGGGAGGGAGCAGTCCTTTATGGTTTAAAAGCTGATCAGTCTTTCCAGCCGAGCAGGAAAAAGGCTTCGTCGAGTTTGTCGACAGTGGTGCCGACCATCATCGAGTCGAGAGCAGCGGCCTTGTTGATATAGATCTTCGCCTGTTCGGCATCGCCGGCGAGAGCATAAGACAGGGCTGCCAGACCGTGAACCTTCGCGGCGCTGAGGGCAAGGCCGGAATGAATGGGTGCAAATTTTTCAGGGGGCATGTTGCCGAGCAATTCAGCGGCCCTGACATAGTCGACGCTTGTCTGATGCCGATAAATAAGGGCGCCTGCCAGACCAACCCTGGCTTCATTATCACTTTCAGCGGCAATCTCGAAATATGGAATAGATTCAAGAATCTTGCCTTCCTTGGAAAGTGCCCAGCCCATACCGTTATAGGCAGAAACGCGCTGACCGGAAGTCAGATTTTCAGACATTGCCTGCTCAAAATTCGTTTTGGCCGTCGAATAATTGCCGAGTTTGATGTTATCCCAACCTTCATTGAGCAGTTTGTCGGCTACCAGCAGACTGCTGGTGCCACCGCCACTGCCGGCGCCACCGCAGTTCTGAATCATCGGAAAGGTCATTAGAACCACAAACAGCAGGAAAAATTTGGCTCTTTTCATTTTAAGCTCCGTTATCAGCGCAACACCGCAATTTTGCGGCGTTCTTTAGCTGTCTGACCGGCAATACCGGCATGAAATTCGGCATAATAAACTCCATTGGCAACCATGGCACCTTTGCCGTTCGCCAGATCCCAGCGGGTTTCATAAATACCACCGCCTCGATGCGGCAACGGCACCTCAACGACCTTATGGCCGCTGACATCGTAGATTTTTACTGAAACCTGGGCGTTGGCGCTGGCAGGCCCGGTGAAAGCGGCGCGCAGCGTCGCAAAATTCCTGGCGGGGTTCGGGTAGGTCACTACCTGAGCCAAAGCGTTGGGGGCAGAAATCTGAGCCCTGACACTGGCGCTGGCGCGGTTTCCGGCATTGTCAGAAACTTCGACCCCGAGTTCATGACTGCCCTCACGCAGGGTGGATGTATCAGCAAGAATCGCACCCTCGGTGGTCAGTTTCACCGGCAGACTGCGGCCACCGGCGACTACTTTAACAGAGTCCGCATCGATGCCGCTGCCGAGATCATCGGCAGTGATAAGAGTCCAACCCGAAGCATGCGCTTCTGAAGTTGAAACGATGACTGGCGCAATCTTGTCGAGAGCGACAAAGACGCTGCCTGAAAAATCGATCTGACCGCTGGCTTTTCCGTCGGCGACACTCACCGGGCCGACCCATTTGTGGCCAGCTGAAGTGGTGCGATAAAGACCGGCACCCGAGAAGTCAGAGCCAGTGGCGCTGCTGAGCGGAATGCTGATTTCGATTGCCTTGTCGGCCTTTTCTACCGGCAGGGCAAGATCAACATTGTGGCTGACCCGGCTGATGCCAACATAAGAAACCGGGTTTTCAGGGGCAGCAACGATAACCGTGCCGCCGCTGCGCAACGAACCGGCCGGAACATGCAGAGTTACGAACGAAGCCGAGAGAAGCCCCTGGCTGTTGGGGGGGTAATAGACGGCAGAAAATTTAAGCTGATTCGAAAGAATCACGCCATCAGCATTGGTGCCGTTGGCGACAATGACGCCTTCACCTGATTCTTTGAGAGTGTAGTTGGCCATGTAAGTTGAATCATTGATTGGAGTCATGGTCAGATAACCCTGCTCACCTTCATAGGTCATCTGCAGGCGCGGCTCTGAAGAGAACTTCTTTTCGGTTCGCACGATGATGTGCAACTGGTTTTCAAAGGTCGGATTCGGGAAAATCGCGACTTTGAGGTCATCGAAGCTGGCCGAATAAACATAGCTGAGTTTCTGGTAGTTGTTGTTCTGCACGACCATCGGAACCAGAACCAGATTCTCGTATGCGTTGTTGTAGCCATAGTTCTGAATGATAGTATTGCCAGACTGGCGGTCGTTCAGATAGATAAACTCGACATCCGGGTCGATATCATCGCCTCGCTTGATTACCGCCGCTTTGAACTGTCCGCTGTCGTCACCATCGAAAGCGAGATTGAGGTTGCCGGTGTTGCCGGAAATCTCTATATAATCGCCAGACCATGGATTGACATTCGATGAACGGGCGGTCACGTCGTCGGTAAGAATGACTTTTTCAGAGAATCTGACCGGCAACTTCTCATATTTTCCGATATTGTTGGATTCATTGAAGTCATTGTCGACATTGTAGCCGTATTTGCCATCGTTAAGCATGGTTCCATCGCGCTTGCGCGTCTTGTCAAGATAGTTGGCAACGACCCAGTCGGCAAATACCTTTTTGGAATCAGTGTTATAGGTGGTAAGTACTGCATCGATGCTTCCCATGCCACCATCTTTGTTGCGCACGATCGCCTTGAGAAAACCAGGAAGGTTGGAGCCACCGTATTTTTCAACGAGGTAGAACATCCAGAGGAAAGAAGCACCGTAATTGGCATATGGGCTCTGTCCAAGCCAGACTTCAGAAACCCGGTCTTCGGCGAGAATCGTGTCGGGTTTCTTGATGAACTGGTCGAGGTTGGTGCTGAACTTGCCGTCATAGATATACTGAGCGTATTGGGTAAGCCCCTCTTCAAGCCATCTGGCCATTCCGATCAGAGCGCCATTCTGCACCTGATAGTTTTCGTTATAAATGACCATGTGAGTGAATTCATGGGCGAGAGTTCCGTATGTATCAGTCTGGGCGAGAGCAAAGCTCGGGAAAAGGTCGATATTGACCAGTTCTTTTTCATTGCTGAGCGAGATCGAAGTTCTCGGAAACTGATTGCCGGCCCAGAAGTAACCGCGGAAGCTGCCGCTGCCGTCGCGAATGTCGTCGAGCAGAATGAAAACCTTCGGGTCACCGTCGATATCGGCTTCAGAACCGAAATGTTCGCGGATTTTCGGGTAAATGATGGCATCGAACTGGTCGGCCATTTCCTTGAGTTTCAGGCGGGCGTAGTTTTTGTCAGCACCGAGAACATATCTGGGTTCGAGTACGGTACCATTGGCGCCGGGCGCAAAGTAGTAGGGACCGTTCGACATGCTGATGGTATCGGGCCAGTACATGCCCCATGTGGCCTGAGCAGCCGGGGTAGCGTCTTCCGATGAAGACAGGCCGCGGGGCAGAGTCGGAAAAAACATTACCGGAACGAAAATATAGCAGTGAGTGCCAATGTAGCGCAACACCGCTTTCGGGTAATGACCATTACCATCGTAATCATAGATTTCGGCAGCCTGATCGGTTCCGAAACTTGCAGCTCCGTCGTCAGCCGCTGTATTGCCGTTGGTTCCGGGCCATTCGCCGCCATCATGAAACAGGTTGCTCAGTCCATAACCATTTGAAGTGGAAAACGGGACCATTGCATAGTCGACATCTGCAGCAGAGAAATTGCGCCCGCCGACAACCGCTCTGACCGAGCCTCGCATCCCGGCAACCGCAACCGGAACTTCGATTGTCTGATGCATCAGGGGAGAGTTGACAAAGGGGCCAAGGTCGGCGTCGAGCCCTGACTTCTGCGCAGTTCGACCCTGCTGAACTGCTATTTCGCGCATTTCAGCCGGAATAATACTGTCGACAGCCTGGGCAGACTGTGCCACCAAAGCCATTACCAGGATCAGAATCGGAATAAGTTCAAGTCTGTTCGCCTTTTTCATACCAGCCCCTGCTATAATCTGGTTAAAACAATTCATCAATTGTATCGGCACCGGCAACAAGTTTTCTGAGGTGATTTTTCGTACCTTGTGGGAGGTTTCTTTTATCGTTATAATTTAACTAAATATCCCCTGCCCTACTGGAGGTCGCAAATGAAAAGATTCAGGTCGGTAAAGCTGACAATACTGTTGATTCTGGCTGTATTCTGCAGCAGCATCGTTACCGCCACCGGATCATTCGTAGCGACCAAAGAGGGGATTCGCTATGTGATCAGAGACTCGGCCGGCCAGGTCCAGGAAGTCTTGAACCCTGATTACGACCCGACCACCGGCAAATATTATGTTAAAAATAGTCAGAATCAGGTCATTGCAACCCAGAACCTGCCTTCCGAAGCCGCCATGGAGCAATTTAAACTGGTCACTCCGCTTACTGACCAGTCTGCCTCAACTGTTGCCACCAAAGACTTTCTCGGCAACAGCGTGCCGGTACTCAAATCACTCTCAACCAGTGACCCCCGCTATCAGCAGCTTAAAGCCTACATCGAAAACAATGCCGGGCTGCGCCAGACAGTGGCAATGCAGGTCGAAGCCCGCAACTACAAAATCAAACAGATTGCAGATGATCTGAGTGCCGGCACCAAAGACCCGGCGCTTGCCCAGTGGCTGGTCAACGACCTCAAAAAGCCCGTATATCTCGAAGTTGCCAATAACGGCAGCATCAATCATGATGCCAGAGGCTTCGCCCTTGCAGAAACTGGTGCCAACGGCGAAATCGCCTACCGTGACAATTCGCACGTCAACAGAATCGTGGTTTCGTCGAACAGTGAAGTTTTCAGCGGCGGCATGCAGGATCCATCAGCCGCTTCGGTCATGTCGCACGAAGTCGGTCACATGATCATGGATCAGCTCTACGAACGCAATAATTACCCCCAGACGAACTACTACGGAGCCCATTCCAAAAACACTGTTTCCGACGAAGGATTTGCCCTTTCAGAAGGCTGGGCAGAAGCACTCGAGGCCCTTTCCACCAGAGAATATCATGATTCGGCCAATTCATGGCGCATCAAGACGCATAAGAACATAGCCGAAAACAAGTACATATTTGAAAATCAGGGCGTTACCACCGGCGCGAACGATGGCATTCTGAAATCCGGCACCGATATGCTGTCGACCGAAGGCGTCAATGCCTCACTGTTTTATGACGTCCTCAATGGCGGCAAAATCCAGGCACCGTATTCCAAAATCTGCCAGGTCTTCGAAAACTCAAAGCCGCAAACTTATCGCGAATTTGTCGACGCCTACATTCAGAAGTTTCCTGAAGACAGAAGTCAGATGATCAGGCAATTTCTCGACAATACCAAATATGCCACAGTTGACAGCACCGCCACAGCCAAATACAAAGAAGTCCATGACGCGCAGCAGGCCTGGCAGAACGCCACTGATCCGGCTGCCAAGGCCCAGCTTAAATCCCAGTATGACTCCAAACTCAGCAGTTATGAAGAGTGGAGCGAAGCTCTTTACAGACAGGCAGTCGTCGACGGTCGCGTTGACGGCGCCATAGATGGTTCAAGAGCCTATTCAGACGAAACTCAGGCGCAGTATAAATCTATTCGTCTGAGCGAAAACCTGATCAAAGGGCAAAAAGCTCTTGGCACTGGTGTTAAAAACGCGGCAGCCTCAATAAAACAGTCATTCAGCGTCAAAAATCTGGCAATGACCGCCGGCACTTCGATCGCCATCAACCTGGCCAGCCAGCTGATGAACGGCCAGAAAGTCAGCATGAAAGCGGCGGTTCAGTCAGTTGCCTCGATGCAGTTCGTCGGCAACGTCGTCGGTTCCTCGCTGGGAGCAGCGGCCGGTCAGGTTTTCGTGCCACTGATCCAGACTTTCTGCCCGATTCCGATTGTCGGAACTATTGCCGGCGCTCTGTTGCCGACAATGACCTCATTGGTCGGCGGCTCGTTTGGCGGCAACCTCGGTGCCGGCATGAATTTCAAACAGGCACTGAAAGCACTTGACCCGGTAGCAATTGCCGGGCAGGCACTCGGTTCGACTCTTGGCGGCATGCTCGGGTCACTGATCCCGATCCCTGTGGTTGGCACAATGATCGGCAGCATACTCGGCGGCATAGTCGGCGAGAAGGTCTTTACCGGCATTGCGAAACTGCTTGGCTATAAAAAGAACAGACAGGCTGAAAGCACCGAGGCTTTTCAGGCCTATAAACCCGATACTTCTGCCGCAAGCGCCAACCTGGTTAAGAGCACTTCCTCACCGACATTGAATCAGCTGAGGCTGCCTGCCAACTCCGAAAAGATTCCCTACGGCAAAATGGATGCAGGCCTGAAAAAAGCCAAAGACAGCTATGAAGCCGCATACAAAGCTTATGTTCAGGCCGTCACCAGCGGCGACCAGAAACTGGCACAGACCCGCCTCAAAGAATTCAAATCAGCCCGCGACAAATATGAAAAAGGTCTGAAGGCTGCAACAAAATAGTTTACCTGACGACAGCGATTCTGCCGGTGGGCCTGAACAGGGTGCCGCCGGCTTCTGCTTTAACCCTGAAAAAATACACACCATTGCCGACCCTTCTGCCCTCACGGTCGCAGAGATCCCAGGTTGCCGCCAGTCGGCCGCCATCGTCGACCATCGGCAAAGAAACAAGTCGATGCCCGGAAACATCGTAGATCCCGACTGCTGAATCACCGAACAAAGGGGTTCCGGTGAAATGCACCCTGATATGGGTCTGGTTGCGACAGGGGTTCGGGTAAGCGACCGCCTGCAGCAGAGTAACAGGAGCAGAAATCTGCGCCGAAATCGCAGCCGCGACCCTGTTGCCGGCACGATCGGCAAGTTCGGCCTCAAAAGTATGAAAACCTTCTGCCACGCCATGCAGGGGCACTCTGAGAGGAAAGGCTCCAGAAACAACCGTATTGAAGGGTTCGCCATCTACTTTGAACTTCAGACTGGCAGAAGCAATACCCGACATATCGTCAGCAGCGGCAAACAGCAGCTCGGGAATCGCTGAGCCGGCCAACCTGAAAGTGGTGATGACCGGACCGCAATTGTCTTCGACCAGATAATACCTTCCTGATCCCTTTATTTCAGCAGAGTATCCAATGCCTTCAAATAATGGCCGCTGCCAGGAGAGAGGGATTCCGGCAGCATTCACCCGGCAAAGGCCTACTGAATCGCCAGAGAGAAGATCTGCTGCAAAGCCAAGTTTTGAAGTGACGCCCTCACCGGCTATAACGTCGAATGGCCCGGCAACAGCAGTAAAGGGCAACTTTCCTGTCGGCGAATCAGAAATGGCCAGCATCACCAATGCGTCATCACTGGCCTCTCCGGCAAGCAAAGATGAGTTGCCGACCTCAAGACTGGTCATTCCGCTGGCACGTAACTTTGCCACCGAAAAGCTGAATGACAACTGATTGTCACCGACCAAACACACTGCCTGCCCTCGACCACTTCCCGGAATGCGATAATGAGTCACGAATACCCGGCCACTGCCGTCTACAGGGCTGAACTCAAGCTGTTCGACCAGATTATTGAAATTTATATGCAGTCTGGGGGGCGTTGCGAGAGACTGGTTTTCAGACTTGAGAAAGATCATCACCTGTTCGGCAAAAGCCGGGCTGGGAACAGGATACAGCACATAACTTCCGGTTCCGGTATTGTAAGAATAGGCATAGAGATGGTCATCGCTCAGGTTTTTATGCACCGCAACCGGCAGCAGAAAAAAGCGCCTGATATCGGCAAAATCGAGTGACAGCAAAGCATTGCCTCCGGCATTCAGAGAAACCGAGGCGATCTGGCAGGAACCGTCGTTTCGGACAGTTGCCAGCCATGGAGTCATTCCCTTTTCACATGCGAGTGAAATATCCAGAGAGCCTTTGCCATTCATTTCTTCAATATTCAGACAATTGGCCGGCACTGAATTGTTGCCGCCAACAAAAGAGCTTTCACCTGTAGCCGCGTAGGAACGGCCGATTCTGACCGGTAGCATCAGCGAACTCCGGCCAAACGCAGTCAGCTTGTCATTGAAGCCCCACAGACCGTTATTGAGAGAAGCATCGTCAACGGCGAGCGCCAGACAGAAATTCACGAACAATTCGGCAAAGCTGGTACCGCCATACCGAATCAGGGTTTCAAGACCATCGACACCCTTTGGAACGGTGCGAACAAGCTCTCTGGTGAACTGCTGCTGCATGGAAGGCGAGTTTCCCCCGTATTTTTCAACGAGGTAGGTGACGAACAGAAATGAAGCTCCGTATTGCCTGAAAAGCAGGTCTTCCATAAACCAGCTTTCTTTCGAATTGCTGATCAGATTAACGCCGGGGCTTTCGAGAAAGCGTTCGAAGTGCGGAGAGGGCGGAATCCGGGCGGCATCGTTGCCGATTTCCCCCGAAAATACATATTCTGAGAACATCGAAAAACCCTCGTCAAGCCAGCGCTCCTGCTCAGAACTTTCGTTGGCATGCTGAATCGAAAAATTGACCATGTGCTGGAATTCGTGCGCCAGAGTGCGATAGAATGAATTGCACTTATCATCGGGGCTTCCGGGTTCGCCAGGTGAAATATCCATGAAAAAGACCGGTTTCTGGTTGCCGAACAGGCCCTCGATGTCACGATGATCGAAATAACCGGCTACATACCCCTCGCCGAACGAGTCGCGAATATCGACCAGAAAAATGTAGATTCTTTCATCAGGCAGGTTGAATGCAGAAGGAATGATCGGCTGACCAAACCAGCGGCACACTGAAGGAAACACCTTTTCATCAAAAGCGGCGACTATCTGTCTGAATATTTCTGAAGTCTGCGAACCGTATAGGGCCTCTTTGCCGCGTTCGACAAACAGGTTGCAATATGTTCCCTGAGCGACAAAGCGCCCGGGGCGGTATTCATAAACCCCTGCCGAAAAATTGTAGACCTGGAAGCCGACGACAGAACTGCCGGGAATGAGCGACACGGGGACTGTGGCGGCACGCAGACGACCGGCATATTCAGGGTCTGTTGTCATTCTGGCCCGCAACTGCCTGTCGAGCACATCTTTTTTGGCGCGCAGACGAAAAGTGCCATCGACTGGCATTCCGGCCCCTTCAACGCCGGCGGCAGACAAAACCGCTGTAAGAACCGCCAGCAGCAGAAACAGATTCCATCTTCCGATTCTGATCAAGCCTTTGTTTCCTGGTCGATATTGATTACTGCCACGGTAATATCGTCTTTGACAGCAGCAGGGGAACTTTCGACCAGTTGCGATATTTCTTTAACAATTTCTTCGGGCTTTTTTGCTGAGCGACCGGCAAGAAATTCCTTCAGATAAAGGTAGCCATCATCACAGCCAGACCAGGCCTCAAAAAAATCCACCAGACCATCTGAATAAAAGAAGAGCCGATCACCATAATTGACCGCTATTTCGCGACTTTCGTAACAGCTTTCGTTAAATATTCCCAGCAGGGTGCCGGTGGATTGAAGCTCATCCATTGTTCCATCAGCTGCAGAAAGATGCAGGGGAAAATCATGACCGGCACTGCAATAGGTGAACTTCATCGTTTCAAGATTGAACACGCCCCAGAGAGCTGTGGAATTAAATCGGGAACCAGCGCCAAGAAATTCCTTGAGAGAGACGTTTACCCGCCCCATCAGATCACCAGGCGGAATCTCGAGAGCGGTTCTTTCATTGAAAAGACATACGACCACGGCCATAACCAGCGCAGCCGGCACTCCCTTTCCGCAGACATCACCGATCAGAATACCCAGACCTTTGCGGGAATCACTCTCGATAAACCTGAGAAAATCGCCGCCGATAAACCTGGCAGGCTTGAGATACGAAGCGACTTCAATTCCGGCGATCTTCGGAATTTGCCGTGGCATGGCACCATCCTGAACAATACGTGCCATCTCGAGCTCGCGCTGTATCTGCGACTGCCGCTGCGCCAGCTCATCTGCATGAAAAGCCAGCTCTTTATGCAGTCTGTAGTTGTGCAGGCAGATAGAAATCTGGTCGGAAAGAATATCGAGACGGAAGGAATCTTCTGAGGTAACCTCGGAATCTGGAGATTTGCGGCCAACCAGCAGACAGCCGAAAAAGACATTGTTACGTTCAAGAGCCGATCCGGCAAGCGCGCCTTTGAATTCGTAAGTTTTGAATGCATGCTCGAGCAGCTTTAAAGAAAGCTTCATACTGTCTGCAGTATGCTCGGTTGAGATATCGTCGAAGCTCACGGGCCGAAAATGCTCGAGGCCGATTCCGGCTGCTTCGACTGCCACGAACATATCTTTTTCAAAATCCATCAGAAACAGAACCGCCCAATCGAATTTACCAAGCTCGATCACGGTTTGAAGAATTCTGGTGAAGGGTCGGTCACTCTGAAGCAGCTGCATATCATCGAGTGCATGCGCCTGTTCGTAAAAGTTGCAGACTTCCTGCAAAAGATCGCGCTGATTGAGATAGCGCCTGATACTTATATAGAAGGCAACCAGACATACCAGGCAAAGAAAAAAAGCAAGATCTGAATCCCGTCCGAGGGCTGCAAGAATGGCAATTCCCGGCAACCAGAGCAGAAATAAAGGCCTGGCTCCCGCTGGACGAAGCGACCCCTCATAATTGTCGGTCAAAGCATTCTCTCCGCTAAACAAACTTCAGACCAGACCGGGTTCTAATCTTCGAACTCTACAGAAGCACCCCACTCGGCAAGGGCAACGAAAAGTTTTTTCGGGCTTCTGGCATCGAGATAAAATCTCGGATCCTTTTCGAGATAGTTTTTCAGGCGCTGTCTGATCTTGAACAGCAGGTCTTTGGTAAAAACGTTCTTTAGTTCAAAACTGGCAGTTAACGGCGCCGAAAAACGCCGCCAGATTTCGGAAAGACTCTGCGGCTTACCGCGTTTTTTGAGGTTTTTATAAGTGCGGTCAAGCATCGCTTCAAACAATTCAGCACCATTGTAGGCATAAAAAAATTCAACCGGCGGCAGAAAGCCGAACTGACCGATGATGTTGCGCGCTTTTCTGACCAGCCGCTCACCTTCATTCTGCAGCCCCACAACCTCTGATCTGAGAATGCGCAGCAGCATCAGATCGATGTCTTTTCGGCTCAGAGAATCGATGAGGGTTTTATCGTTCGGAAAAAACTTCTGCAGAATCGGCCTGACGGTTTCTATAGTTTCAACACTGAGGAATTGCAGGTTGCGACCATAGGTCTCGGGGTTTTTGCTTTTCATTTCCCCGAGAATCTTTTCAAACTGCAGGATAAACTCAAACTTGGTATCGAACGGCAAGTGATTGAACCTGTCTAAAATAAATCTTTATTTATTTTAGACAGGTTGAGGTCATTAAATCAAGTTAATTCTGAAAAAATTCAGTTTCTGAATTTTCGTCAGGGCAATTCAGGTCGATCGATGGCAGTGCCGACTCGCCCGACATGTGCAGAAACCCTTTGCGGATATAAACAAGAAAACCCAACAGGGCAATGGAATACCAGCTCACGATGACCGAGCATACAGCTTTCATAATCGCTCTCCTTTTGCCACAAATTCCTCTTTCGGCAGAATGCAAAGTTTTGTAAAGAGCCGGGGGCAAAAGAGAACCTTTTTCTTTCTAGCAGGTGTATTACGGGATATAAGAATACCATATGGCAAGAGTGCGATTGCTTCGCTTCGCTCGCAATGACAGCATTAAAGTCTGGCAAGGGGTATTGCGGAATACAAGAATACAATCTGGCGAGAGTGCGATTGCTTCGCTTCGCTCGCAATGACAGGGTTAAAGTCTGTCACTGGTCGGTTCGTTCGCTCTCCGGTGACTCACCGACACCTGGCCATCTCTGGCCTTTTGCGGGCAATGCGAGGCGGTAGTCATTGTCTGGACGAATTCTTCACACATTGCCAACTGCCATTATATAGGCAGACGGGATTTGCGTTTGCCCTGAAGTGAGTTCACATTAATCTGTAATTGAAATCTGGTCGGTGTCGATAATCTGAATAGAATGAAATTTTTCAGAGTGATAATTTTTATGCTTTTCAGTCTGGCATGGCCGTTAATGGCCACAGATTGCCCTGGGTGTGGAATCAAGGGCCTGCCGGGCCTGGTGATGGTTTGTCCTGAATGCAGCGCCAGTCTTCATGACCCGGTTCTGCAGCTGAAAAACCAGGAAAAGGCAAAACTGCGCATCAGACTGCTATACACTGGCGACAAGCCCGACCGTCTCCCGGCCTATGGCAAGCTCTATATTAACGGCAAATATCTTGGAAACATCGACTTAGCCGAAAAAGAAGAGCGCAGTCAGGATTTTGAAGCCAGCTGGAGTGATGGTCTTGGCCGCGAATACACGGCTGTTTACGAGAAAATATGCGATCAGATCGCTCCAGGCATTCTCAAGATTGAAATTGAAATGAAGTTTGACCGGCTTTACGGCTTTGGAAGAAGTTATAAACGCGTAGTATTCCCTTATGTCGGCTTCAAAGGCGGCGAAAAAACCACAGTTGAGCATTATTTCAACAGCGCGGCCACCTTTCATCAATACAAACCGGGAAAACGAAAACCGATTCCGGTTGTTTCCGAAGCCAAGATACAGGCTGCCAATGGTAACGTGGCACTAAACATCGGTTTGTTCAAATAGCTTATCCAGTCTGGCCGTGCCCGATGGCAAACGCTTACTGAATTGTCTCTCTGTGCGGTTTCATTGCAGGTCAGGCGATTGCATAAGCGTCGCTT
>CAYYUI010000071.1:0-25038 GCA_964474705.1 uncultured bacterium
TGGATCCGCCGCTGCATGAATTCGTACCGCACGAAGAAAAAGCTCAGAAGGAAATGGCCAAGGAACTCGGCATTCCGGTCGAAAAGATTAAAGCCAAAGTTGATTCGCTGCATGAATTCAACCCGATGCTTGGTCACCGTGGTTGCCGCCTCGGCATCACCTATCCCGAAATCACTGAAATGCAGGCTGAAGCCATTTTTGACGCCGCATGCAGACTGACCAAAGAAGGTGTTACCGTATATCCTGAAGTCATGATTCCTCTCATCGGCACCATCGAAGAACTGAAGCATCAGAAAGCCATCGTAAAACAGGTTGCTGAAGACACCATCAAAAAGTATGGCGTTGCCGGCAAGCTGAAATATCTGATCGGCACCATGATTGAAATTCCGCGCGCCGCCATCGTCGCTGACCAGATCGCCACCGAAGCCGAATTTTTCAGCTTCGGCACCAACGACCTGACTCAGATGACCTTCGGCTACAGCCGCGATGACGCTGGCAAGTTCCTGCAGGATTATTACGACAAGAAGATTCTCAAGAATGATCCTTTCCAGAGCATCGATCAGGAAGGCGTTGGCCTGCTGATGAAATGGGGCGTTGAACGTGGCCGCACCACCAGACCCGATCTCAAGATCGGCATCTGCGGCGAACACGGTGGCGAACCCGAATCAGTAATGTTCTGCCACAAGCTGGGCTTCGACTATGTGAGCTGCTCACCATTCCGCGTGCCGATAGCGAGACTGGCCGCTGCCCATGGCGCACTCAAATATGCCGAAGATCGCGACAAGAGCCTTAAAACTCAGAATCACAAACCTGTCAAAGCCAAAGCATCTGAAGCATAAGGAATAAGACCATGAATTCTCCCAGGCGACGCGCGCGCGAAGTAGCACTGAAGGCACTTTATCAGGCCGAAATGGTGAAGTCTGATAATAACGAGGCATTGAATCAGGTTCTCAGCGAATCTGTTTTCTACCCCGTCATCGAAGCCGTCGCCCGGGACTTTCTCAAGTCTACCCGAGCCAAAGAAATACTGTCAGGAGAAGTCGAGGCATTTGTCCCCGACTTCTCCGACAGCCTTTCGACATATCCGCACGAAACCCCGGAAAACCTGCCGCTGCAGGTTAAAAGTATTCTTGAAAAGCACTTTCCCGGAGTCACTTACAATGCTCAAAGCGACGAAGAAGTCGCAAGACTCTGCAAAAAGCTGCACGATAAAACGAGCAAACTAGCTCCAATTGAAGAATTTGCCCGGCAACTTACCGCCTCTGCCGGCGAACACAAAACCAACATCGACATGGTGCTTGAAAAAACTGCCGCCAACTGGTCTCTGGATCGCATGGCAAGCATAGACCGCTGCATTTTACGCATCGCCGCCTGCGAATTATTTTATTTTCCTGAGATCCCGGCCAACGCAACCATCAACGAAGCCATCGAAATGGCGAAAAAATATTCTGCCGACCGCAGTTATGAATTTGTCAACGGAATCCTTGACAGAATCTGTAAAGAGAATAAATTAACTAAGAATGGCGGGGGGTCGTCTGCCAACGCATCAAGAAAGAACGCAAAAATCGTCGATCAGGAAGTTGAATCCTGACCAGAGATTTTTAATATATGGCTCTTCATTCACTAATTATAAACAAAAACGCCAGCTCACAGCGAAATCTGTGGATTTTCGCGATACTTATCGGGCTGGCGCTTGGTTGTGCGTCTGCCGGTATCGGCCTCGGCCTGATCACCGTGCCACAGAAAGTCAAAGTCACCTTCATCGGAGCCTCGCTTGCCCTCGGCGTGCTATCAGGCTTCATTATCGGCTGGTTCGGCAGAGAAGTACTGCGCGGCATCGTCTTTTTCATATCAAGTGACCTGACCACCAAAGTCGGTCTCAAAGCCGACACATTTGTTTCGAACCGCACCGGGCTCAGCAAGGAACTCGACCTGTTCGATCAGATGTTCCGTCTGGTTCTGTCAGTGCTCAAACGCGTACTGCTTATTTCGTTCAAACTCGAAGTCGCGTCCTCTGATCTGGACAAAACCGCCCAGACCAGCTCACAGGTCATCAAGGAAATTGTCGAGGGAGTCGGAGCCATAAATCAGAAGGCGGGCGACAATGCCACCAACCTGCGCGAGACTATCTCTTCGCTCGAAAACAGCTTCAGTCTGTCGAAAGATATCAGTTCCAAGCTTATCATTGCCAAGGAAGACAGTCAGAGCGTCTCCGAAATCGCGGGCGGTACACAGATTTCGGTTAAGGAAGCAGTTCAGAAGATGCTCAAGATCAAAGAACTTACCGATGGTTCGGCATCGCTGGTCAACGACCTGAATGACCGCAGTAAGCAGATCGGAACCATTCTTACCGAAATTGCCAACATCGCGGAAAAGACCAACCTTCTGGCGCTCAATGCTGCCATTGAAGCGGCACGCGCCGGCGAGCAGGGCCGCGGCTTCGCGGTTGTTGCTGAAGAAGTGCGCAAACTGGCACGTGGTTCCGCTGAATCATCAAAAAAGATCAACAACCTGATCAACGACATCCTGCAGAAAACCGAAAATGCCGCCGAAATGATGCAGAACAATACCATTCAGGTCAATCAGGGCATGCAGGTGGTAAGCACCGTTGAATCAAGCCTGGGCTCAATGGTTCAGACTACCAACCAGTTGAACGACATCATCAAGGACATCAGCACCTCAGCTGAACGGCAGAGTGAAACTTCCGACATCATGTATCAGAAAGTTAACACCATTTCGCAGATTACCGACGAAATATCGCTGCAGATTCAGAACATTGCCACCACAGCGCTGAGCAAGACCGTAATCATCGACCAGACGAGCAGCTCAGCCAGAGAACTTCGCACCCTTTCCGACGTATTTCAGAATGCCCTCGTTCCATTCGATTTCCAGATCGAAGGCGCGAACAAACGCTCGGCAATCCGCACCGAGACAAGAGTTCCCTGCAAGTTCAAGGTGCTTCTGTCTGGCGAGCTCATCGACAGCACTCTCAGCGGCAGCGACTTCGAAATGCGCGGCGTCATCATCAACCTGTCAGCAGGTGGCTGTGTTGTAGAAACCAATGAGGAAGTCGAACAGGGTAAATACATCATTCTCGCCTTCCAGATCGGCAGCAATTTCATTCAGGGCATTCAGGGGCGCCTGGTAAGATTGAAAGCCGCAGTGGGCTCGAGCGAAACTTTTCTTTCAGAAAAGAAAGCGATCCGGGAATGCATCGTTTCGTTCAACAACGTCTCGGCAGAGCATGAAAAAGTCATCGTCGACTTTGTCATGAGTGCTCAACGCCAGTTTGAAATCAATCTCGGCCTGCTCGAGTAACATCAATGGCACGTATAGAAAAAAAACTGCTTGGGCAATCTCTCGTTTCTGAGGGCCTGGTCACCGAAGAACAGCTCAATCATGCCCTCCAGGAGCAGAAGAAAACCAGCGACACCCTCGGCTACACGTTGATCAGGCTTAAATACCTCAACGAGCAGCAATTGCTTGAATTTCTCGTCAACAAACTCGGGTTCAGCTATGCCAATCTGCGCAACTACGTTATCGACCCGAAGGTAGTCAAGCTGATCCCCGAGAATATTGCCCAGAAGTATCATTGTATTGCGATTCTCAGGGTCAAAGGCGCTCTGACTGTCGCCATGCTCGACCCTCTCGACAGCTTCGTCCTCGACAACCTTGAATATACGACCGCCTGCAAAGTAAAGCCTCTGGTTTCGACAATGAGCGAAATCGAAACGGCAATGCGTGAATTTTACAAAGGTGATGCGACTACTCAGATTCCCGGAGTCAGCGGTTCCGGGGCGGCAACGTCGCCTTCACAGGCTCCTGCCAGCACCAGCATTGAAGATTTTGCCAAGAAAATTCAGGGCGTCGGCGAAAAACGGGTTGGTGACACGGTAATCGATCTTGCTGCAATCAACGTCACCGACAAGCAGAGCATAATTCAGCTGGTCAATCTGATCATTCTCAGAGCGATCAAGGAAAAGGCCTCGGATATCCATATCGAGCCCGATGAATCGGTGCTGCGTACCCGCTTTCGCATAGATGGCATGCTTCAGGAAGTCATGTCATTACCGAAAACCTTTGAAGCTGCCTGCATTTCGCGCTGCAAAGTAATGGCTGAACTCGATATTGCTGAAAAACGCATTCCCCAGGACGGCCGCATCAAACTACAGTTGCAGAACCGCGAAATCGATCTGCGCGTCTCAACCTACCCCACCCTGCGTGGCGAAAAGGTCGTTATGAGAATTCTCGATAAAAGCATGGTTGTTTTCGGTCTTGAAGATCTCGGGTTTCCAGATGATACGCTTACCGGGTTTACATCGCTGATCAACAAGCCAAATGGCATTATTCTGGTCACCGGCCCGACGGGCAGCGGTAAAACTTCGACCCTCTACGCAGCTCTGCAGTGTATCAAAGACCCGGCGATCAACATCGTAACCATCGAAGACCCGGTCGAATATCAGCTGGCAAACATCAATCAGGGCCAGATCAACCCTAAAGCAGGGTTTACTTTTGCCGGAGGTTTGCGTTCAATCCTGCGCCAGGACCCGGATGTCATCATGGTCGGCGAAATTCGCGACTATGACACCGCAGAAATAGCAATCAGAGCAGCACTGACCGGTCATCTGGTTTTTTCGACTCTGCACACCAACGATTCAGCCGGCGCAATGACCCGACTCATCGACATGGGGGTGGAGCCATTTCTGGTCGCCAGTTCCATCATCGGCATCATGGCACAGCGTCTGGTCAGAACAATATGCGATGAATGCAAAGAGGAGTATATTCCGCCCCCGGCAGTCATCAAACGGTCAAAGCTCCTCTATCAGGCTGGAAAAACCAAGGTTTTTCAGGGCAAAGGCTGCGTAAAATGCAACCAGACCGGGTATCGCGGCAGAACGACGATTACCGAGCTGCTGTTGCCCAATGAACGCATCAAGGAACTGATCGTTGAAAAGTCAGCCACCAGCGTCATCAAGAATGAAGCCATGAAACAGGGCATGCGAACCCTTCGTCAGGACGGCCTAGCAAAAGTTCTGCGCGGCATCACCACCCTTTCTGAAGTAATCAGGGTTTCGGCCGACGACGAAATCTGACCGGCATGCACACCCTCTACCAGTCCCTTGTTGAGGCTCTTTCTGAAAGCAGTCGCCTTCTGGTGCCGGCATTCGAAGAATTTTCCAGCCAGAAAGAATTTTATCTCGACCGCGTTGCTCCGGCAAAGACCCTGAGTGTTTCTTTAACCGGCCATGAATGCCGGCAGAATTGTGCCCACTGCAACGGGCACTATCTCAAGGGTATGCAGCAGCTCACCAGGCTTGATCAAACAAAGCTCGACAGGTATGAAGCCATATTGATCAGCGGTGGCAGCAGCGCTGACGGGGAAGTTCCCATCAGACAGAATCTCGACCGTATCCTGAGTCTGCCGGCACACCTGAAGCTCAACCTGCATACCGGGTTTCAGCCGCCAGAACCCCTTGAACCTCTGAAAGTGCGCAACCCGGTTGTATCGTTCGATTTGCCGGTTTCAGACCGGGTCATCAGCGAAGTATATGGGCTCAAACGCACATGTTCAGAGTTCAGGGAGCTTTATGACCGCTATTGCCGGCATTTCAGAACGGTCGCGCATATTACAATCGGTCTGTCTCCTGAAGATTTTCCGACCGGCGAAGAGGCTACCATCGAATTTCTGGCAGCTTCAGCACCGGTTGAGGTTGTTTTTCTCGTTTTCAGACCGACACCAGGCACCCGTATGGCCGAAATCCGGCCACCTTGCCTCGAAAAGACGCTGACCCTGTTGAGCAGAGCCAGAAAAAAGCTGCGATGCCCGGTGCAGATCGGGTGCATGCGACCGGCAGGTCAGTACCGCCGCGATTTCGACATTCTGGCCTGGATGCATGGCTTTCGTCGTCTGGTAATGCCTGATCATCAGCTTCTAACAATCCTCGGACAGCACCAGATACCGGTAAGAACTGCAGAAAACTGTTGCGCCCTGAGTTGAGAGACATGATTATGACAGAAACTCCCAAAATACGTGTTTCGTATGGAACTGCAATTGTTCTCGGGCTGATAAAAGCAAGACAGGATGTAGCGCCAACCACCGCCTATCTGCTGTTCGACACGGGTTGTATCGGGCAATGTTCATTCTGTAGCCGTGCCAATGGCAATGCCAGATCGCAAAGACTTTCACGCGTTATCTGGCCTGAATTTGACCTGACAACCGTTATTGAGAAGCTGACCACCGAACCGAAGCCCTTCAGAAGAATATGCCTGCAGACCGGCTTCAACCCGGCAACCACAGGCATTCTGAAGAATCTTGCCGCCCGCCTTATCGCCAGCGGCATTTCGACAAGCATGACCCTTAGCCCTTCCCAGACAGAACTTGCGCAGGAAATGCTGCAGCAGGGTCTCGACCACGTCGGCATCGGCCTCGATGCTGCCAGCGAAGCAACATATCGCGAACATAAGCGCAAAGACTGGAACCAGGACTGGCCGGCACTCGAAAAACTTCTCACCGCTGCCGGAAAACGTGTCGAAGTTCACCTGATCTTCGGCCTGGGAGACCAGGAAGAAACCTTTGCCGGGAGAATTCAGGCAATTGTAGATGCCGGTGGTGCCATATCGCTCTTTGCTTTAACCCCGGTGAATAAAGGTTCGGCACCTGATCTTGACGCATATCGCCGGATGCAGGCCTTCAGATATTTGTGCGAAAAAGAGCGAACCAGATTCGAGAAGTGCTCTTTTAGCAATGGCCGTCTCACAGGTCTTGGCATCGACAATCATGAAAAACTGCTGGCAGCACTCGATAATGGTGACGCTTTCAGAACTTCCGGGTGCGGCGACTGTAACCGGCCTTATTACAATGAACGGCCGGGGCAGAAATTTTTCAATTATCCCAGAGAGCTTTCTGCCAGCGAATTTTCACTGGCAGTTGCGGAAATGCTGCTGGCCTGATCATTCTGCCTGTAATCCTGGTCGGCCTGATCGCGGCGATGCATGGCTCTGGCCCAGTAAATAACCGGGGTGTCGCACAGGGCGACGATCCATTTCAGCAGATATGTTGAAGTAAATATCTGCAGCAGAATATCGAATTCGAACACTCCCCAGAAGGCCAGACATGTAAAAATAACATTGTCGATCAGCTGACTGGTCATTGTCGAGCCGTTGTTTCGCACCCAGAGGTGATCGGGAAACTTCCGCCAAAGGTAATGATAGAACCAGACGTCAAAATTCTGACTGACAAAATAAGCCGTCAGGCTGGCTATGGCTATACGTGGCATGAGCGAGAAAATCGTGCTCAATGCGCCATGGGCGGTATCGGTTGCATGCGGTTCAAACCACAGACATATCTGCATGATAACAGTGGTGACCAGCAGGCTGAACATTCCGATTTTAACCGCCTTGTGCGCTTCTTCCTGAGAATAGCACTCACTGATGATATCGGTTGCCAGAAAGGAAGTGCCATAGATGATATTGCCAAGCGTCGTTACCATGCCGAAAAGCTCAATAGTTTTGACAACCTGTATATTAGCAAGCACCGAAGACAGGGCAACCCAGGCAAACAGCCCGGGAAGGCGGAAAAGCCTGAAGGCAAGCCCGATCAGGAAATAATTCGTAACGAGAAGAACAAGCCAGATATAGTTGTTAGTCATGATGCAACAGGCACTCCTACGCCAAAATCAGTGATGTCAAAAAGAATGTCAACTTTTGGATGGTCGCGTAACCAGTCGTAATTCTCTCTGAACCACCTCTGCAGCTCAGCATCTGCTTTAACCGGGCTGCTGTTATCTATGTAAAGATTAACGGTAACGAAATCAAAATATTCAAGTGCGAGCCTGATGTCGTTGGCGATCATTTCCTGCGTCTGGCCCTGCACACCGACCATAAGGCATACAGAAGAAAAAAACTTTCTGACTTCGGCGGCATCACTGAACTCCATGCCCTTTTTCAGTATCTGATTGCGAAAATGGTCATCAAAGGTTTCGACACCGGTCAGAAAATCGACCTGAATGCCAAAGAACCGGCGCATCTCATCGAGGCGATGACGGTAACTCCAGTGGGCTTCGAAATACAGCCTGTCGATCTGGCAGCGCTGCACAGTCTCGCGGATCAACTTCAGAGAAGCCGGTGGAATCTCAAAGCAGCTTCCGGAGTTGATTACCTGCAAAGCCTTGAAACAACCGGTGACCTTTGCCAGAACCCCGGCGTTCACTTCATTGATTGCAGGTTCGTCACTGCTGTTGTCATGAATGTAGTCGCAGAAAGTACAATGCCCCCAGGCGCATGGAAAAGCCTGCAAAAGCACGATCTCGCGCCGGCGCGGCGAGTTTTCGATTCGTGCATATCTTGTTATATTCATGACCGGAGACATACTTTTCTTTTGGATGGTGCTCAGAGTAATGGTAAAATCGCAATTATGCAATACTTTATTAAAATTCTCGTCACCACAGTCCTCGTGATTCTTATCAGCGAGGTGGCAAAAAGGAATCAGAGCGCCGGTGCTCTGCTGGCCTCAATACCTACCACCTCGATCATTGCTCTGACCTGGTATTATTACGAAACTGGCAGCAAGACACAGACAGCGGCGCTGGCAAGCGATATTTTTCTGATGGTGGTGCCGTCGCTGGCATTTTTTGTGGTCTTGCCGCTGATGCTCAGACGTGACTTTTCATATTCTATGTCTCTGGCCGGCAGTTCTGCGGTGACTGCCACCTGTTATTTCGCCTTTCTGAAACTGGCGAGTCTCATTCGCTGATTATGGAGAAAATGATGTTCAAATTTCCTTCTGGTTTTTACTCAGACGTGCGTATCGAGAAGGTTTTCCGCTCTCTGGTGCGCCTTGAAACCGGCCGCCTTGAAGAAGTTAAAGAGAAAGAGGATACCGGCGCTTTCATTCGCCTCTTCGACGGCCGCCGCTGGTTTTATGCTTCAACCACCGATCTCTCAAGCATCGATTCAGAGCTTGCGGGCCTGGCAAAACTGGGAAAGGCCAGCGACAGTATCAGCAGTCACCCGACAGTCAGTAGAATGCAGGCCAATACTGGCAATCACTGCCGTTTTGCAGCAACCTGCGTTAAAAACACTTCTCTGGGCGAAAAAATCGGTCTGACTGAGGCTTTTGCCGCATTGATAGCCAATAACAACAAGATTTCTCACTGGTCAGCCTCATATTCAGATGCTTATGTTCTCAAACACTTTTCTTCAAGCATTGGAGCCGATCTGAAATTTGACACTCAGACCGCCGGATTGCGTCTCGGCTTCAGATTTGGCAGCGGTGCCAACGTTTTCAGCGAATCCTGGTGCAAGGCGCACGATCGTTTCGACACCCTGACCGGGCTGCAGCAGGAAGCCGGGGAATACATCGCCAGAGCCGAAGAATTCTACGAACACGCCGAAAAGATCGAAGGCGGCAATTACACAGTAGTGCTTTCTCCTATGGCAGCAGGCATCTTCGCCCATGAAAGTTTCGGGCATAAAAGTGAAGCCGATTTCATGATTGGCGACGAAGGAATGAAAAAGGAATGGCAGCTTGGGAAGCGCGTCGGCTCAGAGCTCCTGAGCATTGTCGACGATGGCAACCTTTCCGGCAGCGGCTTTACGCCCTTCGATGACGAGGGCAACCGGGCAGAAAAAACCGTGCTCATCGACCACGGAATTTTGCGCGGCCGCCTGCACAGCGCTGCCACTGCAGCAGAGCTTGATGAAGCGGTTACCGGTAACGCCCGGTCGATAAACTTTGAATACGAGCCGATTGTCCGCATGACGGCGACTTACATAGAACCGGGCCGATGCAGCAGAAACGAACTCATTGCCGGTATCAGCCACGGTATTCTTATCGATTCGGTCAAGCACGGCTCAGGAATGTCGACGTTCACTCTTGCCCCTTCAATGGCGTATCTGATAGAAAATGGCCGGGTGACCAGGCCGGTCAAATTCTCGGTAATCACCGGCAACGTCATGAAGACTCTCGATCAGATCGATGCTGTTTCCAGCGAACTCGAGATTCTCAGTTTTGTCGGAGGCGGTTGCGGCAAGATGGAGCAGTATCCTTTGCCGGTAAGCTTTGGCGGCCCCTATGTGCGGGTCAGAGAAATCAACGTTCAATAAGGGGTGCGGGCATGATTCGCGAAAAAGTCAGTCAATGTGTAAAACAGACATCTTTGAGTATTGTTCAGAATGAAATTCAGGCAGTCAGGCGCAAAAATATCAGCAAAACCGGCTGCCGGATCATAGACGCCGGAAAAATCGGGGTTGCGGGCGGTCTTGGCGAAGTCGACAGCGAAAAGCTTTATGAGCGGGCCAGGCAGCATCTTACTTACGGCATCGAGTATGACGTAGCGCCAAGCCTCGGCCTGAAGCACCACACAAGGCTGGACAGCATGAACATCAGCGATGTCGACCTTTGCCAGCGCATCGAGAATCTGCTGAAGCGCCTGCGCCACCTGCACCCTGAATTTGCCATAAGCAACAAAGTCAATCTCAGTCAGGTTCATCTTGGCCTTGAAAATGACCAGGGTTTGTCTCTCGAGCATGACGATTCATATGTCAGTCTGAGCTTTCTTCTGAAAAGGCAGGGTTCAACGGGCATCATGGATTCTTTTTTTGGTCTTGTCGATCGACAACTTGAAGAAGACAAAGTTGAAGCTGCAGTAAGCGAAATTATCGCTGCCTATAACAACCTGCTGCCAATACCAACTGAAAATCTGCCGGTAATTATCGGGCAAGGCACCCTCACTCGGCTTTTCCAGAGAGATCTGAATGGGAAAATGGTTGGGAATCGGGCTTCTCTCTTTCAAAATCAGCTTGGGCAGAAAGTTTTTTCAGAAAGATTCAGTCTGGGCATCGTTAACGATCCGGTTGAAACCTATAGTCCGGCCTTCGACATGGAAGGAGTGGTCACGCCAGACAGTCTTAAGTGGCTGATCAAAGAAGGGGTTATTCTGCGCCCGTACACCGACAAAAAGACGGCGGTCAGATATAACTTCGAAAATACCGGCTGCGCCGATGGCAATTACGACAGCGTTCCATCGCTCGGAGGCGCAAATGTCGAAATTGCCCACTCCGGGCAAACTCTGGAGCAGCTTTTGCATGGCGGCAAGGGGCTCATGATCCAGATGGCCAGCGGTGGGGACTTCACTCCCGACGGCAATTTCGCCTCTCCGGTTCAGGTGGCCTTTCTGACTGATGGCCGCAAGCTTCTCGGCAGGGTTCCAGAGTTGACCATCAAGGGCTCGATATTCGATTTTTTCGGTCGCGATTTCATTGGTGTGACTTCAGACAAAATCTACATTAACGGCAACGATCGCATGCTGGTCACCAGACTGGCAACGACCAGGCTTTGAACAACCACAATACAGCCAGCCGGTTGGCCTTGGTGCTGATCGGCTTTCTGGTGCTGGCGATTCCGCTCGCCTTTTTCAATCATCTGCTGCAGGCTGCACTGGAACAAACCCGCAGCGCATCGCTCGGGCTGATGCGGGAAGAAATTCTGCAGACCGCCGAACAGATTCGTACCCAGATGAAGCCGGCGACCTATGTGAAAGACACGGTACGACAGATTCACAGAAAGCTTCTGCCCGAAATTGTTCCAGGCATGGTTAAAATGCGGCCTGATATCGATTTTGGCAAAGAGCAGTTTTCGGCATCACTGCCGGAAAGCATGCTTAAGGAACTGCGTGCGAGGGGTCTCGACGCCATTCAAATTGTCGTCGCCCCGCCATCATTCGGCAGCATTTATTACTGGAATTCAGATACGCTCAAGAAACAGTGCCAGGTCGAAGAGAAGCTGGCTCAGGATCAGCTGGTCGGGCTGCATTACACCAGTGCCAGGTTATATCAGCAGCACTACCAGAAAAATTGGCCATGGCACAACAGCATTCCAACCTATCTTCTTCAGGCCATGAGCATCACCAAAGGCGAATACAATTTCGCTTATCTCAGTCGTTTTTCGGAGATTTTCAGCTCTCACGATCAGGTTGAAGAATATTTTACCGACTATTATGGCCAGCAGTCGCTTTTCTGCTATTCTTATCACTGCATCAGCCCTGTCAATCTGCATGGCGCCTACATGGTAATAGTCCCTCAGGCATCGATTCAGCCTGCAAAGGTTGTTAAGGCCGCACTCAGGTCAAAAAAGCCAAACCTGCAGGCATCTATGGTCGACCTGGAAAAATCTGAAGATGGGTTTATCGAAAGAGGCGAACAGCTTGAGTATTACACCCGGCCGCCATCTGACTTCTGGAGTCACTATTTTTTCAAGACCGGTGACCGCAGCCAGGCACAGAAAAGCCATACCGGAGGCTGGCATGTAAAAATCTCCGGCAGGTTGCCGGAGAACCTTTTGCTGCTGCAGAACAGGATGCAGATATTCCGAATGGCAGCAATTTTTATCCTGATGGGTTTCTTCGCCGGTGCGATGCATATCTGGCTTTTCGGCTTCAACGCAAGACTTTCGATCAGAAACAAACTGGCCGCAATACTTGGTTTAATAGTCCTGATTCCGATTGCGGGAACAGGAACATTGACCTGGATTGCGCTCAACGGCTCTGACCGGCTCATCGAAAATCATCTGCTGCAGCAAACGCTGAATGAGGTCAAAGAACTGGCTCTCATTAACGATGAAAACCTTCTCAAGCAGATGATTGCAGTTCTTGAAGTAAAGAAACGTCTTTCTGAGCTTGACGAGCTTATACCCGATCTGGGACAGGCCATTTCTGTTAATTTTCAGAACCCATGGTTTTACTCGTGGACAACAGCCTTTTCAACGATATGGGAAACAGGCATTCTACTGAATTACGATACCTGGTGCGCACGGATCAAGGAAAACCGCCTGATCGTCAGCCTTCTCGGTAAATACATGGACTCACTCGGATTGATCAAAGTTGCTAAAGACGCCCGCCGCACCGACTTTTCCAGAACCATGACTCTCGGGCTCATGGAAAATTATATCACTCCCGGAATGGAAGAAGCCTGGGTAATTCATGAAAGCACGATTCAGAGAGAACTTACCCATTCGTCAGACACCAGCCGGGCATCTCTGTATCTGGTCAGAAATCGCAGCGGGCAATATCAGCTGGTTTACCACCGCATCAGCAATGGCGACGAACATGTGCACCGATATCTGACCTGGTATTGTCAGAATCTGCCCGGCTGGTTCACCAGAACCGGCAAATACGGCGAAATTTCTCTGGGTGTGAGAATACGCAAATATTTCGATCTGAACATGTTCGCCTGGCCAACCGACTCGCTTCTCTCAGAAGAAATGACCGGCATCTTCGAGCGGGCGATTTCGACAAGAGATTTTGGTCATGGAATAATACGCAAAGACGGAAACATAGAAGTCAGAGCCTGGCGATTCAAGGACGGTGAAAGTGCAGTAATTGCAGCAATGGGTAAAAGCAAAGGCGCCGGAATCGCCGGTCTTGCGGCGTTCATGATTTTTCCCGTTCTGCTCGGCTATGCGGTGCTGGTGCTGTATTTCATTACAGCAATAATTTCTTCCTTTATCAGCGAGCCGGTCAAGATTATCAATTCAGGGGTCGCGGCACTGCAACAAGAACATTACGGAACACTGATTGCCGGATTTTCTGGCGATGAGTTCAAAAAAATGACCCAGGCTTTCAACGAGATGTCAAATGCGCTTCGCCAGCGCGAAATGATGAAGCGTTATGTATCGGGCAAACTGCTTCAGGAGGTGCAAAATGATGGGCAGCGAAGAAAAACGCAAACCGGGCAACTGGTAAAGGTCACCGCCCTTGCCTCCGACATCAGAGGTTTTACTTCCATCAGCGAAAAATTCACTCCGGCAGAGGTGGTCGAGATGTTGAATTCATATTTTACGCTGATGGAGGGCGAAATCAGCAGCAATGGTGGAATCATCGACAAATACATCGGCGATGCCGTTCAGGCGTTGTTTTATCACGACAGTGCCGGTGATAATGCAGCCTTGCGAGCCTGTCGCGCTGCGGTCGGCATGCGCAGAAAACTAACGGAATACAATGCCGAAAGACGCAGACAGGGGCTGTTTACCGTCGAAAATGGTATAGGCATCGACACGGGAATGGTTATTTCCGGCAGTATTGGCAGTGAAAGCGGTCGCAAGGACTACACGGTCGTCGGCAACATCATGGAACAGGCTGCGAATCTCGAGGCACAGACATCGGGCTGTAATTCACGTATTCTGCTGAGCGGCAGCACTTTTGCAGAAGTTGCCGGGAGCGTTTCTACCCGGGACTTTTCTGATGAAACGGTTGAGTTGAACAATGTCTGAACAAACATCATTCATAAGAAAAAAGATTGCCATTGCCTCGCACCGCATCGTTATCGCATGGGCTCTTCTGGTGTTGCTGCCGATTGCTGCTTCCATAGTATTCCTCGACTATTTCATCGCTGAATACATTGTTTTTGCCGAGTCAGGCAAAGTCTCCGAGGCATTCAACGAACTGGAAGCTTTCAAAAATTCTCTGGTGCCCGAAAATTTTCTAACCGCCCGTCTTCCGGAGCTTGCATCGATACGGCCTGATATCGCCGACGCCAGGAATCTCGAGGGTCTCAAGAGCAGAATCGACACAGTTCTTGGGGGAAAAAGCCTCATCTGCATGTTTTTCGATGCAAGGCAGTTAAAAACGACAAGCATCACCCACCGGCCTGCCGATCTCCCTGAAATTGTCTTTCCGCCATCTGCTCTGCTCAAAAAGCAGCTGGCCAATCTCAAAGAGCAACAAACACCATTGAAAACGAAGGCCCAGGATCTGGCAAGAAAAGCCATACAACGCCGCAACGCCCTGTCGATTCAACAGATTTTTAAAACTCTGACGCCGGTGACTCTCAAATCAGACAAGGTGGTCAAAAATTTCTCGGCACAATTTGGCGGCGATTTGTATTTCATCTATTGCGAATTCACTACGGGGATTTCTGAAATTGGCGGATTTCTGGCAGTTTTTCGCGGCCGGGAAATGTCGACTTCTCATCTGTTTAAGATATTAAAGCGACAATTTCCTTTCTGCCGGGTCGTCAGCCGTGAAAAAGACATCGAGATACTTGAAAAGGAACCGGCAAACTTGAGCAGCGGTATCAGGTCACAGGCGGACCGCATTGTCATCACTTCAGCTGCAGACCAGAGATACATCAGACATGTCGTGCATGGAGGCGGATATGAACTGCTGAACCGCACAAAACTTGAGATTCCATATCTTGAATACCACCTGCTCTTTTCCCGAATGCAGCACCAGTTCTCGCATTTGAAACCGGCAATAAAGCTTTTTGCAGCCATACTGCTCGGGTTGTCAGCTCTTTACTGTCTTCGGATAATGTTCTTCGGCGTAGACCTGAACAGCAGTTTCAAGCAGCGCATTCTTGCTACGACACTGCTGGCAGCGATGTTCCCGTTCGGATTCTTTTCGGTCACCTTCTACCTGCATCAGCAATACGATGAATTCTTGAAAAAAATCAACATGCTGCAGCACATCAACACCAGACTTGCAACCTTCAACAGCCAGCTTGACCATTATATTTCATGGGTTGAGGGTACACTTGCGATTTTTGCGCAGCAGGTTAACATGGCAAATTTTAACAATGACGCTGCCATATTGAAGCTATTCAATCAAATTGGCGGCATTCTGCCCGTTACCCGACTGGCACTGCAACGTACCGGCAGCAACGTGAATCGAGAATTTCTGGATAGAAGCTCGGCTGACAACGCCAACGATTCTTCCGATATCCTGCACGTTTTTTTTCCAATACGAACCTTGCAGTTGCTCAGAGAGACAGCACCGCTGAACCGTTCCAGACAGGACGAACTTATTCTGCCGGGTGCAGTTGTAAAGATCTCGATGATCGGTCAATCGCTGACTTCAAATGGTTCGCTGTTCAATATCGAGCATTCAGGGCTGCCAATCTGGATATCGAACTATCGGGTAGTAGATGAAAGTCTTCCGGGTACGCCCGTTCAAGGTCTAATTTTAAGCCGCTTCGAACCCGCTCCGCTGATAAGCACTTTTCTAAAGCAGAGCCCCGTAGCCAAAACCGGATATAAAGAAGTTTCCGGAGATTACGAGATACGTTATGCCTTTTTTCCGGTTGAACGCACCGGCCTGCCCTTCATCTGGCCCGGCAGCGGCTTTACCGAAATAGCTACAATTCGTCGGGCTTCAGAAAAAAGACGTTCAGAGACAGTCGTTCTCCACAATTCAGCGGGTGCAGAAGAGTTTCTTGTCAATCGTCTGAATCATGGGGTTCCTCACACTGCCATCGCCTATGCAACTCCGGTGAGAGCGGCAACGATGTTCAGCAGCTCATTGTTCGCGGTCGCCGGCAGCATATTTTATCTTTTTCTCATTCTTCTGCTGACCAATAAACTTCTCGACGTATTTTTCGTCAGGCCGGTAATTGCAATGGCTGCCAGTGCCGAACAGATAGCCCGAGGTCGCGACAGCTGGCCCCTTGAACTGCAGACCGGCGATGAACTCGAAGAACTGAACCGCAGTTTTACGGGGCTGGTGAAGGGTCTTCAACAAAGAAACATGCTCAAAGACTATGTTTCCGAGGACGCCTTTTCAGACATTACGGCGACAGCCGGCCTCAACCTGGCACCGGGTGGCGAATACTGCGAAGCTACCATTCTATTTGCCGCACTCAAAGACTACCACCAGCTGACCGCTAATCTTGCCCCGCAACAGACTGTAGAACTTCTCAACGCCTACATCAGCCTGGGCGACCAGACGGTCATTCAGCACGGCGGCAGCCTTGACAAGATTCTCAATCATACTCTCATGCTTGTCTTCAGAGAAGTTGCCGGAGAAAGCGAATCGCATGCTCTCAGAGCCGCCAAAGCAGCACTCTGGCTGGCCGAAACAACCCAATCACGTCTTGATACGGGAATTTTTGCCGGCATCGCTTCCGGAACGGTTATTTCTGGCAAAATCGGCTCATACAACGGCAAGCTCGATTTTACAGTCATCGGCAACCCGGTCAACCTTGCAGCCCGCCTCAAAACCGAAGCCTCGACGAGCACTACCGGGCTGATCATTTCCGGGTCGACAATGCGCCTTCTCAAGGGCAGAGGCAAAGTTAATTTTCTGCGCCGGTGCTCATTGAAGGGCAAAGCCCGTGAATACAACATCTACGAACTTTACGACCTGAGAAATACCTGAGCTGGCAGCAATCTTAGAAACTCACCGGCCAGCTGCGCTTCAGAAACACTGCATTTCAATGGCAAAGCCCTCGGCATGTTCCGGGCAGCGAAAGACATACAGGCAGCCGGCATCTCCCCACATAAGCCCGGCACCAGACTCTGAGTCGATCTGCGCAACAAGCTCGGCAGGTTTGCCGCAAACCGGGCAGACCTGCGAGCCTTCGCCCTGAATCCAGATCGGGTAACCGCCGATACTGGTGAAGGGTTCCATCTCACAGCCGATCTCCTGGCCTGCTTCTTCATAGACGCTTACCGGGTCGTCTGCATCGATCTCTTCGCACAGCGCTGCCACTTCGGGGAAATGGTTTTCCAGGCTTTCATAATCAGGCAGATTCGCTACTTTTTCGAGGCTGCATGAACAGGGTGTCAATTTTTTGCAGACGCCGATGCCGTCGACAAATTTTTCAACGGTCGGAGCATTATAGGTTTTGATCAGCCACTGGCCTTTTTCTTCTTCGGGGCGGCCGATGGGCATACAGTTGAAACAGTAGAAAACGCAGTGCAGAAGCCCGGCATTCTTTTTGTCTGCCATAGGACGGAACTGAAAAACAAAGCTGAGAGGTTTTCCGCAGCCTGTGCAGATCGGGGCTTTTTCGCCGGCTTCTGCATAGGAAGGGCCGGCAAATCTTACTTCAGCTGCCAGTTTTGCATTGAAGCCGGGTTTATCGGGAGAAACCCGGAAGCACTCACGCTTCAGGCCGTTCAAAGCACGCTTCAACTTCTCAGTCATGATGTTCTCCTTGTATTTGAAAGGCTATTTGGGCATCGGACCAAAGTGTTCGTTAATTATCTGCCAGCTGCCATTTTCGCAAACCCAGACGATGGTTGCCCGGCCCGGATTGGTGAAACGCTTTCCCTGCAGGGTTCCAGACCAGATATATTCAAAAGTTCCGGAAGCAAAATCGCCGGTAATGATGTTCCATTTAAGGTTGGCAATCTTGAAATTTTCGTCTCTGATCATCGAAAAAGTTTTGCCGATGGCACCGGCGACCTGATTTTTTCCGTAGTAGGTTGCTTCGGTGAAGACCACCGTAGCGCGTTCGTGGAAATACGGTGCGGCTGCATCCCAACTCTGGGTTGCCAGTGCATCGATGTAATCAAAAAAAATCTCTTCAAGCTTTTTCTGCATCATAAATTTAACCTATCAATAAAGCGTTAGAGGGTCAACCCTGTTTGCCGACGATATGCTGGTCAGTATCTGTCTCGCTGAGCTGCGCCCCGGAAACCATGGCTTTCCAGAGGGCAAGGCCGCCGACCATGCCTGATAATCCCTGAACCGAATTTGGAAACAGCGCAATAAAAGCCGCTCCCGGGTCGGTAATGTTAAACAGTGGAATCTTCTGGCCAATAAGCGGATAGATATGGGCCTCGAAAAGGTAGTAGCCTGCAACCATGCTGGCAGCACCAACAAACGCAGCGACGGCCGGGCGAAGAAGTGAAGCCGGCGAAGCGTTACGGGCAAGTATTCCGGTGATCCAGCCTTCGAAACCCTTAATGATAAAGGTTGCCGGAATATAGACCGGAAAACCGATTGCATCGGCGATGGCCGAGCCAAAAGCCCCGGCGATGAAACCGGCCCATGGACCGAGCCAGAGGCCTGCAAGAATGATAAAAACATCGCCGATATTGAAGTAACCGTTGGTTGCCGGTATCGGAACCCTTACCAGCATTGTGGTTATGGCGGCCAATGCAGTAAGAGCTGCAATCACAGCGGTTTCTGCAAACTTAGACTTTATCCGGGGCATCTGAATCTCCACTTTCATCTATCTGTTCAATTTCGTTAACCATAACAGGAATCGGCTCAAAGGTCAGAATTATGCAGGCAAAAATCCATTGGGCAATACTGCGGGCGATCCAAAGCGGCCAGCGCAGCAAAAACCCGGCGCCCCGCCAGTTATCACGAAAGCGGGGCAGCAGCAAATCAGGGTTCTCTTCCCGCCAGACCAGCAGCAGCCTTGGAACGACTTCGCCGACATGCTGGCAGACACGCAATGCCAGGGCAAGATGCAGACCGGCACTTTTGAATCTTCCCCTTGTTCTGGTCAGTCTGGCAATCAGTTCACCCGTTGAAAAGGCGTTTAGAAAGGTCAGAGAGTATGGAAAAACGGCGAGCACATTGAAATAAACACGCATGAGCCGCAGATGGTCAGTGGCAATATCAGCTGGAAAGATCGCCGGAAGGAGCCCGCGAAGAATTGCTCCGCTCAGAGCGGTTGTAATAGCCATAGCATAGGCAGCAGAGAGATAGTCGAGAAGTTTTGCACTGCCGAGTGCGGGAAGACAGCACGCCCAGATGAAAAAGGTCAGCAGCGGCCAGGCAAGTAGGGTTCCAGGCGTGGCCGGCAGAATCTGATCGAGCCAGGCGGCAAGGATGGCAGCCGGGCGGTTGGAAAACAGAGGATAGCCGATCAGAATCAGCACGGCCATTTTCAGCCACCAGGGCCGCAGATTCTGAATCTTAAGAAATGCCGGAAATTCAACAGTGTTCATGGCTGATTTCTACCTGCTCTGTAGCGAATTTTGTCAGTTTCAGGTCACTGGCAGCGAAGGCATGCCATTCCGGTTGGTGCGAAATGATTCCTACTCCGGTCCCGAGACTGTGGGCCAACCGGCAGGTGTTAAAAACAAGACGCCCGGCCTCGAGACGCGACAGCCCCCACCCCGGTTCGTCCAGCAGAATCAGGGCAGGTCTCTCGGCCAGTCTGGCGGCGATGAGACAGGCTTTTCCAGCAAGCAGAGAGTTGTCGACCCGCCCATTACCCGGGTCTGCGGAATCGCAGACTGTTTGCATGATGTCACTGAAAAGCCGTTTTGCTTCATCAAGAAGAGCTTCTGAAGCCGAAAATGCCCGGGCAAGATACTCGGATGGGCTCATGGCAAAAAGCTGGGTGATCGCTTCCTGAAAAAGAAGCCTGACATTGCCACTGCCATTTTCGGCATTAATTGCGACTTTTCCGGAACTTGCCTGATAAACGCCGGCCAGGAGACGGGCAAAAATGCTTTTACCGATTCCGTTGTCGCCGGTAAGCAAAAATGGGGAATAAATCTCTCCTGACATTGATTTCCAGAGGTATTGCAGTCTGCTGGCCGCGTGAAAAACCGGAAACTGAATTTCGGGAAAGATAACCAGAGGCTTGTCGACGATCAGGTTAACAGTCAGAGGATCGAGAGCTGGAAAGCGTTCGCTTTCAGCTTGCGAATCCAGCTGATCGCCGCGCATGATCAGGATTTCCACCGACCGGTTCACGGCGGCAAAATGACTGCAAAGATTCAGCCAGTATCGATGGCGGGCCGGGTTCAGCCAGAAGATCGGGTTACAGGCAGTGAGGGTTCTGACATAGCCGCTTTGTGCCTCAGCCCTGGCATAATTGAGCAGCAGCAGTTCGCCGCCGGAAAGAGTGCTGACCGGCTGGGTCAGCATTCTTTTTGTCAGACCGTATTTTTCCATCAGCAGCCCGGCGTCATTTTCACCGGCGCTTTTTCCGGATTGGGCCAGGGCTGAAGTAAGTATCTGCAATGCGTTCGGCAAAGCCAGGCCCTGTGCCGGATCTGGAGCAATAACTGACGTTGGTCTGCTTGCCACTGACCGTTGCAGCCATCGAGAAAAACCCCTGAAAAACTCACCCCGGCCGGCCGCCATTTTGGGGAAGTAGATTCCGGTTGATTGAACGAAATGGTCAACCAGCCCTTCATAAGTGGTGAAGGTAGAAACGGTAATCTCTTTATCGGGAGAATTCATCTTGATGTCGGTATTTCTCAGCAGTAATGTGCCTTTTAATTAACATTTTTGCTGAGAACGGACAACCTAAACCTTTAACGCGAAAACCGAGGTTGCAGTTTCAGACGGCAAGACATTTACTTTTTCAGCCAGCCGTAGGCTCCAATCGAGGCCAGAATCAGGGTGCCGCCGGCACACGCAATGAGCGAAGGCGTTTCGCCGGTTGCAAAGGCAACCCAGACCGGATTGAGAACAGCTTCGGTCATGGCAAGAATAACACCTTCAAGGGCACCGACTTTGGAGATGCCGATGGTAAAAAGAGTATATGGCAGGCCAAGCTGAAACAAGCCCATAAACACGAGAATTTTCCAGTAATATGGGGTCATTCCTGCCGCATCTGTCATCCAGGGCAGGCAGATAAGAATGGTAAGCATGTTGCCAAGAATCACGGCAGGAAAAGCGAGAGAAACGTTGCGCGCCGGCGCCATGGCGGGAGCGCGGTTTCTGGGAATTTTCGACAGCGAACGCATAAAAACGGCATTCAGAGCACAGGCCACCCCGGAAAGCACTCCGAGAATGTTGCCCCACCAGCCGTCAGTGGTCAGTTTTTCACCGAAAAACAGGAGAATGCCGATCAGGCAACCAAAAAGGGCGAGCCACTCTTTTGGGCGCACCGGTTCGCCGAGCAGGGGCACTGAAAGCAGGGCTACATACATCGGGGCGGCATATTGCAGAAGAATGGCATTTGCTGCGGTTGTATAGCGGGTGGCCGAAATGAACAGCACCAGCATCAGCGAATAACAGGCCGCAGAGCCCCAGGCCCTGCGGAAACCAAATGCCAGGCGCGCCGTCTGAGTGGCATGCTTAATGCTGCCGCAGGCAAAAACGTAATAAGTCATCATCACAGCCAGGGTGAAAACGCTGCGATATCCGGTGATGAGCAGCGGGTTGACTCCGGGCATAGATTTAACGCAGACGCCGGAAAAGCTCCAGAACAAGGCTGCCGCAAGAACCAGCAGCACGCCAATTCCACGATCGGTGAATGTCATTTCAGCTGTAACCTTTGTGAATAACTGCGGGAGCGATATGCATCAGAGAACAGATTATCAGGCATTCAAGCTGAAAAATCGAGTCAAATTTTGCAGCAGGCTTCTATGGCAAGCTCGAGAAGGCTTTCGCGAATGTCGGTTCTATTGTGCCAGTTTCTTGAGTCCCAGAATTCGCCACTGAGATCATCACCGGCGTAGAGAATCTGGGCCATTTCGACATTTCTGAATTTTGCCACGGCGAAGAGAGCGGCGGCTTCCATTTCGACAGAGCTGCAGCCCATACCTCTTCGATTTTCGATCTTTTTGCGGGTTTCGCGGTAGATTCCGTCGGTGGTCCAGGTTCCGGCACATTCAAAATCGACACCTCGTTCTCTGAGGGTTGCGACAACGGCATCAAAGGCAGCAGACGTCGGAACGGCCTTTTCTTCAGGGCTCAGGTAATGGTATGACGTTCCTTCGTCTCTGATGGCAAACGTCGGAACAATAAGTTTGCCAACCTGATGGGAAGCCGCGAGCGAACCGGCACCGCCGCAGGCGATAAAGCGGCTGGCACCAAGCGCAATGGCTTCTTCGATGAAGCCGGCGGCCAGGGGCGCGCCAACTCCAGGGTGAAGGAGTGCAACGGGTCTGGCAAGGTTCTTTATAAGGTAAACAGGATTGTAGCCAATTTCAGATTTCAATTGCGTAATCAGTTCAAGGCGGCCCTGCTTTTCGAAGCTGGCGATAACGTCGTTAAAAAAGCAGACAACACAGTGTTCAGGCATGTTTTCAAGTCGCCGCAGCACTCTGGAAGGCTCGATGAATGCCGGTTTATCAGCGTCAAACTCAAGAATTGCCGGCACTTTTTCTGAAGCTGGCTGCCGAAAAGGGCCTGAATCATAGATTTGTACATCATGACTTTCTCTGAAGCAGTTCAAACGGGATTGCAGATCACCGACATGGATTTCGAGTTTATGGCCGTCAGGGTCGGTAAAGTAAAATGACTCGCCTTCAGACTGGTTTACAGACCATTCTTTGCAGCCGAATGCCAAAATTTTTTCTTTAAGACCGACAAATTCATCAGCGCTGGAATCAAAGGCCAGATGAGAATAATCATGCCGCGAAGTCTCCGGCACGCCCGATTCATGCACAAGAGCCAGCCAGAAGTTTCCGGCCAGAAAGTAAGCACAGTGTTTAAATCTGGCAATCGGCCGCAGGCCGAGAATGCTCTCATAGAAAAAGAATGCTTTATCAAGATCTCTGACCGCCAAAGTTAAATGATTTAAGCCACGCATCTGCCCTTCCTTCAAAAAAGAGTTTCATCGATCAGAATGCTAACACAGATTGTTTCAGGGCCCAGACTGCAAAAAAAGAACCGGCGCAGGCGTCAGCCCTTATCATTATTCACAGAAATTCTTGTTTTTCAAGGACGTATATTCTGACACATCTTTGCAGATCAATTATTCTTATGGTGGCTTTTGCGAATGTTACAGATGCAAGAAAGATAGTTTTTAGTCAATCGAAAATCATTCATCAGAACAAGATGTTAAAGATCATCGACAGGACTTTTTATTTTAACGCCCGGGCGGTTCAGAACATGCGTATAAATCATCGTGGTTGTTACATCGGAGTGCCCCAGAAGTTCCTGCACAGTTCTGATGTCATAGCCAGCCTCGAGCAGGTGGGTGGCGAACGAATGTCGAAGAGTATGAACGCTTACTCCAGAAGGCAACCCCGCACTCTGAACTGCTTTTTTTACAGCTTTCTGCAATGAGTTTTCGTGAATATGATGCCTTCTGACCTTATTCGAACGAGGATCAACGGAGAGTCTTTCAGAAGGGAACACGAACTGCCAGCCCCATTCTTTTGCGGCTGCCGGGTATTTTCTTTCGAGAGCGTCCGGCATGAAAACTTCGCCGAGGCCGTTCTCAAGATCCTGTTGATGAAGTTTTTTAGCAGCTTCGAGCTGTTTGGTGAGAGCCTCCCGGTATTTTGCAGGCAATGGAGTTACCCGGTCTTTGCCGCCCTTCCCTTCACGCACCATAATTGCGTTTGTTGAAAAATCAATGTCTTTAACACGCAGGCTCAGGCACTCCATGAGACGCATGCCGGTTCCGTAGGCGATTCCAGCAATAAGAGCATGAATTCCGTCGATCCTGGAGAGGAGATCTTTCACCTGTTCTCTGGAAAGAACCATCGGAAGTCTCTGCGGCTTCTTTGCTCTGGCAAAGCTGAGCTGGTCTACAATATCAATCAGGAGAATATTTTTCAGAAGAAATGAAATGGCGTTAAGTGCCTGGTTTTGGGTACTGGCAGCAACATTTCGTTGAACAGCAAGAAACTCAAGGAATTCAGAAACATGCTGGCTGGTGAGCATTTTGGGGTCTGTCGGGTGATGAAAGGCGAGGAATCTTTTTACCCAGTCTGAATAGGCTTTTTCGGTACGAATTGAGTAATGCATTGTTCTAATTGCATGGGTCATTTTTTCGAAAATTGCCGAATGATTATTTTCACATTCATTGAAGCTGATTTTATAAGGGCTGGGGAATTTTGAAGCATGCGAGGGCTTAGAAAAATCATCGCGTCTGAGGTTGGCCATCGTATTTGGCCATTCAGAAGCCCAATCGTATTTCAAAACTTTTGTAAAAAGGAATTTCAAGGCCTGATCGGCCTGTTTCAGCTGGAAAAGCTGAATGTCTGGATAAGAATCGAGCTTTTTTAAAAAGTTGCAAACATCATCTGGCCCTGTTTTCTCAAGTGGTTTACCCTTCAATTCTCTTACAAATGCCTGGGCCCTTCTAATCATCCATGGAATTGCCGGCGGATGTGTATTATGCTGTTCGAGCAAAATCTTCATTTGTTCCCAAATGGATTGCATAGGATTTTGTTCACCAGCATGATTATCCATTTATGATCCTCCAATCAGCTTTTTGCGGAAGAATTAGAGACCAAAGAGGTGCCTAGACCATTAATATTATGCTATACAGAAACCGTATAATTCAATATAATCTACGTTAATTATATTGATATTTCAATTTCCGTCTAATATCTGTTAAACCAGCTCAAAATAAGACAAATAAGCCATCGAAAGTGATCGGCTAAAG
>CAYYUI010000072.1:0-25015 GCA_964474705.1 uncultured bacterium
CCGAACAGATTCTCAAATATGCCTGGAACGAATATAAAAGCGGCAGAACTCCGAATCCATGCGTTCTCTGCAACCATTATCTAAAATTCGGGGCGGTTTTAAGCCGTTTTGCCGCAGAGCTCGGTGCAGATGGTATCATTACCGGGCATTATGCAGTGATCAACCGTGAGATACCCGAAAAAGCAAGATTATTCAAGGGTTCTGACACCGAAAAAGACCAGACCTATTTTCTTTCGGCCCTGACCCAGGATCAGCTGAACCACTGCCACATGCCGCTCGGCGAAATGACCAAACCCGAAGTGCGGGCAATGGCCGCCAGACTTGGCCTGCCAAATGCAGCAAAAAAAGAGAGTCAGGATGCCTGCTTCGGCTACAAAGGTGAAACTTTTGCGCTGACGCTTTCGCGCTATTTCAATGAAAAACCCCGGCCGGGCAATATTGTCGACGAGACCGGTCAGGTTCTTGGCCACCACGAAGGGGTGCAGTTTTTTACCATCGGCCAGCGCAAAGGTCTGGGAATCGCTCTTGGCAAACCGGCCTACGTCGTCGATATCGACGCAGCCAGCCGCAAAGTCATGGTCAGCACCGACCATAAACTGTTACTGACCGACAAGTTCACCGCCAGTGCCATGAACTGGCTCGATTTTGACCACGACAGTCTTGAATGCGAGATCATGACGCGATACCGCCAGCCATTGCAGGCGGCAAAAGTTACCCGCCGAGGCGACAAGGCTCTGGTGGAACTGGCTAAGCCGCTCGCTTCAGTGACTCCGGGGCAGAGACTGGCAATCTACAAAAACGGCCAGTTGCTGGGCGGCGGCTGGATCGAGAAATCACCACTTTGATTCGCGCCAGATTTCCGGCCTGATGAATACGGCCAGAGCCATGATCTCCAGGCGACCGGCCCACATCAGAAATGTATAGATCGTCTTGGTTACCCAGTGCAGTTCGTAAAAGCTGCCCATCGGGCCGAGTTTGCCAAACCCGGGGCCGATATTTCCCAGAGTGGCGATGGCACCGGTAAAGCCGGTGATGATGTTGCTTTCGATAAGGCTTGCCAGTGTGCCGCCAACTGCAAAGAAAATCATATACATGGCGACAAATGAAAAAATCGGCTGAATCTCGCCTTCTTTGAAGATTCTTTTCTCGAGTTTGACAGTTACGATTGCCTGCGGATAAATCGTTTTCAGCAGAACCTTACCGAGATACCTGAACAGCAGCAGAAAGCGGACCACCTTGATGCCGCCGCCCGCCGAACCGGAACAACCGCCAATAAACATCAGCACCAGCAGTACCACCTTGGCGCTGTCTGACCAGAGTTCGAAATCTACGGTTGCCGACCCGGTGGTAGTCATGATGCTGATGTTCTGAAAAAGCGCGATTCTGATCGTATCGATCAGGGTGGCCCCGCCTGAGCCATTTTGCGAAAGCACTGCAACCAGCACTGCGGTGGCTGTGAGAATAATGAGAAAATAGAGACGCAGTTCCGGGTTACGCAGAAACGATGCATAATTTCCTCTGATGAATTTAACCTGCAGGGTGAAGTTGGCGCCGGCGAGAAACATGAAAATGATGGTGATCCATTCAGCGATGTGATTGTTGTAGCCCATGATGCTCTGCGGATGCGGCGAGAACCCACCTGCGGCCATCGTGCCAAAAGAATTTGCCAGCGAATCGTTCAGCGGCATGCCTGAAAGATAGAGAAGAAATGACATGAGAGCGGTCAGAAAGAAATACCAGCCCCAGAGGTGGCGGGCGGTATCACTGATGCGCGGCGTCAGTTTTTCTTTGCTTGCCGAAGAGGTTTCGGCAAAAAACAACTGCCGGCCTGAAATTGCCAGATGGGGAAGAACCGCAACGAACAGCACCAGAATTCCCATGCCGCCCAGCCATTGTGTGTAGCCGCGATAAAAAAACATCGAGCTGTTGAGAATCGAAAAATTGCTGAGAATCGTGGCACCGGTTGTGGTAAAGCCGCTCATTGACTCAAAAAGACTGTCGGTAAACCCGATGCCGAAACACATGTAGGGAATCGCCCCGACCAGAGCCACTGAAAGCCAGCTCAGGCTGACTGCCGCCATGCCTTCCATGCGGTTAAGGTCGTCGAAGTTCCTGGCATGATTGGCGCGCCAGGCGATACGACCGAGTAGAACTCCGGTCAGCATGCAAATAACGAAGGCAGCTGCCGAATCTGTCTGCCGGGAAATTATTGCCGAAATAAGAGGAATGATCATAACTGCGGCAAAACTTTGAACGATAAGGCCTATGACCGAAACGACTATGCGAAATCTGATCATGAAGCTTTTCCGGCTTCTTCGGCCTCAATTTCGGCTGCAACTTCGCGTGCGCGCTGCTGCAGATAGCCGGTGAGTGCTTCTCCCTGATCCTTGGCACAGAAGACGCGCAGATGATCCTTTTCCTTCAATTTGTCTTCGCCCCCTGGCACCACGGTATGCCCACCCCGCCTGATAGCTGCGATGATGACCCCTTCAGGAAGCTTGAGGTCCATGAGACGACTGGGCGGGAAACCACTGGGCACGACAACTTCGCGGATCTCCGCCTTGCCCTTCTCAAAAATGGTGAAAACATCGATTGCATCATCAGAAATCTGCCGGCACACGCTCTGTACGGCATTGAACTGCGCGCTCAACGCCACATCGATGCCCAGTTTTTCGAAAAACTCGATATTTTCTGTTGAATGCGCTCTGGTGATAACCTTTTTGACATTCAGCATCTTCGCATGCATCGCGACAAAAAGGTTGCGCTCGTCGTTTCCGGTAACGGCAACCAGACAATCGCAGTTCTCAACCTGTTGTGATCGCAGAAAGCCAACATCAGTGCCATCGGCATGCATTACCAGAATGCGCTCGGCCAGACGCTCAGTGAGCAACTGACATTGAGGCAGCGACTTCTCGATGATTCTGACCTTGAAATGGCTGAAAGGTTCAAGAGCTTTGGCGAGAATATAGCCGACATTGCCGCCGCCGATGATCACCACATTGAGGTTTTTGCCCGGGTTAGGGTTGAAACGGCTTTCGATTTTGCGCATGCTCGCTTCGTGACCCATGAAAATAATTTTGTCGTTTCTGTAAAGAGTGGTCATACCGCCGGGAATGATAACCTGATCATCGCGAAATAGAGCTACCGCAAGGGCGCCACGCGGAATCCCGAGATCTTTGAGCTTTTTGCCGACCGCACTGTTGCCGGTTTTTAGCCGAAATTCAAGCAGTTTGAGGTCTTCGTGCTCGAAAACCTTCACGTCTATGGCCCCCGGAACGGTAAGAATCTGGGCAATATATTCACCCAGCAGCATTTCTGGCCAGATCAGCCGGTCGATAGCCAGATGTTCGCCGAGTTCGCCGGCAAAGGTCTCGAAATAGTGTGCCTTGTTGACGAAGCAGAAAGTCTGAGCCTTGCTCAATTGCTTGACTGCAAGACAGGAAATGACATTGACCTCGTCAGAATGGGCGCAGCCGATAAAAGCGTCAGCATCGGCAACGTGGGCTTCCTGAAGCACGCTCAAACTTGTCGGGTTGCCGTTGACAACCTGAAGGTCAAGCTGCTCGAGAACTTCAATGGCATGAGGAGCAGATTCGATGACGTGAACGTCATGACTGCTTGCCAGAGTTCGGGCAAACAGCATGCCTATTTCCGTTCCACCTGATATGACTATTTTCATGATTTAAAGAATAACTCGCAGTCAGAACAAAGATGGTTCTTATCTAAAAACCGGGTAAAATCCACAGCAACGGGCCAGCAGACCTTTTTTCTGGAATTCGGCGATCAGCGCATCGAATGTTTCCGGCCTGGCGGGCAGGATCATTTCGATTATCACTACTGTATCCCAGGGTTTATCGACGAAGTTGAGATTGTGAATGTCGGTGACCTCGATCTCACGGTCGCGCATCTGCCCGATTATGTCGTAAATATGCTCGCTACGACGGTTCAGCGGGCACATGATCGTGGTTTTGAGACCGGCCCTGTATTGAACCGGAATCGCAGAAGAAAGAGTCAGGAACTTAACTTTCGGCACCTGGTCTGACTTAAGGCCTGACTTGATGACGATCAGGTTCGGGAAACTTTCGACCAGCTTTGAGGGCAGAATAGCTGCTACCGGGTTGACGCTTTCGAGGTTTTCGCATACTTCCGACATGCTGCGGCAGATTTTAACCTTGAGATCGAATGACAGAGTTATGAAAAACTGGCGCATCAGGCGAAGCATCTCACTGGTCACACATATTTCGTGAGCCTCGGAAAGATCGCGGGCACTGTTGGTGACCACGCAGAATTCGGGAGTATAGTTGAATTCTTCCACAATGCCGAGTTTGCCCGACATCAGGGTTTCAACCAGCGCCAGACGATCGGGCGAATGCTCTGGAGTGAAAGTCGCAAAACCGAGATTAACCTGGTTTTTGCCAAGCTCAGCGCAGAAATCATCGAAATTGTCTATGGCGATAATATCAGCGCTGTGACCAAAGCGGGCCAGAGCCGCATCGTTGAACCAGCCATTCTTCTCGCCGAGAACCGCGATGCGGCCCTGCTCCTGGGCTGCGCGGCATGCCGAAACCACTTCGACAAAAATGCTCTCGACGCTGCTTCGACTGAGCCCCTCGAGATTGTAATGACCAAGATTTCTGAAAACATCTGCCTCGCGAATCGGGGCAAAACAGGCTTCAAAACCAGAAGCACGCTTGACCCCGCCAATTTCACGGGCAAGAATGACACGCTGTTTCACGAGATCGATCAGACTGCGGTCAATGGCATCAAGACTCTTTCTCAGCTCCTCCAGGGTTTTTCCGGTCATATTCTCCTGTCCTCTTTTTCATGGATTTATATTGCGGACAATTCTCGTCATTCTCACGGCAATACGGCATGACGGCAAACTGGCACGGCGAACCGGCATTTTTGAAAATCTGCGGCGCTACCTGGCGCACGGCTTTGAGCATGTCAAAAGCCAGTTGCCTGATTTCCCACTGGGCTTTGATGCAACAGCGCTGCTCAAAAAAATTGAACAGACTGCGGGCATTCAGGGTAAAAACAAGTTTCGTTTCGATGGCGTTTGGGAAAATGTAACGCGCATCTTCAGCCGGTATTCCGGCTTCTACCATCCGGCGGTAGGCATCGAGCGTCTGCTGTACCGCATTGTCGAAAATCTGCCGGGCTTCCGGCCTGTTCTCAAGCGAAGGCGGAACGATATAAGGCAGCGATGGCACCTTCATATAGTTGACATAGCGCTGACTCTCCTGAGAATAGGAGGCGATGCGATGTCTGACCAGCTGATGCGACAACGCCCGGGAAATGCCGTCGGCACTGAAGGTAAAATCGGCATGTTCGAAAGGCGACAGATGGTTGCGCTGCCTTAGGAAGCCGAGCAGGCGCTCGATTTCCTCTTCGGTCAGGTGCTCTTCAATGTCTGCGGCAGCCCGCGCCGAATAACAACGCCGTGCCGCGAGGGCAACCAGGCGGTCAGGGTCGGGAGTATGTCGTAGTAACAGCAGCGTCAAGGGTTATTTCCTCGAATCAGGATCTTGCAATACTGAAAAATCTGCTGCCCGGCAGCTTGACCGGGCAGCAGATTCTCACCGCGAAAATCAGAAGGCTTATTCAGCCTTGGCTTCAGCAGGAGCAGCCTTGGCGGCTTTTTTGCTCTTCTTGGTGGCTTCGGCTTCGGCGGCCTTCTTCTGGGTTTCGAGTTTGGCTTTGAATCTTTCGACGCGACCGGTAGTGTCTACAAAGCGCTGGGTGCCGGTGAAGAACGGGTGGCATGCCGAGCAGACTTCAACCTTGAGTTCGTTCGAGGTTGAAAGGGTGGCAAAAGTATTGCCGCAGGCGCAGGTAACGTTGATGAGGTTGGTTTTCGGGTGGACATTCTGTTTCATTTCCGGGTCTCCTGTTAAAATTCTTTCGAAGCTTCTTCAAGGCTGTCATAGGTCTTGATGATGTGCTGCAGCTGAATAAGCTGGAAAATACCATAAATATACGCGTTCAGACTGATCAGAACCAGCTCACCACCGGCATCGCGCAATTTCTTGAGAGTGCCGATAAAAAAGCCGAGGCCTGAAGAATCTATGTAATTGGTTCTTTCGAGATCAAGAACCACTTTCACCTTATTTTCGTCAACCAGCTTCTGAATCTGTTCCTTGGCAACCGGCAGGGTCCACATGTCGAGATCGCCGATCAGCGACAACACAACATAGCCCTTGGTGGCGTCTTTTCTTTCGAAGCTCAGTTTATCTTTTTCTTTCTGGTCGGTCATTTCGTCCTCCACAGGGAAGTATGGCACAATCAACTGTGCCTTGGTCTGCTGCGAACAATTTCGATGGCCTTGCAAACTGCCATGGTGACGTTTGCCTGCCATTGCGAAGACTCCAAATCCACATTGGTAACGGCATTACCAATATTGGTCACTACGTACTTGGGAGGCAGCGAATTCAAGGCCAGAGCCAGAATATCGAGAGTGCAGCGCGCACATGAACAGGCGGTTTCGCCTTTCTTTGCGAGCATCTGACCCGTGATCTGCCTGACCACGCTCTCCATCTTGTTCACTAATACTATTTCGTCCATTTTATTCTCACCCAAGCTTGGTTCTGAGTGTTTTCGGATCTATATCGAGCAATCGCGCCGCTTTGAGCTTGTTGCCGCCCGCATACTCGAGAACCTTCTTAACATACATGCGTTCCATCTCGGCAAGGGTATAAATTCTGTCTTCAACAGGATTGTCACCACCTGTCGCCGAAGGCTGTCTGATCTTTTCAGGAAAGTCTTCAGACTCGATCTGAGAACTTCGCGACAGAACTACCGAACGTTCGATCACATTGCGCAGCTCCCTGACATTGCCAGGCCAGCTGTAATTCTGCAGGGTCTGCAAAGCCGGTCTGCTGATCCTGAGATCGGGCTTGTTGTATTTAACGCTGAACTCCTGAACAAAAGCCTCGACAATCTCGGCAACGTCTTCCATGCGCTCCCGCATCGGTGGAATGTGAATCTCGACGACATTCAACCGGTAGTAAAGGTCTTCACGGAACCGGCCGCGCTTGATTTCATCGAGCAGATTCTTGTTGGTGGCTGCAAGAATGCGAACATCGACCTTGATGGTATTGTTACCACCGATTCTTTCGAATTCCTGTTCCTGCAGAACCCGCAATAGTTTCGTCTGCGTCATCATCGACATGTCACCGATTTCATCGAGAAACAGCGACCCGCCGTCGGCGCGCTCGAAACAGCCTTCCTGGCGGCTGACCGCCCCGGTGAAGGCACCACGCTCATGCCCGAACATCTGACTTTCAAGGAGCTCTGAAGGTATTGCCGCACAGTTCATCTTCAAAAACGGCCGCGTTTTTCGGGGACTCTGCTGCTGAATGGTTTCAGCAACCATCTCCTTGCCGGTGCCGCTTTCGCCGGTGATAAGAACCGTCACATCGTTTCCAGCTACTTTCGATACCAGATCGAGAACATCTTTGATCGTATCGCTTGAACCGATTATCTTTGCTTTCATAGTCCGGCAAAACCTTACATGATTGAGCTTGAGCCTTATCCCCGTGGTTTGCACCACCAGAATATTACTCCGGCTCAGTCGTAATGACTGATGTTAGCACAGGCCCACAGACGTGTCAAGAAGTCTCGGATCGCGCAAAAGATCGACGTCGATACCGCCAATGTGTACCGGCAGCCGTACCCTGTTTTTTTTTCATGGGGGCTTGCATTTTGTTCAGTTATAGTAGAAAATATTTGTAGCCTGAACTTCACTTAAAGATGTGAAAAGGCTCGAGATGTTTTTGGAGGAACTTGCATAATGTCTGCAAAAATCTTTGTTGGTAACCTGCCTTTCAGCGTCGATAACATAAAACTCGAAGAGGAATTCGCCAAATTTGGCAAAGTCGTCAGTGCCAAAGTAATTCTCGACAAAAATTCCGGCCGGTCAAGAGGCTATGGCTTTGTCGAATTCGCCGAAGAAGGCAGCGCCCAGGCTGCAGTCACCGGCATGAACGATCAGCCGATCGAAGGGCGAAAACTGACGGTCAGCCTCGCCAAAAACCAGGCCTGACCCAATACAAATCAATCAGAGTCTGCAGAGTCACGCCACTTATTCAAAGGAACCCCACAAATGCAGGTCAATACTGAACTGCTGCAAAGAATTAAAGCTGCAGCAGCCAGAAATTTTGATGCGTATCTGCAGAAAGCACTGAGCGCCTCAGCTGAACATGGGCCTTTCGGCATGGAAATGCTCGATCGCCTCCATGATCAGCTGCCACGCACCAGTTGCAGTAACTGCGGCCAGTGCTGTAATTCCGTATCTATTTTTTCGCTTGAATACCATCGCATCATCAGAGAAGTTCTCGCAACCTGGCAGCCAGACCGTATGCGCCGTCTGATCAGATCGGCACTGAATTTCGAGCTTCGCCAGGCAGATGCCGGCAATGAAAAGCGTCTGCGCTGCATCTTCAGGGATGACGAAACCAGAGTCTGCCTGATTCACCCGGTCAGGCCTTTTGCCTGCCGCATTTTTGGGTTGCTTAAAGAAGACGGCACCAGAGAATGCAGCCAGGTAAACGATCTGTCGCTACCGGCACGCGTCGTCAGCGAAAATTACCTCATGGACCTGCAAAGCCGGGTTCTCGAAAATTCTGAAAGTTTCGAACCCTGGCCGGGTACAGGCAAAATCCACTTTTTCCCGTTCGAATTCTGGTTTTTCCGCCAGATTTTTTCGCCCGAACGCGCCATGCAGATCTATCGCGAAATTCTTGTGCCGATGTCGACACCGCTCTCACAGCTCTGGCAGAAGCAGCTTGCAATTCCTGATCTGCGCGAAGATCTCTACGAAGATAACGGAGATAATCAATGAGCAAACTCCTGCGGGTCATCGCCCGGGAACAATGTATCGGCTGTTACAGCTGCATGTTTGCATGCAGTCGAACCTGGTTCAAAGCCCTCACCGTCGAAAAGGCGGCCCTGCGGATAAAAAATTATGCCGGGGCTGAAGGTGCTTTTTCGATCAGACCATGCTACGGATGTCTCGACCCCGACTGCGCCAGGGTCTGCCCGACGGCCGCCCTGACTCCGCGTGATGGCGGTGGCGTCAAACTCGACGCTTCCAAATGCATCAATTGCCGTAAATGTGTATCGGCCTGCATTGCCAACGCCCTCCAGTGGGACAACGAAACCCGGATGCCGCTTCCCTGCCATCAATGCGGTGTCTGCACCAGATTCTGCCCGAACGGGGTCATCGATATGGTCGAAATCGACCGCAGCAGAAAGGTTGAACCATGAGAAATTTTTACATGCTCGATATCGATCTGACCACCGGCAAAAGCGAAAAAAGAGATATAACCGATCTCTTCAGTCGTTATATCGGCGGCACTGGTGTGGCCACCGCTCTGCTCGACGAATTCAACCCGACAACCGATGCCTATGATCCTTCTGCACCGGTAATCTTTGCCACCGGGCCTTTCAGCTCAATTTTTCCGGTTGCGACCAAAACCGTTGCGATGTTCAAATCTCCGCTCACAGGTAACATGGGCGAATCACACGCAGGCGGGCGACTGGCCCTGGCCATGTCCGGTGCCGGTTATCATGTAATCCGTATCAGCGGCCGCTCCGATTTTCCATGTACCGTAGAAATCGAAGGCGACAATGTGCGGGTTAATTCCGCCAGTTCTCTGCGCGGCATGTCGGCGCTCGCCGTTGAACGCGTTCTCCGCGATCATTACAAGTCCGACTACAAACGCTCGATCGTCAGAATCGGGCCGGCCGGCGAACGACTGTCGCCGATTGCGGCAGCTACGGTAGATTCTTCGCGCCATTTCGGCCGACTCGGCCTTGGCGGGGTTCTCGGCAGCAAAAACCTTAAGGCCATCGTCATCAGCGGCGGAAAATACTGGAAAATCGACGAACCAGGTTCTTTCAACGCCTATTACACAAAGCTCTACAAGGCAGTGGTCGCTTCCGATCAGATGAAAAAATATCACGACCTCGGCACCCCGATCAATGTCGTTCCATTGAGCAAAATCAACGGCCTGCCGACCCGCAACTTTTCCCAGGGCTATTTTGAAGGCGCCGAGGGCATCAGCGGCGAAACTTTCGCTGAACGCCATCTTTCGCAGCAGATAGCCTGTGCCCACTGCCAGTGCGGCTGCATTCACATGGCTACCCTGCGCGAAAGCTTCAACGAAGCCGAGCACATGTATAAAACCTTCAAGGTCTCATACGACCATGAATTGATCTTTGCATGGGGTTCAAACCTCTCTATTTCAGACAGCGAAGACGTGCTGCGTCTGCTCTACCACGTCGAAAAACAGGGCTGGGACGCAATAAGCATGGGCGTCATTCTCGCCTGGGCCGTAGAAGCCTTTCAGCGTGGCTACATCACCACTTCCCACACCGACGGTCTCGTGCTCAATTTCGGCGATGCCGCCACTTACGCCAAAGTTCTCGACCGCATCGGCAACCGCCACAACGAGTTCTATACCGACCTTGAAAAGGGTTCGGTCTTCTGTGGTGAAAAATACGGCGGCAAGGATTTTGCCATCGCGTTCGGCAAAAACGAAGCGCCCGGTTATATGACCGGTCTGCACGCTTTCCTCGGTTACGGAACCGGAGTGCGCCACTCACACCTTGACAGCGCCGGTTACTCGATCGATCAGAAAAAGATCAACAGCGACAAATCTGACTCCGACTGGACAAAAGAAATGTACAAGGAATCAGTATGGCGCATGGCTCTCAATTCGCTCGTCATCTGCCTGTTTGCTCGAAATATCTACACTCCCGCCGTTGTCAGCGAAGGACTCAGACTGCTCGGCATGAGCAATTTCGACGAAACGGCAGTAAGTCAGGCCGCCCGCCTCATTCACGCCCTGAAAATCCGGCAGAAAATGAACTTCGGTTTCCGCTTCTCCGATCTGTATCTGCCCGCCCGCCTGGAAAAGGCGGTAACCACCTGCGGCCACGTCACTCGTGAACAGTTTGACACGCAGGTTAAAGTCTATCAGGCTCTTGCCGAAGAAGACCTCAAACTCCTGGATTCCCTGAAATAACACTATTTTCAGACAGCTGTATTACCCCGGATGCATTAAAACTGACTGGCCGGGAAATGAGCCCGGAAGCTACCCGGTTTTTTCAGTATCCAGATGACTGAACAAGCTGGTAGAAGGAAAGATTCGATGCAATTTTTTAACCTGGTTGTGGCCTTGCAGGCTGCGGCCGGCCTGCCACCCAGATTGACCGGCCGGCCGGCAAAAATGGGCGTAAGCCGCCGTTATTGCCTGTTAATAGCCTTCCTGGTCCTGACGATAACGACTCTTTGTGCAGACTCTCTGCAGAAACAGGTGTTCTGCCCCATCTGCAATATTGAATATACCGCCTTCCTTACCGCCACATCCACATCGACTGCCGGCTTCTGCCTCGATGGCAGACCGGCTGATGGGCGGCTCGAGCTTCTTGCCGAATGCCCGCTCTGCCACGGAGTTTTTCTCAGACAATCCCATACCGCTGACGAAATTAAGGCCCTGAAGAAATTCATCTGGTCCGAACCGTTTCAATCTCTCAAAAGTGCGACCACCGCAACCCGCAATGCTTCAATTCTTGAACATCTAGACAGCAGCAGTTACGAAATCGCCTCTGCCTGGCTGCAAGCCGCCTGGGCAGAAGAAAACGACCCTACTGCTTTCAGAAAGTGTCTCGAAAAAAGCCTGGAATACTTTCAACTAGCCCGCGAAAAGGCCGGCAAAGATGGCGAAAAGGCGCGATTTTTAGAGATTTCGCTGAAAATCGCTGATCTGCTGCGTCAACTCGAAAGATTTGCCGAAGCCAGCCAATGGCTTGACCAGCTGGCCGCCGATCCGGAATGCAAAAACAGCTGGCTGCCCGCCGTCATCAGACATTCCCGACAGCTGATCACCGCCAGCAACAGCAGGCCATCACAACTCCCACCGGGCAATTCCCTGCATGCGGCGGTCATGGCCGGCAACCTTACCGAGGCCACCAGATTGGCTTCAGGCAGTCAGAATCTCCTGAAAGAAATCAACGTTGCCGGGCAAACCCCTCTTATTCTGGCTATCAGCCGCAAAGACGAGCAAATGATAGACGCCCTGCTTTCAGCCGGTGCCGACAGCGGCCAGACCGATCTCGACGGCAACACTCCCCTGCACCACGCAGTATTGTCAGCAAATCACCAGATTTTTGAAAAAATTCTCGCCAGAACCGGCAACCCCGATCCAGTGAACAGTTATGGCGAAACACCTCTGCTGCTGGCTGCCAGAGTCGGCAAAGTTTCACTCATCAGGTCACTGCTCGATGCCGGCGCTGATTTCAACCATAAAGACGCCCGTGGCAATACAATTTTGCATATACTCTGCACCAGACCTGGTGCTGGCCGCGAAGCAATCGTCGAAAGGCTTGCCAGCCAGGTTCGCGATGTCAATCTGCGCAATTTCGATGATCGCACCCCCCTGCATCTGGCCGTCATGGCCGGAAACCTGGCTGTCGTCAACTCTCTGCTCGATGCCGGCGCCAGAATCGACGCCAGGCTCCCCGATGGCTCTGCCGTGCTGTTTTTCTGCAAACCCCTGCTGATTTCAAACCTGATAGGCAAAGGCGCTGATATCAACCTGCAGAACAATGCCGGTTACAACGTCATGGTTAATGCCAGAATCAATGGCGATCTTGAAAGGGTTGCCTTTCTGAAAAAAACCGGCCTCTTCGGTAGAAGGTCGCGCCGTTTCAAAGTGAACGGCCACGAAACTGATATTTTTGCCGCAGTGCGGGCAGAAAACCTTCAGGATATCCGGGAAATCATCAAACTTGCCCCTGAAGAACTCGATGCCCGCGAACCAGAACTTGCAGCAACCCCACTGCATCTGGCTGCCGAACTTGGCAAACCGGAAGTCGTAAAACAGCTCGCAGACCTTGGCGCCAAAGTCGAAGCCGTCAATGATTTTCTTCGCACTCCCATCCATTACGCCGCTTCCTGCGGCAATCTCGAAGCCATAAAAGTTCTGCAGCAGGCCGGAGCTAACATTCAGGCCGTCGATGCCCGCGGTTCGACCCCTCTGCACGATGCCGCCGCCGCCCGACATCGCAACGTCTATGTCTACCTTTCTGAACTCGACGCCAGCGATACCACCCGCGACAACGCAGGCTTTACCCCCGCCGAACTTTTCCAGGAACCATGAAACACGAATACTGACACCCCTGAAACATCCCCAAAAGGGAAAAAAGTTGGCGCTTGCTGTGCTGCCCGAATATATCAATGGCAGATGGGTGAAAAATCCTGTATAATTCGGCTTTGAAGTTATACCCTTAGTGAGGTCCTGAATGAAGAAAGCTGCAGCTTTTCTGACTCTTCTGGCCCTGCTGGCAATGACCGGCGGCGCCCTTTTTCTGCAGCAGCGCGAAGCTTCACCGAAGCTCAGCGATCTGCAACCCGCCATCGACAATCTGAAAATTTTTATTCCTGAAACCATGCATATGCCCGCAGTCGCAGGCATTGCCATTTTCGCTCTTCTGGTTTTTCTGCTTTCACTGGCGGTTCTCTTTGAACGTCGCAGCCTGCCCGTTATCGAACCAGCCACCCGACAGGCAGAAACACCGGCTGTCGACAACAAAGCCAACGCCGAACTCGAGCTTCTTAAAAAGAAGGTCGAAGAGGCCGAAAACACTCAGGTCGCACTCAAGCGCCAGATCAACGATCTCGACGCCGATAACGCCGGTCTCAAAAACCAGCTTGAAAAACTTCGCACCGCTCCTGCCGCTGACCAGGAACTTGCAAAAGCCATGCAGCAGGCCGCTGAACTTGAAAGCAGAATCAAAGAGGCCTCGGCCGCCCGCGAAAAGATGGCAGCCGAACAGCAGAAATCTCTGCTCGAGGTGAAAAACGCCCTTAACGAACGCAACCGCCTGCAAACTGAAGTCGACGCCCTGATTGCCCGAACCGAAAAGTCAGAAGGCGAAGCGAAAAGCGCCCGCCGCGAAACCGAAAAGGTTTCCAGTCAGCTGAAAAATACCCAGTCTGAACTCGAAAAGAAAGGCGAAGAAATAACCAGTCTTCGCCAGCAGCTCGAAACTCTCAACAATGAACTCAAGTCAGCCATGGCAAATCTGAAGGGCGGCAAAGAAGCAATTCCGCCGGCCGCTTACCAGATTCTCTACCTCTTCCAGAAAGAAGGGCGTCTCATCGACCTGCTCAGCGAAGATATCTCCGGGCTCGATGACGAAACTCTCGGCGGCGCAATCAGGCCGATTCACGAGGGTTGTCGGCGCCTGCTCGCTGACCGCCTGATTCTTGAACGCGTTCTCAACGAAGAAGAAGGCACTATCGTCACTCTCGACGAAATTGACCCCGAGGCCGTCAAACTCTCTGGTCGGGTTCCCCCGGCCGGGCCATATAAAGGCGAACTCATCCACCGGGGCTGGCGGCTCAAAGAATGCAACCTTCCTGAACTCGTAGACGGCTGGAAAGGCAACGTCATTGCCCCGGCCGAAGTTGAAATCAGCTGAGGAGACTCCAGCCAATGGCAAAAGCTAAATACATCGTCGGTATCGACCTTGGAACCACCAACATCGTGCTCAGCTATGCCCCTCTGGCAGCCGGAAGCAGCGACGAACCCGCCCGCATCAGTCTGCTGCCGATCATACAGGAACTCGCCAAAGGTGCCATTGAAAAGCTCGATGTTCTGCCTTCCTTCATTTTTGAACGTCTGAAAGAAAAGCCCGTTCTTGCCTGGGAAGAAGATGCACAGTATATCATCGGCGACTACGCGCGCGAACGCGGTTCTGAAGTGCCGGATCGCCTGATCTCCTCGGCCAAATCATGGCTGTGCAATACCCGCATCGACCGCACCCAGCCCCTTCTGCCCTGGAATTCACCCGAAGAGAATGCAAAGATTTCGCCACTGCAGGCGATGGCCACTTTTCTGCGTCATGTCAGGCACGCCTGGAGCGAAGAATTTGCCAAGGACAAACTCGAAGATCAGAAAGTCGTAGTAACCATTCCGGCCTCATTCGATGCGGCCGCCCGCGACCTGATCGTCGAAGCGGCACGCATGGCAGGTCTGCCGGCTATCACCCTGCTGGAAGAGCCTCAGGCAGCTTTTTATTCCTGGATATCACAGAGCGATAAACCCTGGCGACAGCAGGTTAAAAAAGGCGACGTGGTTCTCGTCGTCGACGTGGGCGGCGGAACTTCCGACTTCAGCCTCATCGAGATCAGTGAATCAGGTGGTGATCTGGCGCTTGAGCGCGTTGCGGTCGGCAACCACATTCTTCTGGGCGGCGACAACATGGATCTGACTCTCGCTTATGTCGCCCGCCACAAACTTGAAGAAAACAATAAAAAAATCAGCCAGTGGCAGACGGTGCAGCTCAGCCACCAGTGCCGCAAAGCCAAAGAAACTCTTCTTTCCGACCCAACGAAAGATTCGATGCCGATAGTCATTTCCGGACGCGGCAGCAGCGTCATCAGCGGGTCCCTGAAAACAACGATCGAACGCGCTGATATCGAAAAAACGCTGATCGATGGTTTCTTTCCGTTCTGTAATATGAGCGACGACCCGGTCGAAGATACCCAGGGCGGGGTGCGCGAAGTCAGCCTGATGTACGCGGCCGATCCTGCCATCACCCGCCATCTCGCGAAGTTTCTCCGCAGCCAGAATTCCGGCGAACGCCAGTATGGCTTTCCGAAAGCGATTCTTTTCAATGGCGGGGTTTTCCGATCAGAAATTTTCCGTAACCGCCTGATTGAAGTCATAAACAACTGGCTGACAGGCGCTGGCCACGACAGAATCAGGGTTCTTGAAGGCATAGAGCTTTCCCAGGCCGTCGCCCGCGGGGCAACTTACTACGGCATTGCCCGCGAAGGCAAAGGCATCCGAATCCGGGGCGGTGTTTCCCAGGCATATTATCTTGGCATCGAATCGTCGCTGCCGGCTGTGCCTGGCTTCAAACCACCGCTCAAGGCACTCTGCGTCGCGAAGCAGGGTACTGAAGAAGGCACAGTTTCTGATGTTCCCGGGCGCACCTTCGGTCTGGTGATCGGGCGAAACGCCGAATTCAAATTTTTCAAATCAAACTGCCGCCGCGAAGACGATTTCGGTCAGATGATCGACGAAATCGACGACAGCTTCGAAGACACCAGTGCTCTGCAGATAGAACTGCCAGCCTACGAAGGCATGAAGGCCGGCGACCTCGTTGATGTCGGGCTGCAGGTTGCAGTTACCGAAATCGGAACTCTCGAAGTCTATTGTCTCGCCCGCAAGGGTGAACACCGCTGGAAGCTGGAATTCAACGTCAGAGAAAACCTGAAGTAATGAGCAGAGCAAACGCCGCAGATACCAGATTCATCATCGGCATCGACCTCGGCACCACCCAGTGCGCCCTTTCATACGTCGATCTTGAAGACAAACATCTCAGAGTGCGCAATCTCGAAATCGCGCAACTCGTCAGCGGCGGCATGCTCGAGAATCTGCCGACCCTGCCATCGGTGCTCTATCTCTGTGAAGAAGAGAGAGCGGTCAATCGACCGCCCTGGATGCTCCGGGAAGACATGATCGTCGGCGCTTACGCAAAAGAACTCGGCTTCGAGATTCCCGGCCGCTTCGTGCACAGCAGCAAATCATGGCTCTGCCACCCTCGCGCCGAGCGCCAGTCACCGATACTGCCATGGCAGAGCGAAGTGACCGACCGCAAAATTTCCCCGGTTGAAGCTGCAACCGAGTATCTTGCCTATCTGGCCCGCCTCTGGGATGCCACAATCGGCGCCGATAACGAGGCGTTCGCTTTTCTGCGCCAGAAGGTAATCGTCACCGTTCCGGCTTCATTCGACCCCTCGGCCCGCAATCTGACGCTTGAGGCTATCGAAAAGGCCGGGATAAAATCGGTGTCGCTGATCGAAGAACCACAGGCGGCCTTTTATGACTATCTGCAGCGTAACCCGAAAACCATGGTCAGCGAACTCAAGGGTGTCGATACGGTTCTCGTCATCGACATCGGCGGCGGCACAACCGACTTCAGTCTGATCAGAATCAACTGGTCGACCGAACGCGATTATCCCGAATTTGCGCGGCTCGCGGTCGGCCCGCATCTGCTGATCGGCGGCGACAACCTCGATCTGGCCCTGGCAAGACGCGTCGAAGCCGAGTTCAAGCACCGTGGCCGCAAACTGGCCGGCAAACAGTGGCTTTCGCTGCTGGGTCAGAGCCATATAACCAAAGAGCAGGTTTTATCAGATGAAGTTTCCGGGCCGGTGCATTTCAATCTTGCCGGTTCAGGCAGCAAGGTTCTCGCCGGGGCCGCAAAAATCAGTCTCGACAGTGAAGAAATAAAGAAAACCCTTGTCGATGGTTTTTTTCCGCTCGTCGAAGCTGACGAAATGCCCGACGAAGACGACACTCTCGGTCTTTCCGAAGCCGGGCTGCCGTTTACCCGCGACGCGGCAGTTACCAGACATCTGGCTGCATTTCTGCGCGATAACGACGTCAGACCCGATGCCATTCTTTTCAACGGCGGAACCATGAAAGCCGACTGTCTGCGCAATCGCCTCTTCGAGGTGCTCACTCTCTGGCGCGGCACTGAACCAAGAATTCTTGACAACCCGCATCCGACCCTGGCCGTAGCTGCAGGGGCCGCCTATTACGGCCTCGTCACTCTTGGCCTCGGGCAGCGTATTCAAAGCGGCAACCCGGTTTCTGTTTATCTGGGAATCGGCACTTCAAAATCATCGACTTCTTCGCGGCACGTTCCTGAGCAGCTGATGTGCATACTGCCCAAAGGTTCCGAAGCCGAAAAAGATTACCACATGGCCGACAAGACTCTTGGCATCGACCTTAGCCGCGACTCTGCCTTCTATCTGTTTTATACGCCGGCGCCGCCAAAAGCCGAAGAAAGCGGGCGCCTGATCAAATTCAACTCCAAACGCTACCTGCCGTTGCCGCCCTGCATTCTCAAGGCGCGCACCAGCAAAGGCGAAAAGCAGGTCGAAATCCGTGTCAGATTGCGTGAAACCGGCTACCTGCAGATGTTTTGCGAAGAAGTCGCCGGCACCTTTTCTCAGGAACTGCGATTCGACCTTGGCGAAAGCGACAGGGCCGGCAAAGGCGCAGCCGAAGCGCCTGCCAAACGCCGCGTGCCGCTGACCAGCACCCAGCTAAAAAAAATCACTTCCCTGCTCGACGGCGCTTTTGCCGGCAAAACCGAATTCAACGCCGTATTCAAAGAGCTCGAAGAAATCGTCGGTTCGCCGCGCACCAACTGGGATGCCGAAATGCTGCGCCAGCTCTTCGATCTGTTCATAGAACGCGAGACTGAATTCCGGGGCTGCCAGAATTCTCTGGTGCTCTGGTTCAGACTGCTCGGCTTCTGTCTTAGACCAGGGTTCGGGGTGGCAGGTGACATCGACAGGGTTGACCGCATCTGGAAAATGATCGACGATCAGTATGATTACAGCAATGCCGAGTTCTGGTCTGAATGGTGGATCATGTGGAAACGCATCGCCCCCGGTCTGTCGCTCGAACGTCAGGAAGCCCTGAAAAATCGCCTTGAACCGGTGCTTTTTCAGACAAAGCGGCGCGAAAAACGCGACCGTGAAATCGGTCAGCACGAGCGCAACCAGCTCTGGCGACTGTTTGGCCATCTTGAACGCCTTTCAGTGACCGAAAAAGAACGCATTGGCTGGTGGATCATCAAGGCACCGCCCAGTTACGGCGTCGACGCCGTTGCGCTTTCCGCCCTTGCCCGCCTGGGAGCCCGCGAGCTCGCTTATGCTCCAGACTCTGCGATGGTTTCGCAGTCGGTCGCCAATGCCTGGGCTGAGCAGCTTCTCAAAAAAGCGATTCCCGGCAATTCGTATCTCGACACCGCCCTGCGCGAAATCGGGCGAAAAACCGGAGACCGCATGGTGCAGATCGACGACCTGCTGCGCAAAAACATTCTCGACATTTTCAAAAAGAAACTGCGCAAGAAGGGTTTCATTCAGCCGCTGCTCAAAGCTGCCCGTCTTGAAGAGAGAGAACTCGCCGAAATGGTTGGCGAAGCTCTACCTTCAGGGTTTGTCTGGGTCAAAGACCACGGATAATTTACCAAAACCAGGCTCTGAACCATCTTTCGATTTAAGAATGCGATCGCTTCGCCGCACGTAGCTCTGCGTTACGGTTTTTACACCGCTTCCTTCAGCTTGATCAGTTCGAAAATCTTGACCGCCTGCTGTTTGCCGCGGATTTCGGTGAACGGCATCTCTTCGGCCTCAACATAGTTGCTGATCAAATTGAAGGTAGCACCGGAAAAGATTATTTTTGAATGACGGCCCTTTTTCGAAGCCGTTTCAAGGCGTGAGGCAAGGTTAACTTCGTCGCCGATGACCGTCAGGTCTTTACGGCGTGAACTGCCGACGTCGCCCAGCAGCACTGTGCCGGTGCTGATGCCGATACCGATGTTGATATTGAACAGGCCAAGACTGGTACGATTCTGGTTCATCTTCTTGACGAACTTTTTCATCTTCACTGCGGCTTTAATAGCGCTTAAAGAGTGGTGCTCCGGTGCCGTGTGGTGAAAAACCGCCATGACCGCATCGCCGATGAACTTGTCGACACGGCCGTTGTTGCTGCGAATTATCGGTTCGACACCACCAAGAAACTCATTCAGCAGGGCAAAAATTTTGTCAGGGCTGTTTTCTTCGGTCAGGCCGGTAAAATTGCGGATGTCAGAGAAAAGAATCGTAGCTTCGATATGTTTGCCGGCATGAATGGTAGCGTCGGCGTCATCCTGAATGGCCTCGAGAACCGAATCGGAAACATACGCCTGCATCTTTTCGCGCTCACGCAGGCCTCGCGTCATATCATTGATGGTCTGACTCAGGCGACCGAGTTCGTCGGTTCCCATGTCAGGCAGAATGACATTGAGGTTGCCGTTACCGACCTGCTGAGCGGCGGCGTCGATGCGACCGATAGGCACCAGCAGACTTGAAGCCAGAATGAGACTCAGCAGACCGGCACTCAGAACTGCTGCAAATGCCAGGCCGACAACTACAATGCGTGCGGAGCGCAGGCGTTCATCGATCAGCTTTGTCGACGAAATCAGACAGGGAAGAAAACTCTGGCGATACATCGACGTGATCGGCTTGATGAGATAAAGAAAATCTTCATCATCGATTGTGACCTGACCCGACTCTTCGACCTTGAGACTGAACGAGCGCTTGAAGGCGTCATCGAGAAGCGGCCAGATATCGGACTCTCTCGGAATGCTGGGAGCTGCGGCAAACGTTGAATAAAAAGACAGTTCCGGGCGCACTACCGCATTCTGACCATCGACTTGTTCGCTGGCCATGCGGTTAAGAGCAAACTCACGATTGGCGAAGTGCTTTTCCAGAAAACTTTCCGGCAGATGAACGAACAGAGGATTCGATTTGCCGTTTATCATCAGGTTAATCGACATGAAATACATGTGCTGATCGACATAAGCAAAGTAGCGCAAATGACTGGGCCTTGAAAAATCAAGAGTTGTGCCGACCGTTCTCAGCATCTCGGCGACTTCTTCATCTACTGCGTCTTTAAATGCTGATTGAGCGCCTTCGGCAATGTCATTTTCGAACCTGAGCATTTTTGCGGCGGCCATTTCCAGCATTTTTTTCATCGCCATATCTATGTTCGCCCAGTTACTGCGAGCCAGCTTGCCTTTTTCGTCGGCAATAAAAAAGTGCTCGATCAATTCGCGCTCCTGGGCTTTTCGCATGGCTTTGTCGACCTTGTCCAGATCGTATGGCGGCGGCCCCATCAGATCGAGAAGATCCCTGAACAGTGGCTGTTCGAGAAGGCGTGGAGTATCTTTATAGCGCAGGTTAAGAGCTTCCATGCCTGAACGCATTTTGACGAACGCCGATTCCTTCAGTCGCGTCTCTTCATGAGCGACAAAGGTATTGCCGATACTGACAAGACTTATGATCGGCAGCAGAATTGCTATCATGAAAATGGCGGCAATGCGCTGTCGAAGAGACACATTGCCCACATTGCTCTTCATTGCCGAGATCCCGCCAATAGAGGTCAGCAGGATAACCGCGACGCACGCGGCGAAAAGAAGGTTCAGCATCTTTTCTTTATGCTGGAAAAAACCACCGATATCGACCAGTGAAATGAGCCTGATCTGCGAATCTGCATCAGGCATGCCGGCCCGTCCCATGAAGGAGTCGAAAGCGAAGGTATTCTGACTGCGGTTGATATAAGCTTTAAGCAGCCGTGCTGAAAAGCTTTTGTCAGCGTTTTTAAGTTCAGGATCAAGAAGAAGCGGCGTATTGTCAGAAATATTTACGGCGGCAACCGGAAAACGCAGTTTGTCGACCGCGCGTGACCGGCGCAGAATCATACGTTTCAGCCAGATATTATCAGGCATTTCATCCGGAAAAACCATCATCAGGCAGCCACCGCGAATTTTGGCCGGCACGTTCTCGCGATAATAAGTAACGACTTCCGTATCCCAGATTGCCATGCATGGCTTGCCTAGCCACTGCATGGCGGTGGGCTCATTTCTGGCCCAGTTAAGGTGTTCGGCTTTGGCAGTGCCGCCCATCGCTTTCTGAATGGTTCCCATGGCGAGGCCAAACTGTTTCTGAGACCCGTAGTCATCGGCCAGGGAATTTGGGTTGTTGATCATGCTGAGTCGTGCCATCAGGCTTTTGAAAACAACCTGCCAGGCTTTTTGCCCATGCAGAATCAACTTTGATCTAACCGGAATGATTACGCCGTTTTCGTCCCAGAAAAGCCATTTGAAGGCTCCCGGATAGAGTCTATCGAGGTGCTCGATCAACCCGGCAATAGTCTCCGGGCTCTGGCGGCAGAGATGCTTTTTAAAAACCAGAGTTCGGAAAAAATCCTTGATCTGATAATTCTGCCGCGAAATCAGGTCGGCACGGGCACTTTGCAGATCCAGTTCCTGTTTTATGGTTTCCTGTTGAGCCAGATACTGCTCTTCGATCATGTTGGCAATGGCGAAAAAGCCAATGACTACCGGCATCAGCACGACAACGGTATAAAGAAACAGGTTGCGCAGCGACAGAATTTTCAGATTGACTGGAATCTGCATACCGTGATTCTACTTGAAACCAACCCCGAATTGGCAATATTTTATCGCACCAGTCCTGATTTATTCCCTTTCGGCGACCCAGGCGCATAAAAAGCTTACAAATCGTCGCCCGCCGGTTGAAAATCAGCACAAATTTTGTTACATTAAAACCCGTTACAGGTATTTGTGTGCGGGAGTAGCTCAGTTGGTAGAGCATCAGCTTCCCAAGCTGAGGGTCGCGGGTTCGAACCCCGTTTCCCGCTTAGAATCAGGGAATCCGTCGAAATTTCGACGGATTCCTTTGTTTTAGCGCGGGAAAACGGGGTGTCGCCACTTCGTGGCTCCAGCTGCTCGCACGCCCGTTTTATTAGAAAAGTGGGCTAATTGGTGGTCTAATAGTTTTGGCGTGCAGAATAGACTGGATACCCTTCTGACCTGGCTTTCCACCCGATTTGTTTCGGCATAAAGATTGAAAGTCTTTATGGTCTGGGTGATTTTTCTAATCCTGGCTTTTGTGATAGTCTTTCTTTTATTAATTTTCTAAGCAGGGTTTAATGAACATTGCAAAATACTTCGTTGATGAGTCTGGTGATTTGACTCTATTCAATCGAAAGAAACAAATGATCGTTGGTACAAAGGGAGTGTCCAGATTTTTTATCATCGGCGCTGCTTTAATTGAAGGTTTAGAAGAACTTGGCAATGAATTGACTGGACTGAGAGATAGTATTCTGGCTGACCCGTTTTTTGCAGGTGTTCCCTCGATACATGACCCCAAGTATCAGAAGACAGCGGCATTTTTTCATGCCAAGAATGATTTGCCTGAAGTGCGTAGGGATGTGTTCAAAATTCTTGCCAGATCTGACATTAAGTTCCGTGCGATAGTTCGCAATAAAGAAGTCCTTGCCAGAAATGCTGAAGAAAAGTTCGCGGCAACAGGTCAGAAGACCAGTGAAGATGCAATATATGACGACATGGTAAAACGTCTGTTTCGTGATTCCCTGCACAAACATGACCAGAATGAAATCATTTTTGCATGGCGAGGCTCAAAAGACAGAAAAGAGTCTCTGGAGAAGGCGATAAAAAAGGCAAAGCACAATTTCAATGCAAGGTGGAACAAGAATCATGATGTTCCTACAGATGTTGTATCTGGATTTCCCAAGGATCATGTCGGCTTACAGGTGGTTGATTACTATTTGTGGGCGCTGCAAAGGCTTTATGAGCAACGAGACGGAAGGTTTTTCAACTATCTGAGCAAACAGTTCAGACTGGTCATTGATATGGATGACACGAGAAAGCACGGATATGGTGAATTCTATTCTGATCAGAATCCGCTTTCTCTGGAAAAAATAATGCCTTCTGTAGACTAGACCTCATTTCTGAGGCACACGGCTTGAAGCCGACATTCATCTACAGCAAGGCTACTACTAATATAATCGAAACCTGTTAAAACTGCAAATTTTTCATGTTCGTTTTCCAGCTATTCCTTGGCAATCAAAAGCGCTTTGAAGCCTCGTTGGAATCCTGATTGAATAGCTTGCTGAGATGCAGCTGCAGAATGGGCGCAAGAAACCTGCTTGATACCTGTCTTAAAGCCTTTTTAAATGTTTACTTGCCAATGTTTTTTTGGTAAAGTTTTTGTCTCTGTCAGCTAATGGTTTCGCCATAACAGGGAAAACCAACTTCCGACTTCGCAGGGAATTTACCCTTCCGCGATCGATGGGAATTTTTACTACCATTTACAGGTGGAATGGTCAAGTAAAAATGGACAATTTTTCAAGCGGCCATTCTTGCTTTGTTGATTGAGGCGAATTCTATCGGTGCTTTATAAGCAAGGTAAGAATGCCCCCGGTTACAGTTATAGAACATATTCACGTATTCAAAAACATCAGAATATAACTCCTGGCGAGTCCTGTAGGCCGTCCTCATGGTTCTTTCCTTCTTTAATGAGGCGAAAAAGCTTTCGGCGACCGCGTTGTCCCAGCAGTTCCCTTTTCGGCTCATACTGCTTTTCATACCATAAAAAGCCAGCAAAGAACGGAATTCGTCGCTACAATACTGGCTGCCTCGGTCCGAATGGAAAATTAGACCAGCTGCTGGTTTTTTGCTACAGACAGCGGCTTTTAAAGCCTCGATTATCAGGCTGCGATCCATTCGATCTTTTATTGCCATACCAACAACTTCACGGTTAAAAAGATCGATGATTGTGGCCATGTATGACCATCCTTCGTCAGACCACAAATAAGTTATGTCTGAGACCCATACTTGATTTGGTGCTTCAACGTGAAAATTCTGTTCAAGAAGATTTGGGCTGACGGGCAGATTGTGCCGGCTATCAGTTGTCACTCTGAATTTTCGAGCAGGAACAAAAAGGGCACCGGCTTCTTTCATTAACCTGCCAGCTCTGAACCGACCAGCAGAGATGCCTAACTGAATGAGTTTTTGAGCCATTCGGCGGCTTCCACAGGACGAACGATGCTTTTTTTGAATACTCAAGACTATGTTCCTAAGACGCTATCTTTCGGCATCTTTGTGGGCTCCACGCCCTTTCAACCACGCAAAGAATCCGCTGGAAGAAACCTCCAGGGTGCGGCACATTACTCGAACTGGGTAGGCCTTCTTCTGCGAATTAATAAACTCAAATCTCATTCTGACTCTTTCGCGAAGAAGGCCGCTGCTTTTTTTAGGATTTCACGTTCCATTTCAAGCCTTTTATTTTCTTTTTGAAGCCTCTTCAATTCAAGCTTAAGGGCGTCAACCTCGACCGAATTAACTTCGGTCAATTCCTTTTTCCAGCGACACAGCAGGTTGTAATTTATTCCAAGGTTTTTCGCCACTTCGGCGATACTATAGCCTTTTTCGATTATCATTTTTACTGCGTCCTGCTTAAATTCTTTGTTGAACCTTCTTCTGGCATGTTCTGCTTTCTTCATTTGAACACCTCGCGACTGAATTTAATCTATCTTAATCAGGTGTCCACTTT
>CAYYUI010000073.1:0-2061 GCA_964474705.1 uncultured bacterium
GCGATCATCGGGTATTGCGGCGAAGTGCTTGTATGCATGTTGAAGTTTTCCATGAAGAATTCCTCAAGATCCTCAAATTCGGGATCGTTGACGTGAATCATCGACGCCTGGCTGAAAGCGCTCATGGTTTTGTGAGTCGACTGAGTGGCATAATCGGCGCCGGCTTCCATAGCGCACGGGTAAAAATGCGGGTGGAAACGGGCATAGCCATACCAGGCCTCATCGACGATTACTTTGATCTTGCGCTTATGCGCCTCTTTAACGATATCAGCAATGTCATACACCAGACCATCGTAGGTGCAGTTGGTCAGGATCATGACTTTCAGCTTTTTTCCCATTGCCAGAGCTTTGTCCATGGTTGCGATAATGCGTTTTTTAGGAACCGGGCCAAAGATTCCGTAGCGGTTATTGACTGAAGGCGTCAGATAGATGGGTTCGGCGCCGGCAATGATGGTTCCGTAATGCACCGATTTGTGGCAGTTGCGATCGAGCAGAATCGCTTCACCCGGCCGTAACAGAGTCTGAATGAGAATCTTGTTCGCAGTACTCGTACCATTGGTGCAGAAATAGGTGTATCTGGAGCTGAAAGCCCGGGCTGCCAGTTCGTGCGCTTCTTTGATGACACCGTTCGGGTGCAGCAGAGAATCAAGCATCGGCACCGATACCGAGACATCCGATCTGAAAAGATTGGCTCCGAAAAATTCGTAGAATTCACGGGTCCAGATTGAGTTTTTAACCGAATATCCGGAAGCATGCCCCGGGGTATGCCATGAATCTTTCGATTTGCGGGCATATTCGAGCAGTTTGTCGAAAAATGGAGCCCGGTTTTTGCTGTTGAGCACTTCACTGCGTATTTTGCGGACAATGTCGTCGTAGTCGTTGTCGCCTTTGTAGAAATAGCCGTTCAGATCGCCGCCGGTATTGAAATAGGGCAGGTCTGCAGACCTGGTGAACAGGAAAATATTGACTTCGAAACGAATTACTTTGAATTCCTCAAATAATTCTGAACCTTTGAGAGTAACGCTGCGAACCAGTTCGCCTTCAACATCGCTGACCGGAAGTTCCCATTCGGTCAGAATGACGTGTATAAGCCCGTCTTCTCTGAGAAGACGACAGGCCAGTTCAACACTTTGGGCGGTGACGACATTGATTCCGCGTGAGGAAAGTTCACGGCTTTCGATTTCAAGAGACTTCTGATCGGGGTTGAGCAGCAAAACTCGATATTTCATGCATGATTCCTGTTGAATGTGTTAGCAGCGTCGTGCGGTCGCGGGAGATTTTATCACGCTTTTGTACCCTTGCATAGGGGTAATCAAACCTGCCAGTGTACCCAGAAACCTCGGCGCTCTGCCTGCAGCACCCTTGCTGTTCCGCCGATTTTATGCATGATGGTTACTATTTCTGATGGGTCAAGCTTTGGAATGCCTGACTTTTCGCCGGCGGAGCGCTTGCTGCGCAACCTGTCGATGATTTCTGCGGGTGTACTCAAACCGTAGCCTCCACCGATCAAAGCCTGACCACCAGGCCTTAAACATTTTCTGATGCCGAAAAAAGCAGCCGGCAGATCGGGCCAGAAAAACACTGAGCCACGACTGAAAACGGCATCGAAAAGGGCACCGCCGAAAGGCAGACTGCCGGCATCGCCCTGCACCAGATTTGCATTTGAGGCCCGGTTTGAGTCGGCAGCTCGTTCAAGCATCGAAAGCGAGCGGTCGAGCCCTACCAGCAATGAGGGAGAATGTGCTGAAAACTGCTGCAACATAAACCCCGGGCCACAACCGATTTCGAGAATCGCGGCCCCGGTAACCGGGCAATGGAGAATATCAAAGAAATCCTGCAACAACCAGGGGTAAACTGCCAGCAGATTTTCACCGGCATGTCTCTCAAAATGGCTGCCATCATCATTTTTCCAGTCGTTGCCCATCGAAATTTTCTCTTTCATTTAACAGGAAATCATTAACCTGTATCGTTGAAAATCATTACATCCGTATGTAGGGACCGGTTTAAAACCGGTCCCTACGCATGATTGAACCCCGATCGCATGTGCCCGTCCATAAACCG
>CAYYUI010000073.1:2161-24628 GCA_964474705.1 uncultured bacterium
CCCGATCGCATGTGCCCGTCCATAAACCGGTCCCTACGCATGATTGAACCCCGATAGCACGTGCCCGTCCATAAACCGGTCCCTACGCATGATTGAACCCCGATCGCATGTGCCCGTCCATAAACCGGTCCCTACGCATGATTGAACCCCGATCGCATGTGCCCGTCCATAAACCGGTCCCTACGCATGATTGAACCCCGATCGCATGTGCCCGTCCATAAACCGGTCCCTACGCATGTTTGCAACACCATCTTCATTGTTATTGATTGATGACACAAATGCAGCTGGTTATGTTTAACCTTAATTCATCTGACCAGCATGATAATGTTTTTGTGATGAAAAAAGCAAACCGCTTGATACTACTGTACGTGCATGTTATTGTAATCCTGCATACCAAAACAGGGAACCATTATGTCCGATACGCAAAAATTGCTTAACCTCAAAGAAGTCTCTCAGATTTTGAAAATTAATACGGAAGTATTGCGGCGCTGGCTACGCGGCGGCAAATTGCCAGGGGTGAAAGTCGGCAGTGACTGGCGGGTCAACCCGGCTGATCTGCAGCCTTTTCTCAACCCTGGTGGAGCAGGGCGCAGCAGCAACGGTAAAAGCAATGAAAATCAGCAAAAAATGTGTTTCCGCTTCCCCAAGTGGCTTGAATTTTCGGGTCTGCCCCGTCTGCTGAACAACAGATATGGCGCTGAAACCTGGCCGATTTTCAAGAAGCTCATCGAACTCGACTTCGAACTTGGCAAGCCGACTGACCGATCTATACCTCTTGAAATTTGCGAAATTGCCGAACGAACCGGATATGAGGTCGCCCGCGTTGAGAAAGCCATTGCCGATCTGGTCGGTGCCGGGTATTTGCTCCTGAGTTTTCATGCAGCGACAAGGTTCTTTGCGATCGCAACCCCGATAAAAACTCCGAAACTCATTCTCGACATTCCCTACGAAAAGGGCGGCATCAAAGGGGCCCCAGGAACCGCACTCAACAATGCCTGCCTGCGTCGTTTTCTCGAATCAGGCGAATCATAAATAAGGATCTGATATGGAATTGAACGGCCAGACTCTTTCAGACACAAAAAACGGTAATTCAGTAACTTTTCTTTTTGCCACCACTGCTCTGATTGGCTTTGCCATCATCGGCGCTTCGACTTTTCTCGACTTCACGCCGGTAGTGGCGCAGAACTGGCGGGCCAGCGGCGTTGGTCTGCCGGTAATGATCAGTTGCCTGATCGGTGCCTATGCAATGGCGCGCCGCGATTTTTTTACCGGCTTTTTCATCGCCATTTTTGCCGGATTTTTTCTCACGCATGAAATAATCATCATCTACGATAACAAAGCCGTGGAAATGGGCATGGAACTTGGGCCCAATGGTTGGTTCAGACCGGTTCTCAACATTTATCGCGATGCTTTTTCCTTCAATACCGGGGCATTCTGGGCTCTTATCGGAGTTCTGATCGCTCTTTTCAGCGTCGTTACAGGTGGTCTTGTCGATACGGTCAGTAAAAACCATATGGCCCAGGAGCAGGCTGAAGCTGTTACCAAAGAAGCCGTAGAAGTTCCGAATGCTGATGAGGATGATTCAGAATCATTTGAAAACCCGGCAGATTCTAAGAATGGCGATGATATTGACGCTGATCAGATTTCCTGAAAGGCATAGTGCCGATATCAAGGCTTGAAAATAAAATGACCAGCAGAGTAACAGGAATATTGCCGTTAAGATCGCCGCTTCACGATTCTGCACGGGGCCTGAAAGCGGTTGAGGCTCTGATACAAGCCTGTCAAAACGAATTTTCCTGCCAGGTAATTGAAGATACCCGCAGTGAAAATTTCGATCTGCTTGTCATTGCCGTTATGACCGGCGGAACCGAAAACAGCTTTTTGAAAATCTGGCCTGAGGTGCGCAAAGTCGGTCGACCAGTTCTTCTTGCCGCGACCTGCACCGATAATTCGTTGCCGGCTGCCCTTGAAATACTCAGCTGGTTGAAAGCAAACGAGCCCGAGACTGATGCCGCAATCGTGCACGGTTCCAATGCCGCCATTTCTTCTGGAATCAAGGCAAAACTCGAAATTTTCAGCCTCGATTTCGCTCTGAATTCAATGACCGTCGGGGTTATCGGGCAGCCTTCAGAATGGCTCATCGCCAGTTCACCAGACACCTCGATTCTTGAAAAGAAACTCGGAACCAGATTCGAACAAATTTCCATGCAACAGTTCAAGGCCTATGTAGACAAAGCCGAGGCCACAGCTCTCTCTGAATTTGCCCGAACTTTTTACCGGCCCGGTGATCGCAGCAGTACTTCTGAACTGGCCAGAGCCGCCAAAATATACGGCGGCCTCATGAGGGCCGTAAAAGCTCACCAACTGCAGGCTCTGACTCTGCGCTGTTTCGACATTCTGCAGACAGACCAGACCACGGGCTGCCTGGCGCTGGCGAAGCTCAACGATGACGGTATAATCGCCGGCTGTGAAGGCGATGTTCCGACTCTGCTGACCATGGTAGTTCTGAAGCTGATCAGCGGCAAGGCGGCTTTCATGGCCAATCCTTCAAGTATCGATGGCAATCTGGTCACCTTTGCCCATTGTACCTGCCCAACCTCGCTTCTGGGGTCTTACGGCCTCAATACTCACTTTGAATCAGGAATCGGGCTTGCGGTAGCCGGCAGCTTTGTCGAAGAAGTTTTTACGGTCTGCCGTTTTGACTTCATCAATAATAGATATGCCATGGGTGTCGGCAGGGCGGTACCGCATGTATTCTCTTCAGAACTCTGCCGAACACAGGTGCGCCTGGATCTGCCAGGGGCCGGGCAATATTTCCTGGGCGCAGCTCTGGGTAATCACCACGTTCTGGTGCCCGGCGATTACAGTGACAGGCTGAGGCGCTGGAGCGAACATAAGCGCCTGCAACCTGTCTGGTCTTGAATCATTGCGGGTCGTGTGCGAGCAGACGCCTTTGTGAACGGTAATACTTGAACGGTGAATAGTAATAAAGGTTAGCGATACCTGACATGTAAATGCAGGCGTATCTTTCAACCAGGGTGGCAAACCTCGAGATTTCATTGCCGGCACGCATCACTTCACCCCAGTAAGTATTGAAGCCTTTCTGGCTCGCAAAAATCAGATCGCGGATCTCGTCATCGAGCTTTATCATGCGGTCTTTGAGGTTTTCGTAGTCTTTTTTCGCAGGCTCAGAGCGATCGTGCTCTTTGAGAAACATTTTTTCGCGATGCTGCAGGGAAAGATCTTCAAGCTCTTCCTTTTCGGCCATTTTTTCGGCGATCTGGTGGTGCAATTTGCGGGTTTCTTCCAGGACAGGCACTTCTTCAGCGAGTTCCTGAACGACCAGGCCGGTTCGCCAGCCGATAGTTTCTTTCAAAGTCACGACATCACCGAGAATATGATCGCCAAGATACAATATTTCTGAAGGCTTCAGGTTCAGGTGTTTTTCAAGAATTGAAGCATTGCCGCCCTGATAGAGGCCGCCCCATTCAATCTGACCGTAAAAGTTCGAAAGCATGCCGGTACTGGGGTCTACCCGCAAATAGCGGTTGCGGGCCGTAAAATAGTCTGGTTTGTTTGAAGAAACGATAACGAGGTCGAAAAGTTTCTGCCATGGAGTTTTGAGATACGGGCCGAAGCAGTATTCCATGACTTTTCGGCTGTATTCATAATCTGAGTTGGTTATCAGAGCGAGCTTTTTGCCAAAGCGTTTGAACTTGAGAAGAGCATCGACAATTCTTTGATCCTGAATCAGGTATTTAGAGGGATTGCTGACGACATCGCCTTTGAGTTCTTCTTCCTGGTGGGCATCGTTCAGACATTTTCGCACCTCGGTGAACAGTTTGCGGTAATTGATCTTTTGATTGCTGCTGTCGAGATAATCAACGAGTTGTGCGTACATCCAGCCTTCAGCCTGCGAAAACAGAGTGTGCACGATGTAGTAACGCGCGTCGAGCAGGTCAATGCTGTTGGGGCCGAATTTTTCTTTCTGTTCATCGAATGAATAAAAGCGCGAACCATGCGATGCGACTCTGACGAAACCGTAGCGGTTAACCTTGAGAAAATCGCCGGTTTCGGTATCGATGACCAGACCGCGAATTATGAAATCCTTGTTGAATTCAAAACTGCGGATTTCTTCCGGATAATTGTATTCGCGAATCAGCTTTTCTTTGAGTATTTCGTATGCCTTTGCCTCGAAAGCCGGGACATTGTAGGTTACCAGCGTGTAATCCATGTCGAAGCCGATCAGCTTGATCGTGTTCATGTTAAGAGTACGGTTGACGAAAATTTTGTTCTGGCAGGGGATTTCTTTTTCTTTCATACTTTTTTACCTTGTTTTTACTTGTGGAGAATAATACCACAAAGCTCCATCAACAGTCGATTGTAATATGCAAAAAGCTGGGCGGTTGCAATAAAGAGTTGGCTGTGTTAATTTAAGAGCATGAAAAAAGTCAACTTTACCAGTTTGCCGAAAAAATTCGACACCAGCGCTATCAATCGCCATACCGCAGGCCCTGAGGGCCTGACCAGACTGCATAAACAGTGGTCTGACAATCTGAAAGCCCGGACACGCGCCCGGCGCATCATCTTTTCTACCGGTGCCAATACCTGCAAGATTGACGGTCTCAAAGATTTCCGCATCAAATTCGTTCTGTCGAAATAAGAACGAAAAAACAGAGAATACAAAAAGCCCCCGGAAAACCGGGGGCTTTTATTGTTTATGGTTGTTTCAGGCCATTCAGGCCATTTCGACCTTGATTTCATCAGAGAAAATGAAGAGGTCACCGTCGACCACCAGGGCTTCGAGTTTTGACCTGATATCGAGCGGGTGCCCTGAAAAGAGCGCCAGATCGCCATCGTAACCCTTTTTGATTTTGCCTATCCGTTCGTCGACGCCGAGAATTTTGGCCGGAACTTCGGTTATCGCTGCCAGAGCCCGGCGCTCGTCGAGACCATATTGCATGGACATGGCCGCGGCTACGCGCAGGGTTTCAATGGGAAGGCCCGGATAATCGCAGGTGAGAGCTACATCGACGCCGGCATCCATAAGAATGATAGCGCTTTCGAAAGTTCTCGCATTCATTTCTTCGCGAAAGCGGGGAATGAGAGTTGGGCCAAGCACTACCGGAATCTTCTTTTCAGCAAGAATAGGTGCGAGCAGGTGAGCTTCAGTGCCATGTTCGATGACCAGCCGGAGTTTGAATTCATCGGCAATTCTGATCGCCGCCATGATATCTTCGGCACGATGGGCACAGGCGCGCATCGGCACTTCACCGCGGATCAGCGGGATCAGGGCTTCCATGTCGATTTCACGGTCTTTGATCACTTTTTTGCTCTGCTTGGCCGCGTAGTAATCCTGGGCTTTCATGAGAACTTCGCGGATGGTTGCAGTCATTCCCATTCTTGTCGAAGGAGCCTTTTCGCTGGCGCGGGCATTTATTTTGGGCAGTTCACCGAACGACATCAAAACCCCGGCCTGCTCTACGATCAGACCGACATCGGCTGAATTGCCGTTGGTTTTGAGAATCGAGCAGATACCGGCAATCGGCAGTTCAGAAGCCGGGCAGACCATACAGGTTGTGATTCCGGCACGGCGGGCGTCTTCCATTGCCCGGTCACGCATTTTAATACCATCGAGCGGTCTAAGATGCGGGGTGATTTCGGCATAGGGTTCGGCGATATCGTTCATCGGCGAGCAGCTGTCAAACAGGCCAAGATGACTGTGGGCATCAATAAGGCCGGGCACCAGATATTTCTGGTTGCATTCGATTGTTTTTTCAACGTTCTTATGAATGCTCGAGCCGACCATGTTGATCTTTCCCTTTTCTACGAGCACTTTCTGCCCGGGAAAGAATTTGCCGCTCATGATTATGCGAACGTTATTGAAGATAATAGACATTTTTAGCCTCTTTCGAATTTAGAGGGGGTGCTGAATCAGATAACCTTGTTGCCGTCTACGAACACCGCCGCGGTTTTTGATCTGGTGTCGAGTGGGTGGCCGTCCCAGACGACGACGTCGGCGTCGAAACCGACTTCAAGTTTGCCCAGACGTTTGTCGAGGCCAAGAATGATGGCGGGATTTTCGGTGATGGCTTTGATGGCACGCTCTTCGTCGAGACCATGTCTGACACACATCGAGGCGGCAACGCTGAGGCTTTCGATCGGCATGACCGGATGATCGGTAGTCAGGGCAACGACGCAGCCTTCATCCATGAGGATGCCGACGGTATCGAAGGTTTTATTCTTCAGCTCAGGTTTTGAGCGGCTGGAAAGGGTTGGTCCGACGACGGCGCGTGCTTTCCATTTGCCCAGTTCTTTGGCAATGAGGTGCCCTTCGGTGCAGTGATCGAAAACCAGGTCGAGGTTGAATTCCTGGGCAATGCGGTAGGCAGTGATGATGTCATCAGCCTGGTGTGCGTGAGCGCGGGCCTGAATCTTGCCTTCGATAAGCGGAATCATTGCTTCAAGGCGAATTTCACGTTCCTTGAATTCTTTGGTCTTTTTGCGTTTGAGGTAATCCTGGGCCTTCATGAGCCATTCGCGAATCACGGCAGCGGTACCCATGCGGGTGCTGGGGAATTTTTTCTGTTCACCGTAGACACGTTTCGGATTTTCGCCGAAGGCGAATTTCATGCCGGAACTTTCTTTGATCACCGCTTCTTCAGCAATGTTACCGACCATCTTGACGATGCAGCACTGGCCGCCGATCGGATTGGCGGAACCCGGGGTGATCATGGCGGTGGTTACTCCGCCGGCGAGAGCATCTTTGAAGGCGCGGTCACGCATTTTTAGAGCATCAAAGGCTCTTACATGGGGGGTGGCAAGACCGTAGGATTCGTTAAAATCAGCATCGTACCAGCCGACGCCTTCTTCTTCGAGGCTGATATGAGTGTGGGCATCGATAAAGCCCGGAAGGATATATTTGTCACTGCAGTCAATCGTTTTGCCGGCAACTTCGGGTTTCTTTTTCGTGGCAGGAACTGCTTTGCCCTTTTTTGCCTTCGAAGAAGCAAGAATAATTTCGGTTATTTTACCTTTTTCAATGACCAGTTTCTCAAGTTCCTGAAATTTTCCCTGGTAAAAAATATTACCCTTTTCGAGAACGGTTTTCATGATGCTCCCCTTTCCTGGGTTACAAATTGGCTTATAATCGATGCCTTAGGTGCACGGCGAGAGCTTTTTTCGGCCCTTCACCTTCCTCTTTAAACCGGTGAATTATACTACCTGTTGATGGGTTTCGGCAAGCTTTTTATTTTGGCCGGTGACCATCTGGCCTGACAACCGAATGTACCGCCGGCAGGTGGGATTTTGGCAGTCTTGACACTATCAATAAGGATATCTATAATCAAACAGAGTAAACGCCATGAAAAAAATAATTTCAGTTTTTGCATTCTGTGTCGCGCTAGTCATGGCCGGCTGCAACAAAGAGCAACCGGTTGTTCCGCCGACAACCGATCCCAGGGCCGGTATGATTTCGATGGCGCCTGCCGTTGAGGGCACGACGGGTACCCCGGTTGCTTCAGCCACCGTCAAACTTTCCCCACTGGAACTTGCTCAGAAGCAATATCTCGATGCCTATAACGAATATGTCAGGCTTTTACGCGAAAGCGGGCCCCAGACTATCGACACGCTTCAGGCGCTTGCCATTTACCAGAAACAGTATCAGATTTATCAGATGCTGCTCAAAGCACATGGCGACAAAGCTCCCTGACAGCCGGCAGGTTGTCAGCCGCTTTTTTCGGTCAGCAGATTTATCCGATAAACAGCCGCAAACATTATCAGCCCGGCAATGATCTGAACCCCTTCGATCGGACGGTTGAAACTCAACCACATGATTACCACCGACGACACAGGAAAAAACAGTTCCAGGATCGATGCCAGAGATGCCCGTACCCACTTCAGGCCGGCATAAAAAAAGCTGGTCGCCAATATTCCCGAAATGACGGCCATGTAAAAAATGCTGCCGATCAAAGGTCGGGTGTCTGAAAAAATGACTTCTGTTTCAAGGCGGCCATGCATAAGCAGAGCCAGTGACAGCGTGAAAATGCTTCCCACCAGGAAACGACAGCCAAGAACAAAATGCTGGTCAAATTTGTTGAGCATCAGCTTGCCCCAGACTGTGCCGCTTCCCCAGAAAAATGCGGCAGCCACTGCACAGGCAGCACCTTTCGCCGTGGCAATGCCGGCCCCCGTGAAAGGATTGGTAAGTCCGAACGATACGAAATATGAGCAGACTATTGCCAGCACTGACCAGCCGGCGAACTCACGGGTGATTCTTTCACGCAGAATGAGAGACCCAAGCAGAATGGTCATGACGGGCTGAAGTTTCTGCAGAAGAACGGCAAGCGCCGGATTTATATAATGAAAGGCCTGAGTGAAAGATAGAACGCCAAGTGCTGAAGCTCCGATGCCTATGCCCAGCATCAACGCCAGATCGCGAATATTCAGCCGCAGGAATTCACGTCTTTTAACGAGAAGAACCGGCGCAATTATAACCAGATTTATCAGGTGTTCCCAGGCGATGAGGACGACCACCGGCAGACTCTTGATGATCGGATTACGGAAATAAAGGTCGGTGCTGCGCAAAATGCCGCAGATGGCGACAAGCATGGCAGCCAACCTGGGATTCATACCCGCAACTCTTCCGATGCAACCGTAGATCGATTTTTTCCGGCACCCTTGCTGACATACAACGCCTTGTCTGCAGTTTTAATAAGGGTTTCACGGTCATGAGAGTGCACCGGGTAAGATGATACACCTATACTGACCGTGATGCGCAGATCACCGCTGCTGTGAGGCACGACCAGGGCTGCGATGCGTTCGCGCACGCGTTCTGCAGTCTGCAATGCTTCTTCAGGCCTGGTTTCAGGAAGAATGACCGACATTTCCTCGCCACCGTATCGGCAGGGAATGTCGATACCGGTACGCACCGTTTCCTTGATGCTCTGAGCAACCTTCTGAATAACAACATCGCCGACCTGATGGCCGTAAGTGTCGTTGAATTTTTTGAAATTATCGATATCGATCATGATCAGACTCAAAGTCAGGCCATAACGGCGGGCACGCAACAGTTCCTCGGAAAGACGTGCCTGAAAGTAACGATGCACGAAAAGCTTGGTCATGCCGTCAGTGATCGATAGTTCATAAAGTTTGTTATTTTCGATGGTCACTGCTGCCTGAGAAGCAATCAGATTGAGAAGCGAAAGGTCGCTCTCGCGAAATTCATTGCCGTTACGCTTGTTGACGATATTGATAACCCCGATCGTGCCTTCTTTGAACTTGAGAGGAGCACAGATTAGGCTTCTTATGTCTTCAACCGGCAGCAGACTGCCGAAATTGCGAAATCTTGTGTCTTTGAAGCCATCGTTGCAGATGATGCCCACACCTTCAAGGGCGACCTGACCGCACACACCCTGCCCAAGTCGCACCGGAGTACCGGTGAATACCCGATAACGCCCGCCTGAAGCAACCTTGACCACCAGTTCGTCGGTCTGGTCATCGAGCAGCATGATTGAGCCACGTTCGGCCTCGAGCACCTCGATGGCGTGTGTGAGAACGAATTTCAGTAATTCCTCAGAGTCCGAAAAATAATTCACGGCGTTGCTGATGGCAAAAAGCGTGTTGAGTTCATTCATGCGCCGCTCTTTGAGTTCCTTTTCCTGACGGATGCTGGTAATCATCTCGCGGAAATTTCGACTCAACAGCCCGATTTCATCGTTGCGGCTGATTTCCTGGGCGGGCGAGAGATCGCCGCCTGCTACCCGCGAGGTGCTCTCGGCAAGAAGGTTGATCGGGCTGGCGATATGCCAGGAAAGGATGGTGCCGGTTGCCAGGGCGAGAAGCAGACCGAGGATGCCGAAGATAGCAAAGTCGCGTCGCATGGTCAGCCCGAGAATGTTGTATTCTGAATCGGGAAGAGCTATTTCCAGCCGTATGGATTCGGAAATTCTACCCTTCAGCACTTCTTCACGCACAAAGAAATTTGATTTGCCGAGTATTTCGGTCTGGCCTGAGTTTACGTCGGGGTCTTCCGGGGATCGGCCGGTTTTACGTCGGCCATAAATGTCCATCTGGCTGGTCAGAATACGTTTACCGGCATACAGTAGAGTGTATTCAGCGCCGGTAAGACGTTTTAGCTTGTCGGCGAAATCGCGGGGCAGGCGTTGGGCAAAAAGGACATGCTGCGGGTGCTCGGTTCTCAGTTTGGTAATCATCGCTGCGGCGAAGATCCAGGGTTCATCAGCGATAATATAAAGATTTACATTGAGAGGGGTATGGCACATGGCAGAAATGATCTTTGCAAGATTCTCTGGAGGCGTGGTGCCTTCTTCTATAAGAACGTCACTGCGGTTTTCGATGATGGCTATGTAATCAAGCCCGGATCTGACGAGTTCATACTGCATCAGAGGCACCGTAGTGGAGGCAGAAAAACCCATGCCCGCCAGAGTATAGAAATCGAAGTCGGCGACAGTTTTGGCTCGTATTTTCAGGGAATCGAGCTGATCTTCCAGGCTGCCGCGAAAGAGAGAAGCGGCATAGCCGAGGTTGCGATTGAAGTCCTGTCTTGCCACCTGGGATATTCTTTCCAGGGATACGGCCATGAGAATGGCGAGAGGAAAGATCAGTATCAATGCAAACAACAACAATATCTTGAACTTGAGTTTACGGCTGCGAAAAAATTCAATAAAGGGCACGTTTGATTTCTACCTGTCCGTTTCTGCGTCTTAGACCATTTATAAAAGCCCGTCTCAGGTCGTTGAAAATTTTTCTGTTGGTTGTGGTGGTAATATCATAAATGCCTGGCACCGAGGTCGGAAAGCTTTCGATGACCGCTACCCGGTAAACGTTTTCCCGGCTGAAGTTACCGCTCCAGGGATAGATTTTGAGGCGCCCGGCTTCGAGTTTTTCTATTGAAAGCCCTGAAAAGGCAAGCGGTCTTCCGGTCGGCATCATAGAGCTTTCGAGAACTTTTTCCAGAGCTGCCCCTGTCATTTCAAGCAGCTTTATGCCTTCGGAACCGGCAAAGTCGGAGATAATACGGGCCGGTGTTATTAAAGCCAGGGGTTCGCGAATTCTGTTGATGGAATCTACAGGCAGCAGCGCAAAGTCGGCTTCGGCTTCCAGTCGCATTACTTCCGCAACCAGGCGGCAATATTCCGACTCGATGGTCTGGTCGTGAGACAAAGGTGTTGACAGGCTGGCCAGTTCATACGAAAGCGACAGAATTCGCAGGGTTTCATCGCCTTCAAAGTCATTAAAATTATGTTCGGCTGCAGGGGAGATCGAATCTTTCTTGCGGAGATATTTCTCGAGGTTTTCGCGGACAAGCCCTTTTACCTTCGCGGGATGGCCATTTGAGAGTTCTGGCCAGTCATAATCGTTGGCATACATGAAATCATTGACGGCCACACTGTATGTGGCGTTGAATTCAAGGGGCTGACCGCCGACGTCTATCTGGATGATTCTGAAGCCTGGCGGATTTGCACTTGAATAGGTGCAGGAAAGACCAGAAGCCTGCAGAAAGCCGGTTTTTCCGGAAAGGCTTTCTTCGATGAGGTTTTCGAGTTGCCAGCCACTCAAGTCAACGGTCACCAGATTGTTTTCGAAGGGTAGAATATCGTAAAGATTTCTCAGAGTGACCGGCCCCGAACCCAGCGATGTCTTGATACCGCCAGAATTGGTAAGAGCAACCTGGGCTCCGGCGGTTTCGCGCATGCAATCAGCAATCAGAGTGCCGATCGCCGATTCTTCAGTATAGGAATAGCTGAAACTGTCGGTGCTGGTAGTGATTACCTCGTCGAGCAATGTGTCAATTTTAGCTTCAACCCGGCTGATTTCGGCTGCCAATTCTGAGTTGGGGGTAATTTTACTTGCATCGACGGTAAAAATACGTTGAAAACCTTTGGCGATGTCCCATTTCCCACCGATGTGAGAAATTTTGACCATGCCGATTCCGCCCCCACGCCCGGGTGCGGTCTGACATATCATCGGTCGGCCGCTGACAACGGCCCCCGGCCCTATCAGGTCGCCGATGATGATATCGACATCCGGGAAAACTTCAGCCGGATTTTCGAGGCCTCCGACTTCGGGATGATGCGAGAGCAGTACGATCACTTCTGCGCCTTTTTCGCGAAGCAGGGCAGCTGCCTTCTGAACCGAGGTTTTCATGTCGATGATTTCCAGGTTGACGATGTTATCCTGGCGGGTGTTGCGGGCAAGCTGGCCGTGACCCAGACCGATGATGCCAACCTTGATGCCGTCTTTTTCGACCATCAGGCTGCCCCTGAAGGTTTCGCCGACCGGGCTGGCAATATCGCGATAATTACAGGCCAGCATCGGCACATGATTGCTGCTGACAAAGCCTTTGAGAGCGTCGAAGCCATATTCAAATTCCATGTTACCTATCGTCATTGCGTCGTAGCCGGTTTTGCCCATCAGGCGCAGCGGAACTTCGCCCATGGTCAAGGAAGCCTCGGCGGTGCCGAAGAGTGAATCACCGGTATCGAGCAGAAGAACCTGCTGGGGATTGAAATTGAAAGCGCGTGAGGTATCGGAAATAAACCCTCTGATAAAAGCCAGGCCGCCGATCTGATCATACTGGCGGTCGAGAACTGTGCCCGAAAAAGGCTTGATCTGACCACGCAGATTGGACGTGTAGAAAATAATCAGATTACGGCTGGGTATACTCAAATAATCATAGGCGATCATTCCTGCCAGAAGACAGATCATCGCCAGGGCCAGGACAGCCAGATTTCTGACCACTTTAAGGTTTTCTCCTGATCGATTCGAGGTTTAATAGTATACCTTAACAGAGAACAGAAGCCTATGTCAACCTTAGCGGCGAGCAAACAGCAATTCTCGGTCAAAAATGTCATTGCGAAGGGCAAAGCCCTGAAGCAATCGCAAATTTCAAGAATACGATTGCTTCGCTATCGCTCGCAATGACAAGCTTAAGCGAATTCCGGTCCTTTATTGGTGCGGGTTTCATAGCTCACCGAGAATTGCTGGCCAGCAAATCGGAATTGTGTCGCAGGCTCGTATCACCGGCTGATCTGCCAGTTTTCCAACAGGTCAGATTTTATTTCATCGAGAAAGCGTGATGACCTGGCCAGAACCGTGCCGCTTGCCGGATCCCAGAGTTGCGAAGGGTAAGAAACGGCAAGGTTTTCGCCGGCTCTGGTCAGGGCAACGTACATCAGCCGCCTTTCCTCTTCTATGTCTGCCGGGCTTTTGAGCGCTGCAAAAGATGGAAATCGACCTTCAAGTGCCGAAATGAGAAAAACTGAGTGCCATTCCAGACCTTTAGCAGAATGAATTGTCGACAAGACCAGCGCTTCATCGTCGTCTGATTCGGTTGCCATGGCATCGTCGACCGAATTTCCCGGCGGGTCCAGCGCCAGATCTGCGAGAAAGTCAGCGAGAGTCTCAAATTTTCCAGCAATCAGAGCCAGCTGGTCGATGTCTTTGAAACGCCTTGGGTAATCGTCGTATCTGGCCTTCAAAATTGGAAAATAGTAGTCAGAAACAAGTTCCAGCAGTCTCACCGGGGGCACCTGACCAAGCCTGACGCTGCCGGCAAGCATTTTAAAAAGGGATTGCAGGCCCTCAGCAGCACGGGGTCTGACTTTTAGCTCGCCTGGAGCGAATGGATCGGCCTGTTTTTTCAGATGTTCAAAGATCGTCGTTGCCGAATGAGTGCCGACTCCTTCGATCAGCAGAAGTATGCGCAACCAGGAAACCTGATCATACGGATTCTGCATCACGCGCAGGTGAGCGATGATGTCTTTAAGATGGCCGGCCTCGAGAAACTTGAAGCCGCCCCATTTTACATAAGGAATATTACGGCGCTTGAGTTCGAGTTCGAGCTGGTATGCATGAAAGCTGGATCTGAAGAGAACAGCGATCTCATCGAGCCTGACGCCCTGCTCGCGAAGTTCGAGGACACGGGCCGCCACAAACATTGCCTGTTCCTGCTCGTCTTCGCACCTGACTCGCGCCGGCAGTTCACCATGCGGGCGTTCGGTGAACAGGCGTTTTTTAAAACCTTCGCCGGCATTTTCCATAAGGCTGTTGGCAGCATCGAGAATGGCAACGGTACTGCGGTAATTACGTTCAAGTCTGATGATGCGGCAGTTGGCAAAGGCGGCTGGAAAATCGATGATGTTTTTGATGCGGGCGCCTCTGAAAGAATAAATACTCTGAGCATCGTCGCCGACAACCATGATGTTATGGCTTTCGCCGCCGAGCAGCATGGTGATTCTGGCCTGCATGGCATTGGTATCCTGGTATTCGTCGGCCATAATATAGCGATAGGTGGTGGTGATGCGGCCTCTCGCATCCTGGCTATCAGCCAGAAGGCGGTGCAGGTAGATCAGCAGATCGTCATAATCGAGAAGAGCGTTTTTGAGCTTGTAAGCGGCAAAGGTTTCATAGAGATCGCCAAGAGCCCCGGCATGCTCGTTGAAATGGCCGTAGAACTGGGCAACTGTGTCGGGAATGGTCAACTCGAGGTTGTGTGCCTTAGAAAAAATCTGCGCAATCGTCGCTTTGGTGGGAAATCTTGTTTCTTTGCGATTGAGGCCCATTTCGCTGCGGATGAGGTTGATGATGTCGGCGGCATCAGATTCGTCGAGAATCGAAAACCCTGGTGGTATGCCGATAAAATGCCCGTATTTGCGCAGCATCATGGCGGCGAAACTATGATAGGTGCCGCCGGCCACCAGTTTTCCGTCTGAGCCGATCAGAGAAACGACCCGGTCAAGCATATTGCGCGCCGCTTTGCGGGTAAAAGTGAGCAGAAGAATGCTGCCCGGGTTGACGCCACATTCGATCATGCGGGCAACCCGATAAATAAGAGTTCGGGTTTTGCCTGAACCGGCTCCAGCGATACACAGCATTGGTCCATTGAATTCACAAACGGCTTCGAGCTGCTGCGCATTGAGTTCCCGGTCATAGTCGATGCGAAACCTGGGTGGCGCTGAAGCCAGTTTGCCAAGACTGAACGTTCGGGTCATCAGCTTACCGTTTCCTTGACCCAGTCAAGATAGGCCTGATTGCCATACAATACCGGAAGGGCAAGAAATTCGAAAACCTCGTAGGGATGGAGCTCTTTGATTCGAGATTCAAGATTCTGCAGCATGGCAACGGTTGTTTTTATAATCATAAGCGTTTCTGAAGCAATTTCCTGGGTGTTTTTCCAGATAAATATCGAGGTATAGCCCTGACAAAGGCTTGCACAGGCACAGAGGCGTTCTGAAACCAGAATGTCGGCGATCCGGCGACTGGTTTCCATATCGGGGAGAGTGACAAAAACCATGCAGTATTCGGTCATGGCAACTCCTGAATATCTTGATAATGCGGCTAAACTAAACTATTGCGGCCAGAAAGTCGATAGCTTTAGTAGAACTAATTGTATTTTACTGGAGCAAAGAAAATGACTACACTGCCCCTGTTTCTTGCCACCGTGTTCAGCATTTTTCTCTCGCTTGAATTCAACGCTGATCAGTGATCTGATAAGATAATCCGCCTCGTCTGGGCTGACGAGGCGGATTCTTTATTTTACTTCGGTTCCCGGGTAATAGAAGCCCAATATCTGATTGACCTTGAAATTCTTTCTCGCAAGACCGTCGGCACCATAAAGACACAGACCGACGCCGTCTCCCTGGCCCATGCCGCGAATAACAATGCTGCGCCGCAGATTTTCAATGTTGAATTTCATGCTTTTTATACTGTTGGGCCCGAAATGTTCCTGAAGTTTGGCGAGGAATTCGGCACCATTGACGCTTTTTGGTTTTTTACCACGCAGAAGAATCTTGCTGATTCTTCCACTGGCATCTACCTTTTCTGGTTCCCAGGCGGCAACGATGCGATCAGCACCGGCTGCAAAAGCCACCGAAAGAAAATCAAGCATCTCGGGTTTCTGCAGTTCTATTATCCAGTGGAAGCTGGGACTGTGAAAGCAGTTTTCTGAACCTTTTCCTTCACAGACATCGTCATGAGACGGGTGATACGGTTCGTCATCGGTCGAAAAAATCTCTTTGGCCGATGAGATGCGGCCGCCGCAGGTATGCTGATAACGCGGCATAATTGGCTTGCCTTTGTAATGAAGTGTCTGGTTCGCCATCATTGTGGTAAGAATATCAACCAGTTCGCGATTGTAGCCACACCCTTCAAAAGGCATACTGTGGTGATCGTCACCCAAATCATAGAGTCGGTTTCCTTCAGGCGGGTGTTCTTTTAGATGTTTGAGACATGAACGAATCACCACGACCATAGCTTTAATGACTTCGGGTTCATTGGAAAAACAGATTCTCGAAACGCTGGCAATAATGAACTGGCGCACTGAGATGCTGTTAATGACCAGAAGACTTGTTCCTTCATAATGAATTTCTATGTTGCCCTGAAAAATCATCGGCTGATGCCCGGGAATCTCGATACTGAGGAGTTCACCGCCAGAAACGAAAATCTGACCGTAACCGCGGTCGAGATCTTTGTCGGTTGACAAACGCGCCACCAGCCCTTTGGGAACAAGCATGATCGAGGCATCTTCGCCTTCAGTCAGGATTTCAGTCGCCGTTGCCAATGGTTCGGTTGCTGATGCCAAAAGGGTTCCTACTGAATGTAAAGGCGGTTTGCCAGGTCTGAACTGAAGATTCCAGTTGCCGCTGAAGCTTTGCAGGCGCATGGTAGTGAATACTTCATTCCTCCCAATGGCAACTCTGACAATCTGGTCGTCGAATACCTGGCCGTGAAGGGGCTGCAGCGACAGGACCAAAAAGAGAATAAAGATTTGAAAAGCAGCTTTATTTTTCATGAGCAAAACCTTGATAACTTTATTTAATCTAAACCTGTTGCAGATCAATTTAACCTCGACATTCCTGAGCGCATTAACCTGATAAACATCAGGGGAATATACAGCAGATGCTGAAAAAGACGACGCGACCAGGGGAATGGTCTGCAAAACCTGACTAATGACGGGCTATGCCTGACATAAAAAGAGTTTACATGTCTCCCGGTCAGCGAAGTCAGTAGAAATTCACGTCTAAACCAGCGAAACTCTTCGAGAACCAGAGGCCGGTCATTGAAGGCAAAAGAAGCGAGAAAGCAGAGATTGCTCGTTCCGGCATTATCAAACGTCGTAATAAACTTGGGATCGAGAATGTAGATCATTGACTTGGTTTTGAAAGCTTCTTCTTCATCACCAAGATATTTCAGCGTTGTATAATACTTGTCAAGAAGATCGAGGTTTTCCGGGTTCAGAGCGAGAGCCCTCTGAAGGCCAATACGCGCCTTTTTGAAGTGAGGAAGTCCGAGACTCGGCCCCATGGAAACCGCTTTGGCGAGATAGACGTCGCCGGCTTTCACCAGAAGTTTGTAACGAAGCTCATTAAGATCGTTTCTGGCGTCTTTAAACTCGAAAAGGTTTGTTCCTTCACGTTCTGCCTCGAACATGACCTTTTCGACTTCCTTGAACCTGCGCAAGTGCCCGAGTGCCCGCGCTTTTAAAAGCAGAAGCAGAACGTTTGTCCGATGTGAAAGATGCAGACGGTCAACTTCAGCAACGACTTCCTCAAACTTTTTCTGGGTGAGTAATTCTTTAACCCGGTTCAGAGTATCGCTTTCAACGTCTACTTCGCGATTGATCTTCTCAGCGCCCGGCTGAGGAATCAATTCAGGTTGCGGAAATTCAAGGTGCCTCAGGTCCGGTTTTTTTGCATCGATCTGTTTCTGAACTTCAGCAAGTTTCTCAGTTTCATGCAGAAAGGCGTAACAGTTCTTCAGACCATTCAGGGCTACGAGGTTGCCGGGTTGTATGGCGATCGCCTTTTCAAAACATTTGAGAGCTTTGCTGGTGATGCCATTGAGGATTTTTTCGTTTTCGCCGCGCATTTTCTCGCGCGACAATGAATCTGAGCGTCTGAGACTGTCGTCAAAACGATTGTTGGTGTCTTCACGCTCATAAAGAAAGTTGTTGCCCTGAAGAACCAGGCTGTCGACATATAGCTTTCCGGCGCTTTCAAGAAGAGTCTGGTGGTCAGGGTCGTTCGGATACCATTTCGAGGTTTCAACCAGGATCTCATAGCCGGTTTCAAAAAGATTCAGGCGATTCAGCTCGAGAAAAAAGGTATTTATGAATTCAACATCAGCCGGATTATCGTCGGTAAAAAATTTGTAAAACAGTTTAGTCGCATTCGCAATTTCGCGATTGCGGGTAAAAGTTACAATTTTTCGCTTGGTTTCGAGGACTTTTCTATCAGCCATATGGAATCAGGTCATTAAAATATCATAAATCTGCATTCCAGGCATAGATTTTAGTGGCAAAAGAAAAAGTCATCAGAAATGAAAAAACCCGGAAATTCCGGGTTTTGCAGCATTCATTGCCAGTTTATCTGGGCCGGGTCACGGCTTTTTCTCTGGCATTGCGACCATAGAAAGAAAGATCGCGTATTCTGTCACGGCGCAGATATTTGTGCAGCATGACAGCCCGACTGAAGATAAAGACAATGGTGCCACAGATCAGACCTCCAAGAAATCCTGCAACTAAAACATTATGGTTCAAAATTCCTACCCCCGTTTCAATGTTTTGCGGTATCTTTTTCGGCAGGTGTTCAAATTTGTTGAACGATTTTGCTTCCATTATCAGGGTGCGGTTTCAGGTAATCGCTCCCAGATGGCAACATCAACTGCAGGAGCGACAATGTTCGAAACGGTAATAAAAAATGGCCGGATACTCTGGGAAGAATCTCTCATCAAAGCCGATCTGGCAATCGACGGTGAAAAAATTGCCGCGATCGGCGCATCATTGAGTGGTAGAAACGAGATTGACGTGACGGGTTGCTGGGTATTACCCGGGGCTATCGATGCGCATACTCACTTTTCGCTGCCTTTTGCGGGTGCCGTTTCTGCTGATGATTTTTTCTCAGGCAGTGTCGCGGGCGCAGCCGGAGGCGTGACCACCTTTATCGACTTTACCGCCCAGAAAGGCGATGAAGGGGTAATCGACAGTCTCAGACGCCGGCGCAGCGAAGCCGACCCGCTGGTTGGCATCGACTATTCGCTGCACGCCTGCATTGGGCGTTTCTCGACAGCCGTCCAGAATCAGCTTCCTGAGCTAATCGCCGCCGGCGTAACCAGCCTGAAAATTTTTATGGCCTACGGCAAATCAGGTCTGATGCAGGATGATGCCGGATTGCACAAGGTTCTTTCTGCCTGCAGAAAGGAAGGAATCCTCGTAACCGTCCATGCTGAAAATGGCGTTCTCATCGATTCCCTGCTCGATGCGGCAACTGCAGCCGGAAAACTCGGCATCGATGCTCTGCCGGTCACCAGACCGATTTTTTCCGAAACCGAAGCGATCAGGCGCATTGCCGACTTTGCAAGATTCACCGGCTGCAAAGTTTATGTGGTTCATGTTTCAAGCGGTGATGGCGCCGGCATTATCGGGCAGGAACGTCTGCGTGGCGCACCCATCACCGGTGAAACCTGTCCCCAGTATCTTTATCTTGATGACTCCAGGCTGATCGCACCCGAAGGACACCTCTGGGCCTGCTGCCCGCCCATCAGGCCAAAGCATCAACAGGAGCAGATATGGAAAGCACTTGCCGGTGGTGAACTTGCGGTAGTCGCCACTGATCATTGCCCCTTCACCCGTGCTGACAAAAATACCTGGAACAACAACATCACCACACTGCCGATGGGATTGCCGGGCATCGAGACTTTTCCGGCATTTATATTGAATGGTGTTCACAGCGAAAGAATTTCGCTTGGCAGTGCAGTAAAACTGATATCAGAAAATCCTGCCCGGATCTTCGGTCTTTACCCGGAAAAGGGAAGCCTGATTCCGGGGACCGATGCCGATATCATGATTTATAACCCCGACAGCACCGGCCTGATAAGGGCTGCAAACCTTCATATGCGCACTGACTATTCGCCATACGAGGGAATGACCTGCCGCGGCAGCAATACCATGACCTTTCTGCGCGGCCGTCTAATTTATAATCTTGAAAAAGGCTGGATGGGACAGAAGGGTGGGGGACGGTTTCTTTTCCGCAAAACCGCCGAAGCAGATTTCTTCTAAAAGCAGACCGGCCATACCTCGCGATATGGCCGGTTGTTCCTTGATCAGGCGTTTGTTACATTTTTTTCAGAATGCAGCCTTCGAGATGTTCCATATCTTTTTCGGTGAGCTGCAGGGTGCGTTCATATCTGGTTACGATACGCTGACATGCCGGGCAACGATTACCGGAGAAGCGAAAAAGAGCTATCAATTCCTGCGCGCACATATGGACACCTCCTGCAAAATTTTTCTTTCCTTAATTATTTATCGGTAGTTTAATATTTAAAGTTTAGCGGGAAATTTTCGAAAATTTTTATGCCCAGAAAAATACTGATAATTACAGGTTCTAGAGCAGAGTGGGGGCTTTTACAGCCAGTCTGCCGTGAACTCGCAATTCTTGGGAATTCGCTGACGGTTCTCTTCACCGCCGGTCATCTCACTGATTCCGGCCACCCCGCAGAAGTTGAAGCCGCCAGAGATTATACCGTGATCAAAGTTGCCACAACTCCCGAAGCTTCAGGTTTGCCGAATGAACGCCTGATGTTTCTTACCATTGCCAACACCTTCACCCACCTCCCGGAAGTCCTCAACCGCATCACCCCAGATCTGGCAGTCGTTCTTGGCGACCGTTATGAAATTTTTGCTGCCGCTTCGGTCTGCCGTCTTTGCGGAATCAGACTGGCGCATATTTCAGGCGGTGAGCTGACCTCAGGAGCTGTCGATGACTGTCTTCGCCACTGTATAAGCAAACTCAGTGATCTGCATTTTACCGCCACTGAAGCTTATCGAAAAAGAGTCATTCAGCTGGGTGAAAACCCTGAATTTGTATATAACGTCGGCGAACTTGCCCTGGCCAACCTGAGCAGCTATGAGTTTGCAGGTCCCGATGAACTTGAGAAATTGCTGGCCATGAATCTGCAAAACTTTTTCATGGTTACAGTACACCCCGAAACCTGCAATCCTGGCCAGGGAGAAAAGATCATATGCCTGCTGATCGATATCTTTTCCTGCGAATTCTCAGACTATGGCCTGGTTTTTACCGCTGCCAACGCTGATCCTGAAGGTGATAGAATCAACAAAATTCTGACAGACTACCTTAGGGCCAATGCAAAAGCCAGATTCGTGGCATCTCTCGGTCGACACCTTTATCTTTCGACTGCGCGTCTGGCAAAGTGTGTTCTGGGTAATTCATCGAGCGGCATTGCCGAAATACCCGCACTCAGAACCCCGGTAATCAATATCGGCCGCCGACAGCACGGCCGACCACATGGCAGAATGGTGCAAACCGTAGAAGCGGAGCGCCAGGCAATTGTTTCCGCCATAAAAAACGCTCTGCAGTCAGATTTTTGCGCCGGTGTGACTGCGGCTGACAACCCATATGAGGGTGAAAACTCGGCACGCAGAATTGCAGAGACGCTTAGCCGAATAGATCTTGCAGCTCTTACGCGGGAAAAGGGATTTTATGACCTGTGAATGGTCGATCTAAAAGCAAAAGAGCCGCCAGATTCGGCGGCTCTTTTGCTTTAAAAGATCAGTTGGTTGCTTCGATTGCTTCAGGAACGATGCTGACGCAATGTTTGCCTTTGAACCATTCAAATTTGACGCGGCCTTCAGTAAGGGCGAAAAGTGTATCGTCCTTGCCTTTGCCGACATTGTGACCTGGATGAATGGGAGTGCCGCGCTGTCTGATGAGAATGTTACCGGCTTTTACGAGTTCGCCGGCAAATTTCTTGGTGCCTAACCGTTGCGCATTACTGTCCCGACCGTTGGTGGTTGAGCCCTGTCCCTTCTTATGAGCCATGATAAATCCCCCTGACTAATTCAACTTAACATGCCCCGGATGTGATTCTGCAATCTTCCGGAACCCGAATTTAATTACTTTACAAACTGCTTCAAGCTGCTGCCGGCTCGCTTCCGGTACCTGGATGCTGAGGTTACATTCCCCGGCCTCCATTTTACCTCGGACATCCGCCTTCAGGCTGTCCTGGATTCCCCCGGCAAAAGTCTGCGTCAGTGCCGATACGGCTGCACACATCAGATCTCTGCCTTTTTCATCGCTGCCACTGTGGCCGGTCACTTTGAGAGTCACACAACCTTCGACAGCTTCAGGGAAATCGATCTCGATCATCAACCCTTGATGTCTTCGATGAGCAGAGAGGTGAAGTGCTGGCGATGACCCAGTTTGCGGCGATAGTTAACTTTGCTCTTGTATTTGAGCACGGTGATCTTTTTGCCGCGGGCATGACCAACAACCTTGGCCTTAACCTGAGCACCCTTTACATAGGGCTGGCCGACCTGCATCTTGTCGCCGTCTTTGACCATGAGAACCTTGTCAATGGCCAGGGTAGCGTTAGCTGCCTGGTCGAGTTTTTCGCAGCGGACTCTGCTGCCTTTTTCGACATTGTACTGTC
>CAYYUI010000074.1:0-24555 GCA_964474705.1 uncultured bacterium
CGAAGCGAATCGCTGGAGAAAAAGTAACCCGACTGATGGCCGCGCCGGTGAAGTAGGTTGGTTTTATATTTGCAGGATTCAATAATAGACGATTACAGTTTGTTGACGTGTCACTGCGAGAAGCGCAGCGACGAAGCAGTGGCATTCTATCAGGATGAGATTGCTTCGCTGGTGCTCGCAAAGAACAGGGTTGGTCAGATGTCGGTAAGTCTCCGAAGTGTGAACGCACAGACTAACGAAGTCCTGTGATCAGCGGGCTCGTTTTCCAGCCTGTTTCTTCGCGCTTTTCAAAGCAGTGGCAAAACCATCGTTCTTTTCAGACTCAGGCGCAGGAGTGGTCGGGGCGGCGGCAATTCCCTGATCTGGAGATTTTTCAGCTTTCTGAGCGGATTGTTGCTGCTTTTTCTGGCTATCACCGGCAGCAACCACCGCAGATGCTTCCGAGGCAGCTATCTCCGGGCGCGGTTTTCTTATGAATGCCAGCAGCATCGATAAGAATGCGGTACGGCGTTCGGCAACCTCGAGAATAAAAATCAGCAGCGCGAGAAAAAGCAGTTCGGCAGAGAGATCACGCAATTGAATCCGGGCCGGCATCGAGTTCCAGGCTTGCCCCAGATCTATCAGCTCACGGCCGCCGCTGATCGAAGCCAGATCTTTGAGTTCGGTCAAACCATTCCGGTTTTTCGCCGGGGCGAATTCCGGGCAATAAGGCTGACAGACTGGATTCAAACGTTTCTGCAGGTTTCCCGATCTGATGACGGCGGCAATCACTTCATCACCTCTGACAATGGTCTCTGCCGCAAGCGAATCTGCTGAATTCCATTGCATTTTTAGATTGGTTTTCGTTGTTTCACGGCCTCGGGAAGATCTGATCAGATCTATTTCCGGGGTATCTCTGAAAGGTTCGCGCTCACGCTCTGGGTCGAGAAAAGCTTCAGCCCGCCACACTCCATTGACGATCTTCGGCGTTACCGTCATTTCTCCAAGGGTATGCCGGTCATCAAAAGTCACCCAGCTGCAGACACCCGCCATCAGGCGAGCTGCTGCAGCTTCTCCAGTGAATTTCCCGGCCAGTTCACCACCGGCAACCCCGGTATAACAGGCAACCCTGCCCAGACCAGTCTGCCATGCGGCGAGCACCGGGGCCTGGTTCTCATCGACAGTTCTGACGGCCAGCATGGCATCAGGCCTCAGATAGCAGAGATTATAAGCCCCAATCTGGGATTTGAAAGATATTTTGCCGCTGACAAAACGATCAGCAGCCGACAAAGACTCGATATCGGCCACGTCATCGATAAAAGTGCTGCGCGCCGCGACAAAAGTATCCTGAGAAAAGAGTCTGGGCAATTCTTCGGGGTCACGGGTGAAAAAAATTCGGCCCTTACCGGCGGCGGCGATTTTTTTCAACAGGTTGGCATCACAGTCAGATTCGGTTCCGAGGCCGATGACGCTGAGAGTTAAACCGGCACCGGTCGCCTTGTCGAGAAGCTCCCAGTAACGGCCTGGTTCTTCTGAGTCAGAGGCATCGGCAAACAGAATGATATGCCGGGTCTGGGCCTGAGCCTTGAGAAGCATTTCGGCCGCCCTGCTGATGCCCTCGAAGACATATATACCACCGCCCGATGATCCGACGCTGAGAATCTGATTGCGCCATCTGGCTTTGTCAGTCATGCGCTGCAAAGGCACCACCACCTGCGCCTCGGTATCTACAGCCAGTAACCCAAACTCATCGAATGGTGACAGCAGATCGAGAGAACTGGCAGCGGCTATGTTAGCGAGATCCATTTTGGTGCGGTCACCCCTGACAGGAGCTGCCATGCTTCCAGAACGGTCTAGAACTACGACAAGCGCAAGAGCGAGCTTGCGATGCTGGCTGCGAAGTTCCAGGGAGACGGGCAGAATGGGTTCAAGCGGCGATTGATAATAACCGCCGTTACCGTAGGAATTTCTGCCGCCGGTCAGTACCAGACCGCCACCCATGTGGCTGACCCAGGCGGCGAGCATCTGCATGCCGTGCATGCCAAGCCTTCCGGCTGCGACATTCTCGATAACCACTGCTGAAAAGCCTGCCAGATATTCGATGCTCCAGGATATTTCGGCAGGATCTGCCTCGATAACCGGTATGCCGGAACTCTGCAACAGGCGACTCATTGCTGACTGCCGTTCATCAGCAATAACGAGGACCGGTTTTTTACCAACCACCTCGCTGATGGCCCGGGCTTCGTTGTTTTCCTCGACCGGGTCGGGAGTGCCGGGCTCGATTTTGAGCCTGAACCTGACTACGGATGCCGCTGGTGCAAGCAGGCTGAAAGCCATGTGATTGCTGCCGACTCTGAGTTTACGTGAATAACTGGCAATCTGGGTATCAGAGCTGAAAAGACCTACCTGCACCTGCTGCTCGACCGGTGTGGTAACTTCGGCATTGGCGATAAACGCTTCTCCAGGGCTCAAAATTCCGGGAACTTCGAAGGAGGTTATGGCCATATCGGCCGAAAGGTCGCGGGAAATCCAGCGAAAATCGATGGGAACCTCACGACTGGCAGCCTGAAATGCGGGCAATCGCGGATCAGCGCCACTCCACACACCATCGGAAACAACAAGAATTCGACCGGCCAGTTCAGTCGGTATCAGTGACAGAGCACGCCGGATACCCTCATCGAGCCGTGAAGCAGTTCGATCTGTTTCCCCGGTAAAACCTGTGAAGGCACTGCGGGTTGGCGCCATTTCAACCTGTGGCTCAGCTGCGAAGGTTACCAGCCCAAGACGCGCCCCGGGAGGCATCTGGGCCTTGAGCAGCCCGACAGTTTCAGTAATGCGCTGATCTGACCCGGAGGGCATTGAAAGGCTGCGGTCAGCAACTACGACAATGACGCCCTCACGGCCCGGCAATTTTATCTGCAGACCTGCCAGTGCCAGAATGACCAGAAACACCATAACGACCCTCAACGCCATGACCCGCTTTGACAGAGGCCTGAAATACCAGATGGTCCATAGTGCCGGGATCAGCAGAATCAGCCAGTGATAATCAGTAAGCAGCATTGGCAGACCTCCTGAATGAAGCCAGCCAGAGATGCATTACCATCAGAAGCAGTGCAGGCAAAAGAAACCACCAGCGGACATCGGCAAGTCTGTGCATGGCATTGCCGCTCAGGGGCATCGATGGTGGCGGGGCATGATCGGCCACGGTCAGATCCGATTCAGCAGGCGAGCAGAGGTTGATCGCAACCGGCCAGGATGCAATACCGGCTCTGATTTCGAATAGCCCGATGCTGCTGGACTGAAAAACAGCCCGGTTACGCCAGATCGCGGCGTCTTCAATTTTGCGACCGGCCGGATCATATAAAGCTGCTGTGCTGGTTTCAGGGGGCAAAGCCATCTCAATATTGCTGCCGCTTCGGAAATTAGCGACAATCGGCCCGGGATTATGCTGCTGGCGCCAATTGAGAAGGTTCCAGAACAGGACAGGCCAGGCAGGGCTTTTCTGCAGGTCGGAATATTCAGGTGAAAGATTGAGGGTGATCAGCAGGTTTTCCCATGGTTCGCCGCTGACCGCCAGCAGCGGTATGTCGGCTCCGGTCATCAACGGCATGCCCGGAGCGATAAAGCCGGGATCAATTGCCCATGCGGCTTTTACACCCGGGATTCCAGCCATAAGGGGGTGTTCTCTATCGATGGCAACAGTTCCGGAAAAGCCGGCCGGCTGCGAGGCAACATGAAGATGGAAACGCCACAGACCTTCTGCAGAAAAAGACGACATTTCGTCAGCCACCAGAAGCTGCGAGGAACTTGCAACAACTCTGGCCAGACCGGTTGAAGCCAGGGCCTTTTCCACAAATCTTCTGCGATATTCAGAAGCAAGATGAACCTCGACTTCGACAGGTGCAGGTCTGACCGGCAGAAGCCAGGCAATGTTGTCGAAAGTGACCGGGTCGTTATTTATGCGGATCATGACTCTGGCAGCGGTATCCTTGAGAACGAATCTTAAACGCCTGGTGGCTCGTGGCGCCATTGTTTCCGAGATCCGTTCGATGACAGCCCCGCTCTCAGGGAGCAGAATTTCTGCGTCGAGCCGCGCCGGTTGAGAAGCAAAGCTCGTAAATTCAACAAAACACCTGTCGACGTCACCAAGTGCATAGCGGCTGGCAGCGGTTATCGCCTGATTCGGCAGCGAACTGCCGAAAGAAAGCCAGCCGGCTTTTCCCTGCTGTTTTTCAGCGGCGGGCTGATCGGTAATGACAAAAACCTGAGCATCAGGGGACAAACTTTCGGCGACATAGCGCAAAGCCATAAAAATATCGGCGGCAGGAGAAGTACAACGCCAGTTTTCTATCAGCATTGCCGCCTCGTTGCCGGCCATATCGTGGCGTCCGATAATTTCAGGATGCGTTCCCGTTCTGATGAGAGTGAAGCGATAGGCTGCCCGGGAGAAGAATGAATCTTCCAGATAATTGATAGCAGCCTTTCTGGGGCTTTCAGGATCATTGACGTTCATGGACAATGAATCATCGAGAATCAGCACGACCGAAATCAATTTCTCACCGCTGATAACTCTGGGATTGGCGGCGGCAAGCACCAGAAGGATCAGAACGACTATTTCCAGCAGAAGAATGAGCGGCGTCTGCAGTCTGGTCAGACGGCGGCCGCCCTCAGCCGAATGCCTGATCCTGGTGAAGAACATCAGCGACGACACCTTGACCGTTTTTGACTGGCGGCGGAAAAAATAGATGCCTGCCAGCACCAGGGTGGTCAGCAGGCCCCAGAAGGCGGCCGGGCTCATGAAAAATGGCATCGTCAGCTCCTGGTCATAAGTATTTCGCTGCGCAGCAGATCTACCGGAACGAAGTCAGACAGAAAGTTTTCAGCGACGCATTGGCAAAATACCGCGCCACTGCGGATGCAGCTTTTTTTCCAGTATTCCTGATGCCGGGTAAAATTGCTGCCGTATTCGCGAAGCAGCGCTTCTTCTGCTACCAGTTCGACGACTTCGCCGGTTTCAGAGTCGACGAGCCTGATATTGCCTGACAGGTCGGGTGAAATATCATGGCGGGCCAGCAGTTGAATGACCACCAGCAATGCAGCGCTGTCAGAAAGCTGGCGGAGAACGCTCTGCGGTTCCTGATTCCAGAAAAGGTCACTGATGAGAATTCTGACCCCTGATGGATGCAGAGTCGGCGGAAAACCTGTCAAAGTCTGGCCGACGTTGCCGGAAAAATCGCAGTCAGCGCCTCGCCAGTCGCGGATTGGCAAAGCTGCCGGCTCGATGCGGCGGCAACGGTCTTTTGCCAGCCAGCATGCTACCGTGTAACCTGCATTCACTGCAGCAATGCGAAGAACTGCCGCCAGAGCAAAAAGAGCTTCCTCTTTTCGACTGTTTTCGAGACCCATCGACGCAGAAGCATCAAGAAGCAGATCGAGGTGGGGAGAAACTTCTTCGCGAAACAGCTTGACCGTCAGCCGATCGGAGCGGGCCATGGCATTCCAGTCGATATGCCTGACATCGTCGCCGGGCTGGTATTCGCGATGATCGAGAAATTCGAGTGAATTGCCGGTATTTCTGCCGAATCTGCTGCCACCCTGCAGGCCGGAAAAGCGCGATGAAACGTTGAGATAAAATCTCTGACCGGCCAGTTCAGCAGCATCCAGAGATTTGCACCGGCTCTCATTCATCCTGTAACCCCGCCCTATTGAACTCCTGAGCCTGTCTTTTCAGCCATGGCAGGTTTATGGCTACCGCCAGCAAGGCGATAGCGAGGCCGACAATCAGACCTTCGGGCCGTTTATCCGGAGCAAGAGACATGAAAGGATTGCCAAGCAGATACAGTTCTGAATTTGACCCGCTCACGGCCCAGACAAACATTGGCAGAATTGCAAAAGCGGCAGTTGTGACCAGCATCACCACCCAGGAGTTGCCGACGTCAACGAAACTGCCAAGGAAATTTCTGCGAATAAATGCAGCGATCAGGGCATAGCCCAGGCAGTAGCCCATGAATGCAGTCACCGCCGCTGAAGCTTCGCCGACATCCCCTGAATAACGCAGACTACCGCTGAAAGAGAAAAAATTCATGGCCAGAAGCGTTAAAACGGTCATCAGCACTACAAATGCCAGGCCACCAGCTGCACCGCTGTAAAAAAAGAACGCCAGTCTCCGCTTCAGAAGCCCGGGAGGTATTTCGCGGTTCATTCTTTCTGATATGGAATCACGCTCTGATATAGCCACCATGGTTGCCACCACCAGGCCGGTACAGACAAAACCGCTCCAGGCGATCAGATATCTGGCCGACGAGGAATTGATTGCCCACCACATTGCGAGACACAGGGAACCCAGCCAGATGAAAAACGCGCTTTTACGAACCGGCAGCATTCGATTGGTGCCGGCCGGAGAAATCAGCGCCGCTGAGGCCCTGTAGAAGAAATGCATTGAAGACAGCGTCAGAAAAGCAAAAGCGACAATCACCATACCCATCTGGGAGTATGAAACAAAACGCGCAGCACCGTACTGCACCATATCGGCCCCTGCACCGGTGATGCTGAAAAAAGCCATCATCTGAATCATCCCTCCAACGCCGCGCCAGACTTTCTGCGACTGGGCATCATGCGCCAGAGCGGCAAAACATATCTGCATCATGGCACCGGCTGCGCTGAGAAGCAGAGCGAAAACCAGGGCCAAAAACGTCATCGGCAGGTCAACTCCGCTCAAAAAGAAGGTCATAGCCATGAATGGTGAGAAGGCGCTGAAAATGAGAAAAATGAACACCATCGCCGCATAAAATTTGCCTTTAACAATGGTTTCAGGAGTAATTGTCGTGATAAAAAGCAGTTCGTCAGAACCGTCATTGCGTTCGTTCGAAAACTTGAAGCCGTTATAGATCGGAATCGCCACGAAGCTGGCAAAGAATAGAATGCCGAAAAGAAATGTCAGAGTCTCGGCACCGACATTGTGGCTGGTCAGTCCGCGGTCAGCAATCGACATGCTCAAAACAGCGCACTGAAAACCGAGAAACAGTATCAGCACTCCCCAGAAAAACTTCCCTCTGACAACCTGGCGCAATTCCTTGACTATGATGGGGTTGAGCAGGTCGTCACAACGGTTGTAGAGAGATTCCATCATCGTCATTGCACCTCACCCCTGGTAATGTTCATAAAAACGGACTCAAGGTTCTGCTGGCGGAATCTGAATTCGATCAGCCGATGACCACCAGCAACCATACGGGCAAGAAGGTCACCCGCCTCTTCATCGCTGCCGCCAAAGTCACATTCAAGATACTTGCCGTTAACAACAAGGTTGGCAATGCCGGGCTCGAGAACGAGCATTCTGCTGAGAGCCTCCTGGTCGGAAACAGGTTTTACAACCAGCCGCCTGGTCGTCTGATTGTGATTGGTGACCTCTTCGATGGTGCCGAACTTCAGCAGCACTCCCTGTTCTATAATTAAAGTCGTATTGCAGATTTCGGCAAGTTCGCTGAGAATATGCGAACTGATAAGAATTCCCTTCCCCTGACGCGACAGCACCCGCAAAAGTTCGCGCAGCTCGATGCGCGCCCGCGGGTCAAGACCGGCTGCAGGCTCATCCATGAGCAGGAAGGTCGGATCGTTGATCAGCGCCCTGGCGATTGAAACGCGCTGTTTCATGCCCTTTGACAGCGCCGAAATCAGCTTTTCTCTTATGCCCAGCAGATTGGTGAATTCTTCAAGGTCGTAAATCAGGGCGCGACGGCGTGATGACTTGATTCCGTAAGCTCTGGCAAAAAAATCGAGATACTCGTGAACACTCATATCATTGTGAACCGGCAGAGAATCGGGGACAAAACCGATATGCTCGCGGGCTGCCTCGGGATGGGTGACGACTGAGCGCCCATCGATAGCCACATGGCCCGAGGAAGGTTCTTCGATGGTGGCAAGAATCCGCAGAGTGGTTGTTTTCCCGGCGCCGTTCGGGCCGACAAAACCGGTAATATCACCGCTGCCAAGCTTGAAGGTAAGACCTTTGACCGCATGGGTAGCGCCAAAATTCTTATACAGGTTTTCAACGGATAGAATCATGCTTCCGGTTCCTCCCTGAGGATACCAATTATGACGGTTTTTTCTTCAACCTGAGCTTCAGCTTCCAGCTGCTGTCGCAGGAAAGGCGAGTTTCGGACCGTAGCGATATAGGTTCCGGGCCTGAGGTAATCGTCAAAATAGTCTTCGATGTTATCCATCCTTCGGTACCAAAGGTTGTCGATCATATCGGCGCCAATCGGGCCTGTTTGCGGTTGCGCAATCGAACCGGCCTGGTCGAGACTGGCTGTCTGACCTGCAGCAAGATCAGCACCCGTATAAATTCTGCCTGCTGAGGTCATCAGGCTGATTTTGACAATATCGCCCCCCAGGCCGTTCATAACCTGCAGGCGACCGTCATGATAAGAGAGAGTGAGACGTTCGCGCCGGGTCTGAATTGAGCGCAGGTGCAGATAGCGTGGCACTCTCGGCTTTATCCAGCCGGCTGCCAGGTGCTGGTCTTCGTCGAGAACCAGAAGTTTACCACCATCACTCGAACGATAGTCGTCACGATTGAAATTGTAAACCTCGGTCTGCATGTCAAAATGCAGGCCTTCAGGGCGACTGCGGGCCGAGAAAACCGAATAGTTGCCCAGAGTAATCGCCCGGCTTTCCCGCTCATCGAGCAGAGTCATCGTCTGTCGCTTGATAAGCAGGGTTGAGCTCTCGAAAACCAGATAATAGAAGTAAATAAAGCCGCAGCAGGCTATCGAAGCAATCGGCACCGTGAGAAACACCATGATTCTGCGGCCCATTCGATAGAGAACATAGACGTTTACCGGGCCGATAATGAAGGCAAACAGGTAGATGACCAGCATCAGCCAACGGGCAGACAGGGTAGAGATTTCCTCATCTTTGAATACCAGCGGCGAAACATGCTTGAGTGTACTGTTGGAAAACAGGTTGCAGATTTTGACGTCATAGGCGGGGGCAGCTGGTGGCCCGAGCGAATCGAGAGAGCCCTCAGTTTCGGGCAGCAGATCAGATGACTGTTCTTCACTGCTACCCGGCAGAGAACTTTGAGCTTCAGTCGGGAAAAAAGCTCCCCGGATCATGAGCACTCTGCCGAAACCTCCGGAAACGGAGGTCACTTCTTCAGAAGCGGAGGTTACGGCAAAATCAGCCGGCAGCCTGACTTTGCCGATAACGAGCAACGAGCCCCCGGCGCGCACATAGTCATAGATAGCGGTTTTTACCGGTTCAGGCATTTCGTCGATGGTGATTGCATGGTAAATCACCAGATTGAATTGCGAGTAACCAAGCCAGTTATGGTAAAGCTGCGAAACGCTGCCGTCGAACTGGTTCATTTCGAGATTCAGGCGATTATAAGGCCCGGTCTGGCCAAAAACACTTTCGAAGCTATTTCTGGCAATCTTAGTATCCACGAGCGCCTGAGCCTTGCCGTAATAGTTGCGGTAGATACGAAAATATTGCTGGAGATTTTGTGCCAGTTTAGTTCCATCAACTTCGACTTCAAGGCCTGGTGAGGAGAAGTCAGCCATCGGAAAAATCAGGGCTTCTTCTCTTGTCTCGTCGGCCTGAATTGCAAAACTTCTGCTGATGCCGTCGAGGTCACGGGAATAATCGGCTTGCATGGAGAAGGTCACCTGTCGGGGCCGCCCGGACTTGTTCGTTACCAGCACCCGGAGGAAGTTGTAACCGAAAAAATTGCGGTTAGACAAATCTGGAAGTATGGTAAAACGCAGGCCATCATATGAAACGGACTCTGCAGCGGAAAGAGTGCAGCCATATGCCAGCAAAATGAAGAGCAGCAATAATATGAAGCGTTTCAATTTGATTTTTCCATGGTTATTCCGGCCGCAAATTCGAGATCAGTTTCGCGGATCGACTTGAGCAATATGTTAAGCAGGCCGGCAGTAGTCATACCTTCGAATCTGGCTTTGTAATTGAGAAGGACGCGATGATTCAAGGCCGGAACAAATACCTCACGCACATCTTCGAAGCCGACCGACGGTCTGCCTGCCAGCAGGGCCACGCCGCGGGCAGCCTCGGCAACTGCAATCGCAGCACGCGGTGAGGCACCATAATGCACAAATTCAGATATCTGCGGTAAAGAGCCTGAACCCGGGTCAGTTGCATGCACCAGGCGGGCAATGAAATCAGCTACCGGATCCGGCAGATAAATGCGGTTCATGACCGAAAAAAGACCGTTCAATTCTAGGGCCGACAGTGAAAAACCCGGTGTCGGAGGTTCACCGTGCCGACGGGAGGTGATTATCTCACGCAAGGTATCACTTGAAGCGGCATTCACTTCGAGTTTAAAAAGGAAACGGTCGAGCTGAGCTTCCGGAAGCGGATAGGTCCCTTCGAGCTCGATCGGGTTCTGCGAAGCCAGAACAAAAAAAGGCTCCGGCAGGCGACGGGTGGTTCCGAGCAGGGTAACCGACTTTTCCTGCATGGCTTCGAGCAGCGCCGACTGAGTCTTTGGCGAGGCGCGGTTTATTTCGTCGGCAAGCAGAATGTTGGTAAACACGGGGCCTGGCTGAAACACCATTTCACGCTGACCGGAAGAGCTCTGTTGCAGAATGTGAGCCCCGAGAATATCTCCGGGCATCAGATCCGGGGTGAACTGCACTCTGCTGAACTGCAGACTGAGGAGTTGACCGAGGGTTTTAATCAGAGCCGTCTTGCCGACTCCTGGAAGGCCTTCGAGAAGAATGTGCCCCTGACTGAGAATGCCGATAAAAACAAGGCGATGCAGGGCCGGGCGACCGAGCAGTATACGGTCGAGTTCGACGAGAACCCGGTGTGCCAGGTTCCGGGCCTGTTCAAGCTCGCTCTGCACAATAAGTTTTTTGACTTCATTCATTGGGCAACTCCTGTTTCAGGGGTTTTCATGATCGAAATATTTCCTGACCGCCCCGCGGTGTTTCGGAAGAATTATACCAGATTCAGCACTGCTGTCAGCAGGTTTCTGCCAGGAAGAGGCAGCCGAATTACCGGCATCGCCGGTATCGTTCTGCGGCGGCGCCGAAATACTCATGCCAATGGCTACTGATTGTTCAAGAGCGCTTTCGGCCGGCGGGGGCAGATTCTGGTCGATAAATTTGAGATTATGTTCTGAACTGCGGCGGTTGAATTCAATCGGAGAGGTTCCACCGCCACGCCCGGGTTCTCCAGACGCGCCAGTACCTGTTTCGCTGCCAGTTTCCAGGCCCACACCCTTCTTTTCTCCAGGCACGCCCGACCCAGATCCGGATTGTGTTCCTTCCCCCTGCTGCGAACTGTTGCTCTGGCAACTGCCCGACGGAACTTTCACCTTGACCAGCTCTGATGTTGAGTTTGGATCAAGATCCGTTTTATCGGCCGGCCGTATTTTTCCGGCTTTCAGCAGTTCCTGAAAAGTCTTCTGATCGATCAGTTTTGCCTTTGCCAGTCTTTCTGCCCGGGCTGCCGCAATTTCAGCCTGTTTCTTCAAATATTCCTGCAGTTCTTTGCTGGCCTGCCCGGCTGCGTCGCCGGCTTCGGCACCGCCGGCCGCAGTTTTCTCGAGAGCCCGGCCGAGGCTATCTGGAGCCTTTCCGGTGCTGTTTTTGCTCAAAGCCCCTGAAATCTCCCGGGCAATACTTTGCGACAACGCTCCGGCCTCCGGATTTTCGCCAAGTTTGTCGGCAAGCGACTGCAGCTGCCGCATGTTTTCCATTTGCGACTCCATCTGTCTGGCGCCCGCCGCAGCCTGCTTTTTCAGCCGATCCTGAAGCTGATCGAGTGCTTCGAATGTCGAAGCAGGGTCATTGGGGTCTGAACCTTCGGCAATTCGCTCAAGACTGTGCTGCAGTTCTTTTGTTTCATCCGGGCGCAGGAACCCCTCTTCAGCCATGATCTTGATCTGTTCTTCGATCTGCTGCTCCGATTCTTTGAGATCGAGTTTCTGATCAGTTAAAACCCGGTCAAGAACAATCGGTAGCCTGATGCAGAGAAGAAGAAATGCGAGAGATATAAACAGCGAAAAAAGGGGTCGGGTAATACTCACCTGCAAAACAGGCAGAGAAATTGCCTCCGGCAGGCGATTCGACCAGCTGCAATCGCCGGTTTCTTTTGCAGCCAGCATGATACCGCCACTGCGGTTGTGACTATCCACAGCTGCCAACCAGCCCTGACTGCCGACAATATGCCTTCTGACCACCAGAATGGCAGCGAGAATCGATATGGGTATGCCGATCAGGGCAAAGCCGGCGAAATCGACAGCAACAATTCCCGTCTGCCTGGCAAGTAAAAAAACCAGGCCGGCGGCAAAGTTCCAGGCAGTCATGAACCATAAAGTCGCCAGAAAAGCGGCCATGCGTCCATAACGCCATTTCAGTGCCAGAACTGCATTTTCGATATTATCGCTGCCTGACGGCATTTCTTTACCCTCTTTCAGACTACAAGATACCTTTTTCACCGAAAAGACGCCACCATTCCTAGCATGTTTTTAAAGGTTCAAATTTCGTCATTAATCTGGTAGATTGAATAAATGCAAATCAACGTCGAACTTTCCGAAGAGATCTTTTCGCGCCTGGTTAAGGCAGCTGAAGTCAGGAAAATCAAACCTGAAGCCATGGCTGCCGACATGATTGTCAGATCACTGCCCCCGGAGGCGAATACAGCGCCTGTCGCACTGTTTCCCGGGGTAGCACTGATCAAGGAAAATTTTATCCCGCCGCCAGCAGTAACCTCATCGGAAAAGAGATCCTGCGAAACCGCACCGGCTCCAGTAATCAGCAGACCGGCTGCGGCTGCGCCTTCGCCGGAAAAGTTGCAGAGACGTCAGCAGCTTGAAATGCAGATGCGGGAACTTTCGCTGTTGATCGAAACTGCCGAACCCGATAAAAAGGAAAACTACCTTCTGCAATACGCCATGCTGGCAGCAGAACTTGATTCAACCCTCTAAGTAATAACCCCCGGAGAAACCCTATGCCGCGAAGAAACCGCTATAAACAACTGTGTGAAGCTTATGATCGTGGAGTAACAGAGTGCAGCCAGTATCAGCAGGAATGCCGTGAATTCGTTCAGGAAATTCGCACCGCGATCATTGAAAGCCTGAATTGCCCTGAAACAAAGGTATTCATGTTTCCGCCAAGTTCCGGCTTTGTGTATAACAGCCAATCTCTGCAGGGCGACGCTCTTGACACCGAATTTGGCGAAAACGGCACTGCCGCGATCGGTTTCGCGATCAATGTGAATGACAACGATCTGCAGGAAAAATTCTTCACTTTCATGATCGTTTTCAAGAAGACCGGTTCCAAAATTCTTTTCAGCGTCGATGATGAACGGGAATTCGTCAATAACAACGAGGGAATCAACGATTTCTGCGAATATCTTTTTGAAGTGGCACGACGCAATCTGCTCGGTCGCCTCGACAATTTCCTGCAGTCTCCGAAGGACATGAACACTCCGATTGGCTTCAAACCTCAGGATGAAGCGAAAAAGGTCAGTAAAAAACCCTGAAGGGCTCTGGTGACCCTGGCGGTGGCGGAGTAAGCGACCGCTGAAAAGTTCGGGAATGAGTTTTATCTGAAGAAGCAGTCGGAGCCTGCTCGGCCGGGCGACGCAAGTCATCTATGAAGACTTCCCGTTTTTTACGTTCATGAGTTTGCGGCAGTTTCTGAGCACTTCCCTTTTCAAGGGCAAGGATTTCTTCAAGAGAACGCGGCGGTTTGCCGTCGTCAAGATGCTGCCAGCCGACCTGAACCAGACGATCAACCGATGGATTCACCTGATAAAAGCCTTCGTCGATGCGATCGCCCCAATAATAGCCCTTGGCGAGCTTAATGTCACCAGTCACTTCTGAAATGACCCCAAGCCGGTAGAACGCCCAGGTGGTTCGACTGACATCGACTTTTTCAGCGGTGGTTTCCTGCTGATAAATTACCGCGTAGAGCTCTTTGGCCTTTTTCAGCTTACCTGCTTCAAGAGCCGCTTCAGCCTGCACCCGGCATCTTGAATAGTTATAGCCTGAACCGCAGCCTGTGAGCATTGACAGCAAACAGGCTACCGAAACTACCAGCAGCATAGGCCGTAAATCTGACCGTTTCATTTTTTCCCTCCCGGCAACGGCTTCCAGTAGCGGTCGGTTCCGGATGGAACCGGTGGATAAATACGTGCCGACCAGGTGAAATCATTAGCTTTCTTTCCAGGATCTTTCAGAAGCATGAAAATATCATAGCCGTTATCTGCTTTTTTTACACTCATATCAGCAATGTATTCAGAAGCGAGAAATTGTTTGCGGCCATCTGAAGTGGTGCGGGCAAAAGCTTTGCCGCCGCCGCGGTTCTCGATCGAATAGGTCACGTGCTTTTTTTCAGGCAGACCGACCCGGAATTCGGTCGAACCTTTCCATGTGTCACCAGATTCAGGTTTGAATACAATCCTGGAGGTATCTGATCTGGCGATATCATTGCGCATCATGGTTACGATCCAGGCAGCCTGATTGGCGGCCTGGGCATTGAAACTGCCACGATGAACGTTTGAGGCTCCACGGGACATTGCGACAATTACCCCGCCGGCAATCAGGGTGACGATGCCCAGACTGATCACCAGTTCAATAAAGGTAAATGCCCTGCGTTGCATCATTTTTTGCTCAGGTAGGTCGATAGCTCATAGTCCTTTTCAGGAGTCCCTACTTTTTCTTTCGATTTATAGTTAAGAATCAGCCTGACTATCCGGCCTGTCTCCTGGCCGGTCGAAGGGTATTTTTCGATCTTGATCGTCGCCTTCAGATCCATGTATTCAGGGAAACTGCCGATCCGCAGATCGATCTTCCTGCTGGTTCCAATGGTCAGTTTGCCTTCGCTGAGAGGCTTGAAGCCGATATCGCCTACATCCGGCCACCATTGTGAATTTTCGATCTGCTCGAGCATTTCGACCGCCAGCTGACTGGCTTTAATCTCATCGGCAGAAAGGGTTACCTGCTTGTGAGACGAGCCCATCAGACCCCACAATGGGACCAGTGCGGCAACCATGATTCCACTGGCGACCAGCACCTCGAGCAGAGAAATACCACGCCTTTTCATAATTCGCCCCCGGCAGGGCCAATTGCCACTCCCATAAAACTTTCAATCGGGTTGACGGTCGGATCGAAGTTCTGGTTATACATCAGGCCACCGCCACCGGCAAACTTTTCGGGGTCGAGAGTATGAGCGGCGATGCCGCCTAAAATTTCGACAGCCGCCTGTTTGCTCGATGGCTTGATCTCACCCGCTTTTTTATCGAGAGCCACCAGATAAGCCAGGGTTGGATGTTGCCCGGTGTTTCGAACCGTTATGGCACCGGTTTCGGCCAGAACCAGCAACTGGCCTTTCTCGGGGTTATCGGTCGAACGGAAGGTGCCGATTTCGACTGGCCCATCTACCAGAATTGCCCCTCCTGAAATGGCACCGAGGTTATCGCCCATTTTCAGGCCTTCCCCATTGGTTTTGACTCTGACAATTGTGTTTGAAAGATTGAAATCACTGTTCTGGGCCGAACAGAATGCAGAGCGCAGCTGTTTAAAAGCATCATCGCCGCTGGCCTCGATCTCGTAGCAGACTCTTGGTGAAAGGCCGAGAGCCGGGTCTTTACTTTCTGCAACAGTATTGATCTGAAGTTTGCTGCAGTCCACTCCGAGAACCGGCAGGTCGAAATTCATGTTGTTGATCGGCAGAACCGACTTATCTGGCGGAATATTGATGCTCTGGGTATTTTTGGAATATTGCGCGATCATACTGTAGCTCTCGTCATAGGAACAGTAGTCGGCCTTGCTCATGATCTTTTCATATGAAATCAGGTCTCCGGCCGCCGAATAGGGCAGCTTGATGAAGAAATCCTCCATTTCCCGGAGGTCAGGCACCCCAAGTGCCGCGTCAGGCGGAGCAGGCAGATAGATCAGGTTTTTGTCGACAAACACATCCTTGAGAAACGTTTTATCGAGATCCTTGAGTTTGCCTGGGATCAGGTTGCGCTTTTTGCCTGAATACTTTTCGTAATCTTTTTGCGGCAGACCCACCACAGCGCCAACCGGAGGTTCGGCACCCGTTCCCGGAATCAGATAACTCAATTCGAGAAAGCGGTCGTAAACTTTGCCGGTGACGCGGGTGATGCTGAGTCGTCGATCGTTCTCACCGCTGCCGGCTTCGCCGAAAAGGTGCAGAAAAGAACTCTGCCACCATTTTTTATCCTTGTCAGGTTTGTGCTCAGCGAACTGAAATTCAAGAATCTTCTTCCACATGTCAGCTGAGGGGCCGTTGACCACCGCATTGGAAAAACCCCAGCGCGCGATGCGGAATACCATCTGATGCCCGTTGACGGGGCAACCGGTGAAATCGGTAAAATTGAGCAGCAGCGTAATCGGGTTTTCGGCAGTGGGAAAATAGGAATGATAGCGCTGCCCATATTTTCGATGGCCGGCAGCACGGTTCAAAAGAAGATTCCCGCCGCCAAGGTATATCCAGCCGCGGCGCTTCCAGATTTCTGCCTGACGGTTGAAATGGTCACCCGGCAGACCGTTATCGACAATCAGAGGCTTGTTTGAACCCGGCGCGATATCACCAGTGGCCGGAGAGTCGATGACCACGGAATTGAATTTGACCGGGTCATGGTCGGTGGTGGCTTCACGCAGAAAGAGGTTAAATTTGGTCAGAGGCATAGGAAATGGAATGACGACCCGGAATGGCCTCGTTTCCTGCCATTCTTCCCGGGTATTACCGATGAAAACCTCGACTGTGATGGTGATGCGACCGGCCTTTTCACAATCAAAAAAGAGGGTGCCGTCGGTTTTAAAATCGCTGAGCGGCTTTATATCGCTGAAGATGACATCGCAGTTCACCGAAACATCTTTTGTGGGCTCTTCACCAAAAAGTTTTTTCACAAAGGCATCGACTTCAGAAACATTCAGCCAGACCTTTTTGAATTCCTTTGCCAGAGACTCCGGATCATTTTGCCCAAATACTTTTGTCCGCAGAGCCAGGCCTGGGGAAGTCGCATCCTTGAGATTAGCATTGGCAAGATCGCTTTTCAGCTTGTTTACCAGCATTCTCGAGGCCGATTGTGCACATTTGAGGGCTCGCAGGTGCTTGAGAATTTCGCGGCTCTCGTTGAACTTTCCCTGAACCAGATGATTGTATGCCAGAATCAGAATCGTTAAAACGAAAATACCGCCCAGCACGACGAAGATGACCATGCCGCGACGGTCTGGCGCTGAAAATAGTTGCCTGGGGTTGCCTGCGGTCATGGGGTCGCCTCCCCGGATACCCGCCCGGCCGGAAGATTTTTCTTCAGCCAGTCGAGGGTTCCCTGATGAATCGGGACGCCTGTTTCCTGAAGGATTGCAAGTCCGCGGGCTGGATCGGCCGGAATTGCTGAAATAGCCTGATGTTTCATTCTCAGATGCGAAGATGCCTTTACCAGGAGGTCAGTAAGCAGCTCAACCGTTGCGGCCGGGGTTTTCTCGGTGGTTACCAGCACGTTTGGCAGGCCGATAGTCTGAATCGCCGGCTGATTGTCGCCATAAAAGCCCGCAGGAATAGAAAACAGTCTGGCAGTTGACACTTTACCAAGAATGCTGCTTATCTGCCGATCATCGAGGCTGATCAAAGAGCAGTCGTTGAATATCAGTGCGTCAGAAACAGTTCGATTGGGCATACCGGCCTGAATGGTGGCAAAGCCGACCTGCCCTGACGAAACCGCAGCCAGCACCCGGTCGGCAGACAGATCGAGACTGCTGAAGTCTTCACCAGCTCCAAGAGCAGCAAGTATCTCTCTGGAAGTACGGTAGGTAGAAGAGTTCTTCTGGCCCAGGAAACCGCGCAAACGCCCGGGAAACTCACGTGCCGGCTCAAAACTGGCAGGTGCTCTGACCAGATGAACCACGTCGTTCCATAGAGGCCAGATCAAACGCAGCGGCGAACTGGCATTCGCCTGATAGGATTCTCTGACTATACGACTCTCGGTCATGCCGAGCATCAGGCGCCCCTGAATCAGCAACCTGACATTGTCGACGGAGCCGTTGGTTTCAACAGCGCTGAACACCCCACCCCGCTCTTCAAAATGACTGTTGAACCAGTCTGAGAGCATCGCGCCAACCGGATAATAAGTACCAAGACGATTTCCGGTTCCGATCAGCTGATAGGATGAGGAATATAACTGGGGCGGAAGCGGGGCCTCGATTTCTTCTGACTGCTGCGGCAGGCTGAGAAGCAGAAGAGCCATGATCGCCAGCACCAGAAAAAAAGGCCAGGCAAAAGCTGGTATATAACCGGACTTTCGGCTTTGCATAAAGGCACCTTTTTACGCCGGCAGAGTGATCAAAAAACTGTTTCAGCGCACGATAATTCTATAGTTTTCGGGCATCTTGAAATCGTATTTTTTGATGAACTCGTTAAACTTCTGATCGTCTTCTTCAGATGCGGCAATCTTTGGCTGCTCAGCGGTTTTTTCGCTTACCGGCCCGCTCTTCTTTTCGACTACCTGCACGTTCGGCTTTTTCGAGCGTTTCTTCTTTGACTTTTTGCCGTTTTTGCGGCTGACCTTTTTGTCAATTTCTTTCTTGTCACTGGTGGCAATGACTTTTTCATCATCAGGAGCGGTCTTGGTAATTTCGGGCGCAGGAGGGGCAGCAACAGGTTTTTCATCGACAACCACTACCGGTTCGGCAGGAGAAACTTCAGGTATCACAGGCTCAACATCAGGTTCGGAGCTGACCGATGTATCGATACCCGCCATAGCCACCTGCAATGATTCGGTGCGGCCCTGAGACTGACGAACTTTGAGAAGAGCTGCGGCAAGCCGTTCTCCAATCTGGTATGAGCTGCAATCAACGGCAGTCGTTATCTTGTCTTCCGTTGTCGCTTCCGGGACCGGTTCGGTCGCTATTTCAATTCCGTGCAGTTTCTGCCGCAGCCTCAACAATGCGCCAGACAGTTCACGACCGGGGATGTAACCGGTTTCCTGTGCAGGCTGCGCAATGGCTTCAACCGCGTTCAGCTTCGCCCGGATTGTTTCAATGGCATTCTGGGCTTCGAGAGACAGTGCTTCAGCACGCCCTCCAGCAATTATGCATAAAAATAGAAGCAGATAAACTATACGATTTCTCATTCTCTCTCCTGACTATTGTTACATAGTTGGGCTTTATAATATCACCTATCGACAAATTTGGGCAATACTAAAATATCGGCATACCACATTTTGTACAGAATTTTTCCTGCATGTTGTTCTCGCTGCCGCAATTCGAGCATTCGATGACTTTCTTGCCCTCGATTTTAATATTCTGCTTCATGTCTTCTTCCTTCATTCCCGGGGGAATTCTCATCGGTCGGTCTGCCGCCGGAGCCGCTTTCACTTCCGAACCCGGAACTGAAGTCGCGATATGACTGATACTCTTTCCGAGAAGCTCGCTGAAATTAACCCCGGCCTTTACGCCCTTGACATGAAAAATTTCAATTGGCATCGACTTACCTTTAACCATGATCGATTCACGCTGCTCGATTTCAAAATATTCTGAAACCCGCTCATAAGTGGACCTGGTGATGAAAAGCTCCATACCCTTGGCAACAGCCATAACACGGGCAGCCAGGTTGACGTTGTCACCGATTACCGTGTAGGAAAGCTGCTTTTCGCTTCCCATGTAGCCGGCAGTTACGGTGCCGGTATTGATTCCGAGGCCGATTTCGATAACCGGCTTTTTCTCCACCCGCCATCTCTCCTGGAGTTCACGCAGCGCATCGAGCATGCGGACACCGCAGAGCACAGCCCTGATCGGGTCATCATCACGGGCGACCGGAGCGCCGAAAAGCGCCATAAGTTCGTCACCGACATACTTGTCGAGAGTGCCGTCCAGTTCCATGAGAATATCGGTCATGCGGGTGAAGTAGACGTTCAGCTGCTCGACGATATCGGTTGGGTCCATGCTTTCAGACATGCGGGTGAATCCGCGAATATCAGAGAAAAACATGGTTACTTCACATTTGCTGCCGCCGAGCTTGAGCCCGGACGGGTCAGACATGATCATCTCGGCAACGCTTGGCGAAACGATGCGCGACAGACTGCCCTTGAGCTCTTCATTCTTTTTCAGCTGGTCTTCACTGAGCTTCTGGGCTGAAACCAGGTCGTCCATGGTGGCTGAATACAGTTTGGCGTTTTTCATAACCAGGCCGGCGACGTCAGCGCAGGTCGCGATCAGGTTCTGATCGTCTCTGGTGTAATCAGGGTTATTCATCTGCTCGACATTGATGATGGCAAAAAGCTTGCCTTCGGCGTAAATTGGCGCGGCAATCAGGGTCTTCAATGCCCCCTGCCCGATCAGCCCTTTGGTCTTCGGGTCCATTTCGCATTCTTTAACCCCAAGAGCCCCGGCTCCACCGGTAACTTCATTCATCTTCTGGCGCAGCAGATAGGTAATCATGCTGTTTTCTTCATGCGGAATCTCGATTTCCTTGTATTCTTTGGGCTTCATGCCGATTGCCTTGACGATGCGGAACTTGCCTTCCTTTTCGTCGTTGAGCAGCAGCTGAACCTTCTGCGAATCGAGACCTTTGGAGATAATTTCGACGATATTGGTAAAAATCTGGTCGCGGTCAAGGCTCTTGGTAAGGTTCTTGATGCGCATCAGAGTGGTAGTCAACTTCATCGATCTCTTGCTGAACTCGTCACGAATCTCGCGCATTTCTCTTTCCATGCGCTCTTCGGCAGTTTCGATTTTTTCGGGAGGGGCATCCTGACCGTCTTTTTTCTCGGCAGCATCGGCTTTTCCATCTGCTGATGCGGCAGGCGCGGCAGCATCGGACTCCCCTTCCTTGCCGCCTTTCAGGGCGTTGTCCATCTGGGTGTCTTTGTCTTTGCCCTTTTTCTGCATTTCATCACGATATTTGGCGGCCATGGCGGGGTCGACCCTTGTCTTGAGAGGCCCGCCGACATCCGCTCCGACCTGACCCGGCGCGCCGCTGCCACCCATGGCCTTGATCTGCTCGAATCTGAAGAACAGGTAGACGAGAAAACCGGCAGCGCAGAGAACTATGATCGAATATATTTCCCACCAGTCTTCAAGCGGGTATTTTTCGGGTTTGAATTTGAAAGCGATGGTCGCAGCGCCCAGCAGCAGAGGTAAAGCGAACGACAGCAGGGTTAACGCCAGCTTTTCGCCGAGCAGACCGAGCACGCCGGCTGCCGCAATCAGGTAAAAATAAGAAAAATAACTCTGCAGATTGCGCGGAAACTTGTTGGTGAAAATCATCACCGCAACCAGAATTACCACAACACTGCCCAACAGACCAAGCAGATCAGGCAGCCTGTCTTTTAAAGTTTTGGTTTCCTGCGCATTATCAGCCATTTTACCAGTCCAATATTCTCAACTCGAACATTTACAAAATTTCTAAAGAAGTTTCCTGACTAATTAAGACAGAATCTAAACTAAAGGTTTTCTGATACCTGACATTTCTGGTACATAGTCCCTAGTTTTTCCATTTTTTTACTTTTCTTTGTTGAGCAATGTTTTCAAGCCCGTAGACCATCACTGTTTCGCACCCGAAAAGCATGATTATTCTTTCGGCCAGTTCCGTAAAATTTGAAACAGCGCTATTTAATACCCATCTGTCTTGCAGACTCATTAGTTACCGGCGTGTCAGAGAAAGTTAAAGGCGACCAAAGCATATCCTGGTATATATAAATTGCTGAACAGGATATTGATAAAACCATTAAACCAAGCACGATAGTGTCTTTTAATAAAGTTCTTCGCATGTCAATTCTCCATAAATCATTATCGCTTCAGGGTTATCGCCTTTCATAATGGCATCAATTGCAAACTGTCATTATATAAGCAGACGGATTTTTACTTGTTGCACTTTTTGGGAATCATTGTGATTCAATATGAGCACTTAAATTCAAAACGTATTTAATGAGAATTTGTCGAAATTGTTCGTCTTCTATATTTTGTTGTGTGAGGTGTGACTCTGCCATCGAGTTTAACTTATTAATCGCGGCTTGCTTGTGTTGCCTATTATATTCTATTTTTGCCTCCTCAATAAAGCTTAATATATCATTTTTTATTCTCTCATCACTGAAAAGGTGATTTTCCCGATAGCTTTCAACCAGCAAATTTAAGTTGGCAAAATTTTCCTGAACCGCAAGATTGGCACTGCCCGATGGAAAATAGCTAAAATAAATGATCAGGTTTGAAATCAATAATTGGTTGTCTGAAACGTCGTAGTTTCTAGACAGACTATTAATATTCTTTAATTGATTAATAAGTATTTTAAAAAACCTGGTCTTAGTAATCTTGTTTTTATGAGTTGCGTAGGCCAGAAAAGACAGGGAATTAAAGCGAGCAATAGGGTGTCCGGCCGGTGTCAGCAAAATACTCTCCAAAAGATCCAAATTTTCCATTGCCGCATCAAAACACCGCTTAGAGGAGTCTGGAGTATCCGCAGTAGCAAACAGGTTAATAAGTTCCTGTTTCGTCATCCCAAAGCCTTGAGATAAAGTAGACAAAAGAAAAAACAGAATAAGAACTGCATTTATTCCTTGACTTTTCACTATTTTATTTCTCCAGCACAAAATAAGATGCAGAACCATTAAGGCCCAGCGCATGAATCCATTGAATCGGCTCTAATTTGATATCAGTAGCGCCTTCCTTCATCAGGTTATCGACTGGCCATTCACTACCATCTGACTGATAATGATCATTACTTCCTCTAAGCAACAAATGACCAATTTCATGTGCCATGATGGGAGGATCCGAAACGGCAAAATTATTATCAGTATAATGGGCGGTAGCTAACGCGATACCTGATTCCATTGAATCGCTTATTTTTTCTGGAATATCAATCCTTTTATAAACAGAACTAGAATTCGCGGCCCAACCAGCTTTACGCTGCAAAAAAGGACTGGGGATATTTAGTGGAACTGTTGTATCCAATAGAAATTTAGTTATAGTGATAGTTATTGACTTATCGTGGCCTCTTTTTTCACTTAATAACCTTTTTAACTGACGAGTAAAAGTTAATCTGCCGCTATAAACAGAATTCAAAATTGGATCAAAGACTATGACTTGTTCAATATCGGGTGCTGGTTTTCCTAGAAATATTAGCTGACTCTCACTGCTACCATCTAAAAATGTTGGATTGTCCAACGAAATATTTTGAATAATACCCGGGACGGAATCAATAAAAGACACTTGATAAATATTTTCAATAGACCATGCTTGAACAACCTTATTCTTCCATTCCGATACAATTGTGCTGTCGGAACTACTTGAAATTTTATTAAGTTTTATAGAAATAACAGGCTGTTTCAGGCGAAGAGCAACAGCAGAAAGTATTTTTGTGTTCTCGACTAAGGCCTTTAATACAATATCACCAGAAAAAAATGAAACAAACTTTGCATCTTCACTATTGAGAATGGTTGAGTTTGTGGCATTTCTATAAGATAAAACCCCTATTTTATTTGCTTGAGCCTCTCCAACTCCAAGCTCTTTTAAAATGCTTTTCCTGACTGGTTGATTCGAAAGTACATCGCCTCCTTCGAGTTCCCATTTTACTGGAATAGGACCAATTTCAGTGCCATCCTGGCGGAATGCAATCGCCTGAAACTTTGTGGTGGCACCGAGAGAGCTAATAGAAAAATTATCTGAAAACGGGTCTTCGCCGTTTTGAGCGCTTAAATTTTTAATCTTCAGCTGAAATGCTTCTACGGCCCAAAACCACTCCGCAACAGATGGCAGTATCGAACTTTTCCCAAACGGAATATTCTCTTTTATGAGCAACCGACCTTCTGCAGATCCTTTTCCCAGGCCAATCTTCTGGGCTGTAAATTCATATGGTTTGCTTTCAATTGTCGTTTTTTCAGTATCTGAGTTTGAAGCATCAGAAGACCAGGCAACATCAACAATCTCAAGAATAAAATCGCCGTTTATGAGAGAAAGAGATGATTTTCCGGTAGAGCCTGCTTGTAAAGCAATTGCCGGGGTATCAGGTGATTCAAGGCTTTTAACCAGATATTTCAATCTTTTCGTATCGCCCAGTGTCATGGTGAAACTGGCCGGGTCAACACTGGCTTCAATCAGCGAAGAGAGCGAGTTTGCGTTGGCAACCGTCTTGTCTTCGCCGATCTTAATATGCATACCACCGGCAAAAGCCAGAGAACTCGTCATGGTTACATCATAAATACAGGGTTCGGCAGGTTTAATAACAATCTTAGTAGGCGATTCCTGCAGCTGGAGGATGGAAGACGTTATAGATTCAGCTTTCCACGCAAAGCTGACGTCTGAACTTTCCAATGCATTGATACCTGGCAAAGCAGGTTCAAGAGTTATTTTTCTGGAAAGTCCAGTATCTTTGTTAAATGAGTATTTTTGCGTGTTACTACAGGAAAGATCAAAGGAGAAAGATGCCAGTTCGTATGTTCGGTAAGCTGCAGCAATAGCAGCTTTGGGGAATCTGCCAGTTACTTCCTGCATCGGTCCCGCAGTGACAGCCCACAAATCAGCTCTGGCTGCCGGCAGTTTAAAAACCGGCTCTTCGAATCTGTTTTTGAATTGCGGATTATGGC
>CAYYUI010000075.1:0-23423 GCA_964474705.1 uncultured bacterium
CAAGACTGTCACTAGCCTTTAAAGCAATTTTAGTCAAAGTCCGACAGACTGCTAGAATAATATTGCCCTGTATGCCAATTTTTGCCTCTCTTGTCATTTTGAGAGCCCGCTCTATTTCAGCCTTTGTCGCTCGTTTGTTCATGCTTTTCAGAACGCTGTCGTCCATACTTTCAACACCATATGAAATGATAAACAACCCAGCATCTCTCATTTTGGCAAGTATTTCAGGTTCGACATCAGTTACTCTTAGCTGAGCTAACCAAAATAGCCCATAGGGTTTGATTCTTTCAGAAAATTGAAGCATTCTTGCTTTATCAACTGAAAAAAGTTCGTCCATGAGATTCAAAACATTTATTTGATAGTTTTTTACCAAGTAATCTATCTCTGCAAAAATGTTATCCAAACTTCTCTGCCGGTATTTTTTTCCTAAGGGGTGGAAACAAAATGTGCAGCCGAAAGGACATGATCGAGATGTAACAACAGAAGCTAGTCTTGGCTGATCAATATGAGAAAAATACATAAAAGTGTTTTTACTTTGTTGCATCCTCAAAAATTCATCAAATTCAAAACCCTCGTAATCTGGAAATGGAATTTCGTCAAGAGGCTCGACTGGAGCTCTTTTGAGAGTGGCAATTATGGAACCTGTCAGATCAATAAAACTTATGCTTTGTATGGAAGAAAACTCACCAATGTTTTTAACCACAGCTTTGTTGTCATTATATTCGGCAATCCGGGTCAAAAGTTCTACGATTGTGTTTTCTCCCTCTTCGACCACGCCAAAAGTATAACCTAAATGTTTCATTGCCAGTTCAATATCCGATACAACTACAGGACCACCAAGCACGGTTATGCTTTCTGGCGAAAATTGTTTTGCAGCTTTAGAAATGTCTTCAAGGATTTGCCAATGTAACGACATTCCACCTGTTAAAATTAAGTCATAAGATTTTCTTGCCAGCCAATCCTTTAATAGTTGCTCTTGATACTCAACATAATGGTTTGAATTCAGAACATCTACGGTGACACCAATAACCTGCTTTTTGATTACTGACGATATGTAAGCAAGACCCAGTGGGAATTCGTATACCATTCCTTTGGTAGCAACCTTTGGCACTACAATTAACACTTTCAAATTTCGCATTTTATGTTCACTTTCATACGGGAACGGTTAATCATAAAACTCTCGCACGATGAGAGAAATATCTAAGTCAATTAAATTGATAATCTTCTGACAGCTTTTCCAACAAGTTCATTTAAATACTTCTCAAAGCATGTTGCCAAGATAAATCTTGAAAATAGTCTGTGTTTACCATTGATTTATATTGAGCTCAATGCCAAAATTTGTATCTTTCTGGAAAAAGATTCCCCAAATACGTCACGACCTCATTTGGTAGCATCACCTTACTGCCAGCCAGATAGAGCATTATCAAAACACTTCCAGCCACGAATCTTACAAATGGTGAATCCACATAAACCTGAACTAGAACAGCGCCTAAAACAGATGGGAAAATCACAAACAGCAGGTGTTTTACTACAAAGCTTGGAGCATATTTCAATCTATTCTCCTTGCGTCTGGCTAGCATAAGAGGCAGAAATAAAATTGGTCCTGCCAGGCTGCCGAAAACAGTTCCAACAGCCACCCCAGCTAGGTGGAATCCCCTAATCAGCACAACAGACGAAACAATCTTAATAACAGCTTCCAACACCCCAGCCAAGGCCACTTCGTTAACGTAATTCATCGCAATGGCTACGCCCGCGCTAAGATTTGCCATGCTCATAAGATATGAATATGCTCCTAGAATGACAAGAACCACTAGCCCTGCATAGCCATCAGAGCCTGCCCAAAAGACAATAAAATCTCTTAAAAAAACAATAGAGCCTAGCCAAAAGAGGCCGCCAACAAGAGCCATGAGCTTAAAGAGCATAGAAAATACCTTGTTGATCCATTCCCAGTTACCAATAGACATTTCCTTTGCAATTAATGGCAATATAGCACCATTGAGAACTGCTATCATTGAAAAAAATGCATAGAAGATTCTAAAAGTTACCGAGTATTCAGCTACATGCCCTAACCCAAGGAAATGACTGATTAAAAGATTGTCTGAGTGCCAAACAAACATGGCTGCAACACTAATCATGACCATTTTTAAACCAGTAGCCAAAATTAGACCATATGATGTCTCTGGATTACTATCAACAATCAAATCAGACGAACATGGTTCCAGCTGAGTCTGGCACTCCTTGCAGATAATCAGCCAAAAATATAATAACTTGGCTATAGACACGAACAAACGGGCACAACCGTTAAGAAACACAAAATACCAGAGGGCACCTTGCCTAAAAACCGTTATCAGCAAGACAGCAAAGGACATAAATAAAAAGAGCATATCAAAGAATTTAAGAATATAAAGCCTTTGAAAGCCATTAAAAACGGAATCTATATGGGCAAATATGGCATTTACAAAAAAAAAGGCAACCAAAACGAGCATGGCTGAATAAGTTTCAGAAAACAATGCGTCGCTTATATCTCCGAGTAAAAAAACCCAATCAGTAGAAATCCAATTAACACTTAAAAAAGCAACAGCAAAAACAGAGAGACTCAATAGTAATAGAAAAAAACTGCGCTTCAAAATGGTAATCTTATCAGCATAGAGACTATTCTTCGCAATCAGAATTGAGGCAGCAGAATTTAGGCCTAGATTAGAGATGCTTAGATAGACAATAACTGAGTTGATTATCGCAAAAAGACCATATTTCTCTTTTCCCCAATAATTCAAAGAGATTGGGACAGAAATCAGATTAACCAGCATACTCGCAGCATGGCCGCTAAAACTACTTACTAATGTTAAGGCATAATTTTTCCGATTGCTAATCACAAAAAAATCTCTTAACACTTCGAAATCTTGTAAGAATTGAAATTGCCTGATTTTTTATCCAGAGAAACCAATGTTTTGAACAAATCTCTGAAGGAATAAAGAAAAACGGCAAAACAAATAACCAAAATAAAATCTTATCCCCAAACTCATTCATAGCCGATTTAATCATTGCCTTGTCAAAGCGCACATCTAAAGACTTTGCGAGTATGACAGAATGAATCAATGCAAATGGATAAACGCTTGATTCAATTTTTTGATATTTGCGTTTTTGTAAAACATTGCGCAACCGCCTAATCAAACGACAATAGCTGATAAAGTTCAAATAAACCTGTTTTGTCGTCCACCAACCATTGTTTTCTCTATAAAGAGTAAAACAGGGTTGAGAAATAAAAAAGGCAGGAAAATCATTGGCATTCAAAATAGAATGAATTCTTTCAATGTGACACCAACCCTTTTCAAAAAGCGGGCTTGAGGCAGCCTTCAACCACGCAGATTTCAAAACAATATTCGATGAAACAGCCATGGCTACTCCAGAACCAACACTATAAACCTCACTGATCGAAAAAAACTCAGAATCAGAATCAGAAGGAAAAGCTTTCATTTTTATTCCAGCGATTTTTTCCTCTGAAACAATATCAAAGTTTAGTAAACCATAATTATATGTAGAGCTTTCAAGTCTATTAAAAATAGTTGGGAGAACTGCTGGTTTTGCAATGTCGCCACAACCGAGAAACCAGATGTATTTCCCCTGCGCTCTCTCTGCAATCAAGTCAATATTTCGATCATAACCATGATTCTGCTGATTTCGAAAATAATTAAATAGAAGCTTACCCGTGTTTGCATAATCTTCAATGATCTCAGAGGTTTTATCAGTCGAACAATTATCTGAGACAAGAATTTCGACTTCTGAAGTTGGGAACTCCTTCAAAGCTACTATCAGACTATCCAAAGTCTGCCTGATAAATCTTTCCCCGTTATAAACGGGAATTCCAATGGTCAATAAGCAACTATTTTTCAACATTAACTCCATAAAATACTACCCAATGAAGCTCAATTGGGCAGCGTCAAAATTTCTTTCGCAAGGATATCAACGAAATGAGTCACTGTAAACTCCTTTGCCGCTGAACTTTTAAGATATCGGGCCGTTGCTGCTATGTATTCTGAGAATTCAAACTCCGACATACCCGAAAGATATCTATATAGTTCTTCATAGCTAGAAAAATTTCTTTTATCGATGAAACAGTCAGGAGAAATATGCGATGCAATATTATCTGGCCCCCAATAAACAGGAATACAGGCAGCAAAAAAACAATCAAAAATTTTTTCCGTTATATAGCCTGGAAAATCACGGGCATTTTCATAACAGATTGAGTATCTGTATTGCCGCAAAGTTTGCAGCTTTCCAACCACCTTTCCCTTATAGGAAGGAAACCTTGGTGCGAAAAGACTGAGACCCCTCTTAAAAAGTCTCAGAAGCCAGTATTTTTCGAAGTATTGATTTCCAGGCAAACGAATCTCATTCCAACCCACACCATAAAGATCAAACTTATCTGGATGTCTTTTTTCAAACCATCTAATAGCCTCAACCCGCTTAGAATAGAGTTCGAGCTCATGATTAGAAGCTTTATTGCTAGCTATAACACAACAGAACTTGGTCTTTTCAGCCGAGTCATAGAGTGTGTTCTCTGGAAAAACGTGTGACCAGTTCATTTTAAAGTATTTCTTATTATCAATCAGTGCATCGTTCCAAGTAAAGATTTTTTTAAACGATCTATGCCTGTTTAAATCCCAGTTGCGTGGCAAAATCAATTCTGTTTCATAGATCAACAAAAAAGATTTTTCGACATGCTCCGATTTTGGCAAAAGGGTGGGCATTTCTAAATAAATCACACATTCCGAATCATCAATTGTGTTGATATCGCTTGTTGCCAGGTCGTATCCGCAAGTGGCGAATTTTTCCTTAAGCATGGCAAATGGAACCATGCAGCCATCACGGTTTATGAAAGAATCCGACAAATCAAAAATACGATTTTTCTGGCAGAGAAAAGGTACAACCAGACAGGCTTTTCTCATTGTCTGGTTACCGCTGCAATAATGTCTTGAATACGATTGCGATAACCATGGGCTGCTCTGGCCTTTTTCTGGGCGGTGTCAATCATGCCCCGGCGCATTGTTTCGTTATTCAGGTAATACCGTATAAGCATCGCCGCCTCGTCAACATCTTTAAAACAGGCAATTTCCCTGCCAATATCGAAATAGTCTTCAATACCGGGGAAATAGTCTGACAACTGAAAACCGCCAAAATACGGTATTTCAAAATTGCGTGCCTTGATCTGCCCCATGTTTTTGCGGTGAAACAGGTATCTTACAAATACCACCGGTTTTGAAAACACGAATCTCAAGTCATGACAGAGACTGTTGGCAATATTCAGACTGATTTTTGAATGCAAAAAGACATCGTTCATCTGCCTGTCATCAAGAATACCGCCTTGCCAGCCTTTTCCGAAGCACGCGACCTCGATGCCCCTTTTTGACAGCATGTTTATAAACCATTCACGATAATGATTGAACATGCCAACAAATGAAACATCATAAAGATAGCGACCATCAAATGTTTGCACAGGCTGGTCATCATCTATCGCCGCCCATTGGCTCTCGACAACATTCTTCTGACCGGCCTGGCGGTATTTATCGACAGAAAATTTGTCGGTGGTTACGCACCAGCGATAATGCAGTGCATAATGCCTTGAGTAGTTGTCAAAGCGCCAGGTATCATCACCAAACCAGGCAACCGTGCAATACTTTTCTTTTAAATTGTCAAGAGTTGCGGGTGCAAATTGATTGGTAAAGGTTGGAAAAAATATCAAATCAGGCTGCAATGCATCGGCCTTCTTCAATAACGATTCCTGAGCTTCAGAATCAGGTTGCTTTCTACTCAGGTAAGAATCGTAATAAAAGGTTTCGACTTCATGCCCCAGGCTTCGGAAAGCATTCAGCATGGCCCTGCCGATGAAGTTCGGACCATTCTTCCTGACTCCGTAATCAAATTCCATGTCACAGAACAGAACTTTCACCAATGCAACTCCTGAATTAAATTGATTCCCCGTGCGGCGAAATAAGACAACTGGAAATGGTTTCCAGGTCGGCCGGGGTCAACTCAGGGTAATTTCCACAGTAAAAACCACAGTCGTGAATGAAATCAGCTCCTGGCAATGAATAGGATTTGCTGATATATTTTTTGAAAAAGGGCTGTTTAGCCATATTTCCGGCAATTATAGGCCTGATTTCAATGCCGGCACCCGAAAATTGATCGAGATAATAGTCCCGCAGTTCCGGAGTTTTACAGATAATTGGCAGAGCAAAACTCGAAAGCAACCTGATATGTGAACGGCTCAGCGGCAAAATGTCAGGATTTTTTTTGATGAACCCTTCAAAATAGCGATAATTCTGCTCACGGCTCCTGATGTTCTCATCAAGAAATTGCATCTGAAACAAACCAAGAAAACCAGTGATTTCTGTTGGACGTAAATTGAAACCAAGCTCATAAAATGAGTATTTGGCTTCAAACTGACCTCGGATATTGAATTTGCTGCGCCATTTCTGCTGCTGAACAGCACTGAGATTTCTATCCCAGCCGTTTGCACGACTTATAACAAGCATTTCGGCAAGTTCTTTGTCATCGGTACAAATCATCCCGCCCTCGATTGTAGACATGTGGTGGGCAACGAAAAACGAGAAGGTCGAGGCCAGTCCGAAATTCCCGGCCTTACCTTCAGGCAATTCGGTACCAAGCGATTCACAGTTGTCTTCCAGAAGAAGGATTCCACGCTCATCGCAGACTTTTCTGATCGCAGGCATGTCACCGGTAAAACCAAGAGCATTGGTAATGAAAAACGCTCGCAAACTCTCTGTTTTCAGGGTCTCGAGGAGATTCTTTGCCATTGAATTGAGAGTCTCAGGTTCACAGTCAACCGGTACCGGAACCATACCCAGCTGCATAATGGGCATGGTATTCGTAGACCAGGTAACCGCCGAGAAACCGATTCTGTCACCATCCTTAAGGCGACCGAGATTCTTGAGAGCCTGCAGCAACAAAAGATTGGCACTGGCTCCACTATTAACCAGAACTGCGTGTGCCCTTCCCTGATAGATGGCAAATGCCTTCTCAAACTCATTGCACTTGGCATCCATGCTGAATTTACCGGCAGCGCGAATAAAGTCGGCAAGAGCTTCCTTTGTATCCATTTCGTTCAGGAAAGCATTTTTCATCAGCGGAATCATTTGAGTTCTCCCTTTCCAGATTTCATCTGACCGGCTTTGACGCTGCGATATTCATTGATGACCTGGTCTATCCCTTCAGAGAGAGAGATTTCAGGCTTGAACCCCAGCTGGGTTATTTTCGATACCTCCAGGCATTTTCGTAACATGCCATCAGGTTTTGAGGTGTCCCAGGCAATTTTTCCCGAAAAACCGGTCTTTTCTGCCACTATACCGGCCAGTTCCTTTATTGTAACATCATTCCCCGATCCAACATTGATTACATCAGGCGAATCGTGCTTTTCCATTAGAAAAAGCACCGCCCGGGCCAGGTCGTCGACATGCAGAAACTCGCGCCTGGCTACACCAGTGCCCCAGAGAGTTATTTCCTTTAACCCGTCGTCCCTGGCGTCAACAAACCTTCTCACCAGCGCAGAAAGCACGTGAGAATTGTTAAGATCAAACGAATCGCCAGGCCCATATAGATTACAAGGCATGGGACAAATTGCATGCAGACCGTATTGCTGTTGATAAAACTTGATCAGCTTCAAGCCCGCTATTTTAGCCAGCGCATAACCCTCATTAGTGGGTTCAAGCGGTCCGGTAAGAAGATATTCTTCCTTGATTGGTTGAGAGCATTCGCGCGGATAAATGCAGGAACTGCCAAGGAAACAGACTTTCTTGACCCCGATGTCCGTGCTCGCCTTTATCAGGTTATTCTGGATCATCAGATTGTCATAGAGAAATTCCGCCGGGTACGTCATGTTAGCTTTGATACCGCCCACCTTTGCAGCGGCAAGAAATACATATTCAGGACGTTCGGAAGTCATAAAATCTTTTACTGCATGTTGATCACGCAGATCCAGTTCTTTCGAGGTTCTAAAAATCAGGTTTTCATGACCTGCAGCACGCAAAAGCCTTGTCAAGGCAGAACCAACCAGGCCTTTGTGGCCTGCTACATATATCTTTGCATTCTTTTCCATTGTCATGCCCCGTTTCAAAGATTTGCGGTCTTTTCACCAAGCTTTCTGCCGCATAACCCAACTCTGAATGATACGTTGGGCAAGTCTAATAAAGAGAAAGAAAAATTGCAAACGAAAGAATTTCGCGTGCAGAATAGCCATGGCCAGCAAAAGACGAAAAAACAGTCTCTTTGAAGCATTCTTTCGCTGTCGGGTCTTTTCAATCAGACCATTGAGTCGGTAAAACCTCACTTCCGGATCCTGGCGTTTGATCTCTGAATGGCTGCAGGCCCAGTTAACCAGAGATCTGCGATCATCCAGACTGCAGATCGAAGTATCCTGGGCAGGATGAAGACGGTATTGCATCACCACCTGATTCAGCATCAGAAGAGGGCCAAGTCGGCATAGTTCAGCAAGAAAGATTACGTCGGCATGCTTGCCGCGATCTGTCGCCAGACGCAAATTTCCCATCGCCGCCCGGCAATAAAGATATGACGGAAACGGCGCGTAATCTTCTGAAGTGAAGTAACGCCTGATAAGATCGTCCGGGCGCCTTATCAATATGTTTCTGCCGGCGGTTATATACTTGCGGCTGCTGGCAAACCGGTTCAAAAGCAAAGTGGCGTTGCCTCCGACTGCAACCGGGCGTGCACTGCCGGTAAAACCACGTATCAGATCGCTTAAACAGCCTGGCAACATCAGGTCGTCGTCGTGAAAAAGCATAAAATAATCGGCACTGACCTCGCCAAGAATCTGGTTAAAATGCTGCAGGGGCGGCAATGATGGAATTCGCTGCCGATACATCAGTCTGGCATCAGCAAAACGCTTGACCAGAGCTGCGGTGCGGTCTGACTTTGAATTATCTGAAACCACGACCTGATAATTAGCATAATCCTGTGCCAGCACGCTTTTCAGGGTCTGGGCAAGCAATTCCGGGCGTTCGTAGGTAAGAATAAAAACCTGAATGAAAGGCGCTGCACCAGAAAGCTTTCCCTGGCTATTCACATCATCTAACCTGATGTTTTCTTTTGGGACCTTCATTTTGAGCAATACCAGCTCAATCAGCCACACCGCAAGATCGGCAACATACCTGTAAGAACGCGCCAGAGTGCCATCAGCGTTAATTTTCACGGGACCTCCTCCAAGAGCGTCTCTTAAAACTGGTATCCTTTAGTTTCTTCAATTCATGAACCCATGATCTAATACAAATTTACTTCGATGCCCCAATCAAAAATTCCTTAATCTAAGGAAGGCATTTATCTTGTGTTATATTATCATAGAGGGATTTCTATTCTGCTTAATGCTTCAAAATTAAATCTAATTCTGAAGCAATTGCCTCTTTCGACGAAAAGTGGGGAATATAGCCTATTTTTTCGGCCTTTCGAAACTCGGAAAAATACTGGCTTTTAATTCCAGTCGCATTAAGAAAATTTACATCACACTCAGTCTGGTATTTAAGACCGAATGAAGAAACAAGAAAATCAAGAAGCTCAAATTTTGAAACTGGGGCCAGGCTGTATACGTCAAAGGAGCCATTGAGCTTTTTGTCTTTAATACAACATTCTACAAGAAAAAACAGGTCATCCGGGTGAACAAAATCTCTGACAATATCATCAGAAGTTGTTCTAAATACCTTATTATGAAGGATTGAATTTGCGACCTCGGTCATAAGGTATTTTCCATGCAAATCGATAAACCTGCTGAAATAGGCAAAAATCCTAAGGTCAACAATATTCAGATCTGCCATGGCACGATGCTTGCATTCTGAATAAAGCTTAGCCAGACCGTAAAAGTCTGCCTGTTTAAAACTGTTAACTTCTATTTCGGTCTTTGTTTTGCTAGAAGCCGCCGCAGCAAAAGAAGAACCGTAAACGGCTCCGCTGCTGAGGTTTATATAAAGGGTCTCAGGATTTTTTTGTATATACCCGAGACAGAGGTTATCAAAATCTTCGGTCAATTTGAAAATACCGTCGGCAATACTTGTTACTTTTCCAGGAGTTCCTGCCCCAACGCAATTAATCAGAACGTCAAATTTTTCTTTACCTTTGTTGAACCATTCAATTTCAAAAACATGTGAATCTCCGTCATCTATCTTGATCAATTCAAGAAATTCAAAAACTTTTCTGGTATTTCTTGCAAAAAGACCAACGGAGTATTCTTCAGCTTTTTTGAAGAAATTTAAAATAAGCCCCTTTGCGATATGACTTGTAGCACCGAGTATGGCAACTCTTTTCAAATGGCTGCTCCCATAATTTCAATAAACCACGCAATTATTCTTCAACTGGCTTTACAATCATATTGCTCAAGAATTCTTCTCTGTCTAGAAAAGGAAACATGTCTTCCAGAGGCTTGGAAATCATCATCCCATCTTGCTTCAAAGCAGAGCTGTTTGTCGGAATTATCAATTGATCAGGCAAAGACAATACTTCACATATTACCGGGCCTTCGTATGAAAGGGCAGAAGAAATAACCTCATCCAGATCTTCATTTCTACCAATCAATGAATATTTTATGCCATAAGCGCCCGCAATCTTGTTTAAATCAGGAAATGAGACTCCTGATTTCTTACCTTCGCCAACCAGGTTACCATTAAAAAACCTTTTCTGCGTTTGCCGAATAGAAAGGTACCCACCGTTATTAACCACGAAAATTTTAACCGGTAAGTTGTAGTGAACAATGCTCTGCAATTCCTGAATATTTTGCTGGAAGGATCCTTCACCTGTTATAACGACGGCTTCACCCCCGGAATTGCCTATAGAAACTCCGATAGCGGCCGGAAGATTGAATCCCATAGTCGCTAACGCTCCAGAGGTTATGTATCTTTGGCCTTTATTGATTTTTATCGCCTGAGAAACAACGTAAAAAGAAGACCCCGCGTCAGAAATAACCGGAACTGTCGCCCTGAAATTCTTCAACTGTTGATTTATCTTTTCAACCAGATAATAATAATTAATACCTTGCTTTTCTTCAGCATACTCAGGAAGGCAAACCGGATATCTCTGCTTCCATTCAAGGCATTTTTTCAGCCAAATATCATTTAAACAGAAACTTTCTTTTTTCAACAAATCGACAAATCTGGACAAAAATTCTTTTGCATCGGCGCTTACAATCAGATCAATACTTATTGTTTTTTTTCTATGCTCATATTTATCAATATCTACCACTACAATCTTTGCCTCTCTCGCAAAGAGCTTATATTCATGACCGATTACTGAAACACACAACCTGCTGCCGATACTTAAAATCAGATCAGCATTCTGCATGGCAAAATTGCCGGCTCTCGTTCCCTTGGTGCCGATTCTTCCGATGTAATTGTCTGAATCTGTCTCCAGAAGATCTATTCCCATTATTGGCGTCACAACGGGAATGTTATATTTTTCTGCAAATCTCCGCAATTCATCGCATGCACCGGCTAATCTTATCCCATGGCCGGCGATAATAACAGGACGTTGAGCGAGTTTCATTAAATTTACAGCCTGCAACAAATCCTTATCGGAAGGGATAGTCTCAGGAATTTCTACGAGTTCACTTTCATCAAATCCATTAAGGTCTTCCTCGCTGACCTGAGCACTTTGAACATCCAGCGGAATGTCTAACCAGACAGGTCCGGGGCGGCCAGATCTAGCCAGGTATAAAGCCTTTTCAATGTGATAGCGTATCTCTTGAGGGTCTTCAATCATAACTGAATATTTTGTTATCGATGCAACAATCGGGATTATGTTAATTTCTTGAACACCAAATTGCCGCAAACCATCTATTTTAGAGCCAAAAACGGTCTGTTTTCTTTTGGCCTGCCCTGAAATAAATATACAGGGCACTGAATCCTGGTATGCCCCAGCAAGACCTGTCAAAGCATTTGTTGCCCCCGGTCCACTTGTAACTACAACAACACATGGCTTGCCGGTAAATTTTGTGTAGGCTTCTGCTGCCATAGCACAGGACTGTTCATGATGAAGGCAAGTGTATTTTATATGGCTTGAGCTGCCAAAAGAATTGTCCAGATGCATAGCACTTCCGCCAGATAAAATAAACGCATCCTTTAAACCGTAACTTTCAAGCTTTTTTACTACATAGTCTGACAGTTTGATCATTACTTTCTTACCTCTCCGACAATCTTTTCGTAAGAGTCGTACAGAACCGAAGTATCAACCTTATAAACAAGAAATTGAACCCCGATCTCTTTAAGCTTTGCAATATCACCTTTGTCATGAATCATTGCACCGGCAGCCTTGCCCTTATCGTTAATCTTCTTTACAGCATTTTTTAAGTTATTAATAACCAGCTCGCTTTTTACCTGTCCAGGAACTCCCAATGCAACAGACAAATCATAAACTCCGATATAAATAACATCGACACCCTCTTTTTCGGTTATTACATCAAGGTTTTCAATTCCCCCGAGCCCTTCAAGAATTGCAACTACCAGCTTATTGCGGTTCTCTCTGGCCAGATAATCATTATCACGGGAATTGTAATTACCAGACCTTACATAAGGGTTGAAGCCTCTATTGCCTTCAGGCGCAAACTTGCACTTCATAATGACTTCGTCAATGTCCTTCTCACACTCAATATGAGGCACCACGATCCCTGAACCGCCAAGATCCATTGCTCGAAGAATATGGGTTTCTGACAACGATGCAACTCTTATAAGAGCGTCACAATTGTCGGCTTCAGCAGCAAAGATCATCTCCTGAGCAACCTTGAAATCCATCGGGCCGTGTTCCATATCTATGATAATAAAATCCAAGCCCGCTTTTGCAAGAATGTTTGCTGTTGCTGATGAAGGAATATCACACCAGGTGCCAATTACAAAATCTTTATTAGTGAGTTTTTCTTTTAGCTTCACAGATGCAACCTCTTTCAATTTCAGAATGACAAACCCTGCTCTTCTGTTTTTCTTTTAGCGAGCTCTACTGCTACTTCAACAATATAATCTTCCTGGCCAGCAAGAACTTTTCTTTTTCCAAGCTCCAGCATTATCTCTTTTGGGTCCACACCATATTTTTCAGCAGCTCTTTTCACCGGCAATGCAAAACCAGAGAACACACCTGCCAGACCACTTGCCAAGCTTAATGATGAAATCTCTTGGGGATTTGGCATAATACTTTTTACTACCTCTTCACTTACATCCATCAACCTGAAACAATCCAGATTATTCTTTACCCCTGACTTCTTTAAAAGAGCTGCAAGAACCTCCAGTGGGCAGTTTCCCGCTCCAGCACCAAAGCCTCGCAAAGTCCCATCTACAATTGTTGCTCCAGCTTCAATAGCCAGATACGAATTGGCTACAGCCAACCCCAAATTGTTATGAGCATGGAAACCCACCTTTATGTCAAGATTGCGGGACAGAAGCTTTACTCTATCCTGAACCATCTCAATGGTAGAGGCTCCCGCAGAATCCATGAGGATTACACCCATTGCACCATACTCCTGCATTTTAAGCGCTTCCTGCAATAGGGTGTCTCTTTCAGCCATATGGTACATAAGCAGAACACCATAAGCTTCCTTTCCTCTTCTTCTGACATACTCAATATGCTGTCTGGTAATATCTGCTTCCGTACAATGAGAAGCGACACAAACCAAGTCGACTCCGTTATCCAGCGCAGGGCTGAGATTATCCCTTATAGTTCCAAATCCAGGAATCAAAAAAACTCCAAGCTTGGTTCTTTTTAATTCAAATCGGGCTACCTTAATCATCTCTTCATCCGGCAATGCAGAAAATCCGATCTGAATTGATGACGCACCGATACCATTACCATGACCAACGATTACAACATCGAGCCCGGAAGCATCTATTTCCTGACAATACTTTCTTATCTGCTTTTCGTTCAATTGATGCTTTACTGCATGAGAGCCATCTCTCAAGGTGGAATCAAAAAAAGCCAAGTCTTCTTTCATATTAGCTCCTCACATGAAAGGAAATTACTTTTTGCAAACTCTTCAGCGACCTTTATTCCTGCTGCTGTTATTATATCAAGGTTTCCAGAATATTTTGGAAGAAAATCCCCAGCTCCCGTCACTTTAACCATTGTTACCAGCCTTCCGTTCTCGTAAACAGGTTTCAATGAGACCTGGTAGCCTGGAACATATCTGCGAATCTGCGTTTCAACATCCTCAACCTCCTTTACCACTTCCCGCATTCTGGGGTTTTCAACAACAGCATAAATTGTGTTATGCATGGTAATTGGAGGCTCCGCAGGGTTAATACTTATTATAGCCTTAGCCTTTGGGACTCCTGCAAACCTTATCAAAGCATCTTTGGTTGCCTGTGTATATTCATCAATATTGATTCGGGTCCCCGGACCAATTGATTTTGACGCAACACAAGAAGCGATTTCAACATATTGAATTTCTGGATGGACTTTCATCAGGGCTCTTGCGATTGGAACAGCCGCCTGCCCCCCGCATGTAATCATATTTACATTAGAGGCCCTTAAGCCTTCTTCAAGGTTTAATACTGGGATGCATAAAGTTCCAATCCTTGAAGGGGTCAAGTCAATGACAAACTTCCCCATTTTCTCTAAAATCGGAGCATTGTAAAAATGAACCTTGGCAGAAGTAGCGTCGAATACGATATCGCAAATATCAGGATTGTCCTGAATCGCCTTAATAGACTCGAATGAAGTCTTTACGCCCAGGCGATCTGCTCTTTTAATTCCTTCGGAATCCGGATTTTTACCACAAAAGATACTGCATTCAAGATACTTCGATCTTTGAATTTTAATCAATAAATCGGTTCCGATGTTTCCTGTTCCTATAATTGCAACTTTAACTTTGCTCATTTAATAACTCTTCCTTCCTTTGCCAATCAACACCTGAGCTAAATCAATTTGCTCGGACAAACCAGGAGAATCTCATTTGTCTGACTGTGTTGGAAAGACTTCTGGCTATAATTCTTCTATAAAAGAATCAAATGTGCCAACAACATAATCAAGCATGGAGTTGGTTAATCCGGGGTAGACCCCGATAAAAAAGGTTCCGGTGGTTATAAGGTCGGTATTCTCGAGGCTGCCGACGATACGGTGCTCGATATTCTGATAAGCCGGGTGGCGCAGCAGATTGCCGCAGAACAGATTGCGGGTTTCGATTCGGGCAGCCTCAAGGGCGGCGGTAAGCTCATTTCTTGTGAATGGCGCTTCAGGGCGCACGGTCAGCACATAACCAAACCATGAAGGATCGGCCTTGGGAGGGGCTGAGTGCAAAATCAGAAAATCTGCATGTTTCTGCAAACCGGCGGCCAGGCGGGCATGCCGATATTTTCTGGCTTCGACGAATTCATCGAGCTTCTGCAACTGCGCCAGCCCTATTGCAGCCTGCATTTCAGTGACCTTCAGGTTATAGCCTATATGACTGTATACATATTTGTGATCGTAACCGAATGGCAGAGTGCCGAACTGCTGCGAAAACCGCTTGCCGCAGTTGTTGTTCTGACCGCCACGACAGTTGCAATCGCGGCCCCAGTCGCGGAAACTGCGCGCAATGTCTGCCAGATCATCGTTGTCGGTGACCACGGCTCCGCCTTCGCCCATGGTAATATGATGCGCCGGATAAAAACTGAAAGTTCCGAAGTCACCGAATGTAGCTGTCTGGCGGCCTTCATACCGGCTGCCAAGGGCATCGCAGTTATCTTCAACAAGCCATAATCGGTGCTTTTGGCATAACTCCCTGACTTCGGCTACCGGAAACGGAACCCCCATGGTATGAGCGATCATGATCGCCCTGGTTTTCGGCCCAATCGCCGCTGCAATCTTTTCGAGTGTCGGAACGTAAGTGCCAAGCTCGACATCGACAAAAACCGGCACGGCACGGTTCTGAATGATCGGAGCGACGGTCGTGGGGAAACCGGCCGCTACGGTTATTACCTCATCACCAGGCTTGATCTGCCGATCTTTCAGCTTCGGTGATGTCAGTGCCGAAAAAGCCACCAGGTTAGCTGACGAACCGGAATTAACCAGCAGAGCATTGGCGCTGCCCGTATACCCGGCAAATCTGCTTTCAAAAGCATCTGAATAACGCCCGGCAGTCAGCCAGAAATCCAGTGAGGCATCGACCAGATTAACCAGTTCACGCTCGTCAAAAACCCGGCCCGCATAACGCACCGGGTCACCTGGTTTGAAAGCGGCTTCCGGCTTGAGGTGCTTGACGCCAAAATGCTGCTCGGTCGCGATGAGAACGTTCTTACGCAGTACTTTTTCGAGACAGTTTGCCGAGACCTGCGCAACCTTTCCGACTGCAGCATGCCCTGGCAGGAAAAAAGGCTTATCGACATGAACAAAAGCAGGCAATCGCAGTTGTTTACCGGCAAAGTCATCGGTTGTCAATTCAAAAACCCGCCCGGTATCATCATATCTGCGGGCAGTAATAAAAAAGAACTCCACATCACCACGACTGTCTGGCTCTGAAACCGCCAGTGCCGGGCGAAATCTGGTCGCAGCCGGATCATTGAATGGCAATGGAATTTTGAAAATTGCGCCTTTAAAGGTCATTCCAGACATCCTCTTCTACCGAAGCCAGAACCTGCATACAGAAACCATTCTGTTGTGGTGCCAGAGCAGGCTGATCTGAATCGACAGCAGCGGGAAGCAGAATCACCTCAACCCGCTTTCCCATGCCGGCAGGAACCTTGATTTTTACATACCCATCTGCAGAAATTTCATGAACTTCTCTGTAAGCCTGCATGTTCAGCTCCCTTCGCGGCCGGCCCAGGTGACGCCGGAAACCCGGGCTTTTTGCGCATAAGAATCAATTTGTGATTCGGTGAATGAACGGGTCGGAAAATTTTTATCACGATAATACCGCTGATACCACGACGCTGTAAGCTCGATGGCCTCGTCAACAGAAAGAACCGGCCGCCAGCCAAGCTGACCAACCGCTTTCGAACAGTCGAGCTTGAGAAAATTAGCCTCGTGCGGGGCTTGTTTCTGCCCGGAAGAAAGGTCATTTACGCTGCCTTCGCCCCAGACTCCGATGATCTTATCAACAATCTCTCTGACATTCACCGCACCGGTCGACAGCGGCCCGAAATTCCAGGCATCGGCAAAAGCAGGCCCGGTCGTCAACAGGCTGGCTGCCAGCTGCAGATAACCGGCCAGCGGTTCAAGCACATGCTGCCATGGCCTTATAGCTCCGGGATTTCGCACCGGTATAGCCTCATTCAATGACAGAGCCCGCACCGCATCAGGCACGATCCGGTCCAGGGCCCAGTCACCACCGCCAATTACATTGCCGGCGCGGGCCGAAGCCAGCAAAACCCGGTGCTGCTCATTTTTTTCGGCAGCAAAAAACGAGCGCCGCCACGAAGCGGTAACCAGTTCAGCGCAGCCTTTGCTGGCACTGTAAGGATCGTGCCCTCCCATCGGGTCATTCTCACGATATGCGTATGGCCATTCACGGTTTTCGTAGCATTTATCGCTGGTTACGCAGATGCACGCACGAACCGAAGGGGTGCGGCGCACTGCTTCAAGCAGATTCACCGTGCCCATAACGTTGGTCGAGAAAGTTTCTACGGGCTGGTCATATGAAAGTCTGACAAGAGGCTGCGCAGCCAGATGAAAAACTATTTCCGGGTTATAACAGGCAAATTCCTGCTGCAGAGCCTCGGCATCTCTGATATCGCCAATGACACTGTCGATTTCATCGCCCAGACGCAACTCGTTAAAAAGCGCCGGTTGTGTTGGCGCCGGCATAGCATAACCGACAACCCGGGCCCCAAGCATTTTCAGCCAGAGGGCCAGCCAGGCACCCTTGAAGCCTGTATGGCCGGTCACCAGAACCGTTTTGCCATCATAAACACCTGAAAAAAGCTGTCTCAATTTACCATACCTTCCAGGGCGCTTTTCCCGAGGCCCACAATTCTTCAAGTTTCACCTTGTCACGCAATGTATCCATAGGGTGCCAGAAGCCATCATGCCTGAAAGCATGCAACTGACCCTCTTTCGCCAGCTTCTCGAGAGGCTGCCGCTCCCAGATCGTCTGGTCGTCCTTGATATAATCGATCACTTCCGGTTCGAGAACGAAGAATCCGCCGTTGACAAAACCACCGTCTCCGGTCGGCTTTTCCTGAAAGGCATCGATTCTTGTCTGATTCGAAATAGCCAGAGCACCGAAACGCCCCGGGGGTTGAACCGCCGTCAGGGTTGCCCGGCATTGGTGACCGCGATGAAACTCGATCAACTGAGCGATGTTAACGTCGGCGACCCCGTCACCATAAGTAAGACAGAAGGTTTCGCGGCCGATAAAATTCTTTACCCTTTTGATGCGGCCGCCGGTCATTGTCTCATCACCGGTATCCACGAGAGTGACTTTCCATGGTTCTGAATGGCTCTGATGCGTCTGCATGCTGTTTCTGGTCATGTCAAAGGTGACATCCGAAGTATGCAGAAAATAATTGGCAAAGAATTCTTTGATGATGAAACCCTTATAGCCACAGCAGATGATGAATTCGTTCAAACCGTAGGCCGAATAGCTTTTGAGAATGTGCCAGAGAATCGGTCGGCCGCCGATTTCGACCATTGGCTTTGGTCTGATTGACGTTTCTTCGCTGAGCCTTGTTCCAAGCCCACCGGCAAGAATCACTACTTTCATTTGATTGCCCCCTGCTGTGCCCATAATTGTTCGCAGAATCCTAACAATTCCGGCTGCCCGTGTCAATCATCAAACGGCAGTGTTCCGCCTCTCGAATAGTGACAAATACACAACAAAATGTTACTCTTGCGTGCACATTCTGCCCAAGGAAAAACTATGCCGCACCTCAACATTCTCATGGAAATCCCCTTCCTGCTGGTGGTGGTCTGCATGCTTACCACCATACTGTCAAGCATCGGGTGCGGTTTTATGCGCTATGTCTCGCTGAAAAAGTCGATATTCATGGATATTCCAAATCAGCGGAGTTCACATGAACAACCAATGCCCAGGGCCGGTGGGGCACCAATGGCAATGTTCGCAATTCTGGCCCTGTTGTTCCTTGGCATATCAAGACCCCACCTGCTGCCATTGAAGTGGGCACTCTCGATCGGCGTCGGCGGCGGCATTATCGCCTGGATCGGCTGGCTGGACGACAAATCCTCACTGAAAGCCTCAACCCGCATCGTATTCCACATTATCGCCGCTATCCTTGCCGTTCATCTGCTGACACCGGCTGAAACCACTCTCGCAGTCAAATTGTTTGCGGTATTCTGGGTAACCTGGTCGATCAATTTCTACAATTTCATGGACGGGCTTGACGGTCTGGCTGGTGCCGAGGCAGTGGTAATCGCACTGGGAGCCGGTTATATATCAGGTCGCCTTGGTTTACTGGCTCCGCTTACCGTCGCCTGGGTCACCGCAGCCGCTGCACTGGGCTTTCTTTTCTGGAACTGGCCACCGGCGAAAATTTTTATGGGAGACGCCGGCAGCGGCTTTCTTGGTTATGTATTCGGCTGCCTGGCCATTGGGTCGGGCGCTGGCTGGAACGGCGGCTTCTCAACCTATCTGCTGCTTCTCGCCCTCTTCTGGTTTGACGCTTCTTTTACACTGATAAAAAGAATTCTGCGCGGTGAAAAATTCTGGGAACCACATCGGCAGCATCTATATCAGCAGGCTGCTCAGAAGGGCTATTCACACCTGGAAATCACTCTCTTCTTCGTGACCGTCAACATGCTTCTGTTTATTGCGGCAGCAATGATGGCAGGCATTGGCAATCTTTAAAGCTGCTCCACCATTGAAAATGGCGCTTTCCAGCCGATTTCTCGAGTAATCAGACTCGAATCAACAGACAGAGAACCCGTAAGTTTGGCAACCCTCAATCCGAGACCAGGCATGCGTCCGGTCAGTTTCCAAAACCAGTGCGGCAGTGAAAACAGTCGACATGAAGGATTGTAGGCATTTGCCAGTCTGGCAACCAGTTCAGAAGTCGAAATGTCTTCGCCGTCTGAAACCAGGTAAGTCTTGCCGGCAGCCACTTCAGAAAGAATCACAGCCTCTATTGCCGATGCCATGTTTTTGACCCCGAGAAGACTGCGACGGTTGGTCAGACCGCCAAGCGGCAGCAGAGGCAGACGGCGCACCAGCCTGATCAGACTTGCCAGATTGCCCTTTACGCCCGGGCCATATATCAACGGAGGACGAAGAATAATCAGCTTCATGTCTGAAGCGGCAGCTATTTTCTTGAGCTCGATTTCGGCCTTCAGCTTCGACAAACCATAAGGGTGAACCGGAGCACATGGAAAATTCTCGTTCAAAGGCTCGTCATGGGAGGTGCTCAGCATCGCTGAGATGCTGCTGATAAAAACAAAGGTCTTGACGCCGGCTTTTACTGCCTGCTGTGCCAGGTTCACCGAACCATCTAGATTGGTTTCAAAATATAACTGGTAATCATCGGCGCCCTCATTCATCTGATGCGCCCGACCGGCGAGATGAACGACGACGTCTGCTCCGGCGACAGCTTCACCCCAGTGGGTATAACTGTTGATTTTCGATATCGGCGAGAATTCCACGCCTGCAGATTCCGGAGCATGTCGGCCGGCAGCAACTACCCGGTAGCCACGCTCTACAAGCCATGACGCAGCCGTTCTGCCCACAAAACCGTTTGCGCCAGTCATGAGAATAGTCATAGAATTGTTCATCATCAGCTGCAATCGGCAGAGAACAATGATTTTTTTACAGTAGAAATAAAGAAGGCAGGTGCGCGTTACACCTGCCCTGGTCGTGCAGAAAATCGAAAAATTATCAGGCAGCCTGAGCCACCGGGGCGGTTGCAGTCGCAGCCGGCTTGGCTGCAGAAGCTGCTGCATCAGGCTTTGCACCTGCTGGAGTTTCAGCAGGAGCTGTCGTCGGGGCTGAAGTGTCGGTTTTTGCAGTCGTCTTAGTTTCGCCGGTCGATGCATTGCCGTTGCTGCCGTCTTTCTTTTTGGCTTCGAGATAACCCGAATCGCGGTAATCAGTAGAATAAAAACCGGAGCCTTTAAAAATAACCGAACTCGCTGACAGCAGTTTGTTTCCCGGGGCTCCGCATTCGGGGCAGTGCTGCGGCTCCGTACTCATCATTGAATGAAAGGCATCAAAGATTTTTTCACACTTTGTGCAGCGATAATTATAGGTTGGCATCGAACCTTTCCTCCTGTGATGTTTAACGGTTAGCACTCCTAACCCGTGAGTGCTAATAATTTATCATAAGCCCGCTGCTTGTTCAAGAAATTTATCAAATTCCTGCAGCTGCTCTGCCGGGTCTTCGCGAAAGCCATAGCAGCCGCAAACTGCCTTGTTCAGCTGTAGAAGCATTTCGTCTGTTTCACCGGCCACACCTTGCGTCAATTTTCTGGCACAGTCAGAAACGGCAGCAAACATGGCCTTGCTGAAAGGTGGCAATGGAATCTGCCGGACCTGAGTAACCGTGATGTGAAAGCTGTGAAACTGACTGCTGAACCATGCATTCACCGGCAGGCTGTTCAACAGGCCGAGGATAAAAAACACGTCATAGTCATCTGATTCCGGAAGAATGAAGGAAAGCGAATTCTTCGGAAAAAACCCGCCCGGATCGTAAGCTGCTACCAGCCTGGTCTTGAGCTTCTCGTTGCGGATATTCTGGTAGAGAATCTTGGGCCCGGAAAATACCGCTTCGCTGCCTGCATAAGCCAGATGCGGGCCGTAGTCGATATAGTTTCCCTCCCATTTGATCGCGAATGCTGTCACTTCGCGACCCCGCAACACCGGGCGGTGACGCTCACTGGCCTTAACATTGCCGACATGCTTAGACACAGAACCTTCGCGCTGCAAAGATTCCTGAATACCGACCCCAATGCGGGCAACATCACCAAGTCTGGTTGCATAACCATTCATGATCGCAAACGCCTGCCGCAGTGTTTCGGGCACAATGGCCTGGCGCAACCCTCTGCCATCGACAAAGCTTGCGGACGGCGCAGAAATTTCGCTCTGCCAGCCATTTTCTTCGCTGTAATCCGAAAAAATCTTAAGGCTGCCACTATCGGCAGCTTTGTCGACAAAGCTGACCACCGGCAGAACCCCCGGAGCGCTGGCGAAAAAGCGGGCCGGCAGCAGACGCAGATCGGTGACCCGGTGCTGCCTGAAAACATGCTCTCTTATCATGCCGCACTGATGGTTCACCAGCCAGGTGTGCGAAGTCAGCATGATCATCTGCCCACCGTCCGCCAGGGCCCGCAAACCGCCCTCGAGAAAGAAGGTATATAAATCCTTCTCACCTTCACCGGTATTGTAAAGATCTGCAAGCTTCGTTTTGAACGACTCGTCAAGGTTGACACGATATGGCGGGTTGCCGATCACCAGGTCGAACGGCAGGTTCGGCGGCTCCAGCAGAAAATCACGCTGCACCAATGTCGGCCAGCCATGACCTGGAAATGCGCAAATAAGTCGGGCAAGGCAGATCAGAAGCGCCGGCAGGTCGATATCGTATCCATGCAGACAGTCGAGAAAACGATGCCTGCCTGTCATTGTGAAGGGAGCGGTCATTGAGCAATAACGCCTGCGTAGATTGCGATTGCTTCGCTGCGCTCGCAATGACAATTTTTTCAGCTCATTAGTTTCACTGCGCTCGCAATAACAATTCTCACCATCCGCTATAGTAGAGGAAGCGGTCATCGAGCAATAACGCCTGCGTAGATTGCGATTGCTTCGCTGCGCTCGCGAAGGGCAGGAGGGCCAAGTGCCGGTGAGTCGGGGGAGCGCGAACGAACCGGCCAATGACAATTTTTTCAGCTCATTAGTTTCACTGCCCCCGTTACTGCGGCAGACATGTGTCGAGCCCGTCATTGCGAGGAGCGAAGCGACGCGGCAATCGCAGTCTTCACAAAGACGCCTGGCGACTGCCATCAAAAAACTGCCATCGCCGCAGGCCGGGTCTAGAACCCTTACCCGACTGACTTCTTCTGCCACATCGACCGGCTCTGCTGCCATTGAATGAGGTCGCAGGCGGGCCAGCCCGGCAAGTCTCTCTGCCAGTGCTTCCGGGGTATAGAACTGCCCGGTGCTCCGCTTCCTTTTCCGCTCCCTCTGTTCTAAATCAGGCACCGGCCCATCTTTCATCTGCTTTAGAATTATTTCGCAATCACAGAGAGATGCAAACGTTTCAATAAGAGCCGCCGGGGCCCCAAGGCACTGCAGTGTTTCTGCCGGCACGCAGGTTGCCATCTGATCTTCGGGCAAGCCAAAGACCGCACTGATTCTGGCATTGAACCATGCAAACAGAGTTGTGGGCGTTTGTTGATTGCGAACCGGTCTTACCATGAGTGACAACATCCCGAATGTTAAAAATTGCCAACCTGCTGTAATCGAGTAGGAAATGGGTGATTATTTCACCCATTGTCCTCTCACACCACCGTAC
>CAYYUI010000076.1:0-23285 GCA_964474705.1 uncultured bacterium
GCGACGCTTATGCAATCGCCTGACCTGCCATGAAGCCGCACAGAGAGACAATTAAATAAGCGTTTGCCCGGTTATGTATAGATTAACTTTGACAGTGGTAAACAGGTGGTGATATAATCCACCATCCCGGTCACCCCTGCTATTCTCAGGGGCGCATCGGCAGTATTTATCAAGACAGACTGAAGAGGTGACGGCAGCATGTCCAATCCAGGTTTTATGTCAATGCGATGGCTCAGACTACACATCAAGGAAATTATCTGGGCAACCGTAATTCTGTTTGTCGGGTCGATTTTCGTTATCGGCTACGGCACCAGCAGATCGATCAAGCAGCAGGAAGAACGCAAACGCCGCGTTGATGAGTCGGAAGCCAAGGCTGAAGCGTCGCGTAACGCCATGCCGGCAAGCCTTCGGGACAAAGCAAATCTGCCCGTCGTTCATGTTTCATATCCGGCCGCCGGGGCCTCTCTCACCACCGTTATCGACGTGAAATCGGTATGGAGAATGGTAAAAGATACGCCCGAATACCAGCAGCTTCAGCAGATGCCCGAGGGCATCAAGGAATTCTACGGCAACATGCTCAAGGAAAAGGCTCTCGACAGCCTGATCTCGATGGCCCTGCTCGATCTGTTTGCCCGGGCCAGCAACATCAAGCCGCAGGTCACTGCCCAGGCACTGGTAGAAAGCGATCGCCAGCAGATTTCTCCGATTGAATTCGACAGAAAACTTCGTCAGGAAGGGCTCAGCGTCGAAGAATATGGCAACCAGCGTCTGCGTCAGATCACTTTCCAGTCAGTCGCCCAGCAGGTTATGGCACCGGTTCCGCCGGCCAGCGCCACTGAAGATTTCCTGAAAAACTATTATGAAACCAACAAAGATCGCTTCAAGGAAGACGACCAGATCAGCTTCAGTCACCTGCTGATCTCTCCTGCTGACTTTGCCGGCAAGGTCGAAGTAACCGAAGAGCAGATCAAAAGCCATTTTGACAGCAACCGCAGCAATTTCATGAGTTCAAAACGCTATGAAGTTTCGCACATGTTCATCAAACATACCGATCCGGCATATCTCGACGCCATTGCCGTCAGCGAAAAAGACCTGCGCGCTGCCTACAGCGAAAACATGGAACGGTTCCGCACTGCTGAAAAGGTGCAGGCCCGCCACATTCTGATCAAGCCGCGCAACACCTTCGACCACGATTTCGACGCGTTCAAGGTCAACCTGCGCAATTTTGCCAGCAGTGAAGTTGAAGGCAAAGCTCTCTTCGTGTTCGATGCCGGCGTAGCCAATCTCAAAGCCGGCGCCAAACTCGATTTCGATACTTTCGCCCTGGTGACTGCTGATGGCAAAACAATTGTGCCAGATGCCGCCAGCATGCAGAAGGCCCAGAAGGCTCTCACTCTGCCATTTACAGCTGCCAGCCAGGCAGCTGTAAACGGTCAGGTAGCGATTCTGGCTGACAGCGGTGCTAAACCAGCTACTCTGATTGTAAAAGACGGAAGTGCCAGTTTCCAGTTCAATGTTGCAGCCGCCTTTGAAGAAGAAGCTGCTTTTGCAGCCGCCAAGGCTGAAATCGATGCTATTTATGCGAAGGTCAATGCCGGTGAAGATTTCGCCGCGCTGGCCGAAAAGCATTCTGAAGATACCGGTTCCGCCAAAAAGGGCGGCGACCTTGGTGAATTCGGTCGCGGCGCCATGGTCAAGCCTTTCGAAGATGCAGCCTTTGCGGCCCAGATCGGCAAAGTCACCGAACCGGTACGCAGCCAGTTCGGCTACCACATCATCAAGGTAGAGAACCGCATTCCTGAAAAGGTCAGAGCTTTTGAAGAAGTCAAAAACGAACTGACAGCAGAAATCAAGACTCAACAGGCCGAAATCAAAGCTGAATCAACCCTGCAGACTGCCAGACAGAAGGTCTTCCAGAGCACCGACACTTTCACCAACCTGGTCAAGCTTTATTCGGTCGGCGCTTCACGCAAAAACAACGGTGTTCTTCCAGTATTCTTCACCGGTGAAGTAACCGAAGATTATTCCGCCGAGCAGCAGGCGATACTGCGTGACGAGCTCTGCGACGGCGGCGGCTTCATCAGCAAAGAAGTTGAAACTGCCCTGGCGGCCACTGAAATCGGGGAAATGAGCGAAGTATTCAAAACCGCCGGCGGTTACCATCTCCTCAAAATCGAAAAGGTTCTCGAACCTGTGCAGCTCGGTCTGACCACCTCACTCAAGAAGACCATCCGCGGTATTCTTGAAATTGAAGGTCAGAACAAACTGGCTCAGGCTGAAGCAGAAAAGATCAGAGCTGCCAACCCGACCGCATCGGTAGCTGAGCTTGCCAAAACCGTCAAAAAGGACGAAAAGGAAGGCAAGAATTCTTTCGGGCCGCTGCCCATCTCTGCCAATCCGGGCTTTTCCAGTTACCAGCTTTCTGATGGCGCCGGTCAGTTCTCAGACAACGGTCGCACCTATCTGCCTGAGGTCCATAAGCAGCTGATGACTCTGGTAAAAGACAATGCCTGGCAGGGCAAGGTCGCCGGACCCTTCAAGAGTGAACTCGGCTGGCATTTTGTCGAAGTGACCGCTTATGAAGGCAATCGCTTTGAAAAATTCGACGAAATCAAGGCCAAGATCAAAAGGCTCGTCACCCTCGAACCCACCGAAGAAGACCTCAAGAAGGAATTCGAAGCCAATATCGATCAGTTCGACGTTCCTGCCACCCGCAAAATAAGACAGATCGTCGTTGCCGAAGAAAAGCTCGCCCAGGACATTCACGCCCGCCTGAATCAGGGCGAAATCTTCGCACTGCTGGCCGGAAAATACTCGATCGACGGCTCCGCAAGCCGCAACGGCCAGATGGCCCCGGTTAAACGTGGTCAATTGTCTGAAGAACTCGACAAAGCCGTTTGGTCATTGTCCAAAGGCCAGTTCACCGCCCCGATTAACACTCCCTACGGTTATGTAATCGCGATGCTCGAAGAAAACGAAACTCCGGGCGTAAAAGCCTCTCTGACTCCTGAAGTCACCTCACAGCTCAAGAAAAAGCTGCGCAATGACTACCAGGAAGAACTCTGGTCCTACTTTGTCAAAGGCCTGAGCAGTAAGGCTTACGTGGTTCGCCACCCCGAAGTTCTCAATCTTCTCTGATCCAACCCAGCACACGCCCCGGGCCATGCCCGGGGCGTGTCTGCTTTAAACGCAACCGGAGTAAATTATGCGACTGGACAAATATCTGCAGGTTACCGGCCTGATAAAACGCCGCGCCCTCGCCAATGAAGCATGTAAACTCGGCCTGATCACAGTTAACGGGGCAGTGGCAAAACCCACCCGTGAAATTGCCAGCGATGATGTCATCGAGATCAAGCTTGCCCGTCGCGAAATGACTGTCAAGGTGCTGCAGCTCATTCAGGGCAGTTCGCTGAAAAAAACCGTGCGGCACGAATATTTCGCAGTATTGCGCGATGTCGAACGCCGGCCCGAAGAAAGCGAAGATTTCTGGAAAGACGACACCGATGGCCCGGATGCATAAACCAGCGTTACGGCAGCCGGATTTTATCAGAGCCAAAAAGTCTCTCGGGCAGAACTTCTGCATCGATGACCGGATACCCGCTGAGATTATCACACGTCTGGCAGCCACTCCCGAGCACCAGATATGGGAAATCGGCCCGGGTAAGGGAGCCCTGACCGCGCGGCTTGCTGCAACCGGAGCCGGGCTGCAATTATTCGAAATCGACGAGCGCCTGCGTGAGTCGCTCGAGAAGGATTTTCCGCAGGCCATAATTACCTGGGGCGACTTTCTCGAATTGCCCGACACAGTTCTGCCCGCTGTCAGCAGACCGCTGCTCGTCTGCGGCAACCTGCCATATTACTGCGGCACTCCGATCATCAGAAGATTTCTTGAAAACGGGCCACAGGCTGAGCGTCTGGTTTTTCTGCTGCAGCAGGAAGTGGCGGTAAAAGCGGCGGCGCCATGCAACCACAGCGAATACAGCTTTCTCTCGCTGCATACGGCGTTTTTTGCCAGAGCCACGCTGGGAGGCACATACCCGCCCTCCTCGTTCGCTCCGCCCCCGAAGATCAACAGTTCCATTCTGATCCTCGAACCTTTAACACTTGGCGAGCTCGATAAACAGCGGCGGTTCAAGGCACTGAAAGGCGCTTCCTTTCTTTTCAACCAGCGCCGCAAGATGGCTCTGCCACTGCTGCGCCGTCAGTTCAAAGACATCGACTGGGAAGAACGCTTTGTCAGACTCGCTATCGACGCCAAGGCCCGCCCGGAGAACATTTTTCCGGAGCAGATGCTGGAACTGTTCGCCCCGGCCGAAGAATAAGCCCCAACAGACCGACGATTCTCTTCAGACCTGCTGCATTGCCAGACCAGCAGGGGTTTCACGGGCGGTTCTGAAGCCGGTCAGATGCTGAACGGTCATGCCGGCCAGAGTCAGACCAAAGATTGCCGGCATATAGCTGATCGTTCCCTGAATCATGCGTTCGCGACCACGCACCAGGGTGGGTTCCTTCTGATCTGCAGGAACAATTGTATGGGAAAATGGCATGATCGGAGGCTCGATCGAATAGACGACCCTGAAGCCGGTTTCGATGTCATGGCCGCGCAGTATTTTGCGCACCCGGCGTGCCAGCGGGCAGATATTCGATTCGGCGATATCACCGACCCGCACCTGGGATGGATCGATCTTGCCTGCAGCGCCCATTGCTGAAAATAACGGTAATCCGAGGTGCAGACAATCAACGATCAGTCTGATCTTGGGGTTGAATGAGTCGATGGCATCGACAACCGCAGAAAATTCTTTTTTCAGCAGTTCGGCACTGTTTTCTTCGCTGAAGAAAGCCTGAACCGCATGAACCCGACATTCCGGGTTTATTTCGACAATGCGCTCGGCCATCACTTCAACTTTGAGTCGACCGACAGTACTGGTCAACGCAATATTCTGGCGATTGATGTTGGTAGTGTTAACCTGATCGAAATCGACGATGGTCAGCTCGCCGATACCAGCGCGGGCGAGGGCTTCAGCAGTATAAGAACCAACCCCGCCGAGGCCGAAAACGGCAACATGGCTGCGAACCAGTTTATTGTTGGCTTCTTCGCCCAGCAGCAGGTCGGTGCGATGAAAGCGGTTATCCATGCGAAATCCTTTTAACAATATCGAGGAAGTCTGCGGGCAACTAGCGACATCCGGCTGTCAGCCAGAAATTCCCGGATGGTGCCCAAAAACACGCAAAGAATTTGTGTACAGTATTTCAGAAAGTTTTTCAAGCCTGATCCCGGTAATTTCGGCAACTCCGGCAGCAATTGCCGGAAGGGCGGCCGGTTCGTTGCATGGTTGCGGCCAGCCCGGCAGCGGCATATCTGGAGCATCAGTCTCCAGCAGCAGTGCCTGAAGAGGCACAGCGGCAAAAAGCCTGCGAAGCTTTTCCGGATTTCGCAATGATGAGGCCGAAAGAGAAATCAGTCCGCCGGCAGCGACAAAGACTGCAGCCATTTCGGCCGAACCCGACCAGGAGTGCATGACAAACCCGGCCCGCAGACCAGCCGAGCGCAACAGATCGAGAGCCCGCTGCATATTGCCGACTCGATGAACAAGCACCGGGAGCGCGTGTTGCCGTGCCAGTTGCAGCTGCCAGGTAAATATTTTTTCCTGCTGTTCGATTGGCGATACAATCCGGCGATCGAGCCCACATTCGCCAATTGCCGCGGGCAATGCCTGACCTGACTGCCAGGGCGGGGCATCCTCAGGCGGGCGAACAATCTGGTCGATAAAAGCCGGATGAACACCCCAGGCAGTCATTATGCAGACTTCATTGTCTGGTTTGCAGGCTGGTCGCGGCCAGCCCGCCACCCCTGGCACCAGAATGTGGTCGACCCCGGCAGCGACGGCACGGCGCAGCGCCTCTTCTGCCGGCAATGAAGGCGGCAGGCGGTCAAGATGACAATGGGTATCGAACCAGCGCATAAGGCTCCCAGGCAATCAGAAATTACTTCAAGCGTATTTAAGGGTGCCGCAGATGTCAAGCCGGCCTCAACTGAGAAGCGCCTGTTTCAGCCAGGCATGCCAGCCGGGGGTTTTGTCGAGCATTGAAAGTTTGGCGGTGCTGATGGTGCGGCCCAGTTCGACGAGTCTTTGCAGGCGCAGACGGGTGCTTTCTCTCGCAATAACCGCCATCGGCACGATTGTGACCGGTGCGAGCTGCCTTGCCTCACGGGCCCAGCGGTAATGGATGTTTTCACAAAGCGCTTTTTCGAGATCATCTTCCAGCCGCAGAAGACTGCAATTGACTTCATCGGCCGGCAGAAAGGCAAAGTAGCCTGGGAGCTTCGGCAGGTCGGGTTTTTCAGGTGCGAGCCAGGCATGGGTTTTTGCACCAAACAGTCGCGTGAGAATTGCCCTGACATGCTCAGATGCCAGCTTTTCGCCGCAGAGGTCGGAAACAAAGTTTTCCTTGCCGATAAAGGCCAGACAGGGTAGATTATGCCACCAGCCGCGCATTTCGACGATATCGTGAAGGCGATAGCGGTAAAGCCCGCCTGCAGTAGTCATGACCAGTCGGTAGCGCTGCCCGGGGTTCAGTTCGTGAGCGAGCAGCATTTCTCCCCTGCCCTCTTCACCGGCTTCAAATTCAAAAAAAGCTGACCTGGCTGCCAGCACCGGCGCAGCCGCTCCAACCCTTGGCACCGTTACCGGCCCTTCAGTCGCGAGTATGCCTTTGGTCTGAAAAATCACGTCAGGAAAAAAGCTGCGCAGATACCCCGCTCCCTCGGCAGCTTCTGCTTCAGACCAGCTCGAAATCAGAGCCAGCTTTGGCCAGAGAGTTCTTGCGAATTCTGACCGGTCGCCAGCCCGCAAAAATTGCCCAGCCCGCTCGAGTCTGAAAGCACAGGTTTCAGAAGGTCGAGCCCGCCAGACTGGCAGTTCAGGGCCTGGGCTTCCTGAGGGCAAAGGCGGCCGACAGGTGCCGGCCCGCAGATCTTCGAGCAGCAGCGACACCATTTCAGGCAGCGAATCGATCAGTGAGGTAAACAAAGTGGGGTTCCACAACGAAATAAGCCGCATTTCCGGCTGTCTCAGCAGAGCAAGCAGAGTAACGTAGCGCCAGGCTGCCGGGTCCGACAGTTTTGCGGCTTCTTCGGGAACCACGGTCAGCAATTTGATCAGAGGCCGGGCCCAGGCACCAAAATAGTCAGAATCGGCCGCAAAACCTATCGGAACGCCTCCGGACGTCTGCCGTGGTTCTGACTGGCGCGGCGACACGACCCAATAGGCCGGCCCACCCCAGAGATTTCGATAACTGGCGTGCAGATCGAAAAGCCATGGGTGCAGAGCCCTATTAAAAGACTGCTGCAGACCGGCAGTGTAAGGAATCAGCCTGACACCGCTGCTGGTGCCGCTTGTTTCTTCGAAGAGCCGCACCGGTTCGTCGGTCAGAACCGACGGTTCACCCGCAGCAGCTCGATCTATCCAGGGTTTCAGATCATCATAATCATTAACCGGCAGACGGCGCCGATATTCTTCGACACTGCGTATCGAACTGAATCCATATTTCCGGCCGTAGGAGGCAGACTCCGCCCTCTGCAGTATTCGACGCAGGGTAGCTGCCTGCACTGCTGCGCAATGATCACCTGCGGCGCGGCGAAACGCCGCGGCTTCACGATAGCAGGCAGCCATCCAGGCCCCCTGGATCATGAAACAGACAAAATTTTGTGGCTGCATCACTCTTTCAGCAAGCGGTGCACGAAGGGTTTAAAATTCTCATGGTGCAGCCGGGTTATGCAGGCAAGCTCGTCGCCGGCATCATAACCGGGATTTTTTCGAAGAAAGAAAGCGATATGCGGATTTTTGAGGCGTTCTTCCGAGGGGTCACTTACCCCCGGAAGCAGTGGCGTCGGGTTTTTGAGTCTGACAATGCCGGAACCGGCATCGTAGGCATCGCCATAAAGCCTGCAGGCAGCGGCGTCGAGAATTTTCTGCATCGCTGCAGGAGTCTGCCGGTCGAAGCGTGGAAAAAACTCATTGAAATAGGCCGGCAGATAGCGATAAGTTCTGAAACCGCTGGAGAGCAGGAACCAGTAAAGAGGCGTTGAACCAGCGTTCTGCAGCACCTCGAACATGAATTTTCCCCAGACGCGCGGTAGTTCGAAACTGCCCCAGAAATCGGGGTGAATGATCGTATCACCGCTGAACATGATTTGCAGCTTTTTGCCATCGAGCTCGAGATCGCTGAGAGCGACCGAAGTGAAGCCGCGCAGCACTTTTGCACTGTCTTCGAGCAGTACCGCGGTGGTTTTGCGCTGCAGATCATCGAAGAAAGCCGACTTTTCAACCTGGTAGAAAGAGTGCATCAGTTCAAACATGCGCATTTTCAATTCGGCATCGAGACGATTGACCAGCTCGATACGGCCGGTCAAGGCTCTGTCAGGCGTTGTTTCGCTGCTCATAAAGCTCCGAGGTTGGCAAGATGCAAGGGGCGGCCGGAAAAATCATAACTGCCGTTTTCCGGCCAGAATACCTGATAAATGATACTCCAGTACGGGATAAAAAATACAGCTTTCAGAGAAGCGATTGCCGGGTATGCTTCGGCCATGCCGATGGCCGCAAACATGGCACCCCGGCGTCTGGCCTCTCTGGAAGCAGCCCGAAGCAGATGCGGCATAATTTCAATTTCCCGGCCCGGTTCGATTGCCCAGGGGTCGAGAAGCACAAAATTTACCTGATCGCCGCAATCAGGAATCGGACAGGCACCGAAAATGCCGGGAGCATAGCGCCAGCATTTCTGAAGAAATGCCAGCGATGAACCCAGATGGGTGACGATGATCTGGCGAAAATGCTGTTGATTCCAGACCCCGGAAGCGCCAACCAATGCCGGGCCGTCAAAAATTCCGAGCATATCTCTGGTACGCAACCCCGGAAAAGCTCTGAAATCAAGACAAGGTGCGCCGTCATAATGTGATCCGGCTCTGGCAAACAGGTTGTGCAGGTCTGGCAGATCACCGGCATCGAGAAGCCGTATTTTGAAACGATTATCAGCCCGGCGCGGCCGCCTGTTTTCGGGCCAGCGACTGCCAGGCCCTGACAAAGGAATCATCGCAGTAAGAAAACGTGAAATCGGCTTATATACGGGCATTGTTCCACCGGCACGCCCGGTTTCCAGCAATTGCCTGGCATACTGGTTATCAGCAAGAATCGAAGTCAGAGTTACCGGCAGAGGCTGGTCGCGAAAAATCTCCCGGAATGCTTTATAGCCACGCAGCAGATAAGAACCGCCGCGAATCTTGGGATGAAAACGCAGATGGTGCAGATAACCGATCGACGCGGGCCGGCCGCCAAGGTATGAAGACCTGACCGATCTGATGCCAAGGCCGGCAAGTGCAGTGAAACCGGGCGGGCGGATCAGTACCAGATCGTGCCGGCTGCCAAATGCTGCCAATGAGGCAAGAAACGAAGGCTCGTTCCGGTAATCGAGGCCGAGAAAGTCTGCCGGCATCTGACAGATCAGGCCCAGCTGCCTGATCTGGGCGTCGATATCAGCCAGGCTTTCTGCCAAAGGCTCAGTATCGGCCTGTGAAAAGAAGACTTTTTTATCGATGACGGCGTCAGGCACGCGGTAACTCAAATATTCAGATCGACCAGAAGGTGATTGTCTTCTGGAAAACCCAGGGGAATGCCGAACTTTTCGTCAACTTCGCGCCGGCCGTAATAATTCTGGGTCAGAAAAAGCATGAGGGTAGAAAGACTCTGCATGTTGGTCTGAGGCGCCAGTGCCCGCCTGACGATCGATCGGGTCGAATAGAAACGTCGGCGATAATGCCGGCAGGCTTCGGCAAGCTTTTCAGGCGACAGCATCTGCGGCCGGTAAGGAACCTGGCCGAACCGGAAACTCTTTTCAAGCCACCAGGCATCGTAGAGCATGCGCCCCTGCCCGGCAAGTTTCGCATAGAGCGGGGTTCCGGGGAAGGGCACCAGATGGTTGAAGGCAACGAGAAAAAACTGGTGTTGCAGCGCAAACTCGAGAGTGCGTGCAAAAGAACTGGTATCGTCGCCATCGACGCCGAAAAGAAAAGTGGCATAGACGCAGATATGGTTCTTTTTGAGCTCACCTAGAGCTCTCTCATAAAGTTCGACCGATTCGTTGCTCTTCTTGTTAAGAGCCAGAAGCAGGTCAGAGCGCAAAGATTCAAAGCCGATCAGCACTCCAACGCAGCCGGAAGCGGAGAGGGCCCTGGTTAAATCCGGGTCGGCAGCGGCTTCTACGCTTATCTGAGTCACCCATTTAATTTTTAGAGGCTGTAGAGCACGGCAGAGAGCAAAAACCGCCTGCGGATTGGCGGCGATGTTGTCGTCAATGAGAAACACGATCTTCTGGCCGGTGCGCCTGATTTCTTCAGCGACTTCCTCGGGCGGCCTGAAATAATGACGGCCACGGGCAAAGGCGGTGATCGAACAGAAAGAGCAATGGTGCGAACAGCCACGGGAAAATTCTACAAGCGCCAGCGGCAGGTATTTTTTGTCGGCATATACTTCGCGGGCCGGCAAAATTCCCTGCCAGGGGAAATCGAACGTGCCGTCATAGCGTTTCTGCAGCGTTCCCGCGGCGGCATCTTCGAGAACCTTTGCCCACACGCCTTCAGCCGGGCCGACAACGATTGCGTCGGCGAACTTCTGAACCTCTTCCGGGCACAGGCTGGCGTGATAACCGCCCATTACCACTTTGACCCCACGTTTCCGGTAAGCGGCAGCTATCTGGTAAGCCCGGCGGGCAGTATAAGTTTCGACTGTGATACCGACCAGATCGGCGGGAACGGTCGGATCGACCGGTTCGATGCGGTCATCCTGAATGGTTATCTGCCAGTCGTCAGGGGTCAGAGCTGCCAGAACCGCGAGCACCAGAGGTTCCATCTGCCAGGTCGCAACATAATTCTGACCTGGCTTTCGGCCAATAGATGGCATGATAAGGGTCAATCTCTTCTTCATGCGGTGCTGGTTCCGATTAAGCAGTCACACACGCTGGCATTGGGCAGAAGAAGCTTCATGTTTCCACCTTCACATCAGGATACTCAGACGATCACCCTTCAAAAAACCGGCCGTTGAGTGTTCTGGTTACGGCACATCGACTCTTGCGCATCAGTTTAACCGAATTCACAACAAATTGCAAAATCGCCGCAGGTCAGAAAATTACTTCTTCGTCAGCCATAAGTTCCGGGGTAAACCGTGACAGGTTGCGCGCATAGAAGTTGTAGCCGAGATTGGCAGGTATGGCAATGGCAGGCAGGCAACGGGAACCGGTCAGGCGTTTGAAAATCGACCGCAGCGAGTAAGCGTGCTGCCAGGCATAGATCAGCCCACGCTGCAGATATTCGGGCGACATGTTTTTCGGACGAAAAACAACGTGCTCGGCATCGTACAATGACCAGTTACGTTCGATAATCCGCCCCTGACTTTCAAGAGACGCGAAGACTTCGGTGCCGGGAAATGGCGTCAACACGGAAAACTGTGGCAGATCTATCTCACATTCATAGATAAAATCGACCGTGCGTTTGAAAACATCGCGATCATCAGTGTCGAGGCCAAACACGAAGCAGGCCTGCACACCAATGCCATGGTCATGCAGTTTTTTAACCGCTTCCCGATATTGAGTCACTTTGTTGAAAGGTTTGTTCACTTCCTGAAGAGACTGTTGTGACACCGACTCGAAACCGATCAGCAGACCGCGGCAACCGCTTGCCGCCATGGCGGCCAGGAAACTGGCATCGTGAGCGACATCGATGGTGGCGCAGCCGACCCACCATTTTTTAAGTGGCTGCAGTGCTTTGAAAAACCGCAGGGAAAACTCCCGGTTACAGGCCATACTCGGGTCGAGAAAACAAAGTTCATTGCCCTGCAGAGTCTCTATTTCACCGATCAGGTCGTCGACCGGTCGAGTAAAATAGCGGTTGTTCCAGGCGGTCGCTACAGCGCAGAAAGAACAGCGATGGGCACAACCGCGTGTCGCCTCGATCGAGTTCACAGTAACGTACTTTCGGGGGTCGAAAATTGAACGGTCTGGAAATGGGCGGCGTTCAGCGCTCCAGTCGAAGTCAGGTCGCATGTGATAAAAAGGTTGCAGGCGACCGGCACGGGCGTCACGAAGCGCCTGGGGCCATGAATCTTCGGCCAGGCCCGTAATTACACAGTCTGCGTGGAGTTTTGCTTCCTGAGGCATGAGAGTGGCATGAATGCCACCGATTATTACAGGAATTCGATGCCGGCGAAAGAAATCGGCAATCGCGTAGCCGCGTCGTGCCGTTCCGGTCATCGAGCTGATGCCCACAAGGTCGACATCCAGGTGTGAACGGGGGTCCCAGACATCCGCCCCTTCATCGATGACTCTCACTTCCGGGTTCAGATCGGCAGGAATAAGCGAAACCAGGGTTGCCAGCGTTAACGGAGCATAACGCAGCGCCCGTTTATATGAACCGGAAACGGCCCTGTGAATCGGACCGTGTGGCAGAACCAGCAAAATTTTCATGACAATTCTCCTGCCACGCACGTAAACAAGATGCGGAAAGCTAGACCACCGGCCCGGAAGAATATAGAATGTGGTATAAAAAAATCAGCTAAAGATGAGTATAAACATGCGGCCGGAGAAATTCAAGGTTGAACTGAGCAGGTCGGATGGTGTAGTTTAAAAGACGTGCCAGGTCGCAAATCTTTTTGAGGAGTACCATTTGTGAAAATCCGCACGCTTTTAGTTCTGGCTCTCTGTTTCTGCGCTTCAGGTCTCTGGGCCGAACCCTGTGCTCTGGTGAACGATCCGCGCGATATGCGCCTGATCAACCTTCATGAGATTTCGGGCTTTCTCGAAGATGATCTCGATCTTGGCAAGGGCATTACTGAGGTTATCGGCAAACAGGTCATCGACAGACGTTTCCGCAAGGCCGGCATACCCGATCCGGTTAAATCTGAGCTCAGCTACGCCATCGTTGCCCGCGAAATGCCTGCCGACGAGCTGAATATCTGTTTCGTTCTCAAAGGCGACATCGAAACCGCGAAGTTCCTGGAATTCGCCGGGAAACGCTACGAACGTTATTTCACCACTTTGAAAGCTCAGAAACTGGTTCAAACAGTGCCGGCCACCACCGACCTGCTGATTGCCGGCAAAAACGCCCGCGTTTTTCCGTTTGCTTTCAGAAAGGCTGAAGCTGTTATTACCAGCCTGCCCGGGCACACTATCATTTCAACCGTTCCTGCCGGCGATTATTCTCTCATCACCGAAACAATCGCAGTTCTCGAAGGAAAAACCCAGGTTTCGGCTTCTCAACCAGAGAAAGTCGGCTTCATTTCAACTTTTGCCCCAATCGACCAGGAAAGAAGCGAAATCCGCAATTTCGAAAACCGCTATGAAGGCTTCGCCGCTAAAACCCGCAAAAAATTCAAAAAAATATTTGCTCGGGAAGCTTTCCGCAACAGCGAAGAAATGGCCAGATCGGAACAGCAGCTGAAAAATGCGCTGGCTGAAATTTCCAGATTTTCCTATGATATCAATGCCCGCCGCGATGGCGAAGGCTATGCCTACGACATCAGCATGATTTTCCGCTGTGCCTCGGCAGAAAAAGCCGGCCAGCTCAAGGAAATGCTCCTGACCTGGCTTGCCTACACATCTTCAAAAGCGCTTTCTGAAGAAGACATGGTATCGATGAAATCCAACCGCATTATTGCCAATGGTGATGCCTGCGTCTTCAACATCAGGCTCGGATCGAGCAAGGAAGAACAGTATCAGTTCTCATCACTGCTGCTGACGCTGATGATGCAGGACCGCCGCTTCAACTCCATCTTCAAAAGCTGATAAAATTTAATCAGACGGCTGCGGTTTCTGCGGAAACCGCAGCTTTTTTTTCGGTAAATGCCAGCACCAGAACCGGCAACACCAGAAGATCGCCGGCAAGACCGATGATAACGACAAGAGTACCGATCAGACCGAAATAGGTAAATGGCTTGAAAGTACTGAGAATAAAAATGGCATTGCCGAGCATAAGCAGAAACGAAGAAGAGGCTACCGGCACAGCCAGATCGCGAATTGCCGCCAGCACCTTCCTGGCAGCCGAGGGTTGCCTGCTTTCCTGCAGGTAGGTCAGCAGATGCAGAGTATCGTCGACAATCAAACCGCTCATTACACAGCCGACGACAGCAGTAGAAGGGTTCAGCGGCAACCCGAGAAGACCGGCGGCTGCGTAAGCGGTTAAAATTGGATAAAAATTCACCAGCAAAGCGACCAAAGCGATGAAAACGCTGCGAAAAACAAGATAAAAAACCGCAATGATCATTAAAACCGCAGCAGCAAAAGACCAGGTGATATTAACAAGAATATTTTTCTGCAACAGAGCATTCAGATACAGATCACCGGTTACATCGGCCTGCATGCCGGCAGGCATGATTCCGGCCGTCTGTTGCAGAACTTTTTCGCGCATGAGTTCGATCTGAAAGTCGTCGGTCAAGCCGGTATGCACTCTCAGCAGAGTTGTCGAAAAATCAGGCGCAACCAGCAGATCAGAAATCCCCCTTTGCGAGAAAAAATCGACGATGGCCCGCGCCAGTTCAGATGTTGCCGGCAGCTGGTCAACGCCGGTGAACTGCCGGTTGAAGGCGCGCATCAGATCGATGACCGAAAAAACCCGGTCGACACCTGCGATGGTGCCGATGCGCCGCTGAAGTTCATCTATGGCGGCCAGGCGCTCCGGAGCCATCAACCCGGGGTCGCTTATCATCACCTGAAAATAGCCGGGGCCACAGAATTTGCTGTTGATGAACTTTTGCGCAACAACCAGCGGATCAGCTGCAGAAAAATTATCGGTCAGCGCATTGCGTTTCTGCAGAGACAAAAGCGCAGGCACCACCAGCAATGCCACAATCGCTGACACCATAAGGATTTTTCCCGGATGTCTGAAAACGAGGTTGCGAACAGTCCTTGAGAAACGCGGCAGGCGCGTTACAACACGGTCACCTAACGAAAACCGCGGCTGATAGAGGCGAAAAAGGGAAAATATCAGACCAAAGGTAACGATATAGGCAAAAAAGCAGGCAAGTGAAGTATAGAGTGAAAAAAGTCTGATGCTGGGAGACGGGCTTTGATACAGCGACAAAAAGCCGATAAGAGTCGTCAGGGTATTGATCAGACATGGCCGAATCAGCCGGAAAAAGTTCTGTCGATGCAGGTTTTCGTAATTCTGAACGGCATTTTTTCTTTCTCTGACGAAGAAACTGACCAGATAGATAATTTCGTTGAGCGAGATGATCAGGGCAAAAGGAATGATCGGTGAGGTAAAAAGGTTGACCTTGTTGCCGTTCATGAAATACAGGGCAAAAGTGAGCGAGGTCGGGGCAGCGACTGCCAGCAGTATCGTAATCAGCACCAGCGGGTCAGGAAAAAGAAACCAGGCCAGCACCGCGCAGCAGATTAAACCGAGGGTCAGAAACCGCCGGTTGTTTTCGACAATGAATTCGAAAAAACGCTCCTGAATGAAGGGAAACCCAGTGATGTGCAGATTGAACCGGCCGGCCTGGCTCTGCTGCAGATGTCTGAGATGCAGATAAAGACTCCTGCGGTAATCAGGAAATTGAATATCGGGAACCACCACGATCTGCAGCGAAGTAAGATCAGCAGAGACGAGAAAACCACGAAACAGCTGATCTTTCTGCAACAGCTCGATCAGATTTCTGATACGGAAATCTTTCAGGTAGGCGGCGAACTCATCACGCCGACGAAATGGCCGCAGCAGGTCGAGAATCGACAATACCTGCCCGACTTCTGGCCAGTCGTGAATCTGGTTAACCAGCTCCCAGACGGCAAGCAGAGAACCATGATCGATTTTGCCGATCTCGAAGGCAACGACAACCGCCTGCTCGTGACCGAAATGACGACGGCAGGCATCACGGGTGCTGCGAGCAAGCGGGTCACTGATACCGGACTCGAAGTCTTCGTCGACCTCGATATGGGCGAAAGCACCGAAACTCAAAATGAAGGCGGCAATGATCACGGCAATGATTGCGCCGGGAAAGGCGCAGATCGACCGATAAATAGCCCTGGTAATTTTTTGCATCGTTTCCATTCTATAGCAGAAGCCGCGCAGACTCTACCGCTTTCTCAACCGATGTAGACAATAGCGGGTTTTTTGTTGAAAGTATTTTTTTTTTGGGTTATAATTTTTGCCTATGATTTCAAGTTTAACCGGTTTTGGGCGTGCAACTTTCACTGACGAGTCCGGGCGCATCGGCGTCGAGATCAAGTCGGTCAACAATCGTTTCCTGCAGATCGACACACATCTGCCATATGGCTACAACTGGGCTGATGGGCTCATCAGGCAGCATCTCGGCAACCGGGTTTCCCGCGGCAAGGTGTATCTGCACCTTGAAGTTGTCGATTACAACCCGAACCAGGAAGTCATCATCAACCGTCCGCTGCTGAAGAAGCTTATCGCCCTCAACGAAGACATCTGCCGGGAAACCGGCAAGAATCTCGCTGTTGATTTTGACGGACTGCTTTCTCTGCCGGGCGTCATGAAGGTCGATTCGAAACAGGCCGACAACGAAGAGCTCTGGAAAAGGATTCAGCCGGTTCTCGACGAAGCGGTCAACAATTTCATTGCAGCACGCAATCGTGAAGGAGAGAACCTGGCGAAAGACATGCGGCAACGCAGCCAATATCTTAGAGAAACGATCGCGAAGATCGAACAGCTGCTTCCTGAGTTCAAGAATCAGTTCATCGAAAAGTTCACCGAAAGAATCAAAGAACTGGCCGGCAAAGCCGGTTTCGATGAGACACGACTTGGTACCGAAATTGCCCTCTGGGTTGACCGCAGTGACGTCAGTGAAGAGATCACCCGCCTCGGCAGCCATCTCAAAGAGCTGGAAAACATTCTTACTTCAGATAAGCCGGCCGGCCGGCGTCTTGATTTTCTCGTTCAGGAGCTGAACCGCGAGGCCAACACCCTGAGCAGCAAAATCAGCGATGTCGCAATCACCCAGCTGGCTCTCGACATCAAATGTGAGATTGAACGCATCAGAGAACAGGCGCAAAACATAGAATAGGAGCGGAGTATGAAGGCTCTTCTGCTGAACATTGGTTTTGGAAACGTAGTGGTGGCTGATCGCATCGTGGCAATCGTCAGCCCTGGCTCTGCGCCGATCAAACGGCTCAAGGAAGACGCAAAGGAACAGGGCCGCCTGATTGACGCAACCTACGGCAGAAAGACCCGCGCCATTGTGGTGACCGAATCGAACCATGTGATTCTTTCGGCCATCAACCCTGAAACTGCGGCGATGCGCATGCTCGGCAAAAAAGTTAGTCATGAAATGGGCGAAAGCCATGATGATGATATTGTAGATTCTGAAATTGATTCCACGGAGGTTGACGAATGAAATTCCGCTCGAGAACTGAAATCACCCAGAAGATTCCGAACAAATACGATGCAGTGATGGCAATCTCCAATCGCGTTAAAATGCTGGTCGAAGGCAAAAAGCGCCTGGTTGAAGAATTCGACGAAAATTATGTGAAAATCGCCATGGAAGAAATCGCTTCAGGGGCTCTGGAAATTGAAATCAAGGACAAGGACAAATAAAACCCGCGTTCTGATTGCATTTGGAAAAGGCATTGCCGGCACGCTTGCGCTTGAGCTGGCAATGCTTTTTGCACATGGCGGTTCTGAGGTGCGCGCAGCATTGATAGACAATTCAGGCGACTGGGTTGCCGAAGCGCCTCTCAAACAGATTTGCGGGCATTCGCCTTTTACAGCGACGCATCAACCCGGCTGGTTTTTTGCCGGGCTGCAATATGATGCCGCGGTGGTCGTCGCGCCGTCAACGCTTTTTCAGCAGCAACTGCTGAGTGGCGTAACCGCCGACCCGCTGGTCGATTATATTCTCGGCAGCTGCCGACAGATAAGTATTCTGCAGAACCGCCAGCAGATTCCCACAGAGTCAGACAACTTCGGTCGGTTTGTTATCAGTGAACTGCCGGCTCAGCAGATGAAACTGCCACAGTTTTTTCAGAAAACTTTTGCCGACCTGACCGCCAGAATGGCAGCGCGGGCCCTGAATCGCCAGCGGTCGGCTTCGATCATCTATGCGGTGCCTGAAGCGCTGCGCCATGTCACCGGACCATGCCCCGCCTGGGTCCATCGGCTCAGGAATGCTCTTGAAAAGAGCAACATAAGCCTGAGCAAAGCTTCCGGGCAGGTTGACATTGCAATTTCAGCTTACGACGGGCCCGGCATTGACCTTGACGGCAGACTTTGCCCGTCTGCTACCGAGCTTGAAGAAAATGCGGGGCTGCGTGTCGTTTTCGTCGGCCCGGAGACGCCTGCCAAACCTGATTCCCGGCATATTTTCATTCGACGCCTGCCGAACGGACTGACAGTCATCGACAGGCATGGCACCCGGCTGATACCGGATGTCACCGGCAAATGCTGTTTTTCGCGACTGGCAGAATACCTTTTGAACTGCCTGGCACGCGAAGAAAAGCCATGACATTTTTTGTCGAAGTATCTTTTCCGGACCCGATCGGCGACGGCACCCTCACCTATCATCTCGGCGAAGGGCGCGAAGTGCCTGAAGCTGGGGCCCGCGTCGTCGTTCCGGTGCAGAATCGTAGACTGATCGGCTATGTCACCCGGGTTCACCAGCAGAAGCCTGATTTTAAAACCGTCGCGCTCGGCGAAGTTCTTGACCCGCTGCCGCTGATTTCGGCGCCGTTGCTGACGCTGGCCCGCGTCCTGGCCGAAGACTGCGTCTGCAATGTCGGAGAAGTTCTGCATTGCATGCTGCCAGGCGGCATCAAGCAGAGTATAATAAGGCTGATCAGATGCAGCCCGGCATGCTCGCAGGGGCATGAAGCCCTCAAATGGCTGGCCGACAACGAATGGGTTCCCCTGCAGAGTTTTCGCGACCGGTTCCGTCTGGCGCCGTCAACGGTAAACAACTGGCTTCAGGTCGGTGAAATCGAGCTTTCTCACGATATAAAGCCGGCCCAGGGGCCGAAACTGATAACGGTTCTGCGTCTCAACCCCGATAAACCGATCCAGATCGACCAGCTCACGCCAAAAGAAAAACAGACCATTCAGGCGCTGAATACCTTTTCGACTGCCCCGACCGCGGCAATGCTGGCGCGGGCCGCCCAGGTCAGCAGTGCGCCGATCAGCCAGCTGAAAAAGAAAGAGATATTGATCGAAGTAGAAGAACGGGTTATGCGCCTTGTCGCAACTGAAGAATATTATCGCCGGGAAGCAGAGGTACCACCAGCGCTTTCTGAAGATCAGAGCCGGGTTATCGCCGCCATCAAAGCCGCTGATGCCTCCGACCGTAAGCCGGTGCTGGTCAGAGGCGTCACCTGTTCAGGCAAAACGGAGGTTTACCTGCGCTGGGTTGCCGAAATTCTTGACCGGGGCCGAACTGCCATCGTTCTGGTGCCCGAAATCTCTCTCACACCGCAGATGATGAAGCGTTTCACCGATCGCTTCGGTGACCGGGTCGCCATTCTGCACAGTAAACTTTCAGACGGCGAACGTTTCGATCAGTGGGAAAAGATACGCCGCGGCCTCTGCCCGGTCGTAGTCGGGGCGCGTTCGGCGATATTTGCACCTCTGCCACGGCTTGGCACCATCATTCTTGACGAAGAGGGCGAGCCCTCGTTCAAGCAGGGTGATCCGCCGCGCTATCACGCCCGTGAAGCGGCGATAAGACGTTGCGAAATCGAAGGAGCACAGCTGGTCATGGGTTCGGCAACACCGACCATCGACTCTTTCGAGAACTGCTCGCGCGGCACTTATCATCTCGTCGAAATGAATTCAAGGGTCAGCAACCGCCTGCCGCCTCGGGTCAGGGTCGTCGACATGCGCCAGGAACTGGTAGCGAAAAAGAACCGGTCTATTTTCTCAGAAGCCCTGGGCAAAGCCATTCAGAAAACTCTTGCCGACCGCAAACAGGCGATTCTCTTTCTCAACCGCCGCGGCTTCTCGAGCTTCGTCTTCTGCCGGGAATGCGGCGAGGCTGTACAGTGCCCCAGATGCAATGTATCACTCGTTTATCATACCGGCAGTCAGATCATGCGCTGCCACTACTGCGGCGAAATGCAGACCGTGCCGGAAATCTGCCCCAAATGCAACAGCAGTGCCATCAAATTCTTCGGAGCCGGAACCCAGCGCGTCGAAAGTGAGGCAAAACGCTATTTTCCGACAGCGAGAATTCAACGCCTCGACTCTGACAGTGTTTCAACCCGGGGCAGCATGGAAGAAATACTCGACCGTTTCGGCCGGGGTGAAATAGATATTCTCGTCGGCACCCAGATGGTTGCCAAGGGTCTGGATTTTCCCAATGTCACGCTGGTTGGAATCCTTGCCGCCGACAGTCTGCTGCGCGTGCCTGACTTCAGAGCCTCAGAGCGCAATTTTTCGCTGCTGGCACAGGTTTCCGGGCGAGCAGGGCGCGGCGACACACCAGGCGACGTTATCCTGCAGACTTATAGCCCTGAGCACCATTCGATCAGGCATGCCCTGACTGAAGACTACCACGGCTTTTTCGCCGAGGAAGCGCGCATGCGCCGGGAAGCGCTGTTTCCACCCTTCATCGAACTCGCCTCCTTCATTATCTCTGGCAGCGATCAGCAGAGAACTCAGACCGTGGCTGCCGGTCTGCGTGACCTGTTCGCAGCGCGCTCCGAAGTCGATCCCGCGAATCTTTTCGGCCCGGCGCCCGCTTCGCTCGAAAAAATCAACGATCGCTACCGCTTCCAGCTGATGCTGAAAATGCCCGACCTGCCCACCCTGACCCGCGTAACCCGCGAAGTGACGCGGCAGCTGAAAAAGCCTGGCGATACCCGCCTGAGCATTGACATCAATCCATTTTTCATGATCTGACAGTTTGTTAAGAATTTCACGAAACCTGTTGAACAACCGCGTCGTTGTGTTATACTGAAAAGCTGAAATCACCTCATCAGCCTCGGAGACAATATGAAATACCGCATTCTGCATTACGGCGAAGAACCACTGCGTGAACCGTCAAAACCGGTTGAAGAGATCACTGACGACGTGCGGCGGCTGGTTGACGATATGTTTGAAACCATGTATGAATCGAAGGGCGTCGGCCTTGCCGCCCCACAGGTTGGCGTCAACATCAGACTCGCAATCATCGACATCGGCGACGACCCGCTGGTTCTAATTAATCCGCAGATTCTCAAAAAATCCGGCAAAGAAACCTGTGATGAAGGCTGCCTGTCATTTCCCGGTCTGTCAGAAAAAGTGGAACGGGCATTGAAAGTCGTTGCCGAAGCCACTGACCTCGACGGTTCGGCTTACGAGATAGAAGCTGAAGGCTTGCTTGCAAGGGCCATTCAGCACGAACTCGATCATCTTGACGGCGTTCTTTTCATTGACCGAATTTCCAAAGCCAGAAAGCTCCAGATCAAGCATGAACTCGAGTTTCTGAAGCAGGGTGAATCGCTGCACGACGAAGATGAAGACGAAGGCGAGCAGACCGAGGAAGCCCTGTAAATGCCCACCAAGCCTCTGCGAATCGTTTTCATGGGTTGCCCCGACTTCGCAGTACCATCTCTGCGCGCTCTGGCCGGCGATTCTGATTTCGAAATCGCCGCAGTTTACTGCATGCCTGACCGGCCGAAAGGCCGCGGCAAAAAGCCTGCTCCGACACCGGTCAAAGCCTATGCCCTCGAGCAGGGCTTTACAGTCAGAACCCCGGCGACTTTCCGCAATGCGCCGGAAGAAATTGCAGCTCTCAGATCGTTCACACCAGATTTTCTCGTAGTCGTCGCCTATGGCCTGATTCTGCCACAGTCAGTGCTCGATATTCCCCGCCTTGCCCCGGTCAACCTGCACGCCTCGATATTGCCTGAATTCAGGGGGCCGGCGCCGATACATCAGGCCATGCTGCTCGGCCGCAAAGAGACAGGCAATACTGTGATGCTTATGAGCAGAGGCATGGACGAAGGCGACATGCTTGCGGTCGGTCGCACGCCAATCAGCGAAGACGACGACCTCGGCACCCTGCATGACCGCCTCAGCAGTGAAGGCGCGCTTCTGCTCGCCCGAACGTTGAAGGAATACGCAGCCGGCCGCATCACGCCGGTGCCGCAGAATCACGCGGCCGCCAGCTACACAGCCAAGATCACGCCACAGACCGCGAGAATCGACTGGAATAGACCAGCAGAACAACTGCGCAACCTTGTTTACGCGATGAGCCCATTCCCGGGCGCCTGGTTTTCAGATGGCGAAGAACGCATAAAAGTGTTCAGAGCCATCGCTGAAAAAGGCAACAACTGCAGCCAGCCCGGCACCCTGCTGGCACAGAGCCCTGGCAGCGGCATTCTGGTATCATGTGGCAACGGAAGCGCTCTGCGACTTCTCGAGCTGCAGCGGGCCGGTAAAGGGCGCCTCGGCTGCGCCGACTTTCTGCGCGGCTGCCAGCTGAAATCGACAGTTCTCAGTCTGCCGACCGACAACGAAACTGCTTCTGAATCATGAAAACATGGTTCCCGACATGTTGAAAATCACTCAGCAAATCTGTATCTGACAAGGAGTTCTTCAGGTGGGTACAAAACTGGCTCCTCCTCAGGCGACGATCAAGAGATTGTCAATCTATCTTCGTTACCTGAACGGCCTTGACGGAGATGGCGTCAAAGTCATTTCATCACACGATCTCGCCCATAAACTGGGGCTCAACCCTGCTCAGGTCCGCAAAGACCTGGCCTATTTCGGTGAATTCGGCAAGCGCGGTGTCGGTTACTCGGTCAAAAAACTGCGCGACCATATCGTGAAAATACTCGGCCTGCAGAAAATTCGCCGGGTCGGCATCGTCGGTGCCGGCGGTCGCCTTGGCACCGCTCTGGCGCTCTATACCGGCTTCGAAAAGCGCAACTTCAAAGTCTGCGCCCTGTTCGAGAAAGATCCGGCTCTGATCGGCACCACCCTGGAGCATCTCGGCGAGATTTCACCGATCAGCGACCTGCCCAAAATCGTCAAGGAACGGGAAATCGAGATTCTCGTGCTTACCGTACCGGCCAAGGCTGTCAAAGAAGTATACGATATGGTTATGCTTTCCGGAGTCAGAGCCGTACTGAATTTTGCCCCCTTCAAGCTTATTTCGACCGAGAATGTTCTGGTACATAATGTCGATCTGACCACCGAGCTGGAGTCGCTGAGCTACCACCTCTGTCTTCAGGAATCCGGATTCCCGGTCGAAATCGACCAGTAATTCTCCATTTGATTACCGGTGAGTATTTTCTGACTATTTTTGTTAATT
>CAYYUI010000077.1:0-22301 GCA_964474705.1 uncultured bacterium
TGATGCCTTCAAATTCAACGGCGCTGGCAAGATCTCTGCTGGCCGCGGCATGAATGGCGACTTCGACTATGATATGCTCTGGGCTGAAATCTACAGCCGCTTCTAATCTACTGAAGCCGATCTGATCGGCGACACGGATTCGAAACTAACCCGCCGGGCGCAAGCCCGGCGGGTTTTTACATGCCTGGAATTTGCTCGCATCTGCACAAATTGATGCTGAATGAATTCGTAAGGGAATGCTCTTGCAGAAAGACTTCAACAAGTTAAACGGGTCTGCCGATATATGAACGGGTTCCAAATTTGTATTGCTCTTGACAGGTATTGGTTTTACAAGTAAACTTTTACATCTTTGGGTACAAGGTGCTGTTTTGATGGATATCAGGTAAAGCATCTGGTTCCATTTTTAAGAGTACCCACCTGAAATGAGTGATATAAATGGCCCCTGGGGCTGAATCAGATCAGATCTACTAAGTTTGGATGAAAAGCTGTAGACATAAAGGCAACATGGAAACTTTCTGAAAGCGGCAGTTCTGAAAAATGAAGAAGATTTGCGAAGATGAAGCCCTGAAGGTCTGGAAAAATCTAAATCCTGAAGGGAAAACTATGAAGCGTTCTATCATTCTCGCAGCCGCCATGGCTCTCTCGACCGTAGCTGTAAGCGCCAATCCTTTTTCTGACGTTCCTTTTTCTCACTGGGCGTATGATTCAGTGAACAAGCTTGCTGCCAAAGGCATCCTCCAGGGTTATCCCGATGGCCGCTACAAAGGCAATCAGACTGTAACCCGCTATCAGCTGGCCATGACCACCGCCAAGATGCTTGCCAATGTTGAACAGATGCTTGAATCAGGTATCGGTTCAAATCTGGTCACCAAGGCAGACCTGCAGACCCTCGAAAAACTGACCGTCGAATTCGCAGACGAACTGGCACTTCTGGGTGTTAAAGTAACTGCTCTCGAAGATGACATGCAGGTTGTAAAAGAAGATGTGTCGATGCTCAAAAAAGACGTCGAAGGCATCAAGGATTATATGGCCAAGGGCGGCATGGAAAAGGTTAAACTTTCCGGCGACATGTTGGTCAGACACACCAACCTCACTCATAAAAATGACTGGAATCCTGTAAACGGTGGCGTTGCCGGCAATGCTGACAATGCTCTGACCGAAAGCCAGATTCGCTTCAAATTCACTGCCAACATCGATGAAAACATCACCGCTGTGGCCCGCTGGCGTGTTTTCATTGACAATACCGATAACGTAAACGGTGGTCAGTCTGTTCGACAGGGCGCTTTTGGCCGCAATGGTATCAACGGTGCCAATCCTGTAACTGACAGCGTTATCGACACTGCCTATTTGAAAATTAAAGACATGTTCCGTTTCGGCGGCGATTTCACTTTCGGCCGCTCACTGCTTATGCATGGTCATTCACTGCTTCTGAACCAGTATGTCGATGCAGTTCGCTATGAAAAACGCGTTGGTGATTTTGACGTTGTTTTCCAGACTCTTTATGACCGCCATGTCGGTAGCTACAAAGATGACGCAGCCACCGATTATCGCAATATCTGGAACCTGAACCTCGATACCAAGTATCGCGATCATAACCTCTATCTTGGCCTCTATGCCCAGGATGAACCGAATATGGCCAACCGCCGCCATCCTCTTTACAATGCCGCTCTCAATCCGGTTCCGGCTTTTGCCCTTGCCAATGCCAATGGTTGCCAGACCAGCGACAGCCGCTATGACGTGGAATTCGGTTCAAAAGGCCCGATCGGTAACAACGGTCACTGGGATTATGACCTCGGCTTTGCTTACACCAATTATGAAGCTGATATCGCCAATAACGTCGGCGGGGTAGCTTCAACTTTCATCAGCCCCGAAATGCAGGGCTGGATGGGTCATGTGGCCTTCAAATGGGACAGCAAAAAAGAATGGGCCGGCAAAATCGGTTACACTTTTGCTGACGACGAATCAGTTGGCGCTCTGGCCATCAATACTGACCTGAGATATTCTGACGGTGTTGAAACCCCATATGAAGACATCAGCCGCGGCAACAGATATTTCCGCAATGGTCTGCTGAATATGTATGACCTGCACGCACAGGCTGAATATCGCCCGAGAGACAGCAAGCATTATTTCAGACTGGCCGGTCATTTCCTCGATGAAATGAAAGACACTGTCGGCAATGATCTGACCAGATATCTGAATGGCGCAGGTGCTCAGGCCAATCACCTTGTAGGTACTCAGACCTCCAAGAACAATACTGCTTACGACCGCTGGAATAACTTCGGCGTTGCTGATGCTCAGGCTGCTGTTCTGACCTTTGAATATCGCTATCAGCTGACCGAAAATACCAGAATCAGAGTCGGTTACACCAACTTTGATCTGACTGGCGATCATACCAGAGCCGGTTGGACCAACGGCACTCTGACTGCCGGTACCAATTCTATCTCTGCCGGTCGTGGTATCAATGCTGACTACGATTACAATCAGTTCTGGGCTGAAATTTTCAGCAAGTTCTGATGCCACTGATACCGGTCAATTGCTGATCGGTTGAAGAAGCGACTGACCCGCCGGGCTTTATGCCCGGCGGGTTTTTAAATGTTCCAATAGACGAATCCAACATGGCAACCCCCTGATTCTGTTCGCCATTCCAGGATTGTGCTTGTCATGTTGACATTCAGAGCAACTGGAATTATGCTGCTATTAACAGGTCTAGCAATGTACGTATTTGTTGAGGAGGAAACGATTTGATGAAACTCAGAATTTTTGCCGTTGTTGCACTGTTCGCACTTTCCACTGTCTGCGGGTTTGCCGCAGCGGCTCTGCCCCTGGTTCCGGGTGACGCCTATCTGGTTGTTAATTTTGATTTTGCTGCGATCGCTAATCAGCCCGAAATCAAGGCTCTTGTCGAAACCCAGCTCAACAACCAGAATGACAGCTATACTGACTTCTATAAACGCGCCGGCATCGAACCGGCCCGCGATATCAAAAACGTTACCATTTTTGTCGATGCCAGTGAACGTTCCGGCATCATCGTCGACGGTTCTTTCGATACCGGCAAGATCTCTGAGCTGGTTCAGAGCGATACCGAAATGGCCGGCAAATTTACCATCGCCACCATCGAAGGAATGCAGACTGTTAAAAACACTGCCAACGAAAATGCCAATATGATGTTCGTCAACAAGAACACCGTAGCTTTTGGTTCTGAAGACGTTCTCAAACAGGTCGCCACTCTCAACGCCGGCAAGGGCGCCAATATCAGCGCCAACAAAGAATTCGCCGGCATGATCGAAAAGGTCGATACCAATTCTCAGGTCTGGGGTGCAGTTGTTGCCGGTCCGAACTGGCAGGCCAATGTCAACGTTCCGGTTACCGGTCTTGAAAGCATGAAAACCGCGTTCTTCAGCGTCGATTACGACAAGGAATTCACCATGGTTTTCACTGCTCTGGTCGGCGACAAGGCTGAAATGCCCAAATTCACCGCTGCCATGCAGAACCTCCTCGATGCCTTCAAAGGCTGGGTGGCTTCAGTTCCTGAAATGACCGAAATTCTCAAGAGCGCTCAGATTCAGGATAACAAAGAAGACATGGCCCGCATCGTCGTATCGATTCCGGCCGAAGAATTCAAGGCCTCGATGGTCAAGATTGCCGAAAAGGCCAACGAACCCAAGACTGCCGGCGAAACCCAAAAATAATCCAGTCCAATCAGAGCGGCCCAGGATCATTTAACGATCCTGGGCCGCTTGCTTTTTACCGGCTGCGTTATCTATAATACAGTTATGCCAACTCTTCTAATTGAAGATGGATTCAAATTTTTCTTTTATGCAAACGAGCATGAGCCTAAGCATATTCATGTGATGAAAGGCGAAGGTTATGCAAAAATTGAGTTATCTGGTCTGCGGGTAGTCAAGAACTTTATGAAATCGGCAGAATTGAAAAAGGCTCTGGTTATTGCATAAAAACATAGATTTGAGTTCGGGAAAAAATGGGATGATTACTTCAGCAAAAGGTAAATTGGTTATAGTTGACAACCAGTATCTGCATGTTGAACTCGAAGACGGGCGAATAATACTCACCCCGATGGCCTGGTATAAAGAGTTGCTAAACGCCTCTCTGAAGCAGCTGGGCAACTATAGGTTTATCTGCGACGGCACCGGAATCGAATGGCCGGACCTGGATTACCATTTGAGCATCGAGGGAATGCTGGTTAACCAGATGAAAAAGGCTGCCTGATGCTTGCTTCAGGCTTCGGGGCGATTCCATTTGTAGCGTAGAATCTGCAGCACGAAGACCGGAATTTTCAACATGCGCATGAAGCGTGACGGTTCAAGCCAGAGGCGGAAAAGCCACTCTATGCCGCATTGCTGCATCCAGACCGGAGCGCGGGGCAGGGTCTGTGAGATGACGTCGAAACTGCCGCCCACCCCGATTGCTGCTCCATGGGTAAGATAACCGCGCAGTTTGGCTATGAACCATTCCTGGCGTGGCACACCGAGGGCAACAAAGATTATGTCAGGCGCAGCGGCGGCAATTTTTTTGATTATCGCCTCTTCCTCGGCTGAATCCATGGCAAAATAGCCGTGCTCCACGCCGCAGACATTGAAGTTGTATGATTGTTTCAGTGATTGTACTGCATTGTCGGCTATTCCAGGTTTGCCGCCGATGCAGAAAATCTTCCAGCCGGTGCGTTCAGCATGTTCACATATCTGCCCGACCAGCGCTACGCCAGGCACTCTTCCGGGAAGAGGCGTTCCGAGAAAGTCGGAGGCCCAGACAATACCGGCACCGTCGGGAACCACCATCTCAGCGCGCTGCATGACCGATCTGAATCTTTCTTCTTCGCCTGCTCTTACCAGGGCGAGCGAGTCAGCGGTTATTATGTGCATCAAGCCGCTTTTTTTTGTGGCAAGGTAGTCACTGATACGTTCGATGACCTGAGCTGGTAGAACGGCATCGATGAAAATGCCCAGCATTTCAATTTTGGGGGGTGTGGTTGAGTTTCTTTCCGCTCGACGGGCAAAGGTGGTCACAAAGCTTACGAGTGCGCCTAAAAGCAGAAAAAACAGGGCGAAATAGCCGAAAGCAGGTGCGTTAACGATGACCAGCAGGCCAAAGAAGTTGAGGCAGAGAAAAATCATTCCGGAAAATACCACGGTTTTCTCGCGTTGTAACGACCATGACCAGTGGCGTTCCTCGAATGTGCCGGGTTTGTGCAGTCGATTGCCGAAGTATGAGACGACCAGCATTGCGCTTATGAGAGCGAATGGAAAGAGAATCACCATCGAAGGAATGAAGAGCCCGAACAGGAGCAGTGTACCCGAGCCTTCCAGCTGAGAGACCGCTGCCAGAAGAAATCCGGCGGCAAAAATGCCGCTGCTGCCTGTTAATACGCGCCGTCCAGTCGCGGAATAGAGCAGCAGCATGATCGAAGTGACCAGCAGTGCCAGATTGACCGTGATGACAGCAGGCGCATGATGGCCGGTCGAAAAAACGATGAATTGAGAAAGTGCCGTCGTTGCAATCAGAATGAAAGGCATTTCATATACCAGAGCCGAAATCTTCAGGCAAAGAATTATCAAAATCACCCAGAACGTGCCTGTCAGCACCCGCAGGGCAGAAAAGGGCTCAGAAAGGGCTGATGACAGACTCGCAGCAATGACCACCAGTGACCAGGGAAGAAGAGTGATATAACGAACCCGGTAGCGGTCGCGAAGATAGCCAAGTATGGCAAGCGACACCATACCGGCTGCGCATGCCGGAATAGAAGAATCATTCAGATTGTTTCCGATCAGGATCGCTCCGGTTACAGCTCCTGCAAGCGGAAAAGCGCCTGCGTAACGGCCCCTGCCGAGCAGAAAGGTTTGCGAACCGGTCAGCCAGATGCCGACAAGCCAGAATATCAGGGCCGATAAAGCAGCAGCGCCAATAGGTATGAGTTGTTCTATCATATCATCTGATACATCGGCTGATCGCAGCAGGAATCTGACCGGGAAATGACTGGTCGTAAAATGGTAACCCGCACCGTCGTTCGGGCACGATTACAGACTCTGGTTGCCAGGGTGATTTTCGTTTACAGCCTGATCAGACGTTTCCGGAGAGTTCCCAGTAGACGATGTAGTAGAGAATTGCTACAAAATAAGCGATTTCTACGCCCACCAGAATCGGAAAGGCTTTGCGCTGTCTGTCCCACCAGTCCCAGAAAAAGTTGAGGCGGTCGAATACTGCAAGCAGTGCATGTACCAGACCCCAGGAGAAGGCAAACAGCAGAGTCAGGCAAACTGGAATGATATAATAATAAGCCATGGGCAGAATAATATCACAGCCCTACCGACAAGGCAACCGATCGAAAACGTGATCAGGGCAAACGCTTACTTAATTGTCTCTCTGTGCGTTTCATGGCAGGTCAGGCGATTGCATAAGCGTCGCTTGTTTTTGCCAGGATGGCATTATGCCGCGTGAGCCAGGGATGGCGAAAGCGGCCGAGTGCTCCATAATCACCTGAAAGCGATGCCGCTAAGACCGGACGTTACCATGCTGCGCATCGCTGATAAAGAAAGAAGTTTGGGTTTTATGTCATTGCAGAGGGTGCAGCCCTGAAGCAATCGCCAGGCAGCAAAGCCTGCTCATCAGGTTTGCAGCTTTACAAGAATTGCTTGTCTGTGGCTATATAAATTGACGGGCGCCTGTGATAAGATTGTCTGGGCGGGTTGTGCATTGCCAACCGTCGCAGGAGGCAATATGAAAATAGTGAATGCGCTGATAACAGCACTGCTTATTGTCGCACCGGCTTTTTCCGCTGGCGCTGCCGAGATTGTTTTTGCAGGCGACCGTGATGGGCAATTCGATCTTTTCACTGTAGATCCTGCCACATCTCAGGTTAATCAGTTGACCGCGTCACCTGGCGATGATTCCATGCCCGCCGTATCTGTCGATGGAAGCAATATTGCGTTCGTTTCGAACCGTGCCGGCGCTGATTCGCTTTATCTGATGCCGCGCAATGCTTCTGGAGTCGAAGACATCAGTGCCGGTGTCGGTGCTTATGCAAATCCGGCTTTTGCGCCCGACGGCACCAGAATTGCCGTTCGCTATGCCCCTGACCCTCAGAGCCCATTACTCGACACCCAGATCGTGTTGCTTGACCCAAAAACCCGGAAACAGGAAATACTTGTCGACAGCACCAGGCTGAAAACAAGCGAAAATTCTGACGCTACTGTGGTTGTCGATCGTCCGGTCTGGGTTTCAAATACTCTGTTTGCCTATCTGATCGCGGAGTATTCCGATCCTGAAGTCGGCCGCCTGACAAAGTCGACGATTTATATGTATGACCTTGATAAGCGTGAACAGACAAGGGTTGCCGGTGGCGAAAGCTATTTCAGCGCTGATGGTAACCCCATGGGTTTCAAAGCATCGATGCCGACGCTTATCAATGATGGCGACCAGGGGCGGGCCCTTGCTTTCACCGCCATTCGCGGTGGTACCAATCGCGAACCGATGAAAATTGCCCTTTCGGGTGGTGGAAAAGGCGTCATTGCGCTCGATGACCCTGATTTCTTCGGCCCGCTGCTGCAGGTCGGTGATTTATGGGCTTATGGTTACATGGATGACGAAAGTAACTTTGGCCTTGCCTGGCGGTCGATCGATCTGAAAACACCGCGTACTCTTCTGCAGTTCAAAGGCAAAATCATTACTCCAGCGGTTATGCCCTGATCTGAATGGACTATTTCACGCTGCGTCGCCATGTTGCCGAACTTGCCGGTTCTCTTGAAGACAAACCTCTGCTTGCCCGGGCTGTTGATTTGCCCGGTCGCAGCTTTGCTCTGCATCTGAAACGCCGGAATGGCTGGATCGAACTGATAATCAGTCTGGATAACCCGGGCCAGGGCTTGCGTCTTGCAGAAGAATGCCATGAAATCGAGCGTTCGACCTCTCTCGTCAGAACGATGAATCGTCTGCTGACCAATGGCCGTCTCGTAGAGGTGCTTCTGGCCGGCAGAGAAGATGAAGGCCGCTACGACCGGGTAGTCAGGTTGAATTTTGTCGTCATCGACAGTTTTTTTGGCAACCGCAGCAGCTACAGTCTCTTTTGTGAGTTTACCGGCAGGGTTGCCGACGTTTTTATCTGCGATTCGGATCTAAAAATCATTGACCGCTTTTCGCGCACTTCAAACAATCTGATTGGCGGATTTTATCAATTACCTGGATCACCACCGCTTCTTGATCCGTTGCGGGCTGATGATTGCAGTCTTGCCGCCGTTCTTGGCGCGCCTGCGTCTGAATGGAAAAATCGTATTGGTGGCATTTCACCGCAATTTGAAACCGAACTTGTTTTCAGAAGTGGCTCAGAATCAGTTGAAATGCGTGTAGCAAGACTCAGGGAAATTTGCGGTGAATGCAATTCCAGCCGCCCGATCGGCGTTTATCTGAAGAATTCGCGCTTCAAGACCATGTCGTGTTTTGCGCTCGGTCACATTTCGGCTGTTCCTGATCACGAGTTTGCAACGGTAAACGCGGCCATGAACTGGCTCGAAAACTTTCAGGCCGGGCCGCAGCGCTTTGCGGAAACCAGAAAGCGTCTTCTTGAAAGTCTGGGGCGCAATCTCAGGCAAAAAATACAACTTCTGGAAGAGCAGCGACAACTTCAGGAAAAGTATACAGATTCCGGACATTATCAGCATCTGGGAAATCTGCTTACCGCGAACCTTTATAGAGTCAAACCCGGAAGCCCCAGCGTTGAACTTGAAGACTGGCAGACGGGTCAGATGGTGACGATCGAGCTCGACAGAACGAAAAGCCCTTCTGCCAATGCCGCCCGCTTTTTCAACCTTTACAAGAAAGCCAGGCGTGGTACCGTCGAGGTAGAAAAACGCATCGAGGCACTGAATGGTGAAATCGACTGGTTGCGCGAACAGATATGGCTTACCGAAAACGCCGGTTGTGAAAGCGACCTGCCGATCGAAGAAAAGAAAAATGCCGGTAATGCCAGATCTGCTAAAGATGCCCCGGCTTCGCGTAAGGGCAGGGTGGCAAATATCAGGCCGTCATTCGAAATCGAAGGGTGTCGCTACTATGTTGGCCGCAATGCCCGCCAGAACGATATTCTGACCTTTCAGGTCGCTCGCCGGGGTGACTGGTGGTTCCACGCCAACGAGGTTCCCGGGGCGCATGTAATCATGAAGAAGCCTGAAGGTGAAATAACCGAAACCGATCTTTGGCGTGGGGCTGTGCTGGCAGCCTGGTTCAGCTTTGCCCGCAACAGCGGCAAGGTGGCGGTTGATGCCACCGAAACCGTTTTTGTCAAAAGAATTCCCGGCGGCATGCCCGGCAGAGTGTCTTACACTCACCAGCGCACCATAATGGTTGACCCGGCCAGTGCTCATGAATGGATCGGCGACGCGACAGGTCTTACAGCTGAGAAAATTTGATATCGGCGAATTCAGCGTGCATTTTTTCCTGCAGAAGTCGCAGTCTTTTGCAGACTGTGCACTCGACAGATCTGCCGCAGGCATCGTCGGAACTGCTGCATATGTTGAGATTGCAGGCCCGTTCGTCGAAGATCTTCAGTATATCGAGCAGAGACAATTTGTCGGGTTCGATCAGCAGAAATATTCCACCCTGCTTGCCTCGGGTTGCTCCGACAATTTTGGCTTCAACCAGTTGATGTGAGATCTTGCGCAGAAATCGATAAGGGATTTCCATTCTTTCGCTGATCTCGGTTGTGGTCACAGGGCTTTGGCCAAAATGTTTTGACAGGTAAACTATTGTTCTGATGGCGTAATCTGCTTCTCTGGTTATCATAAAACTTCCCGGGGAGAAAAATGCTATAAAATAAGTAGCAAATAGTTGCCGCTAAGTCAAGCGGTCTGAAACAGCCCCCTGGGAAAACGACTCATGTTCAAGCACTCCGGGCATGAGCCTGGAGTGCTGCAAGTTAGGCTGGGCGGCCATGTGCGGGTTATTGTTTCTTTCTTACCGGCAGCCAGATTTCACTTTTGTAATCAGGACTTGAAACATCGCCGGCGGTATAATATTCAATGTCGTAACCCGGAACGATTTCATACTCTGATGTTGGCAGCCACTGGCTGTATATCTGTTTCCACAAGTTTTGTATGCTGTCAGGCATCGAGCCTGTGCAGGGAAATACAGCCCATGTGCCTGCCGGGATATCGAGAATTTCAAAATCGGCTGGAACTTCGGATTGTTTTACGCTGCTTTCGTTAAGATAGTTGCCGATGCTGTATTTGAACTCCTTGCTGCCTTTTGCCGGGGGGCAGCAGATGCCGAAGCGGCCGCATGAAATCTTGTTAAACCCTTTTCTGAAGAATTCATCCCAGAATTTGGGGATTTCAGCTGACGAAGTATCAGCAGAAAAAATCCGACTCATGACAAGAACCTGGAAACTCTGTTTGTTTTCGATTCTGTAATTCATGGTAAAACCGCCTTCAATTGAGATTTTTAACACCAGAGGACTGAAGGACTTGAGATTGGAGCCAGTTATTCGCGCCGCGGTCGGTGAAATGCCATGAAAGCGGGTGAACGCCTTGCTGAAGCTTTCTGGCGAATCATAACCGTATTTGAGGGCGACATCTATGACTTTGCCATCTGAAGCCGATATTTCCTCTCCAGCCTTTGCCAGTCTACGTTTGCGAATGTATTCGCCAACGGTCATACCGGTGAGCAGGCTGAAGATTCTCTGGTAATGAAAGGAGGAAACAAAGGCCGCTTCAGCGACTTCTTCGATACTCAGATTATCGAGCAGATGCTTCTCGATATGGTCGATGGAGTTCTGCAGGCGGGTAATCCAGTCCATTATCGTTCCTTCCGGTGTTATGAATTGCAGTATATTGGTAAAAAAGAAACAATTCCTGACAATTCATGCTCTGATTTGTCGGTAAGATTCAATCATACAAACATAATGCTCCAGTCGTGATCTGTCCATACCCCTATGATAACGGGCCTTTTCAGGCACAGACAGAAGGATTCTGTTCAATGGATCGCTCTTGATAATTATGGTTTTTCCATGTTCTGCAGGGCAGATGGCTGATTGACAGGGCGCTGACTGTGCATTAGAATAGACTTCTGTATTTTCTGGAGGTTCAAGTGCCGAAAAAAGTTTCTGCAAAACAAGTCGCAAAGCGAATGGATGTTAGATCAAATCTTGTTGAATACCTGCGTGAAATAACGCAGGATGAAGAGCGGATTCTGGCAAATCTGGCATTTGAGCCGGTCGTTATCGGCCGCCAGCTTATCGAAAACCATTTTTCGCCTAATGATTTTCAGGGAGCGGAACCAAACCGGGTGCTGCTGGCCACGATGCTCGAAATTCTTGAAGACCAGGAAACCCTGAACCTGCCGAATCTCACTGCCAGACTCACCAACCAGCAGCATGGTCGTAAAACCTGTCTGGATGTCGTCGGTGGTGAAGACAGAGTGAGAGAGCTATTTATCGCGCCTTTTTCTCAGCCTGGAATCACGATGCTCGACGATATTGAGCCGGTAATCGAGCGTATTCGTGATCGCAATATCCGTGCCGAGGCTCACAAAATCATGGTGCAGTTTTCCGAACGCATTATTCATGGCGACAAAGATGCTTTCGAAGTTCTCGGAAGCTGTATTCAATCGCTGCGCAGTCTTTTTCTGCAGGGCAGCACCGGTTATATAAGAAGTCTCGATGCTCATATCGCCGAAATGCAGGAATTAATTGATGATCATCGCGCCAAAAAGCGCAGTTATCTTGGCTTGCAGACCAATTTCCCTATTCTGATGGAGAAGTTGAATGGTTTTCAGAAAGAATTCTATCTGATTACCGGTGGCGTTGGTATGGGCAAATCGACTTTTGCGACGCAACTGGCCTGGGATCTGGTCTGCCTCAACCCGGAGCTTACCGTTCTGTATTTCAGTCTCGATCTCAATCGGCTCGACACCACGGCCAAGATCGTTTCTCAGGCTGTCGAACTGCCTATCGACTATGTTAAGAATCCTTACAGTGCCCGTCCTGATTTTGAAGAAAAGCGCAGTCGCGGTCTGAAGACGGTGTCTGATATGAGCAGCAGATTGATTCTCGTCGATGAATCAAATGGTCGGCAGTTTATCGATGATATAAAAAAGCATGTTAAGCGCACTCGTCTCGAAAAAGGCGGAGAAGTTGCGGTTATTATTGATCCGCTGTTTAAAGTATTGCTGCGGAATCAACAGCAGATGAGCTTTAATGAGAGATGCAATCTGTTGTCTTCTGAATTGAAAAGCCTTGCGGCTGTCGAAGGGGTTACGGTAATCGCGACTGCCGGTCTGCCAAAGGCGATCAGCAATCGTCGCCCCGTAAAAGAAGACCTTGAAGAAATTATGGGTCTTCTATATGACCCCTACGCGGTATTTTTTCTCTACTGCGATTACCTGAATAATTTTGATACGCCGTTTCTCGAATGGGAGTGGGGGAAGGAAGACAGTTTTATGATTCCGATCACCGAGGCGTTCATTGCAAAAAACAAGATGGGCAGCACAAATTCCAGAATTTTTTATCGATATTTTGAAGCCTATTCCAGATTCAAAGAATGCGCCCCACAGGAAGTTGAAAACTATTCAGCCATGATTGACAATCTCGAACGATTCAAGGAACAGCAGAACAATAACGCCGCCAGGCGCGCAAACGGCGGACGTCAGGAGGAATTCTGATGGAAGCCGCACTGGAGTTGTTTCAGAAAGGTGTTGACCTTCAGCAGCGTGGTCTTTTTGACAACGCTATTGAAGAGTATGAAAAAGCCCTGAAAATTGAGCCAGAGAATGTTGACGTGCAGGTGAATCTGGCGGCGGCATGTCTGCAGAAGGGTGTTGCCGAGAGGGCCGTAAAAATTCTGCATGCCGTTCTGGCGCGTGACCCTGAAAACAGTTTGGCACTATATAACCTTGGTAAGGCTTTGTTCTATCGTGAAGATTATGACGCCGCCCTGACGGTTTTTAAAAAGGCAGCGTCTATTCTGCCGGGCGATAATGATATCAAAAAAATGATATCAAGTTGTTTGCGTTCATTGGGTAAATATCGTGATTCGGTTGACATAATGCTTGGGCTGATCGAGATGATTTCCGGCGATGTGTCTGCACTTCTTGAGCTTGCAGGTGATCTTAAAATGTTGGAGCGCTTCGAAGAGGCTCTCGAGGTCTTTCGGCGAGCTTCAACGGCTGCATGCGATTCAATCGAACCTCTCAGGGGTATCTATGATTGCCAGATGCGGCTTGGTAACCGGGAACGGGCAATGACTGCCTTAAAAAGGGCCATCATGATCGAGCCGACCAATCAGCAGTTGCTTGTCTGTCTGGCTGATCTTCATCTTGCTGAAGGGCACATCCAGGAAGCTGTTGATGTTATAAGCCGTGGCATGGAAACTATTAAAGATCCTCGTCTCCTCCAGGAAAAATACAATGAAATGGCCCGCCGTCTCCCGGTATTGAAAAAGAAGGCGGTTGCTGCTGCCATGCCGGTGCGTCAGAGTCCTTTCGAGACAGAAGTATATGATGTTCTCGATGCTCTTTTTGATGGCCGGATCAGGCTTGAAGTGGCTGTAAGAGAACTTGAGGCTTTGCGGAGTCGTGAACCATCGGATCTGCTGATCGCTGATGAACTGGCAAATCTGTTTTTCCAGACCAGACAATTCAATCGCGCCGCCGAGATATACTCTGAACTTTATATGGCCAGACCGCGGCAGCCGGTGCATCGTATCAGTCTTGCCAAATCATTGGCGATGAAAGGTGATGTCGAGGCCGCCAGAACCATTCTCAAAGATTCGGTTCGCGACCTTGGTCATGTCGCTGAGCTCGATCTGGCGCTGACTGAGCTCGATCTGTTCGAAAAAGAGTTTGCCAGAGCGGCCGGACGCCTGGAAATCATTCTGAAAGAGCATCCGGGAGAAACGCACGCTTTGTTTCTCTATGCCTATACGGCATTGCGGCTTGATGAGCTCGAGCTCGCTGAAAAAACATTTCAGCAGCTTTTCGATAAAAATTGCGTCGATGAAGAGCTGGCCGTATGGTATTCCAGGCTGGCGATTCTTGAAGGAGAACCTGGAAAAGCTCTAAAGGTCTGGGAGGGTTTCTCTGATGGCATGGAAAGTCTGGTGGAAATAATTGCCAAAGTGGAGCTCACTCTTGCCTCGGGAGATGGCCGGGGCATAATGAAACACTTGAACAGGATTGGTGACTATCATCCGCGTTTTATTGAAGATCACCTGCTGTTCGGCAAGGCGTTTTTCTTCGCCGGTGATTTTACCGCCGCACAGCGTGAATTTGATCTGGTTCTCAAGCACGAAGCCAGAAATGCTGAAGCGCTGGCGATGGCTGCAATGAGTTTTCTCATACGCAACAAGAGTGCAAAATTCTGGAACTATTGGCAGCGGGCGATCGACTGCGATTCAATTTATGCGGTATTGCCGGCTCTTATAGTCAAAGACAGTCTCAACTTCTCTCAGAAAGAACGCCTGAGGATTGAGACGAAAAAACTGGTAGAAATTGCTTCAATCAGCGATGTGGATCGGTCGAGGCTGAAGCGCCTGCTTCACAGTCTTTGATAGCTGGTTTACAGAATATTTTTGCAAATTTCACTGCTCGCGTCTGCAGATCTGGTCATTTTTTGACTCTGCAGGAGTAAATTTTTCAAGGGCCGGGGCCTGAATAACATGAAGATGAAAAAAACTGAAGACAAAACTGTTGCCAGAAATGTGGGCCGTTTGCGCGGCATGATTCAGAATTTGCGCCAGATTTCGGGGCGCAAACTCAATGATGCGGTTTGCGATATCATCGATCTTGGGGGATATTCTCTGGCAGTTCTGCTTGACGAGCTTCCGGGGTTGCCAGTTGAATTGCAGCAGCAGGTAGTGAAGAAGCTGGAAGATTTTTTCTATTTTCATCCTGAGAGCGGAGTTAAGCTTTTCAAGCGCCTTAAAAAAGCTTTGGCGCGAGTGGATCAAAGCTGTCGAGCCGGTTTGCTTTCTGCTGTGGCTGACATCTCCGAAAAGGTCGATGATCGGGATTTTGCCGTCAGCGAATTGGGAGAACAGGCTCTTGCAGTTCTGGAATCGGACGCTGACCCTGGCCGACTGGCAAAGGCGATCGAAATTGTCGTTAAGGCGTCTGAAACTTCAGGCATTCCTGCGATTATCAAATTAATGATGAAGTCGGTTGGTGCCCTCGATAATTTTCAAAACTATCAATTTATAGAAACGGCTCTGATGGCTCTTAAGCGACTCGGCGGCGAAGCTGTAATCAGATTATTGATAAACCCTTCTTCGGATGCAGCGATACGCCAGTTGCGCCTTGAGTGGCGGCACATGAGTGAAGCGTTGCTTAATGAGACGTTTTCGATTCTCCAGAAGCTTGATACGGATTTTGCCCAGATCATGCTGAAAGTTGTCGATTTGTCAGATTTCAATCTTCCTTTTATTGCCATGATTAACGAAGGTGTTAAACATGGCGATAAATGGGTTCGCCAGACAGCTGTTGCCTCTATGCAGAAGGCCGCTGAAGCTCTCAACCCGGAAGAAATTGCCAGACTGCTTAACGACAGCGCCAGCGAGGTTCGTTTGATGGCTGCAACTTCTCTCGGGGGGTTCTCTGCCGAACAGACCGGTGCGATCCTTGAAGAACTTGCCTCCCGGCAAGGCGAATCGCGTGAGATTCGTCTCAATGCCCTGTATGCCCTTTTTGCCCAGAAAAATCTCGCAGCTCTGAAAAGCCTTTCTATACAGCCTGACAGTCTTCAGATTGCCGTTAATGCTCAGGGTTTGGCCGCCTTGCTTATGCCGCATGAAGAGGGTCTGAAAACCATGCTGGCCGCCTATGGACAGGTCAAGTCTGAATTTGTTGGCGATGCCGGTCACTATTTGCTGGAACTGGTTGAACCCGAAGACGTTGAAACTCTTATTAAATCGCATTCTGCAGGCAATGAAACACAGAAAGAACGTTTGATTGAATTTATCAGACAGTTTATTGATAAGAAATCCGGCCCCAGACTCGAAGTGGCGATGAAAAAACTGGCCGACGCCGAGCAGAAGGCGCTCAAATTACTTATGCCCGCCTGATATTCTGCTTCCGGTTTCATGTGAAACCTTGATTTTTTGCCGATTTATGTGAAGTCTGGTTATCAAAATGCCGTCAACAGCCGCAACCAAAGCGTGGATCGTTGACGGTATTTCTCTGTTATCGAATCATGCAAAAACCAAATTGACTCTGTTCGACGGCCCGGCATATCAGCCGGGTTGCTTTTTTGCTGACAGGAAGTCAGCGATACTCGACAGCATCAGGATAGATGCTGTCGGGTGCTACAGCGATTAGCTCAGAGCTGGCTTTTGCCTATGGCAAACCCTCACTTCGTTCGTCACAAGCTTCCGAAAAAGCAATCCCGTCTTCTCTCCATGCCTGTTTATAATTTATTAGAGGGAGCTTTAATTATGCTGTTATCGATAAGCCAAATTGGCATGAGCGGTAATGGTCTGTCAGATGAATGATAAACAGAAATGCTCACAAAAGATTCTGCTGTGGGGGAGAGAAGTTTCCGAGAAGGCCTTGGCAAGAACATTTCTGTCGCTTAATGCCAACCGCTCTTCCCGTATCCTGAAAATGCCTTTTGACATTGTGCGTGACTATCGCAGGATAGCAGTGCTGGTGCCTTATCGCCGCGCCTGGATGAGGTTTCACGTCGAGAGCCTTCATTGATGCAGTTTGCAATAATACCCCTGCTGTCAGTCTCTGCGGGCCATATTTTGGCTCTGCCTCCAGCAGCATTTTTCAAGGCATTTTGTTGATTCTCAATGAAATGTCCCGGTTTTTTCTCGGAAAATTTTACCTGCTGGTCATTTTCTTTTGCTGCCTACGGTTGCCAACCTCCTATAATCCCCCCGAAATGGGGATTGGACAAAGGCATTGGGAGGTCGTATCCAAACTGGTGTTTTTGTCTGCCGGGAATAAAGCGCAATTCTGTCTTTGGCGAAAAACTCCGTTTTGCCTGGTTGCATACTTCAAATCAAGTCCCCGATCAAGCTCCAATCAAGAATTAGCTTGGTTGCCAGGTGAGATGTGAGCTTGTTTTCGGCCGCGCAAAGCCTGATTCTTCCAAAGCGGCAATTATGCCGCAAGTGATCTCTGGTAGCGCGTCTGATGCTGGTTACAAATCAGGGGTGCTTTTGTTTGGTCTGAAGTTTTTCTTGTTACCTGTCGCAACAAACTGCAGGTTTCGGTAGATTTTTAATTATCAAAAATTTAGTTATCGACTGGTAGTTTGCGCTTTTGCAATCTGGCTTTTATCAAAAATAAAAGCATAAAGCTAGTTATAGAGTTGATAAATGATTATGTTGCTTGAAAATAGTTAATAAATATTGACGATATTTTAAATAATGATTATTTTATCTTTAAATAGGTATTATTAGTGTGGATTTATTTAAAAAATGATGACTAAAATAATGATAAATAAAACGGTGGTGATCAATAAACAGATAATAAAAGCCCCATGTGAAAAAAATCTCTAATCTCGGCGACAGTTTTTCCGAAGCCAGATAAAACAGCCTTGAAATGCAAAGTAGACTTCTGAAGGAATATTGGCAGAAGTAAAATGAAAAAATCATGAAAACCAAAAGAGTAAGAAGGTAAAAGGTAAGAAGGTAGGAAGGTAGGAAGAGGTGGGAAGGTAGGAAGAGGTGGGAAGGTAGGAAGAGGTGGGAAGGTAGGAAGGTAGGAAGGTAGGAAGGTAGGAAGGGTAAAAGTAAGAGGGGAAAAAATAGGAGAGGGAAAAATTGGGTAGAGAAAGGTAAGTGAGGGAAAAGTAAGTAGGTATGAAAAGGTTTTGTCTGGATGATAGATGCCGTGGTTGCTAATTCTGATGATCAGTCCTGCGAGAGAGTTTGGCCTGAACAGAGGCAAAGGCAGGAATGACGAAAATGAAGAGCAAGAGCAGGAATACCAGGATCGGAATTTGTAGAAGACGGTTACGGGGAGGCAAATGAATATTAGAAGGAAGAAAAGGAAGGAAAGGAAGGAAGAGGAAGAGGAAGAGGAAGAGGAAGAAAACAGCCTGGGCCAAAGGATGAGGCTTGCAAGTAGAAAGCCTGTGAGGGAAGAAATTCAGAGGATGAAAGGCCGGAACGCCGCTGGATTAATGCCGATGAAAGAAATACGCAGAAAGGAATGCGTAGAAAGGCAGAAGCAGGCAGAAGCAGGCAGAAGCAGGCAGAAGCGGTCAGAAGCGGTCAGAAGCAGTCAGAAGCAGTCAGAAGCAGTCAGAAGCAGTCAGAAGCAGTCAGAAGCAGGCAGAAGCAGGCAGAAGCAGGCAGAAGCAGACAGGGAGAAGGCGAAAGCCAAAGCTAAGAGCTATACAAAATGGTATTGAAAACTTCGCTTTAATCTGTCATTGCGAGGAACAGCGTGACGAAGCAATCGCCCCCGTAAGAGAATGAGACAAGTTGCTCACTAAAAGCGAAATACTCCCGAAAACAGCTTTTGTAAACAAATGGACCGCTTCGGGGGCATAGCGATGAAGCAATCTCATTGTTTTGAGTAATTTACAATGAGCTTTTGTATAAGAGCTAAGAGATAGATATCTGAAGTCGCAAAAAGCCAGAACGGAAAAGAACCCAAATGAAGAAATAAGGCATGACGAAAGCATGAAAATGTCATGAAGAGAGCGTGAAGGGGTGGAGGCTGGCATCGACCCGCCCGAAGCAAAAAAGTGCGGGCCGGCTATGGTCTGATTTTATTCCTGGCGTTATTCGCGGGCTCGTTGCCCGCTAAGGATGCAGTTTTCCTGGTTTTGGTCTTTATTGAGGCTATGAATGAAGAAAGACCGGGGGGATTGGCTGCCGGCGCCATACAGTGGGAAAAAGCCGGAGATTGGGTTTTAAAGCAGAGTGTTTCGCAACTCTTCTGGACTGCGCGGGTCCAGCAGACCGGGTGCAATATCAAAAACCGTTCGGCAGCCGACTTGCCCGTCAACGTTCAGCCTGAAGGCTGCGCGTGCATAGGCGGCCAGCACGCTGGCGGTAAATTCCGGATTCGAATCGAGCTGCAGCCTGAACTCGACAGTATGCAGATTTTCGCCGGCTGCACCTGTTTTACCATTTCTGATCACAAACCCGCCGTGCGGCATTCTTGCATGATCGCGCTTCATTTCGGCTTCAGTAATAAATTCTACCGAAGTATCATAGTCGGCGAAATAATGGGGCATGCTTTTGATTGCTGCAGCGATTTGCTCTTGATCGGCGCCTTCTTCGGCAACGACAAAACACTGGCGCAGATGCTTCTGCCGCGCTGTTAGATCAGGATTCCCGCCGGCACGCACTCTTGCCAGAGATGCCTCAACAGGAAGGGTATATTGCCTGGCATCTTTGACGCCCGGCAGTCGCCTTACGGCATCAGAATGGCCCTGGCTGACGCCTTTTCCCCAGAAGGTTTCATCTTTTCCGTCTGGTAGAACTGCCTGGGAAATTAGACGGTTCAATGAGAAAAGACCGGGATCCCAGCCGACTGAAATGATTGCCAGATGTCCGCCTGTCTGTGCCGCCGCATCGACAGCTGCAAAATGCTGCTGTATGCAGGCATGCGTATCAAAACTGTCGACTACATTGAACATTCCTGCAAGTTCGGGCGTCTGAGCAGGCAGGTCTGTGGCACTGCCACCGCAGAGAATCATGACGTCGACGGCATCTTTCCAGCTTACGACATCTTTGAGTGATACAACCCTCAACCCTGCCGTCTGAGGCTTTACTGATTCAGGATCGCGACGCGAAAAAACAGCCACTGCCTGCATGTCGTGGGTTTGTCTTATCGCGTTTTCAACGCCACGCCCAAGGTTTCCGTAGCCGACGATTCCGATACGAATAGCCATGCGGGTTTCTCCCACGTTATTCTGTTAGATTTCAGCGTCCCAGGAATTTACGGGCAGCAGCGATGATGCGCTGACCTGCCTGACCGTCTCCGTAGGGGTTGGTGGCCTGTGACATGCTTCGGTAGCTTTGTTCATTGCTAAGCAGTTCGGCTGCTTCCTGTAAAATGAGTGTTCTATCGGTTCCAACCAGTTTCAGGGCGCCGGTGGCCAGTCCTTCGGGGCGCTCGGTGGATTCGCGCAATACCAGAACCGGTTTGTTGAGACTGGGGGCTTCTTCCTGGACTCCACCAGAGTCAGAAAGGATCAGAAAGCTTTGCTGCATGGCACTGATGAAACTCTGATAATCGAGTGGTGAGGTCAGATGAATGCGCGGGTGATTGTTCAGCATGGCGGCGGCTTCGCGGCGCACATTCGGGTTTGGGTGAATTGGAAACAGTATTCTGGTGTCGGGAAATCTCTCTACCAGATCCAGCAGGGCGGCAAAAACCTGACGATGCGGTTCGCCAAAGTTTTCGCGCCGGTGGGTAGTTACCAGCAGCAGGCGGCCTGGGGCTGCGAGAATTGTCTGGATGTCTTCCCGGATCGGGTAGTTCTGTTTCAGGCTCCAGAAAAGTGCGTCTATAACGGTGTTGCCGGTTACTTCTATGCTCTTGGGGGCTATCCCCTCCCCTGCCAGCATGTCGCGGGCTCTGGAAGTGGGTGCAAAATGCAGGCTGGCAAGCGGGCTGACCAGTCGACGGTTCATTTCTTCCGGAAATGGGCTGTAGCGGTCAAGGGTGCGCAGGCCGGCTTCGATATGGCCGACCGGGATTTTGCGGTAAAAAGCGCACAGAGCACCGAGGAAAGCAGAACTGGTGTCGCCCTGCACAAAAACCATGTCATAGTCGTTGCGCGAAACAATTTCGCCGATTCCTTCGGTGATGCGTGAGGTGATCTGAAAAAGAGTCTGGTCTGGCTGCATGACCGCGAGGTCAAAGTCGGGGCGGAGCCGGAAGTGTTTGAACATTTCGGCGGCCAGCTCAAGGTGTTGCCCGGTATGCAATATCTGGGTCTCGATTTCACCTGTTTCCCGGGCAGCGAAAATCACCGGGGCAACCTTGATGACTTCGGGCCTGGTGCCGAGAATGAACAGAAATCGAAGTTTCTCAGACATCTTTAATGTAATTTTCGCCTTCGGCTTTTTTGTTGTTGCGTGCTGGTTCGCTTTTTGCTGCAGGCTCGGCAGCGTTTTCTATGGCTTCGATTACGTTGAGTAATGGTTTTACTGCCGGCAGGGGTGGCAGTTCGCGGCCTTCGATAAGTTCCTTGAATTCTTCAGCGCTGATCGTTTCGCGTTCGAGAAGGGTTCTTGAGCATTTGTCGAGCAGTTCACGATGGCCGGTGAGAATTTCGTTGGCCTTAGCGAGAGCTGATTCGATTAGTTTTCTGATTTCTGCATCGATTTTGCGGGCGGTTTCGTCAGAAAGATCGTTGCGGGTGTTGAAATCACGACCCAGGAAAACCGTCTGATTATCGTCGCCAAGGTGCAGGGGACCGATTTCGTCGCTCATGCCAAGTTCGCAGACCATTTTGCGGGCGATCTTGGTGGCACGTTCGATGTCATTTTTAGCTCCGGAAGTCAGCTCGTTGAAGACAACCATTTCGGCAACCCGGCCGCCGAGAAGAATGCATATCTGGCTTTGCAGATGGGTACGGGAAACCGTCAGACGGTCTTCGACGGGCAGTTGCATGGTCAGCCCAAGAGCCATACCACGCGGTATGATCGTAATTTTGTGCACCGGGTCAGTGCCGGGCAGGAATGCGGCAACCAGTGCGTGCCCCATTTCGTGATAGGCGGTATTTTCTTTTTCTTTTTCTGAGATTATGCGGCTTTTGCGCTCAGAACCGGCAATGACCTTGTCGATCGAAGCTTCAAAATCGGCCATGATGACGATCTTTCGGCCATTGCGGGCGGCAAGGATAGCTGCTTCGTTGGTCAGATTCGCGAGGTCGGCGCCGACAAAGCCAGGAGTACGGCGGGCAAGAACCGAGAGGTTGACATCGTCGGCTACAGGTTTGTCGCGCACGTGAATCTGCAGGATTTCTTCGCGACCTCTTATATCTGGCTGGTCGACGACAATGCGGCGGTCGAAACGACCGGGGCGCAGCAGGGCCGGGTCGAGAACGTCGGGGCGGTTGGTGGCAGCCACCAGGATGATGCCCTTGGTGTTGTCGAAGCCGTCCATTTCTACCAGAAGCTGGTTGAGGGTCTGTTCGCGTTCATCGTGCCCGCCCCCGAGACCGGCGCCGCGCTGGCGGCCGACCGCGTCGATTTCATCCATGAAGATGATGCATGGCGCATTTTTGCGGGCCTGTTCAAACAGGTCGCGTACGCGTGAAGCGCCGACTCCGACAAACATTTCGACGAATTCAGAGCCGCTGATGTTGAAGAACGGCACGTTGGCTTCGC
>CAYYUI010000078.1:0-22051 GCA_964474705.1 uncultured bacterium
AAAACAATTCTTATAGTAGATGACGCAGCCTTCATGCGCATGATGATCAAGGACATTCTCAGCAAGAATGGTTATGAAGTCCTTGGTGAAGCGCAGACCGGCAAAGAGGCGGTCGAGCTTTACCAGAAGCTGAAACCGGACCTTGTAACCATGGACATCACCATGCCGGAAATGAATGGCATTGACGCGGTCAAAGCGATCAAGAAGCTTGATCCGGCTGCCAGAATAATCATGTGCAGCGCCATGGGGCAGCAGGCAATGGTTATCGACGCTATTCAGGCAGGGGCGCGTGATTTCATCGTCAAGCCGTTCCAACCGAACCGCGTTATTGAAGCCGTCCAGAAGGCGCTTCGCTAAGCTGTCCAGGCGTGATCAATAATTTAATCAAAGTTGTATTAACGGTTTTTCTGTTAATCAGCTCAAACGCTCATTCCCAATCCGTTGCCTCAAATGGCGACGGATTGTTGCTTCCAGAGACCGCCACCTCGACTGCCGGCCAGATTGCCAGCGCAGTCCCATTGTTTCTGGAAACTGCACCGGCGTCAATGCCTTTGTTCACTGATTCCGACCCCTTTGGAACCTCGCTGCGCATTCTTTCATCATTGTTCGGCGTGATCCTGCTGGCCTTCGGAGTCTCCTGGTTCATCCAGAAGAAAGTCGGTTTCGGCGGCAATGTTTTTGGCAAAGTAGTCGGCATTCTGCCTCTCGACAACAAACGGATGATTTATCTTGTAGATATAATGGGCCGAGTTCTGATACTTGGCGTCACCGAGACCAACATAAACCTTCTTGCCGAACTCACTGACAAAGACACTCTCGATGCCCTCAGGCTTCAATACGACAAGCCTTCACCCGGCATGAACCGGCTGTTTTCATTTCTACAGCCCGAAGAAAAAGTCGCCTCTTCAGAAGAAAGATTTGAGAGCCCGCCAGCTGAAAGTGCCAATGATGGTGGCAACATTCATCAGCTCAGGCAACAGGATAGAATAAAAAAACTGAACGAAATGCTGCTCAAACGCGGCAATCTTCAGGGCGACGACAAGGAAAGATAATTTTTATTTTTCTCCCTTGCGCATCGGTGCACCATATTGTATAAAATATGACATAGCTGTGCCCTGCAAAATTTTTAGCAGCTGAATCTGGAATAATGCACCAACACACAAGAAAACTTCCGCGGATGGCGTGCGTACGATGTATGGTCATTCTGGCGTTTCTGTTTCTGGTTATCACTGGGGTATGGGCACAACAACCGGAACCAGGGCGTGCACGCGTCGACCTTGACGACACAACCCGCATCGATCGAATCCAGAGGCAGGCAACGCCATTTCCCATACCGGCAATAACCGTGCAGATCGATCCTTCACGCGAGCGAAGTCAGCTCGGCACCGGATTACAGATCCTGATTCTATTGACAATTCTCAGTCTGGCGCCATCGATCCTCATTATGCTGACCGGTTTCGTGCGCACGCTAATCGTTTTGAGTTTTGTGCGCCGTGCGCTGGGCACGGGCCAGGAACCCAGTAATCAGATACTCATCGGACTGGCGCTGTTCATAACTTTTTTCACGATGTCGCCGGTAATTGATCAGATTTACCAGAAGAGCTTCAAGCCCTATGTCGACCGCCAGATAGATTACGTTGAAGCATACAATCAGGCGATAACCCCGATTCGCGACTTCATGTTCAAACACACCCGCAAAACTGATCTGGCACTGTTTGTCGGCATGGAAAACGGGCCAAAGCCCCAGACCAGGGGCGATCTCAGCACCATCAGCCTGATTCCCGCCTTCATTACCAGCGAATTGCGCACCGCATTTCAGATGGGGGTGGTTATCTATCTGCCCTTTCTGGTAATAGATATGATAGTTGCCAGCATTCTCATGTCGATGGGCATGATGATGCTGCCGCCGGCCATGCTTTCACTGCCGTTCAAAATTCTGTTGTTCGTTATGGTTGATGGCTGGAATCTGGTTATCAGATCAATTGTCGTCAGCTTCGGTGGTAACGCATGACCGAGTACACTCTTGTCGAGCTCTTCAAGCAGACATTTTATCTCTGCCTGCTTCTGTCATCACCGGTTCTGATACTTGGCATGGTTCTGGGCGTCGTCATCAGCATTTTTCAGACTGCGACCTCGATCCAGGAACAGAGCCTCAGTTTCGTCCCCAAACTTCTGATCACCGGGCTGGCTCTGATATGGCTGGCTCCCTGGATGCTGTCACGACTGCTGCTGTTTACCACCCAGCTGCTCGGGCAGCTGCAGACTTTTGCACGGTAAGCAGAAATGACCGAAGCTGCTTTTCTCAACGCGGTTGGGCTTTTTCTGATCGGTCTGATCAGATTCAGCGGCTTCTTTATCTACACACCCGTTTTCGCCGAGACCTTCATTCCAATGCAGGTCAAAGCCGGATTATCGGCTCTGTGCGCTCTGATCATTCTGCCGCATCTGATCAGCACCCAGACCCTGCCGACCCTCAGTATTCTCGAATATGGCATCATGGCTGTTAAAGAGCTCGCACTCGGCTTTTCGCTCGGTTATATGGTCATGATAGTCAGTGCTGTCATGCGCATGGCCGGCGGCATTATCGGTATGCAGGTAGGTTTTTCCTTCGTTCAGGTGGCCGACCCGGCTTCGAATCAGGGGCTGGGCATCGTATCAGAATTTTTCCAACTGGCGGGAACGCTGGTTTTCCTGATTATCGGCGGACACCTGATTCTTCTCGAAGCCTTCTTTAAAAGCTTTGACATGGTGCCGCTGGCGGGCCTGGCAATTACCGGCAGTATCGTTGAAGAAATCATGCTCTACACGAAAACCATTTTTTTCTGCGGGCTGCAGATTTCGATGCCGGTTGTTGCAATCATTCTGCTCGGAGATGTTGCCCTTGGAATCATTGCCAGAACCGTTCCAAAAATGAACATTTTCCAGCTGGGATTTGCCCTGAAAATCATCGGCGGGCTGACGATCATGATGATTCTTATGCCGTATCTGAACGACATAGTGAAGTTCCTTCTCGATCTCAGTAAAGAAAAAGTCTACCTGCTGCTCAGCGAAATGAAATGATCGAAGCAACCGAACAAACCCGCATTCATATTTGCCTGCCGGCATTGAATATTGTTGACCGACCTTTTGACCTGCAGCTTTTTGCCGGCGAGAAGACCGAACCGGCAACAGAAAAACGGCGCCAGGACGCAATCGACCGCGGCAATGTCCCCAAATCACAGGATTTGAGTTCGGTCATCGTTCTGCTGACCGGGTTTCTTATGTTGCGTTATTTAGGCCCCGACCTTTTCGGGCGCTGCGGTGAATACATGCAATATGCTTTCTCGCATGCGATTTTTACTGATCTGACACTCAACGGGACTCTGATTCTGTTCAACCAGTTCATACTGCTGCTGCTGCAGATTCTCGCGCCATTCCTCTTTGGCATTTTTCTGAGCGGTGTCATCTCAAACCTTCTGCAGACTGGTTTTCTGTTCAGATTCGAGCCACTGATGCCCGACATTGATAAACTGAACCCAATTTCCGGCCTGCAGAACATCTTTTCATGGAAACTGGTCGCGGAACTGGTGAAGTCGATTCTCAAGATTCTCATCGTCGCTTATATTCCTTATGCGACCATCAGAGATCAGTTTCCCTTTCTGATGCGCATGGTTCAGGTTGAACCGGTTCCGGCGACGATCCTGGTGCTCAAACTGATTTTTTCAATGGCGATCAAAATCATCATGGTTCTTCTGGTACTGGCGCTGGCCGACTGGGCATTCCAAAAATGGCGTCACGAAGAAAACCTCAAAATGTCCAAAGATGAAATCAAGGAAGAATACAAACAGCGCGAAGGGGACCCGCGCGTCAAATCAAAAATCCGCGAGCGACAGCGTCAGGCTTCGCGGGCCCGCATGATGGAAGAAGTGCCGAAGGCGACGGTCGTCGTTACGAATCCGACCCATATTGCCTGTGCATTGAAATATGTCGCAGGCGAAGATAGTGCACCGAAACTGGTAGCGATGGGTGCAGGGTTGTTAGCCCAGAAAATCAAGGAAATAGCCAAGGAGCACGATATTCCAATAATCGAAAATAAACCTCTTGCACGCCAAATGTATAAAATGTTAGAAATAGGTGACGAAATACCCCAGGACCTTTATGCGGCTGTTGTCGAAATCCTGGCACAGGTTTATCGCATGAAAAAGCGTGCTGCCGGCGGATAACAGGCCTGATCAGGGGTAGTCTTGAATCAGTCAGTATGAATTTCGGTGCATAGATTTTGCAGGAGGCAGGTGTGGCGACAGGGAGTGCTGGATTTATGAACAACGTGCCCTTTGCGGACCTGTTGAAGCGCAAAGACGTTATCTTTGCCTTTGGGGTAGTCATGGTCGTCATCATGATGGTCGTGCCCCTTCCGCCTGCGCTGCTCGATGTTTTCCTCACTCTGAACATAGCTCTGTCGGTTACCATCCTGCTGGTGTCCATTTACAACAAGGAGGCACTGCAGTTCTCGGCTTTTCCAAGTCTGCTGCTGATCACAACTCTGTTCAGACTTTCGCTCAACGTCAGTTCGACCCGCCTCATTCTTAGCGGCCAGGGCGCAACGATCGATATTATCAAAGCATTCGGCAATTTCGTTGTCGGCGGCAACTACATCGTCGGTTTCGTCATGTTTCTGATTCTCGTTCTCATTCAGTTCATGGTTATCACCAAAGGCGCCGAGCGCGTCGCCGAAGTGGCAGCACGTTTTACCCTCGATGCCATGCCGATCAAGGGTATGGCGATTGACGCCGACCTGAACGCAGGCGCCATAGATCAGGACGAAGCGACCAGGCGGCGTCTCAATCTTTCCCGCGAAGCCGATTTTTATGGCTCTATGGACGGTGCGAGCAAATTCGTCAAAAACGATGCAATTGCCGGCATCATCATCACAATCATCAACCTGTTGGGCGGGCTGGTAATCGGCGTTTTTCAGCGTGGCGAAGCACCGATAGACGCACTGGCTGCTTACGCTTTGTTCACGGTCGGCGATGGCCTGGTCACGCAGATTCCGGCTTTCATGATCGCCACTGCGACGGGTATCGTCGTTACCAAAGCCAGTTCCGATTCGAACCTCGGCTTCGACATCAGCAATCAGCTGCTCAGCAACCCGAAGGTTCTCGGCATCGCCGCCGGAATGCTTACTTTCCTGGGCCTCATTCCAGGCCTGCCGAAGCTGAGTTTCTTCTTTCTGGCTGCCGTCTTTGGCACAATGGCCTATGTTACCAACAAGACTGACGAGGAAATTGTCCAGAAAGAGCTGGAGAGCAAAAAAGCCGAAGAAACGGCTGCAGCAAAGGGCCCCGAGGATGTTTCATCCCTCCTGTCCGTCGACCCGCTGGAACTTGAAATCGGCTACAACCTGATTCCGCTCGTCGATGCCAACCAGGGTGGCGACCTGCTCAACCGTATCACTCTGATCAGAAGGCAGATTGCCCTCGACCTGGGCCTGGTAGTGCCCCCGATACGCATCCGCGACAACATTCAACTGCATCCGTCATCCTATGTTTTCAAAATCAAGGGCAGCGAATTTGCCCAGTATGAGATCTTGCCCGACCATTTCCTGGCGATGGTAACCGAGAATGTGACCAGCAAGGTGAACGGCATCGAAGTTGAAGAACCAGCCTTCGGGTTACCGGCAATCTGGATTCAAAGCACATTGCGCGACCGGGCTGAAATGTCGGGTTACACAGTAGTCGATCCATCGACGGTCATCGCCACTCATCTTACCGAAGTTATCCGTAAGAACGCCCATGAGATTCTCGGTCGCCAGGAACTGCAGCAGCTTCTCGACAACGTTCAGCAGAATTATCCGCAGATTCTCAAAGAAGTTGTTCCCGATGTGGTCAGCCATTCAACGCTGCTCAAGATTCTGCAGAACCTTTTGAAAGAGGGCGTCTCGATACGCTTCATGGTTAACATCCTTGAATCTCTTGCAGACTGCAAAGGTGTCAACGAAGTCGATTCGCTGACGGAAATAACCCGCCAGGGCCTGGCGCGACATATCTGCAAACCGTTGATCGATGCAACCGGAGCTATGAAAGTCCTCTCACTTCACCCACAGCTCGAGCAGCTGCTCAATAATTCACTGCAGAAAATCGACGGTTCGTTGACTCCGGTCATTGATCCGACTACTGCCCAGAAGATTCTCGAACGGTTCAGGGCCAAGATTGAAGATGTAATGAATCAGGGCTTCACACCAATCGTGCTCTGCAGTTCATCTCTCAGACTCAGCATAAAGCGCCTGACTGAACGAATCGCACCCAGACTTATCGTCTTGTCTTACCAGGAAATCCCGGCCACCGTGAAGCTGGAAGCGGTAGGATCGATCTCACTGCAGGGCAACTGATATGAACGACCAGGCAGCTTCGCTGCGACGACTGAAACAGATGGTTGACGCATCTCGGGCCAACCAGGACGGCAATGCCGAGAGTTTTCTCGGCAGTATCATCAGGCCATCGCCATTTTCATCGGTAGCATTGATCATACCTGAAATGCCGGATATTCAGTATCCGCCAGTCATCAGCTGGATTTCCGGCATCATGCAATATTCGCCCAGAGCCTGTTTCTGGGATCAGGCCGGCATCATCAAAAAGGAATCGATTCCGCAGACACAGATTAGACTGCGCTTCCCGGTGCCGGTGAGAATTAACGCCGGCCTGACTCCGCTGTCCATACTGCCGCAGCAGCCAGACATCGCCGATCTGCCCCACAAATCAGAAGAAGAGCGAATAACCTTTCTCAATCACATCATCCGCAGTCTCAAAAGTTCGTCTGAAGTCTGGATAAGCATTCATGCGGGCGAACTGACAAGCTGCGCAAGCCTTCTGCATGCAACCGATGCGATATGCGTTCTGGTTCCCCCTCACCCTGACTCAATTTTGCGCTGTTATGAAACCGTAAAAAGCATTCATCTTTCCGGCTATTTTTCCCCGATCGGGCTTCTTGATTTTATCGGTCCAAAATCGGCACCGCAGGAGAGTTCCAGCAACCGGATAAAAACGGTCGCAAAACAATTTTTGGCACTTGACCTGGTAACTGCCGGAATGGTACTTTCTAACTGCACATATCTACCGCCGGAAAATGAGGCCGCTCTCAGAGACCGGATTCAAGCCATAGAAAGCAATTCAAGAGATTTCCTCTATTGTTTCAGCGAAAGCATACTGTATCCATTGCCGGGGATGAAATGACGATGACAGATCCTGTAATCAAGCCAATTGAAGCCATAATCGCTGAAACTCGCAAAGAGATTCAGCCTTTTGTCTTCAAAAGACTTGAAGCACGCACTCCCCGCAAGGCCGGCGAAAAGATTGCCCGCACCATTACGGTTACCTCAGGCAAAGGTGGAGTCGGCAAAACCAGTTTGGTAGCCAACATGGCTATCTGCCTTGCTCAGGCCGGGCAAAGGGTTATCATCCTCGACGCCGACCTCGGGCTTGCCAACATCGACGTAATTTTTGGCATCAGACCCAAAAACAGTCTGATGGACGTCATCAACGGCGACATGAAGCTCGACGAAATCATGGTGCAGGGGCCGCACGGCATCCAGATCATCGCCGGCGGTTCGGGAGTTCTCGAACTTGCCGAACTCGAAAACGAAAAAGCAGCCCGTCTTTTCAACCAGCTGCGCTTTCTTGAAGACAAGGCTGATTTTCTTCTTATCGATACCGGCGCCGGCATAAGCGAAAGCATCATTTCATTCTGCCAGGCTGCAGATCAGATCGTTGTCATAACCACTACCGAACCGACAGCTCTTGCCGATGCCTACGGCATCATCAAGGTCATCAGCTCGAGACGCCCCGAAAGCCATGTCTCCGTTCTGGTCAACCGTGTCGACAGCGATGAAGAAGGCACTCAGATACATGCGCGTCTGGCCCGCGTGGCTGACGAATTCCTGGGTTTTCGCGTGCACCATCTTGGCACCCTGCCCCAGGACAGAAACATGCACATTGCTGTCAGACAGCAGACGCCTCTGATGCTGTTTTCGCCAATGTCCCCGGCAGCAACCGGCCTTCGTAAAATAGTTTCTCAGGCTTTTTACGAATCCCCGGAAAATCTGCCGGCCGACAACAACGAAGGCTTTTTTGCAAGACTTGCCAAATTATTCAAAGGAGGAGTGACACCACAATGAGTTTTCAGCAATATGAAAAAATTGTCGGCGAAACCTTCTTTGAAGCTAATCTTAAAGCCGAAAGCAAGTATGGCAAAGGCAATTTCGAAATAGTCGATACCAAGCGCATTAACCACAAAATATACTTTGGTTTCGGTCACCGGGAAATGGTTGAACTGACAATCGGGGTTCGCCACCGCCAGAAACAGGAAATCCGCAATCCGGAAGCCCCACCAAGACCGATGCCATCAGAAGAAGTCAGTCTGCCACGCACGGTATTCTCAAACATCAACGGCACCGAAAAAACTGGCCCGCAAGCCGGAGTCCGAACTCCAGCCCCCCGCAAGACGGCAATCGAACCTGCCGCAACCCCTCCCAAAGCCGATCAGCCTGCTATTCCCATTCTCGCCAAAGCGGCTCTCAACAATTATGCAGACCTGTATAAGGCCGGCAACAGTTTTCACCAGGCCCGGGAAGTGCATGGACTGCGATCGAATCAGGAAGGCAATCAGGAGCCGCATTCTCAGAAACTTTCAGAGGAATCGGGGCTTGAAACGAACCAGATCCACGAACTTTTGACACATATCATTGCTGTAAAAGACGGGCGCAATCGACAGGGGCGCATCGAAAACCGACAGACAGCAAGCGTTCCGACCGGCAAGCCTCAAGTTCGCGAGGCAAAAAGAAGTAATCCAGAACCGGAAATAGACATAGAGCCTCATTCTGACAGCGAAATTCGCATGGCCCGCATGGTTGAAATGTTCGAGTCAAAAATGGAATCTATCCTTTCAGTTTTGCAGAAAATGAATATCGACACGAAAAAAGAGCTCGAACGCGAGCTGCCAGACCTGCCAAGAGGGCTCTATGAGGTAAAAAAAGGGCTGCTGGCCATGGAAACGCCGGCGGATGTCGCTCACGATCTGGTTACCGACCTGCGTGCCAATCTTCCCGGGTCAGCTCTCAAGAACCCTGAAGAAGCGTTCAGAGCTGCATCGTCATGGCTGGAACAGCGCCTGCGCTTTTCTTCGGAAATAAGCATGCGCAACAAAAACGGCCCCAATATCGTCGTTCTGATCGGGCCGACCGGGGTTGGCAAAACTACGACCATTGCCAAGCTTGCTGCAGCCTATGGCCTGAATTATGGCCACAGCTCACGGGATGCAAAATCGGTTGCCTTGTTCACCATGGATACTTTCAGAATCGGAGCCACAGATCAACTGCAGCATTACGCACAGGTTATCGACGTCGACATGGAAGTCATCTATCGTCCCGAAGACATCGATACCGCGCTTGTCGCCCACCATGACAAAAAACTCATTATTGTCGATACTGCGGGCCGCTGCCAGAAAGACACAGACGAACTGCTTGACCTGCGGAGTTTTATCGATCGGCTGCCTTCAGCCTCAAAATATCTGGTGCTGTCAGCAACCACCAAATATGTCGACATGCTCGATACCATAAGAAACTTCGGCAAAGTAGGTTTTGAACACCTGATCTTCACCAAGGTCGACGAAACCAACTCGATTGGGCCACTGCTTGCAGTGCTTTTCAAGACAGGCAAATCTCTGGCCTATATCACCAACGGGCAAAGAGTTCCTGATGATTTCCGGCCGGCCGGGTTCGATTTTTTCAATGACCGTCTGTTTTGTGAAGAGTGAGAACACCAGACAGGCCCAAAAGATTTATTTTTCTCCACCTTTAGGCCGATTTACTGTATAATTGTTATTTTGTTGCAGCATATCACTCTGACACCTAGGTATTGCCGAGGCATTTGATGGACATTGATCTTTCCCAATATATGGGAATGTATGTCGATGGTTCGCGGGAGAACCTCGACCTGATGGACAAGTTCCTGCTTGCCCTTGAGCAGGATCCGGGCAATCTTGAAGCAGTTGGCGAGATTTTCCGGGCCGCCCATACCCTCAAGGGCATGTCGGCCACCATGGGATTCGAGAAAGTCGCACACCTGACCCATGAAATGGAAAACATCCTGGATCAGCTGCGAACCCACAAGGCAGAAGTCACCCCGGCCATCATCGATGTTCTCTTCGAGACTTTTGATATTCTGCGCATCCTGGTAAATGACAGTATCGAAGCAACTGATTCAAACGTCGACATCGAGGCCATCACCCAGAAACTGGCCGAGGTTCCCAAAGGCAAAGCTCCTGCCGCCAGAGTTGAAGCCAAAACAGTAACTCCGACCGAGGTCAGATCAGCCCTTCCGGAGCAACAGCCTTCTGCGAGCGACCAGGCATCGCAACAAGCGCTCGAACTTGCCGACATCAGCATGAATGAATTCGAGCATCAGCTATTGCTGGAAGCCCATCAACGCGGCTCTCACATCATGCTGATGATCGTGACGCTTGTTCAGGACTGTCTTCTCAAAGCCCCACGCGCCTTCATGGTCGCCCGCGGACTTGAAGAGATGGCCTGTGAAGTAATAAAATCAGTCCCTGACACAAAAGACATCGAAGAAGAAAAATTCGATCTGTCATTCAAAATGGTTCTTCTGGGTGAAGCAGATCCAGAAAAAGTCAGGTATTCGATCGAATCAATTTCTGAAATTGAGTCGGTCAAGATAACTCTGCTCAAACCTGAAGATTTTATTACCAGCGGCCCGACTCAGGCGGCCCGGGCTCCGGCGCCTGCTCCGACTCCGGCTGCAGCTCCGACACCGCCACCTGCTCAGCCGGCAAAAGCTGCAGAAAAACCGGCACCCCGGGCAGCCGCTCCAGCTGCCGCGCCGGCCCCACAGCCAGCCAGACCAGCTCCGGCCGCCGCCGCACCGGCGCCTCAGGCGGCTCCTCCCGCAGCTGCCGCCCCACCGGCTGCCCCGCCACGCCCGCCGGCGCCTCCCGCAAAACCGGCCGATCCGGGCAAAAACAATGCGGCAGCCGCAGCCGACAAACGCAGCAGCCAGACTGTGCGTGTCGACATGCGACGACTCGACGAACTCATGAACCTCGTCGGGGAACTGGTCATCAACCGCACCCGTTTGCAGGACATCGGTGCGGCCCATAAACTTAAAGATCTCAATGAAACGCTGACGCGTGTTTCTCAAATCAGTTCTTCTCTGCAGAACGTTGTGATGCAGGTCCGAATGGTACCGGTCGAACAGGTATTCGACCGGTTTCCCCGCATGGTGCGAGATCTTGCCAAAAAGCTCAATAAAAAAATCAACCTGGTGGTCGAAGGTAAAGAAACCGAAATGGACCGCACGGTTATCGACGAAATAGGCGACCCGATGGTTCATCTCATCCGCAACGCCATCGACCACGGCATCGAAATGCCTGACGACCGTGTGGCCAAAGGCAAGTCCGAAGTCGGTACTATCACCCTGGTTGCCCGTCACGAAGGCAACAATGTATTGATCGAAGTCAAAGACGACGGCAAAGGCGTCGACCCGACCATTATCAGCCGCCTGGCAGTCGAACGGGGCATTTTCACCCAGGAACAGATCAGTAAAATGCCCCCGGAGGAAATCATAAAAATTATCTTCCTGCCTGGCTTTTCGACCGCCAAAGAAGTCAGTGACCTTTCCGGCCGCGGCGTCGGTATGGATGCGGTAAAAGCCAAACTCGAAGATCTCAACGGAGTTCTTGAACTTGAATCAAAGGTTAACGAGGGTTCGAGAGTAACGATCAAGCTGCCATTGACTCTTGCCATTCTGCCCGCACTGATGGTGAAAGTCGGGCCCGAAATGTTCGCAGTGCCGCTTGGCTCGGTTCTTGAAACCATGGATATCACCAAGCATGACATCAACATTGTTCAGCATCAGGAAGTCACCCTCCTTCGCGGCGATGTGCTTCCGATAATCAGATTGAGAAATGTTCTGGGCGTTCCGACCTCAGAGGAAGAACAGAAAGCCATAGAAGCCAAAGAGGAAGAAATCTCGATAGTAGTGTGTGCGTCAGGAGAAAAGCGTGCCGGGTTCATGGTCGACGAACTTCTTGGTCAGCAGGAAATCGTTATCAAGTCGCTTGGCAATCTTCTGGGCGGCCTTTCGGGCATAATGGGCGCTACGATGCGCGGTGACGGCAGTATTGCACTGATTCTCGACATCCCGGCATTTTTCCAGAAAGGTCAGGCAATTCAATAATGATTTTCAGACGGCATAAGGAGGTCTCGGGTTGAACCTGGATCTTTCCGAATATATGGGTGCCTATATAGACGGCTCCCGCGAGAATCTCGACACCATGGACAGGATGCTCCTGAGCCTCGAGCAGAATCCTGCCAACATCGAGGCCGTCGAAGAGATTTTCCGCGCTGCGCACACGCTGAAAGGCATGTCTGCGACCATGGGGTTCGAGAAGATTGCCCATCTCACCCACGAGATGGAAAACATTCTCGACAAGCTGCGCAGCCGCAAGATGGAAGTATCCGCTGCAGTTATCGACCTGATCTTCGAAACCTTCGATGTTCTGCGCACCCTGGTGAATGACAGTATCGAAGCTACCGACTCAAACGTCGACCTCTCGGAAATCTCCGCCAAGCTGTCTTCAATGGCCGCCGGCGGAGCGCCAGCATCTTCAGCCCCCAAGGCCGCAGCCCCTTCCGCTGCTCCAGCAGCCAAAAAATCTGGCGGGAAAGCCTCGGCAGGTGCTGATCTCAGCGATATGGGTCTGAGTGAACTGGAATTAGCCAGTCTTGAAGAGGCTGGCGATGATGGGCGACACGTATTTCTGCTCCAGGTTTCGCTGGTTGCCGACTGCCTGCTCAAGGGTCCGCGAATTTTCATGGTCCTGCGCACCCTCGATGACCTGCAATGCGACATCGTTAAGTCTTTACCCGAAGTTAAAGATCTTGAAAATGAAAAATTTGACCGATCTTTCAAGATGGTCGTCACCACAGATAAGCAGCCGGAACAGCTGCGAGACGGCATCGAATCCATTTCGGAAATTGAAACTGTAGAAGTCACTGATATTAGCTCTGGCGAAGGCATGGCTAACGCAGCACCGACACCGGCTCCCGCTCCAGCAGCGCCGCCGCCCCGACCTTCCGCCCCGGCTGCATCATCTCCACCGCCGGCTCCGAGAACACAACCCGCTCCGGCCGTCAGCCCTGCACCACAGCCGACACAGGTTCAGGAGTATAATCAACCGGCACCGGCGGCTGCGCCTGCCCAGACAAGCCCGCAGCCTGCTGCAGCTGCATCCGATGCCAATCCTGCCGACGAAGATGAAGAAAAGACCAAGGAAGTCATCGAGCTGGTTCAGCTGGTAACCTTCACCATGGCCGGCGAAACCTACGCCCTGGAAATTCAACAGGTCGAAGCGATCATCAACCTTGTGCCCATAACCAGGGTTCCCAAAGCCCCCGCCTATATCGACGGGGTCATCAACCTGCGCGGCGAAATTGTTCCGGTCATCAATACCAGACGCAGACTGCGACTCACCGAGCTTGAACGCAAGCCCAGCAACCAGATTATCATCCTTTCCTTTGAAAACGAAAAGGTGAAAGCAGGCTTTCTGGTAGACAGCGTCCAGGAGGTAATACGTCTGCCTGAATCAGCAATTGAACCACCCAGCCGCGTCAGTGAAAGCGTCGATGTCGAATACCTGCGGGGAGTGGGCAAAATCGACAACCGGATCATCATTTTGCTGAATGCCAATCGAATAGTTTTTGGTAAAATCCCTGAAGTTGCCTGATTCAGCACTGTTACCTGCAATGCCGGCGAATACCAGATACTCATCTTGTCTTGTTATCCTGTGAGAAAAGCAAACCGAAGGCTCCCGTATATTTTTAAATTGTCTTGATCAGTCAGGTTATGCTAAGTTACCAGCAAAACTGAAAGCCTGATTGGAGTGCGAGGGTTACATGTATTCAATAAACAGAAAAATGCCGGAGAAGATCAGGAAATACTATATATACCCGGTCACCGAAGGTCTGGTTCTTGCCATGCTGGCGTTGTTTCTGACTTCGGTTACCTCCTATTTCATCTATCATCATGCCCTGCTGGCAATCAAGGCAGAAATCAAGGACGGTCTGCTGCGCACGGTATCAGGAATTGCCTCCTGCCTTGACGGCAATCTGCTTGCTTCTTTCGATGCACCTGAAAAGAAAGACCTTCCTGAATACCTGGCAACTGTGGCATTACTGCAAAAAGCCAGGCTTGCAACCAAACATTGCACCTATCTTTATATCAACCGCATGATCAACGGGTCTGTCGTTTTCATAGTCGATCCAACGCCGGTCGACGACCAGGGCAAACCTCTCTTCACCGATGCCAAGAATCTTGAAGCTTCTGTGCCGATGACGCCTTATGACTCACCAAGTGCAGAACTGCTGCAGGCCATGGCTAGCCAGACCGCTGTCGTATCGGCCGAAGCTTACTCCGACAGCTGGGGCACCTTCTACAGTGCTTACGTGCCCATTTTTGATGCCGACCGACGTTTCGTGGGAACACTGGGCGCCGATCTGCGGATCAATGATATGCTCGCGCGCTGCAAGCCCATTGAAGATGCAACGAAAAGAGCTTTTTTCGTTGCCTGCGCTCTCAGCCTGTTGTGCGGCACCCTGATCTGGTTTACCCGCCGCTTTTCGCTGCAATTGAATGAAAGCCGCTTTCTGCTGCTGGAAAATTTTCTGGCAGCGCGGGAATTTGCAGATCAGACCTCGATCAGCATTGGCAGGCAGTTGAACCGGACAGCAAGACTGCTGAACAATATCTCCACCCGTTTAGAGGCGATAAAAATAGCCCCCAAATCTGAACAGGCGGTCCTCATCGATGCCGAACACGCCCGCCTCGCTTCACTGGCCGAGAAAATTCAGGCGGTCGGTGAACTCAAATGTGGCAAAATCACCGGAGCGCTGAACATTTTCAAAATGTCTGATATTCCTGCTTTTCTCTCGGCCCAGATAAGTGAACACTGCCCAAATCATGCCAATCTTGTCGTTCAGATTGACAAAGAAATCCCGGCCGAGCTTTACGGTGGCGTCGAAACTTACGAAGAACTTCTGGTTCAGATGGGGCAGTTCTTTCTCAAGATGTTCCCGGGCAAAGTTGAAGGCTCCATCAAAATGGCTCATGAAGGCAACAAGGATGTAATTTTACGCCAGTCGATGCAGGCAAATATCTCTGAAATCGATTCTCACAGACTGGAACTGCTGAAGAAAATCTGTGACCGCTGCAAAGACGCCGATTTCTTTTCCGATATCGAACTGGCAGAGGCAGTTTCTGTGCCGATTGTCAGAGAGCTCATCTATCTGCTGAACAGTGATATCGCCCTGAACATGGAAAACGGTCAATTCAAAATCACCTTTGAAACGCTGTTCCAGAAAACCCCGGAGGCACAGGACACGGAAGAGGACTGATATGACCATTTTAAACGGCAAGATTCCTCCTTCGATTCTGATCGTTATCCTCGCGGCCGCCACCGGAGAAATCTGCGCCGGCATCAACTCCGTTCTTTTTCCGGTAACCCTCGAATCTTTCGGGCTGAGCAACAGTCTTATCGGTCTTATCCTTTCGGTTGAAGTTGCGGCAGTAGTCTTTTTAAGTCCTTTCATCAGCACAATAATCGGTCGGCTGGGGCTTTTCTGGGCTACCATATTAGGTTCAATCGGACGCGCCGCTATTCTGATGGTGCTGACCAATACTGACAGCATTCTTTTCTGGGTGATTTTTCTTTTTCTTTTTGGCGTGTGCTCGACAATTCTGGCAATCGCTCTGCAGACCTGGGTAAATTTTGCCAGACTGCCGGGAGTCAGAGGCTTCGTCGTCAGCATTTACAGTGCTTCAATGGCGATCGGCATCGCGCTGGGCCCGGTCATTCTGCAATTCATCGGCAACAGCCGCAGCCTTGCCTTCACCTCGAGCGCCATTGTCACTCTTGTGGCAATGATTCCGATTTTCTTTATCAGATCGAGCATACCTGACTTTGAAGTCAATGACAAACCAAGGCTCTGGTTTGTCATCCGCAACGGCAAATACGTGATGTTCAGTGCCGTAGTCGGTGGCATTTCTTTTTACGGTCTACCTGCGTTTCTCACGATTTATGGCATGGAAGCGGGCCTGACGATGGAGCAGTCTTCGCTGCTGATCACCATGTTCATGCTTGGCGGCCTGATTCTTGGCCCCGGTATCGGGTATTGTTCCGATCAGTTTGAGAGAAGCCAGGTAATTCTTCTTAGCTTTCTTATCAGTCTTCTCTGTTCAGTGTTTCTACCAATCACCATTTTCAATCTGATTGGCGCTTACATTCTGCTTTTTATCTGGGGCGGAGCTATGGAAGGCGTCAGTTCGGGCGGCATGACCCTGCTTGCAGAGCTGTATCGCAAAGAAGACCAGGTTTCGGCAAACATCGCTTACCAGTTGATGGACGCACTTGGAGGAACTCTTGGTGTCATGCTGATCGGCCTGGCCATGGACTGGCATGGCAGCGAAGGTCTGGTATACGTGATCGTCGGAGCAGCGGTCATCTATTTCAACTTTGCCCTGACCCAGTACAAGGTTGAATAACTCATTGTTATACCAGATTGCCTGCAGATTATATTGATTTTCGAACTTCGATAGAGTATGTACGTACAACATCAGTGTGAGAGAGGCAGATAATTATCTGCCGCAAATGCAATAAGGAGAGTTTTTCAATGAAAAGGGTTCTTCCCCTGCTGTTTCTTGCCGGTTTCTTTCTCTTTTTGGGCCTGACGCCCGCAGGCGCCCAGGTAAGTCTCGGCGGCGCCGACCAGAGCGATGTAGTCGTCAAGGTCGATGGCGTCGACGAAACCTTCACCATTCTGCGTGATTACGCAGCCAGAGATCAGTTCTATTATGTGCCGAATGCTCCAAGAATCGCCACCCGCGGTGCGGGCGACAAAAAGAAACCCATTTTTCACCTGCTCAGCTATCAGACCATGACAGCAGATAGCAAAGACTTCGAACAGGGCGGGATTCTGCAGTTCTCAGTCCGCCTGGCGCCGCCAAGCGAAGTCGTCGAACAGATGCGCGAAAAAATCGCCACCCAGTTTTCAGTTGACAGAGCTACCCTCAAACTCTCTCCACTGCGCTTTAAAACTGCTGAAGTTTCGATTTATGATCTTGAAGGTGATCTGCTGACGACCGCTTTCCAGAAACCCGGCATCGCTCCAGCTTTTGCCAATGCTGAAATCCCGTTCCAGGTTCAGCTCAACAGCCTGACCGGCGACACATACAAAGCCCTTACCACCGGCGGAGCCGGTATTCCGGTCTTCATAACCTATACTTTCGATCAGATCACTCCTGAAGTCGGTTTTAAAGTTACCCTCGATTACGATAAATCATTCTCGCACTTCAGCGAAGACAGACGCACCAAAACCGCTTATACCAAGTGGTATTATTATCGCACCTGGTGGGGTGGCTGGCGATCCCGTGCAGACGTCGGCCAGAATGAAAGCCGCCAGGAAACCCTGTCGGAAGTTCTTCAGGAAAACCAGTGTCTGAAATATGAATCGGTTGCCGATCAGAATTTCACCCAGGATGAAATTAACCGCTACATGGATCCGATCATCGAACAGCTGAGCAAAGAACTGGTAGAAACCATTCAGCCCCCCGAAAAGATCGAACCGGCTGCCGCCAGAGAACCAGGCAACGCCACTCTGTGGTCAGGTACCTCTACCTATGCCATGAAGAGCATCAACAAAGTGCGCAAAGGCAAACAGGTTGTCGAAATGAAGCGCCGCACAATCTTTGAAAGCAAGAGCACCTACGGCAGTCATCTCGGCATCGGCGAATATGAATCAATCAAAGACCAGCTGATCACCGTTATGCAGCCCGGCAACTGGGACTACGCTTATTTCCCGGTTCCGTCTGTCGGCGACACCGAAGACCTGGCGATCAAGAAAATTGAACTGCAGGTTGTGCCCAGATTTTACGACAAGAATGGCGCTATAAAACAGATCAAGAATACTGTTGCCGAGCTGGTAACCCTTGACCCGAAAAAAGGCGAATTTTTCCTGGATCGCAAAGGCAACCAGGTTGAAAACATCCTCTTTGCCTTACAGGGCATTACCAGCCAACTCGCCTCTCAGAAGGTACCTTTGGCTTCCTGCTGCTATGAAGTCAACACCACTGTCACCCAGGGCAACAATATTATGAAGTTTACCAGCTTCGAAGAATTCCTCATCGGCGGCATTCCGGTTTCGACACCGATGGCCTGCATCGAAGGCGTTGAAATCGACTGCGAACAGCTCAAATTCTCTGAAGAAACTGGCAAACTCTACCAGGTCGACATAAAAATCGAGTCCACATACCCCAAAAAAACCTATAAAGCAACTATTAAACCCAATACTGAAAACAAGGCACCGGTTTTCCTCGTCGAAAAAGAAGATCTCAACAAGAAAAACCCTGTTATTGCGACGATCATGTTCCTGATGGTCGGTGGCGAAAAAGTTGCCTGGAAACACAATGGCCGCAATCTGCAGGACTCTGACCTCGGCCTGTCACAAACTCTCTGGAACGAAGATTACCAGAAGACAGAAAAAAAGTGAGCAGCGTGCTATTCCTGTGATAGCCGATGAAACTTTGCTACCGGGTCAGAGCAATCTGGCCCGGTAGTTTTACATGTGGAGGGTAAAAATGAAGATTGCAAAATTCATCATGCTTTTTGCGCCGCTTTTTGGTCTTATAGCCTGTTTTGCAGGCGCTCAGACACCAGATGCCTATAAAACCCTGCGTCTCACCCAGGTCGACAGTGCAGCTAAAACTGCCTATTATGTGCCAACCCACGCGATAATCGGCGGGCCCGGAAATGCCACCGTGCCGGTTCAGCTCGAAGTAGGCAAAGAAAGGATCATCCAGGGTATGATCAGGTTGCAGGAAGACCAGGCGGAACTGGAAAAACTGACTGCGGAAATAAGAAAAGAATATGGTGCGGAAATGTCGGTAAAAAAGGAACTGACGACCAATGTAGCTCTCAAAATCAGCGTTGACGGGCAACCAGTGTGGGAACACCAGATATTCAGCGGCAGTCAGGGCATGCCTTTTCAAGTAATGGTTCCAGGCAATGCCTCAGCAGCTTTAAGAATTCAGATGCGGTTCAATCCGGCCAGTCAGGGGCAAAATTCGGCAACCATCATGAATATCAGCCAGAATCAGACTTCGATGCAGAGTAATGGGAATGCAACCGGCAGCAGCAGTCTGATCGCAACCTTTTCAAGCATTCTGGAAAACAGCGATACTGCTGATTTTGCGGTCGAACAAATCATTGAATTCTAGGCAATGCCACAACCACAGAAGCCTGTTACAACCATGCATGGCATTGTATGGAGCCGTTCGTCTGGCCGCGGATTGTCCTGTTGGAAAGTCGGGCCTTTCGACATTCTTTCGGTTTCGTTGTCGATTTGCTGATTCGGCAACGAAACCGACCACGATTAATTGATTATTACATAATTTGCCAGAGAATATTCCCTGATTTTATCTTTGGGAATCAGTGTTTATCTGTGGGAAACAGATGATGACCAGATTTGCCCGAGAATCTTGAACAAAAAAAGCGGCGGTTTCATTACCGCCGCTTTTTTTGTTCAGGATCAGGGTTTTTGCCAGTCTGAATCGAAAAGCATAAAATATAAAGACGGTTCAAGCCCGCGCAAATCCTTGCCGTTATTTGCCCAGGCAACTTTGCCCCTGGCAGTCTCAAAAGTAAGGGTCGGCATCAGTTGTGCCGCCTTTTCATTATCTCCAGCAGCGGATTCGACAAGAAAGACCACCGAGGTATCATCACCGGACTTTGACGGAAAGGTATATTCGAGCTTATCGCTGGAGCCCTCTTTTTTCACCTGAATTCTAAGCTTTTTGACTCCGCTGCTGTTGTCGAATGTGAGAGCCGACACATCGAACACCAGCGGGTCAACGAGATCGACAGTGGCCGGGAGAGGCAGATCGCCATCGAACATCGGCACTATATAAGATTTTTTAACAAGATTGATCTTACCCGGGGAGCCAAAACTCTGCTCGATAGCAACATCCACCTTAAACATGCATTCCTTGCGGATTACCGCAATATCATCATCATACTTTTTAAACAATGACATCAATGGAAACTTTAGGCTGCCGGTCTCATCGCCATCTTTGTTCAGCCACAGAAGCGGTTTCTGCGCAGACCAGCTGGCAGTATCGCTGAGCCCGGAGATAGCCTTGCCCTTTTTGTCGACTACTTCAGCAGACATGCTGACCGAGTTGATGTGAAGTTCAGGATTGTTGTCGACGCCGGGCAGCAGCAGAAAGGCACTGGCCCACGAATCGAGTGGCATGGTGCTGACCAGTCTCTTCTTTACGGCATCTGAATATGAATTGATGCCGATGAAGGCGCCGCACGAGGTATTGCGCTCGACGATCACAGCCTTATCAAAAGTGAAGGTCTCAGAACCCTTCTTAACGCTCTGCTGGCTTTTCATGACGACATTCACACTTGACTTGGCCAGAAAGAAGCATTTATTAAGAGAATCCGGCTTATCCTGGTTCTCAGGTTCAATTTTTTCGGGCGGATGTATCTTTTCGATCAGAGTCTGCTGCATTTTTTCAATTACCGGGTCAAGATAACGGTCAATTTCTTCCTGGGTCACGGCTTCGCTGGTCAAACTTTCAACCATCATGCAGCCTTTTGAAATAAGCTCTTCCCGTATTTTGGTTTTGCTGATGCCGATATCGACGCCAAGATTGTAGGTTCCTATTGCGATTCGGGTTTCTTTGTTTTCATAAAGATGAGTATAGGTTTGATCCCAGTCGATGGTTACCTTGAAACCTGCAGGAGGCAGAACGCCCTCAAAAGTAAGCTTCATCAGCACCCCGACACCTGAGCCTTGAGTATTTACAAGCGCGGTATATAGATCTGAATCGAAGCGGTCAAGTTTGAGCTGAAATGGCAGAGCACCGGTTATATAGGCCGGCGCCAACCCGGGGGCCTGAGTGCCTTCGGCATTCAATTTGCCCGCTCCGTCAAAAATGGCGGCATCGGCTTTATGAAACGGCAACGGTGCAAGTGAAACAGCCAGGCCTTTCATGTCATCGCGCTTTTTCAGCGCGGCTTCAAGATTTCGGCGCGTAACTTCAGGTATGTTCAGCGAAACGCAGAATTGAAGAACACCGCCCTCGTAGGCATCGGAGCCTTTTCCAGCCTGATAGGTCATCAGCTGAAATACAGGTCTCGGATCGTTTTTGTCGGAGGGATTTCGTTCAAAGAGAATGGGCCGTTCAGGTACATAATACCAGCGACCGGCATTTTGGCTGTCACGGATCAGAGTGATGCCGTCGACGGTGATGGTGTGTTCAGGGAGCAGGCTAACCTGGGCAGAAAGCCCACAGACATTCAGCAAAAGCAGCCCGACCAAGGTGAGTAATTTACGGCGAAAAGCAGACGGCATCATGCGACCTCCCGTTCTACATGCTTCCAGAGCTTATTGTAAAACATAAAAAATTTGCATCTGACATTGCGAGGCACCTTTATTTAACAGCCTCTACTAAAAGGAGACGGGGAACCTTATACAAGGTTCCCCGCTCGTCAATCAAACGAAATTACTGATGGTCAACTCAGAATTAGTCTTCGGGATCCCAGGCTTCATCACTCGGATCGAGTTCGAGAGCACCGTAACCACCTTCGCCGAGAAGATTTTTGCCGTTAAATTCCCATGGAATCTGAGTTTTGCCGGCACTGTTCTTCGTGAGCAGGTTGAAGAGAACCTTTGGAATATACTGGAATTCACCTTCTTTGGGGATGAACCAGCTATGCGAGGTTTCCTTGGCTTTGACTGACTTGGCATCGAACTTCCATGAATACTTCGCCAGCTTTTCTTTGCCTTCGGCATCTTTGCGTTCGATATCGAATTGAGCGTTCTTCAGCCCCTCTTTCGTACCGAAGGTCAGATAATCACAGGTGACGGTCAATGAATCGACAAGAGCCATCGGGTTGGTAACCGGTTTGTCGCCGGCCATCATCGGCAGAATTTTTGAGA
>CAYYUI010000079.1:0-21918 GCA_964474705.1 uncultured bacterium
TGTTGCTTTCACTTTCCAGAATCGAAAGTATCTTGATGTCATCCTTGAGCAGCTCTGACAGGAATCCTTCGAGAATGTCAAAATTGGCCTTGCTGCGCAAAAGCCTTTTAATCGCCCAGTCGAAACTGACAAGTTTGCGTGGTTTTGTCATCGTCGCTCCCCATGACGTTGGCCGCAAAATCGGTTTGCATGCTCATTATAGCGCAAAGCACTTTCCCTGACAATACAATGAATATTCAGATACTGCTGAAAGATGCTGAGGTTTTTCCATTACCCGAATTATGATTTCCGGAAAGGGTCTCAGGTTCCGGATTTATTTTGCTTTTTTGGGGCCGGGTCTACTTGGGTGGCGGGTGGGGGCGTAGGGTGCCGCCGCTTCGGAGACGCGGTTCTTTTTGACGGCCGGGCTTGTAATTTTATTACTGTCTGCAGGCGGTAATTGAAAATTTCCGGCAATTACGCCGGCAACCGTGATGTCTTCATCGAGATTCTCCCAGCGAAGCGCGTAACCGTTGAGGCGTAATTGAACTTCTGCCAGTTCTCTGTCGCTGGCACTTTTCAAAATCTTGAAACGATCGGCCGGAAAACCGATAATGCGCCCATCGGTCAATTCTACGAACACCATGCGATTTTCTACCCAGACATTCATTCCGGCTGGTTCAACTGCTTCGGGTATTCGGTTTTTAGCTGTGATAGGCATTGTATTTCTCCACTAACATCATCTGATGCTGGAACACGAGTTTCTCTATTTCTCTGACGATTCGGGGCGAAACCCCAATGTTTCTGGCCAGTCTGACCGGGTGCAGCCAGAATTTACATTCTCCATCCGGTGTCTCGATATGAATGTGTGGTGGTTCATTCTTTTCATCCGAGTAGAAATGAAACCGGAAGGACCCCACCCGCAAAACTGTTGGCATAACCTGGACCCTCAGGATTCAGAATATTTGATTTTAATTTATTCGGCCGTAACAGTGCAAGTATTTGTTGCTGAGGGATCGTCCTCAGTAATAAAAAGCTGGCGAGCAGCAGCGTTATACCCTTTCGGGATGATCGCGGGGCAATAATCGGCGCATCAGCAATCGCGGTCGTAATTCTATATTTTTGCCTTCGCGGGCCGGCGGGGTTTTGCGATGCGTGGTCTGCTGCTGGTTTTATATCTGGCGGCTTCTTCTTTTACACAGCCGGGAGAGGTTTTTCTCAATCCGGCAAAGATTTCGGGCCAGAATGTGGCATCGGGGTAATCAGACTGTAATGCCGCAAGTTTTGCCTCGGCTTTTTCGAGCGCAATGTCGCCTTCGCAAAACATTTGCAGAATCAAGCGTGCTTGCCCCTCGACTTTGCCTTCTTCGCGACCTTTCTTTAGGCCCTCCTCGCGGCCCTCTTCGCGGCCTTCCTGTTTGGCTATGCCGTAGTCGGAATAAAGGGCCATGCTCGCCAGGTAATGCAGATCATAAGAATGGCGCTGGTAGGCAAGGCGGTCATCTTCGCTGAGTTTCATGATATCAAGGCGTTTTTTCGCCTGCTGCAGGCCTTTTGCGCTGGAACCAGGCTTGATTTCCTCGTTTTTCAGGAAGTAAATCCATTCATCGAGAGTGTTCTTCGCCACATCGTTGAAGTTGTTGACTTTGATCAGATAGTAGTCCGGAAAAATGTCGCGCGGGGAAGAGTGCCCGAACATTTTCTGATGATCGGGGCTCAATGCCAGTTCATCCTGGTAGTTCAGCCCGATGAAAGCTGTCTGACCATGGTAAATGTAGTCTCTGCCATGCCCCAGATTGAAATAGAGAATATTGATCGAAATCACTTTGGCAACCTTCGACCAGGCAGTCCCTTCGTAAAGATGTTCGCAGACGGCCGTCGACGTAGCGAAGAGCATGCGGTGGAAATAGTCGTATTCTCTTTCATACTGAATTTCGATGATAACTATTTCGTTTTTGCCGTTGGTGACCTTGAGATCGAGCCGGTTGGCTTTCTGCCGGGAGAATTCTTTGTTGCTTTCACTTTCCAGAATCGAAAGTATCTTGATGTCATCCTTGAGCAGCTCTGACAGGAATCCTTCGAGAATGTCAAAATTGGCCTTGCTGCGCAAAAGCCTTTTAATCGCCCAGTCGAAACTGACAAGTTTGCGTGGTTTTGTCATCGTCGCTCCCCCTGGCATCAACCGCAAAGTCGGCTCACACGACCAGTATATCGCAATACCGTTTCTCCGGCAACCTGGTATCAAGGGCCTGCAAAAACCAGAATGATCGGCCTGCATCCGTGTTCATCTGTGTTTATCCGTGGCACGGAGATGGTCCATCAAAGTTTCGAGCACCCCCGTGGTGCCGCGGCGGCTGCAGTAGAGCACTGGCACGCCCTCTTTTTCGGCGAGCGGCACGATCTCGCGCAGCAGGGTATGAGAAATCTGCCTGACGATGATCACCACCGCGTCAGTTTTGCCGAGGCCGGTGCGCAGCTCGCGCAAGTTGTCGAAGCCGCTGTGCCAGCTGACAAGCAGATTGTGGCGCGCCAGCACCCGTTCATATTCAGAACCGATGCGGTCGCCGCCGAAAATCAGCACCCGCTGACCCTTGAATTGAAAGACGCTTTCGCCACCATCTTCGGTCGGGAAACCGCCGCAGAAGCTGCAGGCCTGGCCGGGTTTGCAGGCTCGGGCCATGATGGTGTTGCGGGCGCGGGCCTGGCAGGCCGGTGTGGCGCAATAACCGGCAACCGGCAGGCTCGGGCGCAGCCCGGTCAGCACCTGGCGGTAATCGCGGCTGAACTTCAGATGCTGGTCAGGGTCGTGTTTGCAACTGACTTTCAGCTTGCCAAGCTCATGGCAGAAGGCCTCGAAATCGAGGTGGTCGGCGGCGAAGAAAGCCTTGATCCGTTTCGGCGTCACCGAAAGAATGGCGAATTCATGCTCTTCGGCGGTTTTCAGCGCCTCGAGGTGATAAACGCCGGCTTCGCGCCGGTCGGTTTCGGCCAGACAGATGCCGCGCACCGGCCGGTCGACAAAAGCGCTGCCGTCGATGCAGACCGGCAACCGTTCATCACTGTCGGTTACCAGCCAGAGGCTGCCTGACTCTTCTTTGACGAAGCCGAGTTGTTCACGGCGGCCGGCGGTTTCGAGCGACACGAGCCGTAAGGGTCGGTCGTCGCCATCGCAGTGCAGCAGCGCGAACTCTTCGACAATGACCCCGGAATTTTTGACGAGCGCAATAGGCAACTGCAGCGTCTGGCCGGTGACCGATACGAAAAGCCAGGCGGCGTCACTACCGCTCTTTAACCTGGTTACCAGCTGCCCGGCAAACAGGTGCTGCCCGGCCGTCTTTTCGTTCTCAAGAGTCTGCAGCGAAGTCTGCAGGCTGGCGATGCGCCGCTGCTGGTCTTCGTCGTCGCGGCGGCTTGCGAGCAGCCCGGCCTTCTCTTCTTCGAGGCGCTCGATCGAGCGGTCGCGATTCTGCAGCGCTTTCTGCAGGGCGTCGATCTGCTGCTGACGGCTGTCGCAGGTCTCTTTGAGCTCAGCAAGTTCGGCAGCGAGGCGCCCGGCGTCGGTGTCTGCCGGTGGCGGGGCCGCTGAAGATCTGCCGGCAGTTGAGGCCCCGGCGAGCTGCCGCTGCAGAGCGGCGTTCTGGCGCTCGAGTTCCTCGTTGCGGGCGTTCGCTGCCTTGAGCTGGCGGGCGCTCTCTTCGAGGCTGCGGTTTAAATGGGAAACCTCTTTTTCGCGGCCGTCGAGGTCTTTTTTCAGCTGTTTGTTGTCGGCTTTGATCTTCTCGTTGGCACTTTCGAGCTCGCGGCTGCGTTTTACCGCCTTCGTAGCCATTTCGGTGGTTTCCTGCAGGCGCTTCTCGAGGTCGGGCATCGCCAGGGACGCGGCTTCGGCGGCTTTTTCCTCGAGTTCGAGTTCGGGGTGTTCGGCGAAATATTTCTGATAAATGCGGTCGGCGCCCTTGCGCGGGTCGATGCGCGCCAGCAGCCTGATTTTAGCGGGTTTGCCGTAGTGGCCGGCGATCAGTTTCGCGATGTTCTCGGCGGTGGCCGGCACGCTCATGAAGCCCATCGTCTTCGGGTTCTTCTCGATCCAGGTGAATAGAATGATTTTGCGCAGTTCCTGGTCGTCGATGGCTGCTTCCAGGACCTCTTCGAGCAGGGCGGCGCGGTTGGTGATCTTGTGACGCCTGATGTAGCGCGCGCATTTCTGAGCCAGCGGCCGGTTGGGCAGCACCCAGTTCAGCAGGTCGGCGTCAGCGGTGTCGCGGCCGAGGCGCCCGAGCAGCTCGGAATCTTCGAGCAGCCGCGCAAACACCGGGCCCCAGTAATCGTCACCCATGCGTCATTTCCTTGAGGCGGTTGAGCAGATTCAGCGCTTCGAGCGGCGTGATATTGTCGATATCGATATGGGAAATAGCCTCGATGACCTCGTTGCCGGGCGCGAACAGACTGAGCTGCTGCGGCTTGTGCTGGCCGGGAGTGCGCAGCGAACGCGTGACGCGGTCGAGCTCTTCCTGTTCGGTTTTTTCGAGTTCGAAAAGAATTTCGCGGGCCCGTTCGATGACGCTCGCCGGCAGCCCTGCCAGTCGCGCGACCTCGATGCCGTATGACTTGCTGGCCGGCCCTTCGTGAATCGCATGCAGGAACACCATTTCACCGGTCTTCTCATCGTGGCTGACGCCGACGTTGAGGTTGAAAACGCCCGGGTGAACGCAGTCGAGATCGGTGAGCTCGTGATAATGCGTCGCGAAAAGGGTGCGGGCGCTCAGATTCAGGCTGATGTGCTCGAGAATCGACCAGGCGAGCGACAGGCCGTCGAAGGTCGAGGTGCCGCGCCCAATCTCGTCGAGAATCAGCAGACTGCGGCCGGTGGCGTTCTTGAGAATCGCCGAGGCTTCCATCATTTCGACCATGAAGGTCGACTGGCCGCGCACCAGGTTGTCTGAGGCGCCAACCCTGGTGAAAATGCGGTCGACGACCCCGATTTCGGCACTGTCGGCCGGAACGAACGAGCCGACCTGAGCCATGAGCACGATGAGGGCAGCCTGACGCAGATAGGTCGATTTACCGGCCATGTTGGGGCCGGTGATGATCGCCTGGCGGCGTGCGTCGTTGAGCAGCAGGTCGTTGGGGTGAAAAGCGCCGCTGTCGAGAAATTTTTCGACGACCGGGTGGCGGCCGGCGCGGATATCGATGCGGTTGCCGGAATTGACAACCGGGCGGCAGCAGCGGGTTTCGCCGGCAAGCTGCGCCAGAGCGCTGATGACATCGGCGCTGGCGATGGCCATGGCGTTTTCCTTGATCGCCGGAATATTTTCAAGAGCCTGTTTAACGAGGTTCTCGTAAATCTCTTTTTCAATGGCCGTCGATTTTTCGCTGGCGGTAAAAACCTTGTTTTCGTAATCTTTGAGTTCGGCGGTGATGAAACGTTCGCCGGTGGTCAGCGTCTGTTTGCGCACGTAGTTTTCGGGGGCCTGTTCGGCCTGCGATTTCGAAATTTCGATGAAGAAGCCGAAAACGCTGTTTTTGCGCACTTTCAGGGTTTTGATACCGGTGCGCTGCTTTTCGGTTTCTTCGAAGCGGCGCAACCACTCGTCGCCATCGCGCAGCAGGCCGCGCAGTTCGTCGAGTTCGGCGTTGATGCCACCGCGGATAACGCCGCCGTCAGTCAGCACCGCGGGGAGTTCATCGAGCAGGTGGGCGTCGAGCCTGGCGGTCAGTTCTTCGAGCGGCCTGCAGGCGGCGGCGATATCGTCGAGGCCGGCATCGCGCAATAGATTGCGCAGCGCCGGAACGCGGCCGAGCCCGAGACTGAGGGCCTGCAGATCGCGGGGGTTGCGACTGCCGAGGGTGATTTTGCTCAGAGTGCGCTCGAGATCGGGCACGCCTTTGAGGATTTCGCGGGTTTCCGCGAGCAGCAGGGCATCACCGACGAAACGTTCAACCATGTCGAGACGGCGGTTGATGGCGACCGGGTCGATGAGTGGCTTCAGCAGCCACTTTTTCAGGAGCCGGGCGCCCATGCTGGTGCGGGTGCGGTTGACGACGTCGAACAGCGTGCCGCCGATATTCTGGTTGCGGCCGTTGGGCAGCAGCTCGAGGTTGCCGAGCGTCGCTTCGTCGAGCACCATGCCATCGCCGAGGCGGTATTCGCGGGGCAGGCCGAGGTGGTCGAGGCGGCAGCGCTGGGTATCGAGAAGGTGGTCGGCGAGAATTCCGAGGGTTTTCAGGATCAGCGGCGGCATGGCGAGGAAGCGGGCGCGGTGCTCAGTCGGGTAAAGACTGCAGAGCATGTCGACGGCTTCCGCATCGCTGATGCGTGAGGGGTGAACTTCGGCTTTCAGATGCTGCCAGGGGCCGGGCTCGGGCAGGGCGCCCGAGGAATCGGTGAGGCAGAGAATCTCACGCGGCAGCAGCCGGGTGAATTCTTCGGGCAGCAGGTTCATTTCGAGGTGGTCGCCGCCGGTTATCATGACTTCTCCGGTGCTCAGCTCGACGGCCGCAAGACAGAAACGCCCGCCGGAACTGCCGAAAGCGGCGAGGTAATTGTTCGAACTTTCTTCGAGCATCGTCGGGTCGGAAACGGTGCCGGGGGTGATGATGCGCACCACATCGCGTTTGACGAGGCCTTTGGCCTTTTTCGGGTCTTCGAGCTGTTCGCAGATGGCAACGGTGAAACCGCGCTGCACCAGCTTGGCTATGTAGCCATCGATGCTGTGGTAGGGGACTCCAGCGAGCGGCACCGGGTTGCCGCTGCTCTTGCCGCGCGCGGTCAGGGTGATCTGCAGTTCGCGGGCCACGAGCACCGCGTCTTCAAAAAAGGTTTCGTAGAAGTCGCCGCAGCGGAAAAGCAGGATGGCGTTGGGATTGGTCGCCTTGATGTCTTTGTACTGCTGCATCAGAGGCGTCAGGCCGGCCTCTGAATTCTGTCTGCTTTCGACGTCGGGGTTGAGTGCTGGAATGGTCATTCGTCGAATTTGAGCTGGTTCTGGGTGACCGCCGGTTCGGGCGGCCGCATGCCGAGGTATTCCCAGGCGGCGCGGGTTGCGATACGGCCGCGGCTGGTGCGGGCAATGAAGCCGATCTGAATCAGGAAACTCTCGTAAACGTCGTAGATGGTATCGGCTTCTTCGCCGACCGAAACGGCGAGGGTGTCGAGGCTGACCGGGCCGCCATCGAAGCGGCGCAGCAGGATATCGAGAATTTTGCGGTCGATGTAATCGAGGCCCATGCGGTCGACCTGCAGCATCTGCATGCCGGTTTCGACGGTCGGCAGATCGACGGCCTGGCATTTGTTGACCTGGGCGACATCACGCATGCGTTTGAACATGCGGATGGCGACGCGCGGGGTGCCGCGGGCGCGGCGGGCGATTTCGCCGGCGGCTTCGGCGGTGACCGGGTACTGGAGCTTGGCGGCCACCGATTCGATGAGCCTGGTCAACTCGGGAATCGTATAATAGTCGATGCGGGAAACGACGCCGAATCTGGTGCGCAGCGGCGCCGAAACGTCACCTTCGCGGGTGGTGGCGCCGACCAGGGTGAACGGCTGAACTTTCATGCGCAGGCTGCGGGCGGTCGGGCCTTTGCCGATCAGCACGTCGAAGTGGTAGTCTTCCATGGCCGGGTAGAGCACTTCTTCGACATTTTTGCTCAGCCGGTGGATTTCATCGATAAAAAGCACGTCGCCCTGCCGCAGCCCGGTCAGCAGCGCGGCGACATCGCCGGCACGGTTGAGCACCGGCCCGGAAGTGATACGGATCTGTACACCCATCTCAGCGGCGATAACGTTGGCGAGAGTCGTTTTGCCCAGCCCGGGCGGCCCGAGCAGCAGGGTATGGTCGAGGGGTTCGCCGCGTTCGCGGGCCGCCGCGATGAACACCCGCAGTTTGTCGACGATCGCTGACTGGCCGATGAATTCATTGAATTTGCGCGGCCTGAGGCTCGGCAGAAGAATCTCTTCGTCGCCGGGCAGCGGCGTACGTGCCAGGATCGACTCGGATTCGCCGCTGTCAGAGTCGCGGTCGAGAGCGAGCAGATCTTCGGCTTCGTCGCTGATATTTTTCTTGCGCATGCGCAACAACCTTTTCGATGGGCAGTCCTGACAGACAATGATACTACATGATCAACAGGTTTAGAAGAGGTGATTTTCCCACCACGGATAGCAGGCCAATATCAGGAGCTGAAGTTGCGCAGGACGGCTTCGATGATTTCTTCGATGGTTGAGGTTGGGGTGAAAGTGCGGGCGAGCTTTTTGAGACACTGGCTGATTTCTTTGCCCGTGTAGCCCAGGTTTTCAAGGGCTTCGCGCACGTCGGCCTCAAAGGGAATCGCACCGGCGGTCTCGGTTTCTGACTGCGGGGTAACTGCACCGATGCCGAGTTTGGCCACCATTTCTTTGAGCTCGACTACGAGGCGAGAGGCGAGTTTGGGGCCGACGCCCTTCAGCGAGGTCAGGCGGGTGATGTCTTCTGAAAGAATCATTGAAGCGAGGGCTTCGGGGCTGGTGGCCGACATGATGTTGAGGGCGAGTTTGGGGCCGACTTTGTTAACGCGGTTGAGAATGCGGAACAACTGGCGTTCGTCTTCGCTGGCAAAGCCGAACAGCTGCGGGCCGTCATCCTGGCGCCAGTGCAGGTGGCAGAGAAGGTGAACCTGCAGACCTTTTTCGGGAAGCTGGCGACTGGTCGAGAACGGAACGAGGATTTCGAGGCCGACACCGTGCTGGTCGATGACGACACGGTGTGGCTGTTTGCTGTGCAGAATGCCGGTGACGAATTCGATCATATGGGTTTCCTGTTTTGGCAGATAAAAGGCAGGGGCAGGTCATGCGACCTGCCCCTGCGGCTGTATTACGGAAAGAACGAAAAAGCAGGCGCTATCAGCTGGCGGCCATCGCCTTTTCCATGTCTTCGTCAGAAATTTCGTAATTGTAATAGACATCCTGGACGTCGTCGTGTTCTTCGAGGGCGTCGACAAGTTTGAGAACCTTGGAAACATCGGCGCCGGTAACCTTGACGGTGGTTTTCGGAACTGACATTACTTTGGCTTCTTCAATTTTCAGGCCTTTGTCGTCAAGAACCTGACGAACCGAGAAGAATTCGCCGGGGGCGCTGTAAATTTCGAACCCGTCGTCGATGACTTTGAGGTCTTCAGCGCCGGCTTCGAGAACGATTTCCATCAGGTTGTCTTCAGTCTGGCCGGGGTTGGTTTCGCTGGGCAGATAGAAATAACCCTTGGTTTCGAACATGAACGAAACGCAGCCGGGCACGCCCATATTGCCGCCGTTTTTGCTGTAAATCTTGTTGACTTCAGAAACGGTGCGGTTGGTGTTATCGGTGAGACAGCGGGCCATGACGGCAACGCCACCGGGGGCATAGCCTTCATACATTACTTCTTCGTAGTTGACGCCTTCAAGTTCGCCGGTGCCTTTTTTGATCGCACGCTCGATGTTGTCTTTCGGCATGTTGCAGTCTTTGGCTGAAACCAGCGCAGTGCGCAGCCTGGGGTTGCTGCCGGGGTCGCCGCCGCCCATGCGTGCTGCAATGGTGATTTCTTTGATGATCTTGGTGAACTGACGACCTCTGATCGCGTCTACTTTGGCCTTAACGTGTTTGACCTTGGCCCACTTATTATGACCTGACATTAAACCCTCCAGATTTTGGGAAGTGTTGGCCATTATATCACAGCCCGCTTCACACTGCAATGTACAGAATCCTCCCGCTGGGCAAACTGGAACTTTTTTCTGTTCAATAGTGGTATTGCGGCATGTCAGTCGTTGCCGCTGCTTCTGCCATAATGGCTCACGCGGCATAATGCCCTCGTGGCACAAACGCTCTGCGATCTTCAGCCGTAGCGCTTGCATCCTCAGGCGCTACGACATTTGAACTTCCTGTTCTTCGCACCCCCTGCAGAAAATCGGGGTTGAAAATTGTCATCTAACTTATTAAGATTTACGTTCTCGCTGGTGTGGGGGGATGATGGTTGTGATATGCTGGAAGTAATGATTTCACTGGAGGGTTGCATGCGCGCCTCGAGAAAAGCGAAAGAAGTTAACGTTCAGCCTGATTATACCTATGAAGATCTGCGGAAAAGTGATGCCAGGGGGCGTTTCGAGCTGATCGAAGGCGTTGTTTATGATATGACGCCGGCCCCGGCTACTGAGCACCAGCGTATATTGCGGGATATTGGCTACCAGGTTCAGGGCTTTTTGAAGGGAAAGAAATGCGAGCTTTTTTTAGCTCCGTTCGACGTGTTGTTGCCTGCGGGTGATGAGCCTGATGCTCTGGTTAAAACGGTAGTGCAGCCCGATATCGTCGTAGTCTGCGATTCCGGAAAAATTACGCCGCGCGGCTGCCGGGGCGCTCCTGACTGGATTGTCGAAATTCTCTCGCCGGCGACGGCGGGCAAAGATCAGATTCTCAAAAAGCGCATTTACGAGAAGGCCGGGGTCAGGGAATACTGGGTCGTGCATCCGACCGATCGCACGATCATGGTTTATCGTCTGCAGAAGAGCAAACTGACATTCGTCGAAACTTACGATGACCAGGCAGAACTGAAAGTTAATTGTCTGCCGGGGTTCGTTCTCAAGACGGCCGAGATGTTTCCGCCGCGGCCGGAGGTTGTCGACACCGTCGAGCGCATTCTGACCTGACCCCTGTTTTTCTGCCATTGCGAGGAGTGTAACCCTGAAGCAATCGTAGGTTTGAATCCGCAATCACATTATGATTGCCTGTCTCAGCAACGACTGCCGCATCGCTTTGCTCCTCGCAGTGACAATTTTCCAGCATGCGATTGCTTCGCTGCGCTCGCAATGACGGTCTTCAACTGTCATTGCCTTTGCGATGGTCGGTCGGAGGCTGGATTATTCGACGATGATGACGACGCCGCGGGCGTCGGCTTCTTCGCGGGCGGCATCGGTGACGATGGAGCCGGAGGGCAGGCGCAGCGGTTCAAGAGAGGCGGCGGCTGCAATGATATCGTCGCGGGTGATGAAGAGGCGTGAGCCGGCGATCGGCTGGCGAGCGGCAGCGGCCCTGGCTCTGATCATGCGGGCGGCGATTTCGACGAGGTTATCGGGGTTGAAGCCGCTGACGGTGCCTGAAGTAAGTGTCTGCCAGTAGTTGCGGTAAATTCTGAACAGGTGAGGGTTCATCAGCTTCTGTGAGTCGGGCAGGCAGGTTTCGGCGAGCAGAATCGGCTTGCCAAGGGCGGCGAACTGCCAGAGTATCTCTGCCGGAAACGAATCGCGCAGGCCGAGGGCGAATTTAGCGAGGGTGTTCAGGCTGAACGGGTTGGCAATCAGTAGGTCGTAGCTGTTGAGGCGCAAAACCAGGTTTTCGCAGTCAGTCTGACAGAAGACCCGGTGCTGCATCGCCAGGGTGCGCAGCCAGCCCTGCTGCTGCGCCGACCACGAAACCGCATAGTCGGGCGGCGAAAAAAGCTTCGGCAGTTCAAGGTTGGCAGCCTGTACGGCAATATGGCGCTCTTCCGGGAGACAGAAAAGCACCAGCGGTCGCAGCGTCAGTGGCTGTCCGGTCAAATTTTGCATACCAGGCTCACGATACAATTCCTTATCGACAAAGTCAATTGTAATTGCATCAGGCCGGCAATTCTCGGTTAAAAATTATAATTGGTCGGTTCTTCGCACTCGAACGAATCACCGACTCCTGGCCATATATGGCCCGTGCGAAGGGCAAAGGCGGCTCTGAGCTAATCGCAGCTTTCAAGAATACGATTGCTTCGCTATCGCTCGCGTAGGCCATGGATGGCCGAGTGTCGGCGAGTCTCAGGATAGAGAACGAACCGACCAATGACACATTTAAACAGTTTGCTCCTCTTTGTCGGTGAGGGTTTGCGAGTTCGCGGAGAATTGCCGGCAACAGGCCCTGAACATATGGGGTGAAAAATTTGCGTTTAATGTGATGAATTTTGGCGGGGGTGGTGGTAATATGGGCAGGATATATCATACCGGGGGAAGAAATGCGCAAGAATTTTCTCAAGGGTTCATGGGTCGCCATGGTTACCCCTTTTTCAGAAGACGGCAGTATAAATTTCAACGCCTTTGAAAAACTGGTTGCGATGCAGATGGCAGCCGGCACCGACGGGTTACTGATCTGTGGTACCACCGGCGAGTCGGTAACGCTTACCTTCGACGAAAAGAAGGCATTGATGAGCGAAGCCAGGCGCCTGACCGGCGGCCGGGTGCCGCTGATGTTCGGTTCTGGCGGCAACGATACCCGCACCGTCGTCGAACTGACCGGCCGGGCGGCCGAGCTTGGTGCCGATGCGGTTCTGGTCGTAACTCCCTATTATAACAAGCCTCCCCAGGAAGGTCTGAAGATTCACTATCGCGCGGTGGCAAAGGCAACCGAACTGCCGGTGGTGCTTTACAACGTTCCGGGGCGCACCGGCTGCAATCTGCTGCCCGATACGGTCGTCGACCTGGCGAAGGTAAGCAATATCGTCGCCGTTAAAGAAGCTTCGGGCAATCTCGACCAGATCATGGAAATAATCAGACGCGTGCCGGAAGGTTTCGCGGTGTTCTCGGGCGATGATGCTCTGAATCTGCCGATCATGGCCTGTGGTGGCGTCGGCAGTATCTCGGTTACCGCCAATGTCGCGCCGATCATGATGAAAAAATTCAACGATGCTGCGCTGGCCGGCGACTGGAAACAGGCGCGCGCCATCCATTACCGCCTGCTCGACCTGCACCGCGGCCTTTTCGTCGAAGCGAACCCGCTACCGGCAAAGGCAGCGCTTGCCACCGCCGGTCTTATCGAAGACTTCACACGCCCGCCGCTCTGCCGGCCATCTGAAAAAGCCCGCGAGCTGATGATCAAATTGACCACCGACCTGGAGTAAACATTTGCAGCAGCTTCTAGACCTTCTGCTGGCGATTGCCAAAGATATTTCGCTGGTAGACCTTTTCGACATCTGCCTGGTCAGCTACGGCATTTATCGCGCCCTTCTGTTTATCGAAGGCACGCGGGCCTATAACCTGCTCAAGGGGCTGGGCATCATTCTCGTGCTTCTGGTCATCACCAAAGACCTCGATTTCAATACCGTCAGCTGGATCCTGTCGAACGCGCTGCCGACAGGCTTTCTGGCGCTCGTCGTCATTTTTCAGCCCGAGTTGCGACGCGCTCTCGAAGACATCGGCAAGGGCCGTTTCCTGGGCGAGCAGGTGACTTCAGAAGATTCGATCGCCGAGCTGACCGAAGAGGTGTGCAAGGCGATCGAGAGCTGCGCCAAGAAGCGCATCGGTGCCCTGATCGTCTTCGAGCAGGAAATCGGTCTGAAAGACTTCATGGCCAACGGTGTCATGATGCGCAGCAAGATCACTTCAGAGCTGCTCGGAACTATTTTTATGCCTTTTACGCCGCTGCATGACGGCGCGGTTATTATCAAGGGTCAGCTGATCGAGGCGGCAGCCTGCTTCCTGCCTTCGGCCAGCAACCACAACGAGGTCGCCAAGGAACTCGGGTCGCGCCATCGCGCTGCCATCGGTATTTCCGAGATAACCGATGCGCTGGTCTTTGTGGTCAGTGAGGAAACCGGCAACATTTCGAAGGCCAAAGGCGGTAAACTGACGCGTGGCCTGACCGGTGACCGCATCCGCAAGCTGGTGGCGGCGGCCTTCGCCAGAGTAAACCGCACAAGGGGGATATTCAGTAAAAAATGACTGACCGAATATGGCTGAAAATTCTCTCGGTGTTGCTGGGCATATTTGCCTGGATTTACGTCAATCTTGTCGTGCCGCCCCAGATAAGGCGAACCCTTGAAGCCGGCGTTGAATACCGCAATATTCCCGAAAACGTTAAAGTTGTGCCGGCCAACCCAAGTGTAAACCTGCAGATAGAAGGCAGCCGCCGCGATTTTATCCTGGCCTCGCGCAATCGGCAGCAGGTAAGCGTCGATCTTTACAATCTGCGACCCGGGCGGGTTCAATTGCCGGTCAAGGTAACATCGGCCCCCGGTCTTTCGGTGGTTTCGGTGTTTCCGGCGCAGATTCAGGTCGAAGCCATTCCGATCGTCAAGAAAAAATTCGACGTCAAAACCGAAATTCTCGGGCAGCCCTCAGACGGCTTTCTTGCCAACGACCCGATAGTGACGCCACCACAGGTGTCGCTTGAAGGGCCAGAATCCCTGATCAAAAGGGTTTCGGCCTGCCAGGTCGAAGTTAATCTGGATCAGGTTAAAAACTCGATCAGCGAACAGCGGCAGGTGCATGTGATGCTTGAATCAGGGGTTACCGACAGCGAGCTGATCGTCACCCCGACCAAGGTAAATGTCGACGTCACGGTTAAACACGGTTTTCCGGTCGTGACATTGCCGCTGGCCAAACCGGTTTTTATCAACAAACCGCCTGAAGGTCTCAAGCTCGAGGGCTTCAAGCTCAGCCCTGAAACGGTGCAGATTACCGGTCCGGCACGTCTTATCGGCACCCTCAAAGACATTTCGTTCAAACCCATCGATCTGTCACGCGTCGAGAAGAGCGGCCAGATCGAAGTCAAGCTCGAAATGCCCGACGAAAAAGTCAGGCAGGTTTCCTCAGAACCGGTGCGACTCGAGGTAACTCTGGTCGAAACCCGTATTTTCCGCACCTATCACGGTCTGCCTTTCGAACTCCGGAAAGGGCCGCTGCAGCATGCTTCAGTATCGGTTTCGTCGTATTCGCTCGAGGTCGAGGGTTACCTCAAAGATGTCGACAAGATCAGCAATGCCGATCTGCAGATGATTCTCGATGTCGAAAAGATGAAGCCCGGCACTTACCCGGTCAGCCTGACCGCTCCGGTTGGGCTGCCCGCCGACGTTACGGTGGTTAAGATCGTTCCTCAGGAGCTCCAGGTGAAGATCAGTGATCTGACCGAACCGCCTGCCGGGCAGTAATGACTCAAAACCAAAAGGATCTTGAATGGAAAACAGCAGCCAGTATTTTGTCGAGATGTTCGCCAGCGCTACGAGACAGAAGCGTCTCGACCTGTTACGCAAAATAGCCGCCAAGCGGGATGAAAACGCCCTGCAGTTTCTGATCAGCTGTTTTGCTGACGAGTTCTGGGTGGTACGCAAAGCGGCCGCCGAAATCGTCAAAGGTTTTGGTGAAGCTGCGGTGCCGGTTTTGTCAGGGGCGATAAATTCATTCAATCAGGATATTCAGCACTGGTCGCTGCAGATTCTCGGTGAGCTTGGCCCGAAGGGGCTGCCGGCAATTCTGCGTGCCATGAAGAGCAACAACGACGAAATCAGATATTTTGCCTGTAACGCTCTCGGCAGCGCCAGGATTCCGCAGGGTGTCACCATGCTGCTCAAGGCGCTTGGTGACGAACGCTGGCGGGTGCGCAAGGCAGCTTCAGATGCGCTGGTTAAGTATGGCGAAGCGGTAATTGCGCCGCTGCAGCAGGTTCTCAAACTGACCGAAGACGAAGATATCAGATTCTGGGCGATCAAAACGCTCGGTAAACTTGGGCCCAAAGCACAGCGCTTTCTGCTCGAGGCTTTGCGCAGCGGCGACAAGCAGACGCGTTACGTTATCGCGGCCGCCCTGGGCGAATCAGGTGACAAGCGGGTCATCAGGGTACTTATCGAGTCGCTTGCCGACCCAGACTGGACGATCAGAAAAAGCGCGACGATGGCGCTGGCGGAGATCGGTGACAACGCTGTCGACATGATGCTCGAATATCTGCGCGGCCCGAACGAAGACATACGCGACGGCTGTCTGCGCGCACTGGTCAAGGCCGGAAATGCGAGCCTGCAGCGGCTGTTCGACGAGATCATCAAAATGGACGAGAATCACCGTTTCCTGATTCGCAGGTCGATCGTCAAAATCGGATCTCGGGTTGTCGAGCCGCTGATGCGTCTTTTTAAACTTAAAAACCCGGAAATTCTTGCTTTTGCGGCATCGACGCTCGGCGAAATTGGCAATCCACGGGCAGTTCCGGTTCTGGTTGTCGGCCTGTCGCATGAAGACTGGAACGTGCGCCGCAGCAGTGCTTACGCGCTGACCGAAATCGGCGAGCGCGGTGTCGACAAGATTGCCGAAGCGCTAAAATCGCCGAACGATGACGTACGCTACTGGGTTACCCGCATTCTCGAAAGTATCGGTGAGCCCGGAGTGCCTTACCTGATCAGGGCTTTGAAAGACTCGAACCGCGAGATCAGGTATTTTGCCGCGAAGGCACTAGGCAGTTCGTTCGACCCGTCGGTGACGCGTTCGCTGATCAATTCGCTGGCCGACGAGGTCTGGAGCGTGCGCAAGGCCGCAGCTGAGAGCATCTGCCGACTCGACACCATTCCGATCGAGGATGTTCTCAGGCATATTTCCAGTGATAACGAAGATATCAGGCACTGGGTCAATTTCATCATCAGAGAAATCGGCCAGAATTATCTGCCGGTGATCATCGAAGCGATGCGCAAGGGCGATGCCGAGCTTCGGCTATACGCCTGTCAGGCGGCGGGCATGATCAATTCGCCTGAGCTCGTAGACCCGCTGATTCTGGCTTTGCGCGATGACAGCGAATGGGTGCGCACCTATGCCGCCATTTCACTGGGGCAGACAGGCGATCCGCGGGCGATGATTCCGCTGATCCGGAGTTTTTCAGACCGCAACACCGATGTGCACCGCAACGTCGTTTCGGCGTTCGAAAAACTCGGTGACAAAGTTTACAAGGAACTTATCAAATGCATTGAAGGCGAAGATATCGAGCTGCGCCGCAACGCTGCGCTGGCGCTCGCCGAAATGCGTGACGAGCGTGGGGTCGACCATATCGTCATTCTGATGGAAGACACGGACGAAACGGTGCGGGCCTGCGCGGCCGAAGCTCTGGGCAGTTTCCCGGGGCTGAAAGCGCGGACGATGCTCGGCGAAGCGCTGGCCGACAGTTCGATGAAGGTCAGACTCGCGGCGATCAGATCGCTGGGCGAGCTCGACAGCGAAGCCGATGCTCTGACGCTGATGGCCCATTCCGGAAAAGTGCGTGACGAGCGCGAGACCCGCACCGTCAAACGCACTCTCAGCGAAATGGCTCTGAACAACCCCGATCTGTTCATCAAGCTTTTTACCCACGAGCAGAACGCCATCAAAACCATGGCCTGCGATTCGCTGGTAATGGCGGGTACCGACGTAATGGCGCGCCTGTCACAGGTAGCCAATGAATCTCAGGATGAGACGACGGTCTTCTGGTGCAAGAAGGCGATCAAGCAGATCAAACAGCCGCGGGAGAACATGTTCTATGGTTGATGCCGACCGCAGGCTGCCGTGGCTCAAGCTCGCCTCGATGAACTGGCTCGGGGCGACTCTGGCTGCCGGTCTGATCAAGGAATTCGAGACGCCGCAGCGTGCTTTCAGGGCGACGCGCGGTGATCTGATGCGCATCAAGGGCTGGGACAACTATCGTGCCGAGCGCTTCGTCGCTGAAGCTGCCGCCGCTGAGCCGGTCTGCCCACCGGAACTTCTCGACCGCAAGGGGGTCAGGCTCGTATGTTTCAACGATGCCGATTACCCGCCGCTGCTGCGCGAAATTCCCGATTCGCCGACGGTGCTGTTCGTCAAGGGCAACCTCGATTTTGCCGGAGCGCCGGCGATTGCGGTGGTCGGGGCGCGCAACGGCACCCAGATGGGTTATGACATTGCCAGAGATTTTGCTGCCCGGCTGGCCAGGGCAGGTTTTATCATCGTCAGCGGCATGGCTCTCGGAATCGATACCTATGCGCACCGCGGGGCCCTCGAGGCCGGCGGGCGTACGATTGCCGTGCTGGCCAACGGCCCTGACATCGTTTATCCGCGGGGCAACCAGAAGATTCGCGATGCGGTACCGGAACGGGGTGCAATCGTTTCTGAATACGCGCCGGGCGTGGTGGCGCGGCCATGGTATTTTCCGATCCGCAACCGGGTCATTTCGGGTATGTGTGTGGCGACGCTGGTCGTCGAAGCGAGTGCCCGCAGCGGTTCGCTGATTACCGCCCGGCTGGCGGCTGAGCAGAATCGTGAAGTGTTTGCCATTCCGGGAAGCATCAGATCGAAAGTTTCAGAAGGCACCCTGAGTCTGATCAGCGACGGTGCAAATCTGGTTACCGACCCCGATGAAATCATCGACTATTATGCGACCCTGCTGCCTTCTGCACCGGCCGGCAGCGACGAAGAAGAATTTTCCGATCTCAGTGATGAAGAAAGAAAACTGCTGTCTCAACTTGAGTCTGAGCCAGTTTCACTGGATCGTTTACTGGAAATCGGCTGGCAGCGCGAGCGATTGTTTTCTTTACTTTTGCAGCTCGAAATGAGAGATTATGTGATTAAACTTACAGGAAACAGTTATCAGGCTAGAATGAAAGTGACTGAAAAAGGTAGGCTATGAACAACATTAAAAGCCCGTTGGCCAACATCATGAAGATCATGAACATCGTCATCAAGCGCATCGAGACGAGCGGTGTCGATGAGACCGGCCGGGATCCGATGGTCAGCAAGCTTCTTGAGAAGGGTTTCAAACTCGACGATATCGATACGGCCATGAGCCTGGTGGCCATGCTTACTGCAAAGGTAGACCCGATTCTCAGAGTTGGAAAACGAGAACGCAGCAACGACGGTCGCCCTCGCGGCATAAGGCATCTGCATGCCTGTGAAGCGGCCCGCCTGCTTCCGGAAGCGCAGCAGCTGCTTCTCAAACTGGTTGAAGACGGGGTGATCACCTCGCTGCATTTCGAGAAGACACTCGAATATATCTGGAAGAATGATATGCGGCAGGTTTCTGCCTCGAGGCTCGAGCTGATCATCATCATGAACAAGCCGGCCTCTGAAATAGAAGGTCAGGAAACCGCGCCGGTTCCGCACTCTATCGAACTGCACTGAAACGGCCCGGGAGGGAAAATGACGAAAAACCTTATCATCGTAGAATCACCAGGCAAGATCAAGACACTCTCGAAGTTTCTAGGCAAGGATTTTATCGTCGAAGCCAGCAAGGGGCACGTTATCGATCTGCCGCCGTCAAGGTTCGGCGTCAGCACCGAAAATGGTTTCGTTCCAGATTTTCATGTCGTCAAAGACCGCAAGGAAGTCATTCTGCGCCTGCAGAAGATGGCACGCGGCGTCGAACGCATCTATCTGGCTCCTGACCCTGACCGCGAGGGCGAAGCCATCAGCTGGCATCTGGCCAATGTACTCAACATCGACCCGTTGTCGCAGTGTCGCATCACTTTCAACTCGATTACCCGCGAAGATGTTCTCAAGTCTCTTGAGCAGCCGCGCCAGATAGATTTTGCTCTGGTGAATGCTCAGCAGTCGCGGCGCATTCTCGACCGTCTCGTCGGCTACCGGCTCTCACCACTGTTGTGGCAGAAAATCTGTCTCGGGCTTTCGGCCGGTCGCGTGCAGTCGGTGGCGGTTGCTCTGATCTGCCAGCGCGAGAAAGAGATTCTGGCGTTCAAACCTGAAGAATACTGGGTAATTTCCGCTGAGGTAAAAGGGGCGAAGCAGCGCAAATTTCAGCTTAAGCTGACCAAATATGCCGGCAAAAAGACGACAGTGCCAGACAAGGCGACTGCCGATGCCATTCTGGCAAAAATAAAGGCAGCCGCTCTCGAGGTTACCAGAGTCAACAGCCGCGAAAGAAAGCAGGCCCCGCCGCCGCCTTTCATCACCAGCACCATGCAGACTGAAGCGGCGCAGAAATTCGGCTTTACGCCACGGCGAACCATGTCGGTGGCTCAGAAACTCTACGAAGGCGTCGAAGTGGGCAGTGAAGGTCAGGTCGGTCTGATAACCTACATGCGAACCGACTCGGTGCGTATTGCACCTGAAGGGCTCAGCGAACTCGATGGTTTCCTCAGAGAAAATTACGGCAGCGAATATCGTCTGGCGCATCCGCGGGTCTTCAAGATGAAAAAGGGGGCCCAGGATGCTCACGAAGCGATCAGGCCGACCTCAGTGCATCGCACTCCAGATCAGATGGCCGCTTTCCTCAAACCCGAGCAGTTGAAGCTCTACACGCTTATCTGGAAGCGTTACGTCGCTTCGCAGATGGCCGAGGCGCGCTACAACGTCGTGACCGTCGAGGTTGAAGTCGACGACGCCATTCTGCAGGCTGCCGGTACCACTATGGTATTCGACGGTTTCACTTCACTTTACAATATCAGCCGTGACGAAGACAGCGCCCCTGAAGAAGAGAGTGACGACGAGGGCAGACAGAAGCTGCCGCCCCTTGAAAAGGGAGAAGCGCTGCAGCTTAGCGGCACTGAGGCCGAACAGCATTTTACCTCGCCGCCGCCCAGATACAGCGAATCGTCGATCATCAAGACGCTTGAAAAAGAAGGAATCGGCCGGCCTTCGACCTATGCGACGATCGTCGATACCATTCAGCAGCGCAAATACGTGCGCAAGGTCGACGGCAGGTTTCAGCCGTCTGATGCGGCTTTTCTCGTCAATCATATTCTCGAAAACTGTTTTTCAGACATCATCAACACCGGCTTCACCGCCACCATGGAAAGCCATCTCGACCGCATCGAAGAAGGTGAAGTCGACTGGGTGAACGTGTTGCGCGAGTTTTACGAACCGTTCATGCGCGATCTCAAGGCTGCAGAAGACTCGGTCGAAAAGGTGCAGATCGTTTCCGACATCAACTGTGAAAAATGCGGGCAGCCAATGCTGGTCAGAATGGGGCGCAGCGGCAAATTTCTTGCCTGTTCCGGCTACCCGGCCTGCAAATCGACGATAAATATTCCCGAAGAGATTACGCTGTTTGCCGATGGCATTCCAAAACCGCCGATGGCGATGGCAGCAATGCTGGAAAGTGCCGGCGCCGGTGCGGCGGCCGAGCTGGAGCTGATCGATGAAAAATGCGATAAATGCGGGGCTGACCTGCATATCAGAACCGGCAAGTTCGGCCGGTTTATCGCCTGCACCAACTATCCGGCCTGCAAGAATACGCGGCCGGTGGTCAAGGAAATCGGAGTTGCCTGCCCGGTCGAGGGTTGTGACGGGCGGATGCTCGAGAAGAAATCGAAGCGTGGCCGGCTGTTTTATGGGTGTTCGAATTACCCGAAATGCACGCTGACGACCTGGGCGAAGCCGACCGGTGAACTCTGCCCCGAATGCAGATCACCGCTGGTCTGGCATTCGACGAAAAAACTTGGTAATTATATAAAGTGTTCGGGCAAGGGATGCAAGTATAAATCGATTCCTGAAGGAACAGATAATGACGAGCTGCAAGAAGAATAAGGAAATCGCGGTTACGGTAATCGGTGCCGGTCTGGCCGGAACCGAAGCGGTGTATCAATTGATCAGGCGCCAGATTCCGGTGCGGCTGATCGAGATGCGACCGAAAGTCACAACAGGTGCGCACACTTCCGACCAGTTCGCCGAGCTGGTCTGCAGCAATTCGGTGGGCAGCAACCTTCCTGATCGGGCTTCGGGCCTGCTCAAGGAAGAAATGCGTCTGCTGGGCAGCTATTTCATGGAAGTCGCCTACAAATACCGCGTGCCGGCCGGCAATGCGCTGGCCGTTGACCGTGGCGCCTTTGCCCGGGAAATTACCCGGTATCTGCGCACCCACTCGCTCATTGAATTTGTCAATGAAGAAGCGGTCGAACTGCCGGAAGATGGTCTGGTGATCGTCGCTACCGGTCCATTGACCTCGCCGGCTCTGCTCGACAGTCTGCAAAAGCGCCTTGGCAAGAAGAAGCTCGAATTTTACGATGCGGTGGCACCGCTGGTGGCTGCCGAAAGTATCGACCGCAACATCGCCTTCAAGGGCAACCGTTACGGCGAGCCGGGCAAGGGCGATTACCTCAACTGCCCTCTGAGCCGCGAACAGTATCTTGAATTTGTCAAGGCGCTGCTCGAGGCTGAGCGCATCGATCTTTCCGACATGGAAAAGAATGCGCGCAAGCAGTTTTTCAGCGCCTGCCAGCCGGTCGAAATCATTGCCGAATCGGGTGTTGACTCGCTGCGCTTCG
>CAYYUI010000080.1:0-21778 GCA_964474705.1 uncultured bacterium
CGCATGCCGCCGTGTTCTGCTGCCCCTCGATCTACGAACCATTCGGCATCATCAATCTCGAAGCCATGGCCTGCGAGACACCCGTCGTCGCCAGCGCGGTCGGCGGTATCCCTGAAGTCGTCGTCGATGGCGTCACCGGCAAACTCGTCAAACTTGAACAGATGAATGAATCACCGTTTGAAGCCGTCAAGCCCGATGTCTTCGCCCATGATCTCGCCTCCGGAATCAATGCACTGATGGCAGACCCCGATACCCGCAACAAAATGGCTGCCGCCGGGCGCCGCCGCGTCGAAGACGTCTTCAGCTGGAAGTCGATCGCTCAGCAGACCGTCGACCTTTACAAGTCACTGATCAAGAGGAAATAACATGACCAGAAACCGCAAACGTGCATTGATTGAAAACATCAGACCCCTGATTGACAACGGCGCCTGGCCGCTAAAGCGCGAACCCGGTGACAACGTCAAAGTTATTGCCGACATATTCAGAGACGGCCATCAGAAAGTCGCAGCCTGGGTTGAATACCGCCCCGCCGGCCGAAATAAATGGCACAAGGTGGCGATGACCTGCACCAACCCCGGAATGGACCTCTGGGAAGCCGAATTCAGAGTTGAACAGATCGGATTTTATGAATACCAGATCTCGACTTATTCTGAAGAATATGGCACCTGGGTTTTCGATACCCGCAAAAAAGTCGATGCCAACGTCGATTTTGCTTCTGATATTCTCGAAGGCATGGCCATGGCCAAAAACTATAAGTCATGGCTGAACGAAGCAGACCGCGATTACGTCAAAAATATGCTGAACAAGGCGGAAAAAGCCCCCTCAGACCTGCAGCGCTGGCACATTCTCAGCCACGATCGCCTTGTCGAAGTACTCGCTGAAAATCCTGACCCGGCTTCAAGAGTGGAAAGCAAAACTTTCACCGTCCGGGTCGACCGCAAAAAGGCACGTTTTGCCTCCTGGTACGAATGTTTTCCCAGATCGTGCGGCTTTGAGCCAGGCAAACACGGTACTTTCAGAGACGTCATCAAACGCTTGCCGCATATTGCTGAAATGGGTTTCGACGTCCTTTACTTCCCGCCGATTCACCCGGTCGGCTTCAGCAAAAGAAAAGGCCCGAACAACAGCCTGACCTGCTCAGCCGGTGATCCTGGCTGCCCCTATTCGATCGGCAATCACCACGGCGGTCATGATGCCATCGAACCAGCCCTCGGAACCTTCGACGATTTTGAAGCCCTGGTCGAAGAGGCTGCCCGCCACGGAATCGAGATCGCCCTCGATTTTGCCATCAACTGCTCACCCGATCACCCGTATCTGAAACAACATCCCGAATGGTTCAGCAAACGCCCTGACGGCACGATCAAGTTTGCCGAAAATCCGCCGAAAAAGTATGAAGACATTTACCCGATCAATTTTGAAACTCCAGACTTTAAAAACATCTGGAAAGAAATGCGCCGGATTTTCCTGTTCTGGGCACGCAAAGGCGTCAAAATTTTCCGGGTCGACAACCCGCACACCAAGCCTTTCGCATTCTGGGAATGGGTCATTTCCGAAGTTCAGCAGAAGTACCCCGATGTGATCTTCCTCTCTGAAGCATTCACCCGCCCTCGGGTCATGAAAGCTCTCGCCAAACTCGGATTCACCCAGTCATACAGCTATTTCACCTGGCGCAACGAAAAGTCTGAAATCATGGATTACTTCGCGGAACTCACCACACCGCCCGAATCAGATTATTATCGCGCCAATCTGTTCACCAACACCCCCGACATTTTTCCGGTCTTTTTGCAGACCGGCGGCCAGCCGGCTTACAAAATCAGAGCGGTTCTGGCAACAACTCTTTCCAGCGTTTATGGTATGTTCCAGGGCTTCGAACTCTGCGAAGGCATACCGGTTCAAGGCAAGGAAGAATATCTCAACAGCGATAAATACGAGATCCGCACCCGCGACTGGCGGGCACCGGGCAACATTGTCGACCTCGTTACCCGCCTCAATCGCATCAGACATGAAAACCCCGCTCTGCAGGAATACGACAACCTGCAGTTTTACCACGCCGAAAACGACAAGATTCTTTTCTACGGCAAGTCACTCGGCGACAACCATATTCTCGTGGCTGTCAATCTTGACCCGTTCATCAGACATTCATCTTTCGTCTATGTACCGCTCGAAAAATTCGGCCTCGGCCCGGAACAGGGCTATCAGATGCATGACCTGCTGACCGACCGCCGCTATCTGTGGTATGGTTCACGCAATTACGTCGAACTCGACCCACAGACCTGCCCGGCGCATGTTTTTCTCATGCACAGGTAAGATGCCCAAAAAAAGGCAGAAGCCCGTCATGGGCTTCTGCCTTTTTTTGGGTGCTGTTTAAATGCCGGCGGCTTTGCGCAGTTCCATGTAATGTTTCTTGGCATCCTGAAATTTCTTGAAGGCGGCCATTACTTCATCCATCGGAGCCTGCTGCTGAACTTTGTACTGATAGACCTGCTGATGATACAGGTAAGACTCATACGCAAGCTTGATTTCGCTGCTGGTCGGCTTTTTGCCGGTTGAAGCAGATGTTGTGGAAGTCGTAGAAGAAGTAGACGACTGACTCTGCGATGTGGTGACACCTGCTGATTCAGATGAAGACGCAGCCTGAGCATTCGACTGTGCTGACTTTGGCAGCCCGGCGATTTCTTTTTTAACGGCGTTGATGCGATCAGTCGTCGGCGGATGTGTCGAAAAATACTTGGTTATCTTGCTCGCTTTGCTGTCTTTGTTGATTTTGTTGAAGAAACCGATGATGCCGTTGGGGTCGTAACCGGCTGCCGCACTATATTTTACGGCACAGGCATCAGCCTGGAATTCATCGTTGCGGGAAAATTTAAGATTGGCGAAGTAGGCAGCAATCGCGGCAAATGGGGCGGCATCTTTGGTTTTCTTGCTGAGGCCGAGCCCGAGCACCAGAGCGGTCATCAGACCAGACTTTTCAGCCTGCCTGACGCTGTGTTTTTTGTCGACATGCCCCATTTCATGGGCAATGACGCCGGCGAGTTCGTTGTCATCCTTGCAGAGATTGAGAAGCCCGCGGGTAACATAAATATAACCGCCCGGGGCAGCAAAAGCGTTAACTTCGTCGGTATTGAGAACCGCAAAATGCCAGGTGAGGTCTTTGCGTTCAACATGCTTGATCAGACGGCGTGCTACGTTGCCAACCCGGTTCAGCTGAGCCTTGTCTTTGGAAAAACCTGGATCGGCCTTCAAAGATTCGTGGGTCTTGGCACCCATCGAGGTTTCCCAGCTGTCTTCCCATTTTCCGAGGAAGGCGCTGGTCTGTGGAGCCTGCGCGCGCGATTCTTCGAGAGCTTTCTGGTTGTCGTCGGTTACGCCCCCGAAAGTGCTGTCGATGGTGGCAGTGACACGGCCAAGAGCCCCGCTCACTTCATCGAGAAGACCACCGATATTTATGGCATGAGCCTGACTGACACACGCGGCCTGGAAAAGCAAACACAGCACCAGAACCAGCATCGGCTTCTTATTGCTCACGAATATGTACCTCGTCGAAAGATTTTAGTAGCTTTAATTTTACTGATGGAATCATAAAGCGTCAATGCCACCATGCCGGCCAATTTTTTCTCGGTCATTATATATTAATCGTAGTCGTGGTCGTGTTTGTGATCGAATCCGCTACTCGACCACGATTACGATAATCACCATGCAGTGCATGGCTGACAACGAAAATAGTCGATTATATGTGATTGTAAGCGAAGCGAAGTATTCGTAATCTACGTGCCTTACCAGCGACTGCCGCGTCGCTACGCTCCTCGCAGTGACAGTGTTAAGTTTGTCATTGCGAGGAGCGTAGCGACGAAGCAATCGTACGTCATGAAAATGCGATTGCTTCGCTTCGCTCGCAATGACACTTTATGCTGCAATTGCCGAAGAGCTCTGCCCAGCTTCAGAACGATGCAGCAGTCTTTGCCTGCCGACTCCTGATCTTTTCAAAACCTCAACCTGCAAAATTAAACCAGCGACACCCGGCCATAAAAAAATAGCGTTGAGTTGAACGGGTTTATATGGGATAATACAGGATATAGAAAAAAACAATTCGGATCATGATTGCTGGGGAGGCTCAGAATGCATTTTGTCTATTCGCGTCCTATCGTCCTGACTGTCGACGATTCTCCCGAAAATCTCGATTTTATCGTTGGACTGCTGCGCAAGGATTTTACAGTCAAAGTGGCGACCAACGGGCCTGGCGCTCTGCGTATCGCAGCCAGCCTGCCCCAGCCTGAGCTGATTCTTCTCGACGTCACGATGCCGGAAATGGATGGATATGAGGTCTGCCAAAAACTCAAAGAAAATCCTGCCACCAGTAACATTCCGGTAATTTTTCTCACCTCCAGAAACGAGGTTGATGACGAAATACGTGGTCTTAAACTTGGCGCCGTCGATTTCATCACCAAACCATTCAAACCTGAGATAGTCATGGCGCGCGTCCACACCCATGTTGAGCTTGTGCGCGCCCGGCAGAAATCTGATAGCCTGCTCGCCAACATTCTGCCGCCAAAAGTCATCGAGGAACTCAAAACTACAGGTAGCTCCACTCCTCAACTCTTCGATGAAGTCAGTATACTTTTTTCAGATATTGTCAATTTTACCAGCGCCTCTTCCGCTATTTCGCCCAAAGAGCTCATTACCGAACTGACTGAATTGTTCGGTGCCTTCGATGACATAATTCTCAGAAATGGGGCACAGCGCATCAAAACCATCGGCGATGCCTATCTTGGGGTCTGCGGCATGCCAGAACCCAGCTCCGATCACGCCGAACGTCTGGCACGCTGCGGGCTTGAGTTCATCAATTTTCTCGAACAGCGCAATCTGAACGCCGGGCATCGCTGGCAGGTCAGAATCGGCATTCACTCAGGGCCGGTCGTCGCAGGAATTGTCGGCGTCGCCCGGTTTCAATACGATGTGTTCGGTGATACGGTCAACGTTGCCTCCAGGGTTCAAAGCGCTGGTGAAGCCATGCGGATCTGCATTTCCGGAACGACCGCAGAACGCCTCGGCAAGTCTTTCGTGATTGAAAATCGTGGCATGGTTGAACTCAAGGGAATTGGACCGACCCCGCTGGCCTATGTGGTCGGAGAAAGTCGGTAATCATCATGACAACTGACCAGCTGATAAGCTTTTTCATCATGGTCGCAGCAGTTGATGCGATCATTTTTATTATCTTTCACCGGGCCAATCGCCGCCTGCGTCTGGCCATGGAAGGGCAGAAAAAGGCTGAAATAGAGCAGAAAAACAGCAAGGACCGACTCGACCTGGCTCTGCTTTCGTCTGGTATCGGCACCTGGGATCTCTCGCTTGCCGACGGTTCAATGATCTGGGACGAAGGAATGTACAATCTTTTTGGCATGAAACAGGGCGAATTTGACGGGCGACGAGAGAGTTTCCGTGCCATGATCGCAGAAGAAGACCTGCCCGGTTATGAACGCGCAGCCTTTGCTGCCATGGAGGGCCGGGCCGCCTTCGAAACAGAATTCCGCATCAGAAAAAAAGATGGCAAAACCTGTATTTTAAGAGCACGCGGCCAGGTATATCGTGATGAAAAGAATGCGCCGATCCGCATGCTGGGTGTTTGCGAAGATATTACTGCCGAAAGAGAAGCGGGAGAAAAGATTCGCAAACTTTCACAAGCTGTTGAACAAAGCCCAACCATGGTCATTATAACCGATCTGGCCGGCAACATTGAATACGTTAACCGCTGCTTCTGCGAAATAACCGGTTACGCACGCGAAGAAGCCATGGGTAAAAACCCACGCTTTCTCAAAGGGCCAAACCAGTCCCCGGATGCATCGCGCAACCTCTGGTCAACCATCGCCTCAGGGAAAAGCTGGAACGGTGAATTCTGCAACCGGAAAAGAAACGGTGAGATTTTCTGGGTCAACACTTCAATAGCCCCGGTCCTGGATCAGACTAAAAAACCAACGCATTTCCTCGCCATTCAGGAAGACATAACTACACGAAAAGAGATGGAAGAAGCTCTCAAAAATGCCAAGGACATCGCAGAGTTGGCCACAGAAGCTAAAAGCCAGTTTCTCGCCAATATGAGTCATGAAATCAGAACTCCGATGAACGCTATAATCGGCCTGTCTTATCTCTGCCAGCAGACGGAACTGACAGCAAGGCAGTCCGGGTATTTGAAAAAAATCACGGTGGCCGCCGATAACCTACTTGGCATCATCAACGATGTCCTGGATTTTTCAAAAGCCGAAGCAGGCAAGATGACCCTGGAATCGATTGAATTCGATCTCGATGAGATCCTCGAACAACTGGCCGACCTGGTTACCGGCAAAGCCCAGGAAAAAGGTCTGGAAATAATTTTCCTGACCGCTCCCGGGGTTCCGACCCGGTTTGTTGGCGACCCGCTTCGCCTGCGCCAGATATTGATAAATCTGGCCAACAATGCCGTAAAATACACACCATCAGGCGAAATTGTCATTTCCACTGATGTGGTAAAGCGTGAAAATGATGTTGCCGTTCTATGTTTCAGCGTCACCGATTCGGGTATCGGCCTCACCCCCGAACAACAAAAACTCCTTTTCCAGCCATTCACCCAGGCCGACAGTTCGATCACACGCCGTTTTGGCGGCACCGGGCTTGGTCTGTCAATCTGCCGGCGCCTCGTCGATCTCATGAGCGGTGAAATTTCAGTTGAATCGGCAAAGAACAAAGGCAGCACCTTTCGCTTCACGGTCCGCCTCAAAGTCATCGCAGAAAGAGAGCAGCTGCAGCCAACTTCTGACCTGCGCGGTCTCAATGTTCTGGTCGTCGACGACAGCGAACCCTCGCTCGCCGCCTTCAGATCGCAGCTACAGGCATTGTCATTTGTCGTCAACACCGCATCCAACATGGAAGAAGCCCTGACAAAAATTAGTGCCAGCGCCGGAACCAGACCCTTCGATCTGGTTATGCTCGACTGGAAATTCCCCGGCGTCAGTGGCGTCGAATCGATAATTCAGATCAAGGATGCCATGAAAAAAGGCCCGCAAAAAGATCGACAACTGCATATAATCACGGTAGTGCCTTTTGGCCTGGAATTGAACGCCGAGAAAACCCTGGGTAAAGATCTTGAGGCTATGCTGATCAAGCCATACACACTGTCGACTCTTCTGGATACGATTATCAGGCTGTTTCATAAAGATGTATCTCTCCCGAGAAAAAGCAGCAAACCTGTTGCCAGTCAGGCTGACCTTGCAGGCCTTCGCGGTGCCAGGGTCATGCTGGTTGAAGACAACGAAATCAATCAGGAATTCGCCTGCGAACTTCTCGAAAAAACCGGCATGAAGGTTGAGATTGCCGGCAACGGTCTGATCGCTCTCAAAACTCTCGAAATTTCATCTTTCGACTGTATTCTCATGGATGTTCAGATGCCTGAAATGGACGGTTACACGGCCGCCCAGGCCATTCGACGCCAGCCACAGTACAAGACGCTGCCAATCATAGCTATGACTGCCGGCGCGATGTCGGGCGATCAGGAAAAAGCGCTTGCCGCAGGGATGAACGACTATATCACCAAGCCGGTCGACCCGCAGAAGCTTTTCGCCAAGCTGGTTCAATGGATCAAGCCGGCCAATCGTCAGATTGAAGCCGCCCCCCCTGCCCCAGAGAACCCACCTGCGGTGAAGTCAGCCGGCAAACTGCCACAGATTGCCGGAATGGATGCAGAAGCAGGACTTGCCAGAATTGGCGGCAACTTCGATCGCCTGATCAGCGTTCTTAAAAAGTTCTGCATCACTCACACAGACACCCCGGAAAAAATCAGACTTTCACTTGCAGATAACAATTTTGACGAGGCCAGGATTGCCGCCCACACTCTCGCAGGGGTTGCCGGAAACATTGGAGCCGCAACGGTTGAGAAGGCCGCAAGATCAGTCGAAGCCGCAATTGTCGACCGCAACATCCAGGAACACCCTGAGCTGCTCACAGAACTGGCTACCCAGCTCAAGGCCTTTCTGACCGCTCTGTCAGAATTTCTTGCAGATGAAGCCGGAGCTCAGGTTGAATCTTCTCAGCCCGCTGCTGAACCAGTCGACAGTGCCGAAATCGGCCGGCTCGAAAACCTTCTTCTCGAACAGCTTAACCAGGGTGATTCTGAAGCCCGTGAAACGCTGACCAGACTGCAACAGTTTGCCACATCGGCCGGAAATCCTGAAAGACAGGAAAAACTGCGGCAGATCAGCACTCTGGTTGAGCGTTATGCCTTTGAAGATGCAGCTGAAAGAATGAAGAATGCCTGACACCAGATTTTCTCCCGGCTTTCGGCTCTCTCTTCCTGATTGTGTCATCTTATTGTCAGGTATTGGAGGCGCCATGTACATCGGCAGGTTTGATCTGAGCATCGCATTGCTGATCGCCATGCCGGTTCTGCACTTCTTTCTCTTCTGCAATGTATTTCGCATCTGTAGAACCAAGGAGCTTGTGTGGGCGGCTTCTTTCATCATTTCGGCCATCCTGGCCATGCGGGTCGCCAGCGTTGCCTCCCTGTATTTCATGGGCTGGAACCTTATGTTCGCAGCAATCCTGATTTTAAGTGAAACCCAGAAACCTGACTATCACGGCATTTTCTGGAAGACGTTCAATCCCGACCTTGAAGCCAGATGGGTGGAGAAGGCAGCAAAAAATTCTGACACGCCCGGCAACAACTGATATACTAGTATCTGGTTCCTTGAAGCAAAGTTGAGATGACAAAGGTATTCAGGGATGAAAGAACACAGATCGCCGATCATTCCAGAGATGCTCATCAGCAGGCCAAACTGCAGAAACTCAGGTACAGCCCTGACAGCGTTTCTGGCTCTGCTTCTGATCATCATTGCCGGCAGACTTTTCGCCGCTGATGTTGCCCCACCTGGCCTCGAAAAGGTCACCATGGCCCTTAAGTGGAAGCATGCCTTTCAATTCGCCGGTTATTATGCAGCAATAGAACATGGTTATTATCGTGAAGAAGGGCTCGAAGTAACCCTTACGGTTCCAGAGAACAATCTTTTCCCGGTTGAAGCAGTCGTCAAAGGCAAAGCTCACTACGGGGTCTCATCTGCCGATCTGATTCCATCAAGAGCACAGGGCAACCCGATCGTCATTCTCGGAGTAATATTTCAGCATTCACCCATTATTCTGCTCTCCCGCATGGATAGAAATCTCAAATTTCTGTCTGAATATGTTGGCAAAAAATTGATGGTAGCCCAAGGCGCCGGTGGCTGGGAAGAAATCCAGGCCATGCTGCTCAAAGAAGGTATAAACCCGACACTTATTGATGTCGTACCCCATCAGTGGTCGGTTGATCCTATCATCAAAGGCGAAGTTGACGCATCTGTCGATTATCTCATCGACCAACCCCATCTGATGAAGATGCAGGGAATCGAACCCCGGATCATTCGCCCCATAGATTATGGTATCGATTTCTACGCCGATTCAATTTTCACCTCCGAAGAAGAACTCAAAAATCACCCGGAGCGTGCAGAAGCTTTTTTGCGGGCTTCCATCAAAGGCTGGGAATACGCTCTTGACCATATCGACGAAATGATCGAACTGATCATCGAAATGCCTGGAGTTCAGGAGCGCGGCCTGACAAGAGAACACCTGCATTTCGAAGCAACGCAGATGATCGAACTTATTCAGCCAAAACTTGTAGAAATCGGTCACATGAACCCTTCGCGCTGGAAAACTATGGCTGACACATATGCCAGGCTTGGAGTAATACCAGCAAACTTCTCTATTGACGGTTTTCTGCATTTTCCTGATGAAGCTACCAGGCAGCATCAGCGCATCATAAAATTTTTCTCGGTGACCATAGCCTGTATCGCTGCTATTCTGCTGGTGATTGTCTACTGGAATTATCGACTCAAAATAGAAGTACGCAATCAGACAGAGAAACTTGACGAAAGTCGACGGTTCACCATTCAGGCAGTTGAACATTCCCGCCAGTTGTTTGGCTGGATGAGCCCCGAAGGCCTGCTGAAATACGCCAACCAGACCTCGCTGGGCATGATTGGCAAAAAATATGACGAGGTAGTCGGCAACTATTTCTGGGAGACCCCATGGTTTTCACACAGCCCGACCGAACAGGAAAAACTTCGCCAGGCGATTGCCACTGCTGCGGCAGGCACGGCTGTCACTTACGAAGTAATCCATTTAAGTGTAAATGGCCAGAAACACGAGATAAATCTCACCGTTCACCCCATCTTCGACAGGGCAGGCAAAGTTGCGATGCTGGTAGCCGAAGGCCAGGACGTTACGAACGAACACATCGCCAAACGTAAAGAATCGACCATGGTTGAGCAGCTGCACCAGGTTCAGAAACTGGAAGCACTTGGGCAACTGGCCGGCGGCATAGCCCATGACTTCAATAACTCGCTGACCGGCATTATCGGGGCAGCTGAACTCATCAAATCAAGCAAAGAGTTTCCGGCATCCCTGAACAATTTTGTCCAGATGATTCTGACGTCAGCAGAGCGTGCCGGGGCACTTACGAGAAAGCTGCTCGCTTTCTCAAGAAAGGGCAGTAAAGCCAGCTCATCCGTCAATGTCGCTACGACGGTCAACGATTCCACAGCCATACTGCGCAGTACCATCAACAAAAATATTTCTATAGTGGTTGAACAGAAGGCCTCTCACACGAATGTGGTCGGCGATGATGCCCTGCTGCAGCACTGCCTGCTCAATCTGGGCATCAACGCCAGTCACGCCATGAAAAACGGCGGCAACATCACCATTTCTCTCGAAAACCTCACTCTTGGCGAGGAATACTGTAAAGCCTCTCCCTTTCATCTCATTGCCGGGGAATACGTCGAAATCGCGGTGCGCGACAATGGTTGCGGCATGCCCCCCGAAGTTCAGTCGCGCATTTTCGAACCTTTCTTTTCGACGAAAGCGCCCGGCCAGGGCACCGGACTGGGCCTGTCGGCAGTCTACGGCACCATCCTCGAGCATCATGGAGCTATCACCGTCTATTCTGAGCCTGGCAAAGGTACGGTATTTCATATCTACCTGCCGGTCACTGATCAACAGCCGGAAAAGTCGCAGGCAAACAATGAGCCTGCACCCACAGGCAGCGGAACCATACTGATCGTTGACGATGAAGAACTCATCAGAATTACCGCCGAAGCGATTCTCAGTGAACTTGGCTATAAGGTAATTCTGGCCGAAAACGGCCGTGAAGGCCTGCGATGCATTGAACAGCACGGCAACCGTATCGACCTGGTGATTCTCGACATGATCATGCCGGTGATGGGTGGCAGGCAAACCTTTGAAAAGCTTCGCGAGCTCGCTCCTTTGCTGCCGATCATTATTTCATCAGGCTTTTCCAAAGAAGAAGACCTTGCCATTCTGAAAGACCAGGTCATCGCCGGCTTCCTGCAGAAACCTTTCCGAAGATCTGAACTGGCCAGGCTTGTTGCCACAACCATGACCAACCGGAAAGGGGCTGAAACAATGCCGGCAAACCCGGCTTGAAGAGAAAATCCCAATGGTAAACCTCATCGAAAAAGCCAGACAACTGCTGCAACGTGTTCCCGCTTCACCGACCAACCCGCAAAAACCTGTAACCAGGGCAGATTTTAAAATAGAAGATCTCTTCGACGAACAGTCGAGCCCGGTTGCCCCAGGTAGCGCCGGGCTCGACGAAAAACTTCGCCAGGCTTATTTCTGGGTTGCCAATACCGCGATTATCAGCCCTTTCTACGATATCGAGTACAATGAAGCCCCGCCGCGCACCTTCAAACTCGGCGATCGCAAGCACGAGTTTTCACTTCCCACCGGGCAGAGTTACTCGAGCTTCGTGCTTATTCCACTGCTGAACCTCGCTGTACGCGGGCGCTGTCTCATAGTCGGCGGGCCAGGCCGTGGCAAGACCGCAACCGCAATTCTGATGGGCCTGCTGGCCGGGTATTCGCAGCTCGAAATAAAGCGTGCTATTCAGCACGGTCAGCCGCAGATGACCATCGCCGATCTGCTCGGGCACCCCCTGCCGGCTGACATGGTCAAAGCAGACAACCTGGCCGACATCAGAATTTCATGGCGAAAATGGCTGTCGATGCGGGTTAAGATCATCGATGAGTATAACCGTATTCCGACCCGTACTCAATCAGCGCTTCTTACCGTGCTGGCCGATAACTATGCCGAAATTCTCGACCAGATTTACGAATGCCCAGAAGCCTCCTGGTATCTTACTGCCAACGACGATGGCGGCGGCGGAACTTACCAGGTAATCGAAGCCCTGCGCGACCGCATCGACATTGTCATCAGAGCCTTTCACTTCAACACCCGCTTTCTTTCAGACCTGCAGCGGCGTATTGAATTCGCATTCAGGCCTGAGGAAATTATCCCGGCTGAAGTCATTTTCTCTGAAGAAGAACTCTCGAAAATGAACGCTGAAATCAGACGCGTCAGAATAGACGACAGTGTCCGCCGCCCACTGGAATTTTTCTGCCGACATTTCGAGTTTTTTGAACCTGCTTCGACAATGCTCGAATACATGACCAAAGACACTGCCAAGCTTTCAGGCCTGGAATTCGGCAATCTGGCCAAAGAAGAAACCGGCAAAGATCTCATTCGCGACCTCGGCTCCCAGACCAGAAACGGCCTGTCGGTGCGCAAACTGATGACTATCATGCTGTTCGCAAAAGCTCTCGCCTATTTCCGCGGTTCGCCGGCCGTTGAAATTGAAGATCTGCGTCAGATAATTCCCTTTGTGCTTCACGACACGCTGAGTCAGCATCTCGAATCACCGTTCTTCGATCAGCCCGGCAATGAAGCCTTCCGCATCGACCGCATCACCTGGCTGCGCAAGGTATTCGACCTCTCCTGCGAGGAATTTTTCCGCCTCGGCCTGCAGAAAACCGACCCGGTTGCCGATTTTGAGCGTGAATTCGATGCGGGTCTTGAAGGTCTGTCGATAGAGGAAGTCGAAAAACGCATGAATGCCATCGAAAAGCACATCGGCCAGATAAGCCGGTTCGGCAAACTCTATGGTTACCTCGCCGATGACATTCTTAAGCTCAAATACCTGCATCAGCGCTACAGCAACTTCTGCAGATGGCTCAAATGGAAAAAGTAAGTTTTCAGCCTCTGATCGAGCATCTGAAAGAAAACGCCGCCAATCTCAACCAGATGCTGAATTCTCTGCGCACCACCGACCCGCGGTTCAATTGTGACAGTATTCCGGCCTGGTTCAAAAACGTTATCGAACCGGTTTTCATTGCCGTGCATAACTACAACCCTCTGCGTGGGCCTGCTGTATTCGATATCCTCTTTCGCGACATGCTCAAAGTTCTCCTGCCGGGGCCGGCAGAAACATCACACGATATCAAGTTGAACTGTCGGCGCCTGCTGCTGCTGAACCCGCCCATCACCGCCGCCGAACCACGCCGCCTGCTTGAAACACTTATCACCGGGCTGTCGCGCCTCAACCGTTATTCCGATGCGGCTGCCGAAAAGTGGATCAGCCTGATGCAACAGATCTTGCCTCTGGCAAAAAGCATGGAAGACGTTCTCGCCGCCGGGCGGGTTGCAGCCTGGCGCTGCGGTATGGCCCATCTGCGCATCATTATGCCATGCCCATCAACCCTCGACGACAAAATTCGTGAGGTCATTTTCCCTGGTGAAAACTGCCATCCGCTGGCCTTGAAACGTCGCTGGAACTTTGGTGAAGCCACCGAACCGGTCGCTGCCGGAGGTTTTTCCGGCTCCGGCGGTGAATTCTCCTGTCCGCCACGCCTCAAACTGCATGGCGATCAGGTTTTTGCCTCTGACGGCCTCAGGTCATTCGCAATTTTTGCCGACCGCTTCGGTCGAATCCTGCATGCATCCGACGGAGCGTTTCTGCTCAAGCGTGCCCCAGAACAGACCACTAATCCCAAAATTGCCGCCCTCCTTGCCCGTTATCCTGATCTGACGTCCTGGGTGTACCACGACTCGACTCTTTTCATCACCTGCAGCTCATCGCATGCAATTTTCATTTTCGGAGCCATCGATGGCTGAACGCCCGCTAAGCGACATTCAGTTCCTCTGGGCCGAAACCTGGCCGGCGGCTGTTGGCCTCTGGAACCCCTACGTCACTCTGCGCGAACCAGTCTGGTGCCTGAAAACCCGTGAGGCGCAAAAAGAAGGCCTGAACGGCAGCTTTGCCATGATCAGACTTACCGACCATCGCATTGTCATCGACCTTGAATCGGTAGCTTCATACCATGTCGACGATTACGCCCTGCAGGTTCTGGCCCACGAAATCGGGCACCACGTCCTGATTCCGGCCAATCTGCACGACAACACCGGCCTTTTCCTGCGCCTGCGCCTGGCCCTCGCCGGCATCGAAGACCGCGTTCCCCTTGTGGCAAACCTCTACAGCGATATTATTATCAACGACATGCTGCAGAGAACTTTCAAACTCGACATGGCTGCCGTCTATGCAAAAATTCAGGAAGCGGCGCCAATGAGCTCGCCGCTGCACATCTGGTATATGCGCACTTACGAGTATCTATGGGGCCTTAAAAGAGGCGTTATTTCCGGAAAAGTGCAATCGCCGACCATCGATGCCGATGCTTCTCTTGCAGCTTCGCTGGTTCGCAGTTATGCGCGCAACTGGCTCGACGGAGCCAGCCGCTACGGACTTCTCGCCTTTCCCTATCTCGTCGAAGATGCCGACCACAAGAAGGCCAGAGAAGAAATGGCCCGCTATCTCGATGCCGAAAAATCGTCCGCCGGCTCCCAGGTTGCCGGTGGCATGGCCGAAGTCGACCAGGCAATCCTCGATGGCATCGTCGATCCGCGCGAAGAAGCCCTTGTCAATCAATCAGATTCAACTGCAGAGGCTGAAAGCAAGGAAAAAAAGCCGGCCGAAAGTATTACTCCTTCACTCGCAGGAGGCACGGGGCCAGGGCAGCGCTACCAGCAACCGGGGGCGTATATCGATTTGATGCGCCAGGTAAACCCGGAGGCCGACGAGAATCGCCTCATCAACCGCTATTATCGCGACATCGCCATGCCATGGCTTGTGCCATTTCCCGTAGACGAATCGGCACCCCGCATTGACCTGCTGCCTGAGGGCACCGGGCAATGGGAATTCGGCGATCCGCTCGAAGAACTCGATTGGTTCGAAACAGCCCTGGTTTCACCGGTGGTAATTCCCGGCATCACCACCCGTAACCGCATCTATTCTGAAGACGTCGGCAGCCCTGAAAAGCCCGATCCGTTCAACCTCTACGTCGGAATCGACTGCTCAGGCTCGATGAACAACCCGAAAAGCAATTTTTCCTGGCCGGTCTGCGCCGGAACCATAGTTTCACTGTCGGCTCTCAGAGCCGGCGCCAGAGTCATGTGCTGCCTCTCCGGCGAGCCTGGCTCATTTCTTGAAACCAACGGTTTCATCAAATCCGAGAACGACGTGCTGACCGTTCTGACATCCTATCTCGGCACCGGTTATGCCTACGGCATTCCCAGGCTGCAGACACCACATCTGGAAGCGGTGAAAGGCAAAACCCATCTTCTGATCATCTCCGACGACGATATTTTCTCGATGCTGCAGGCGAAATTCAAAGACACCGGCACTAACTACGACATTGCCGAACAGGCTTTGAACAAAGCCGGGGGCGGTGGTACAATGGTTCTGCATTCAAAAAGCCAATGGCATGCCGCCGATGTCGAAAAACTGAAAAAAATGGGCTGGGCCGTGCATTTTGTCACCGACGAAAGAGAAATGCTCGACTTCGCCCGGGCTTTTGCTGACCGCAACTATCGCAGAACAGGAACAAGATCATGACTCCGACGATTTCTGAGCTGATTCATCATATCAAACAGTGCCCGACCGGCTTTATTGGTCTGCCAATGCAGAAAGGCTGCGGCGAAGTGGCCACTGAAGCTCTGGTTAATGATGCCCTGCGCGCGATAACCGGGTCTTTGACCGCGCCGCGTCTGGTGGAAATAGCCGCCGACCGGCGTTCTGAAAATGAACTGCGCCTGATGCAGATCTGTTGCTGGCTTATGACTCACCCGTCTTTCAGCGGCACCAGCTGCGAAAAGCTGCAGAAATTTCTGCTGACCGGCCTTGGCGATGTTGCTGAAGTCGTTAATACCGAAGCCTGGATCAGCGACGAGGAAAGGGCCGAAGAGCTGGCACGCCTGCTTCTCGCTGCCATCGACAAAATTCCCGCCAATGAAAGCGCCGCTGAGGCCAGAGATCGCCTCGATTCAGTTAATACGGTACAACGGCGCAAGGTGATCGAAGAATCCCGCGCCGCCATCGAACGAACACGCGAATTACGCCGCAAGATGGCTGAAGCAAAGGCTCGCGAGGCCGCAAATGTTTACGGGAGGGAATGATGAGTCTCATACCGGCACTATCTGATGATGAACGCTTTCCCGGCCTTTCTGACCTCGTTTTTCTTCAGCAGCTGCGCCAGGATACCTGCGGCCCACGGTTCAACTTCAAATCCGGTGACCGCCTGACTGCCGCTTCACTGCAGACAGTGCGCGAATACGGCAAAACTCTTCTCAGCAGCAGTTTCTGGCGTCAGGGCGATCTGCCCGAATGGTTGCCGGCGTTTCTCGAGAACTGCCGCGCCGGCGTGCCCGCCTATCGCCTGTATCCGACGGATTTCCGACAGATGCCAGCGCTGCGTCGTCCTGATCTGGTTGCCAAACCCTGGAAATTTGTTCCTGACAAATGCAATACTGACGACCTTCTCGTCTACAGCACCTCCGGAACGACCGGCCGGCCGATGGAAGTTCTTTTCGACGCCGTTTCGCAGGCAGAATGGCTTCCGCAGCTCGAGTCGATCCTCGCAACCGATGGCATCAAGCTCGAAGGCGGTCCGCGCCGCGTTTCCATCTGCCTCGTATGTTTCCAGCAGCAGACCCTGACCTACGCCTCGCTTTCTACATATCTGGGCGGGGCCGGGGTTCTCAAGATAAATCTCAACCCGGCAGACTGGAATGATCCGGCAGATCGCATCAGGTTTCTTGAAAAATACAACCCCGAAATCCTTACGGGTGACCCGTTAACTTTTCAGGCTCTCGTTGAACTGGCACCAGCCATCACTCCCAAAGCCATCGTTTCATCAGCAATGACGCTGACCGACGGTTTGCGTCGCCGCCTCAGCAGTCAGTTCGGCTGCCAGGTCTACGATATCTATTCCCTGACTGAATGCCGCATGATCGCCGTCGCCCGAGGCCCGGCAGTTCATCGGCTGATCAGGCCCGACCTCTATGTAGAGATTCTGCACCCTGATTGCGACAAGCCTCTTGCTCCCGGAGAGCGTGGCGAAATAACGCTTACAGGTGGGAACAACCGGTTTCTGCCGCTGATTCGTTACCGCACCGGCGATTACGCTTCACTGCAACATGATGATCAGGGCATAACTCTGCGTGATTTTACAGGCCGGGCGCCGGTGGTCTTCCTGAACGCTACCGGGCGTTTTCTCAACAATGTCGATATTTCGCGGGCCATGTCTGCTCTGCCGCTGTCGGCGTTCAGCGTGCACCAGTATCGAGACCGCTCGATCAAATGCACCGCCTGGGGCGACGTGGAAATCGACACACTGCATCGCGTTCTCACCGGTCTTTTTGGCGAATCGATTGAATGCAGTCTGGCCATAAATGCCGGAGACCCGCCTCAGAGCAAACCGGTTCAGTATTCGAGCGATTTTTTCGATCTGGATATTAGACTATGACGACGCTGGAACTTGTCGCTGCAATTTCCGGCTTCGCCTGCGTCTATCTGACGGTCAAAGAGAACATCTGGTGCTGGCCTGTCGGGCTTCTGCAGGTTTTTCTCTACATTTTCATCTTCTATGAGGCGCGACTCTATTCAGATGTCATTCTACAGATAATCTTCGTCTTTCTGCAGTTTTACGGCTGGTATTACTGGCTGCATGGCGGCAGCTGCCGCCAGGAAGCCCCGGTAACCCTGCTTTCGCGAGCTTGGCTGATGGCCGCCATCTTTGTCGCCACATCCGGAACCGGCTTGCTTGGCTATTTGATGGCAAGCAGAACCGATGCGTCATTCCCCTATGCCGATGCGTTCATTACCGCCTGCAGTCTGACGGCCCAATGGCTGCTTTCACGCCGCAAGCTCGAATCATGGTATTTCTGGATCGCGGTCGATCTGGTCGCCATCTATGTCTATGCCGCCAAAAATCTACATCTGACAGCTGTTCTTTACGTGCTCTTTCTCATCATGGCCTTTGCCGGAGCATACCGCTGGAAACAATCGCTGTCGAAGCATAATGCAGCTTCCGACATCGTTCTTTCAGGAGTGGTGGCATGAAAACCGGTCTGACGCTCGGAAAATTTTCACCGCTGCATTGCGGGCACCAGCTGGTCATCGAAACCGCCTTGCGTGAAGTCGACCAACTGCTGGTCATGATCTACGACAGCCCCGAAACGACTTCCATTCCCCTGCCGGTTCGCGCCGCCTGGCTGAAAAAGCTCTACCCGCAGGCAGAAATTGTCGAAGCCTGGGATGGCCCCGCCGAAGTAGGCTACACGCCTGAAATTATGCGTCTTCAGGAAACCTTTATTCTGAAACGGCTCAACGGGCGAAAAATCACCCATTTTTATTCAAGCGAACCCTATGGTGAGCACGTCAGCATCGCACTCGGCGCCGAAAATCGAACTGTCGACCAGGGTCGCTCGACCGTTCCGATCTCAGGCACCAGAATCCGGGCCAATCCCTTTTCGTCGCGGCAATTTATGCCCGATGTCGTTTATCGTGACCACATTACCAATGTCGTCTTTCTCGGTGCCCCTTCTACCGGCAAAACGAGCATGGCAGAAGCGATGGCTGCAGACTTTAACACAGTCTGGATGCCAGAATACGGTCGCGAATACTGGGAAACCCATCAGGTCAATCGCCGCCTGACGCTGCAGCAGCTCGTCGAAATTGCTGCCGGGCACCTCATCAGAGAAGATGCCGCTCTGCTGCAGGCCCGCGATTATCTGTTCACCGACACGAACGTTCTCACCACGAGAATTTTTTCATACTATTATCATGACAGCGCCGCCCCCGACCTTGAAAACATGGCCCTGCAGCACGCCGGCCGCTACGATCTGGTGTTTCTCTGCGACATCGACATTCCCTTCGACAACACCTGGGACCGCTCCGGCGAAGTCAACCGCGCGACGATGCAGAAACAGATCATCGCCGACCTGCATTGCCGCAAGATTCCTTTCATAACCCTTCGTGGTGACCTCGAGGCAAGAAAAAGCCAGGTCAGACAAACCCTTGCCGCTTTTAAAAAATTCGCCAACTTCTGGGGTTCCATGGCCATTCTCCCGGCAACACGCCCTTAACCACCCCAACGGAGCAAATTTTTCGCGCAACATTGCACCTGAATATTGCACTCCAGCCCCCGACCATGTTATGTATATTCGTCAGCAGAACCAGGCCGATGAACCAGATAATCTGTTCCCGTTGGCACTGACTGCCCAGACAAGCGTTTCCGCCGGAGTAGCTCAGGGGTAGAGCAACGCCCTCGTAATGCGTAGGTCGCGGGTCCGATTCCCGCCTTCGGCTCTGTCGATACTTTCCGGGAGTTCCGGGAAAGCATTAAAACCCGCAATTTTAGCGGGTTTTTGCTTTTCAGGCTTCCGGCAAATTCCTCCGAAGTGCTGGGGTATCCAAGATTTTTGGGTATACCCTTGGGTATATCTTCGGGGTGTTTTTTATCCGGTATACCCAAAACCTGCAAGAACTTCTTCAAAAGCGGTATTTCACCTCCATTTTGCACGTCAATTTTTCTTTTTGTATTCCCATAAACATTTCTTGAATTCAAATCAATAAATTAGAACCGGTGGCTGGTGGAATGGTCAAGTAAAAATGGACAATTTTTCAAGCGGCCATTCTCGCTTTATTGACTGAGGCGAATTCTATCGGTGCTTTATAAGCAAGGTAGGAATGCCCCCGATTACAGTTATAGAACATATTTACGTATTCAAAAACATCAGAATATAACTCCTGGCGAGTCCTGTAGGTCGTCCTCAAGGTTCTTTCCTTCTTTAATGAGGCGAAAAAGCTTTCGGCGACCGCGTTGTCCCAGCAGTTCCCTTTTCGGCTCATACTGCTTTTCATGCCATAAAAAGCCAGCAAAGAACGAAATTCATCGCTGCAATACTGGCTGCCACGATCCGAATGGAAAATTAGACCAGCTGCTGGTTTTTTGCTCCAGACAGCGGCTTTCAAAGCCTCGATTATCAGGCTGCGATCCATGCGATCTTTTATTGCCATACCAACGACTTCACGATTAAAAAGATCGATGATTGTGGCCATGTATGACCAGCCTTCACCAGACCACAAATAAGTTATGTCTGAGACCCATACTTGATTTGGGGCTTCAACATGAAAATTCTGTTCAAGAAGATTTGGACTGACGGGCAGATTGTGCCGACTATCAGTTGTCACCCTGAATTTTCGAGCAGGAACAAAAGGAGCACTGGCTTCTTTCATTAACCTGCCAGCTCTGAATCGACCGGCTGGTATGCCTGCCTGAGTGAGTTTTTTAGCCATTCTGCGGCTTCCACAGGATGAACGATGCTGTTTTTGAATATTCAAGACTAAGTCCTTAAGACGCTCTCTTTCGGCATCTTTGCAGGTTCCACGCCCTTTCAACCACGAAAAGAACCCGCTGGAAGAAACTTCCAGGGTGTGGCACATTACTCGAACTGGGTAGGCCTTCTTCTGCGAATTAATGAACTCAAATCTCATTCTGACTCTTTCGCGAAGAAGGCCGCTGCTTTTTTTAGGATTTCGCGCTCCATTTCAAGCCGTTTATTTTCTTTTTGAAGCCTCTTCAATTCAAGCTTAAGGGCGTCAACCTCGACTGAATTAACTTCGGTCATTTCTTTTTTCCAGCGGCACAGCAGGTTGTAATTTATTCCAAGGTTTTTCGCCACTTCTGCGATACTATGGCCCTTTTCGGTTATCATTTTTACTGCGTCCTGCTTAAATTCTTTGCTGAACCTTCTTCTGGCATGCTCTGCTTTTTTCATTTGAACACCTCGCGACTGAATTTAATCTATCTTAATCAGGTGTCCACTTTTATTTTACCAGTCCATGACGAACTGGTCACAATTTGTGACCGGTTACGGGAATCTCTGAAACACAGTTCTGTATTGCCTATGGCCTTTACCGAGCATGGCGTTGTAATGCTTTCGAGTGTTCTGAAAAGCGAACGCGCCGTTGAGGTAAGCATTCAGGTGACGAGAGCTTTTGTTAAGCTCAGAAAACTTATCGCCAGTCACGAAGAAATTGCGCGAAAGCTGCATGAACTGGAAAAAACAGTTAGAGGCAACAGCGCAGACATCAAACTGATCTTCGCAACCATTAACTCAATGCTAAACCCCAGAGCAAAGAAAAAACCGCAAATCGGATTTAAGCCAGAAAAATGATTCACCTGCCGGGAAAAAATCGGTGGGGAAAAATTGAGCGCGAGACACAAAATAGTATAACTTTTTGGCATAACTCTCGAAAATCAAAAACGCAAACCACGCCACAGAAAGAGTATTCGGCGACAGTTCACTTCCCGCCTTAGACTGTGAACAGAGAATCAAAGAGATTCTTTAAGATACGAAAAGCCCGCTGAACAAGCGGGTTTTTTATTACTCGCAAACTTGCTTAAATATAAAAGATTTTAAGGTCGCAAATTGTGACCTTACCGACTGGCAGCCACTTTCGACACAAACCGAGAGTTTTTACACAGGAGTTTAACGGGTCGGCTTGTTTTGTAGCCTGAAACCATTTCCAGAAGAG
>CAYYUI010000081.1:0-7167 GCA_964474705.1 uncultured bacterium
GGCTATTAAAATGCTTTTCCGACCGGTGAATCCATGGTTTTTCGGAATTCAGGGCGTTCTTGTCAGAAGAAAAAAGGAATTTGCAGCCAGTTTGTCTGAAATTATTATTAACCGTTTTCTTATGTCAGGTCTGAAAGAAGTTTTGCCAGCAAACCGAATGTACGATGCCATAGACAAAATTTCCGGAGAACTGGCTAATTTATTGCTCGATGAAGCCAGCTTGAAAAGTATAAAACCATCAACGCAGCACATTCTTTCGGGCATTATAGCGACTGAAATTCAAAACATGCTAAAAGACGAAATTCCGGATAATCAGAAGTCAATAAATTCCTTAAGAAATACGCTCGAAAATAATATTGTGAATGTTCCTGATATGGAAATAGAAAAACTCATAAATGAGATCTCTCGCAAGGAATTCAGAGCAATAGAATTCTACGGAGCTGTTTTTGGCGGAATAATGATTCACGCGGGACATTTGGTTAATTTTCTCTAATAGTAATAATACAGGAAGGTAAGTGATCTGACCCGTTGAAATCACAGTTACAAACGATTCTCATCAAAACAAGCCAGTGACCGCCGATCTGATACATCAGGCCTACGGGCCTGTTTTTTTTCAGCCTCATGTTTTATTGCTCGATAGCTTCGATATCAGGCTTCATGAGGAAGAGGCTTCTTGAATTCGCAATAAATTGTAATTAGCAAGTTAGCGAAAAGGAGGACTACTCGCCATGACAAATTCACTGATTCCCAAAATTGTTTTGCCCGGCATCAGACTCCCCTCTGTTCCTGCTTTATCGGTCACTCCAAATATTCCTGTGACTTTTGTCACGGCAGGATTGAGCCTTGTAAACAGCGTTCTGGATTGTATCTCCCGGCTGGGAATGGCAATTATTCAGGATCGTGACAGTGAAAGAAAATTTCAGCTGGCGATGAGTGAAATCGATGAGCGCAAAAACAAGATAAAAAGCGACCTTATAACCGTAGAGAAAAAAATGGAACACATCGCAGATGCCTCAATTCAGTGCCTTTCACTGATCAGATTATCGATGGAAATTCTTGCTGAGACCGCTGCCAGAGAAACAGACAGCGATCGACAGGCTGCCCTGATAAAAGAACTGGGAAATCTCAGTCAGCAGGCAATTTCACTGACACTCGAATGCATGAAAAAAATTGAAAACTGCTCTATGTCTGCGAAACCGACAGGAGGCGAATAAATGGGCAAGTTTGTTGATTTGTTCTCGGTTATTTCAGATTTCCTGAAAAGGCTCAGGCTGATCAAATATCAGGATGAGCAATCAAAGATGTCTTTCGATAATGCGATGATTGCTGTCGACGAACGCACCAGACTTATTCGGATGAGAATTGTCGAGCAGAATGAAGCCGACTACAAAAAGCTTTTATCGAAATAAATGAGGTGAGCGAAATGATTTTCATGAATCCGCTTTTCCTTCTTACAAGCGCAATTGCCCTTGTTCTTGACGGAATTGCGAGCAAAGCCGAGATAGAAGCGGCAGTCAGGCATGCGCTGCGCGAAGAAAAGCTTGTTGAGCATTCATGCCAGTCCAGAGAAGATCTTGAACGTGAAAACTGCAGAATTTATCTGGGCGGTCTGATGAAACACAAAGCGGTGCTTCTTGAACAGCTCGCAGTTTCCAGATGCGAAAGTCTTGTAATCCGGATCGCTTTTGAACAGGCCATAAACAAGGCTGTAACCTCTGAAAATGAAATTCAGATGGTTCATGCCATCGGTAAGGTTGAGGAGTTAGGCACGTTATTACAGCAGAATACATTGAAGTATGTTGCATTGATTGGATTTCAGGAAAAAGGGAGGCTGTCATGATTCCATTCTGGTTGATTGGTATTGTTGTTGGCACGGTTGTTCTTTCTGGCGGCAGCGGAAAAAAAGACACGCGGGTGGAAGATGCCCGCCGGCGCGCTGAAGAACGCATGCAGCGCAGCAACGCAGTTGTTGAAGATATGTATGCCCAAACGAGGCAACAGGCTGCTGAAATAACTCAAGAGTTGACGAATTCAAGTCAAAAAGAAATCACAGACAATCTGCAAAAAATGCAGGAAGGTCTGCTGAAGCTGTGTGAGTTAAAACAGGCAACCAGCGGCGAAGAAAACAAAAATCGGCTTCAAAGCGCCATAAATTCTTTATCTGAAAAGATTTCAATGATTAAAGTGCCTCATCAGTTTCAATAATCGAGGCCTTTCGACGATAAACCGCGACAAGAAAAAGTCATAATAACAGCTGAGAGGGTGAATTAAGGGCCGCCTGCAGGCGGTCTTTTTTTTCTTTTTTTGAATTGATTTCCAGGGATAAACTTCTTTTGTGCGAGTAAAAAAGGCGTCTTGTCTGGCGAGCAAGGGCATGAAATCCATCCAGAGGCTATTGGTAGCGAGTGAAGCCAGGAAGCTGACAATAAGAAGTGGTTGAACGGTAACCCTGGCGTAGATGCGGAGAGGGTGTTTTCAGCCTGATTTGCGTTTAATTTTATATTTGACGCCAGAAATATTTTTAAAATGTTGATCCTGTGTCCAGATAATTGCATTGTGAGCCCGGGCTGTGGCCAGAATGAAGCTGTCTGCCATTGGTAATTTCAGTTCCTGGCTCAGCCTTGCTGCTTCAATTGCCAGTGTGCTGTCAATTTCCACGACCAACCCTTGTTGCATAAGTGCCATCGTTTGAAGCGCAAGGTTCTCGCCTTTTGCTGCCAGTACTTTCTTAAAAACCTCATAGATACAGATAATCGGGACAACAAGCTGTTCGGTTTTAAATAACGGAAAAGAAAAGAAGTCGGCGTCAGGTCCATCCGCAAGATATTCCAGCCAACCGCAGGAATCAACAATATTCATATTCTGTCGGCTTCGCGTTCCAGGCTGGTATCCATGTCTTTGCAGATTCCGCGCATTTCTTTTATCGATCTGACAGGTATCAATTCTATCCTGTCGCCATACTGAATGACCTGCATTTTTTCTCCGGCTTTGATTCCCATACTATTTCTGACTGCTTCAGGAATGACAATCTGAAATTTAGGTGAAACCTTCACAACATTCATATTCTTACCTCTTGAAAAACATCTATCCTTTTACGCTAACCTGATCGATCAGAAAGGTCAAGTATATTAGCCTCAATCCCCGAGGCCTTTCGGCTGGAGTAAGAACAAGTGGGAGTCTGGATGCTTCTTCCTGTGCGGCTGTGGGGAATATGGCCGACCGGTTGTTCGCTTCATCCTAATTTTCCAGAGATTAACTTCTGTTTCGCCAGTAAAAAGGGCGTCTTCTCTGGTGGGCGACAGCAAGAAGTCGGATTTCTACGGGTCGAATAGCATACATAAGGGAATACGGAAACCTGGATAGATTGAAAGTTTTTATTTTGCCTTTTTCAGGAGCAGATTCTGGAAACAATAAAATTTGCCCGATTGCTTTTTGTATTTCATCAAGAAAAGCATTGCCCAGGCCGGGGCTTTCAAGATCATAAAAATCTGCAGCTTCATTGATTTCCAGTTCTGCTGCTTCATGTATTGACAGCGATCGCCTCATTTCCGGCGGGCTCGGGCATCTTTTAAAACTTCAGCTGCAGGTCGGGATCTTGCAAGGCCAGCGTCGAGATCATTGTCGCGCCGTTCAGCCTCTTCAATCCACATTTTCTCTATTTCGTCGTGGTCCATAACCTCAAGGCTCGCAAGTAATTCACGCGCAAGTGTGGCACGAGCCTGCGGGCCCAATTTCAGAACTTCTGCTTTGAGTTCTTCAAAACTCATAGTGCACCTCCTGACGAAAAAGAGACGTTTCAAGCGCGCGAGAATAATCACTCTCTTCTAATATTCTATGCCAATTCACTATTGATAGCAAGAAAACAGGCTTGTTCAAATGCTAAAAATACTACAACCATCCTTGCCTTTCGGCAGGGGTAAGAACCCCGGGGGGGGCCCAAGGCTGATCTGGTCATAGCAGAAAAGGCCTAAACGGTCAACCTCCTTGACCTAGCAAAAAGCGCGCCGAGGCAAAACTACCACACTTCGCCCTGAAAACCTCATAGTTGAGCCAAAGTGCTAAACGGTAAACCTCGAAGGTAGAATGCGGGTTTGCGGGGGTGGGGGGAGGTTTCCGTTTAGATGAAAAATGAAGGTTTTCAGCAATGATGAAGAAATGCGTGGGTTTATAGGCTGCCGCCAACGTCTGCGTGCAGGATTTAGAACCTGGGTTGCCGGAAAAGGATTCCCGGGCGGATTGCTCCGCCCGGAAAACATATAAGCAGGGTAGTTCGACAATAGTCAAAAACAGTGCCCCTTTCGGGGCCCTTAACGATAACGACGATTTATTCAGTCAGCCGCACCGTTGACCTCTTCGTCTCATTTGCATTGAGCTTAGATAGTCACAATCATGCTGCATTTTCATTTAGGGCACCCTGCTTGATACCGGCCGGGCCGGCACCGGATGCTAGATCTTTCTGAAGTATCCGGCCACTTCGAGAGGCATTTCGATAGCCAGCAGTTCCCCGTTGCTTTCGGCTATCTCGCTTTTGAGTTCAAATATTTCAAGTTCGGTTCTCTGAATCTGTGATTTGCACTGATCTACTTCTTCAAAACTCAGAATCCTTATCGACAGCCCCTTTTTAGAACTGTAACCGTTGTCTGACGCACTGCCAAAGAGCTCAGACCAGTCATCATCATAAGAAGGTGTTTTTTTCTTACCTGGCTTGATTCTGGCGACTCTTCTTTTCTCGACCGCTTCCTTGAATTCTTCCGGGGTCATCATGTCGGGGTTCATTTCCCTGAGAACTTTCTTGAGCATATCGCTGCGCTGCTTGAGCATTGAGACTCTGGCAAGTTTGAAGTTTACGCCGCTTTGCGTATTCTTGCGGGCGACTTCGTTTCTTATTCTGATTCTTTCGTCCTGCAGAATGACATATTTTTCGAGATTGGCTTTGAACTCGGCGATGGTGCTGGTAAGTATTTCGTGCTGGGTTTCTCCCAGAGCCCGCTCGACGTTCAGCGACTTATTGCTGTCGATTTCTTTCTCGATTTCCTTGATTGCCTCGGCCAGACGTTCATCGGCCTTGAGCCAGCGCGAAACCGGCATTTTGATTGTGACTCTGGTTCCTTCAGAATGATTTTCCATATACGTCCTCCTGATAATGAGTTGAAGCATTTCAGCTTCTGGTAATACAAAAATTACATTTGAGGCAATTTCCGGGCAGGAAGGTGCCTACGGGGCATTGCAATGACGTGCTGCCCGAAGAAATTGGAATAAGCAAAGCACCTGGACCGGCTGGCCGCGGGGGCAGCCACCTCCACCCCCGGACCGGATTGAGTTGTCAAAGAGCGAGAAAAAGAAAAAAGCAACGGGCCAAGATTTCCGCGCAAACAGAACCACTTATCGTGTAGTCTGTTTCTAGAAATCTTGGCCCGTTGCTGCTCTCAGCAACTCAATAGCTATTTATGAAGAACCTGGCATGCCAGTTTCCCTCCGATTATTTTCCTTTTCGACACCTCTATTATCATTCTAGTATTTTTTTTTCAGCTTCGTCAATACCCGAAACGAATATTATATTTTCCGGATTTTGTTTCTATTATGCATATTGGGTGAATTTAACTTTCCAGACTCTGGAGCAAGTTGGTTATATGCGGGTTTGAAAGGCGGCGGTATCGCTTCCCGTGTCAGGCGCATTCCGCAAGGTTAGGCAAAAAACGCCAGATGGGCACCACGTCAATTTTTCCAGAATCTACAATCATCTGTTCTTCTCCATTTCGTTTAACGATAATGCCTTGAGACAGTTTGAGTTCGGGCATGGCTTCGGCCAGTGCTGTGGTTTCACGTTTGCGGGTTTGCTGATCAGCCATCGATTCACAGACCTGAACAAGCATGCGTGACTGAGCTTGTCTTCCCGCGATAAAATCAACCTCACTCACGGCCAGTTCTGGTCTTGTAATAAAAAATATCCGGTGTTACCCGGCACAGGGTGTTGAACACCAGGTTCTCGAGAAGATGACCCGAGTTGCCAGGATGCCGGAGTTAATCGACATCACCAGTGCGTGGTCGATGCAGCAAATCTTTTAGGGTTGGTATTGGCTCTGGTTACCGATACATCAAAGATGCGCACCGTGAACAGAACGTAGGCATCCTCGAACCATTAAAGATAAGCGGAAAGAGCATTTTTCGGCGCTTTGTGCCCCAGGGATTTCAGATAACCGGTCAGGTTATTGATGGAATAGAGAAAAGTCGTGTTATTAACCAGCCAATGCGCCAGATCGGTGACCGCTCTCGGGTGAGAAATATCGTGGCGCTCAACGAGGTCGCGGAACAGCATTGCATTGAAATATTCCTGGTGGATTATTATTCGCAGCATCCGGTCGAAGCCTGCAACCTCCGGAAACCCGTTGGTTTCACAGTATTCTTCAAATACTTTCTGGATAATCAGGCGTTTTTGGCAGAATGAGAACCTTCGCTTTCAATACCTATTTAATCGAGAAAAAAGTGTGCCGAGGCAAATTTGCCGCAAAAAGTTCTTCAACCGTTATTGTGCCGGATTCCTGCCTGGCGGCATTGCGCTTCTTTTTAAAGGGCATAAAACGCCTTCGGGATCAATATCGCAAACTAGAAAAAGCTTCGACTATGGTTGAAGCTTTGTGCTAAAACTCAAAAAGTTTCGATTATAGTCGAAACTTTTGCTGGGAAATCAGGCCTGTTGACTTCTGCGGGTGGGGCGGGTAGACTTTGCCGAAATCTACAGAACAGGGCACAGAGTTACGGCATGAGCAGATTGAATTTCACGGTTGAGGCGCGCTGTGGGGGCTCCCGGGCACGGGCGGGGCGGTCCAGAACTTTGCACAGCGAAGTGATTACGCCGGTTTTTATGCCGGTCGGAACCAGGGCTACCGTAAAAAGCCAGACGATCGAAAGTCTGAAGGCAACCGGGGCGCAGGTGCTGCTTGCCAATACCTATCATCTGTTGTTGCGGCCGGGCCCGGAGGTTTTTCGCAGGTTTGGCGGTATTCACCGGTTCATGAACTGGAATGGCTCGGTTCTTACCGACTCGGGCGGCTTTCAGATTTTTTCGCTGCCGCATGCCCGCGAAATGAAAGAAGAAGGCGCAACTTTTCAGAGCTACATCGATGGCAAAACCCATTTTTTGTCGCCTGAAATCAGTATTGCAACCCA
>CAYYUI010000081.1:7177-21756 GCA_964474705.1 uncultured bacterium
CATCGGCAGCGACATCATGATGGTGCTCGATCAGTGTATTCCGTCGACTGCGGGGCACGAAGAAGCGAAAGCAGCGATGGAACTGACGCATCGCTGGGCAGTGCGCTCACTCGAAGCCCGTGGAGATTCGCCGCAGGCTTTATTTGGTATTGTGCAGGGTGCCTGCCACCACGACCTGCGCCGACAGAGCGCTGAATTTCTGCGCGGGCTGCCGTTCGACGGCATGGCGATCGGCGGGCTCGCTGTCGGAGAGACCAGCGAACTGCGCTATGAATTCACCGGGCTGGTGGCCGGAATGCTTCCAGAGCATCTGCCGCGCTATCTGATGGGGGTCGGCACACCGCTCGACATTCTCGAGGCAGTGCACCGCGGCGTCGACATGTTCGACTGCATCATGCCATCACAGCTGGGGCACCGTGGCACTGTCTATACCTCGCATGGAAAATTGCAGCTGCGCCGCAGCGTTTATAAATTTGCCGAAGAGAAACTCGATGCCGCCTGCGACTGCCTGGCCTGCCGCGATTACTCGCGTGCCTATCTGCATCACCTGATCAAATCTGACGAACCGCTGGGCTGGCATCTCCTCGTCACCCATAATCTGGCTTTTTATCATCGACTGATGGCTGAAATGCGCCAGAGAATCTTTGCCGGCACTTTTGCCGCGTATTATGAAAAAAAACGCCTCGAACTCGAGCGCGAAGACGAAGACAACCCGGGAACGCCGCCGCGACGCAACCAGATCAAGATTCCGCGGCTCGGCGATTATGAAGTGCATTTCAACCCAAAAGGCTTCGCCAGCATCAAACAGATCAGTTCAGGCGAAATCATGCACTCGGTCAACCCGCCGGCCGAAGAAGCCAACCGCCTATACATCGAACAGTCGCATCTTGCCGAGCGTCTGTTAAAATTTTCACAAGCCAAGGGTTGCGAACCGGGGAATGCTGAACCTGATAGTTGCAATGCCACCAGTCGCAACGCAAAAATTTCACATCATGCAAATCTTACCGGCGACAAAAGCCAGGCAGGTTCGTTAAATAATTCACAAGCAAAGAGCGGCGAACCTGATAGTGCTGAACCTGACAACAGCAAGCAGGAGCCGGCGGCAGAAGCTGATGAACTGATAGTCTGGGATGTCGGGCTGGGAGCTGCATCGAACGCGATGGCGGCGGTGCGCTGCTTTGAAAAGGCGGTGGCCGAAAACCCGGCAGGACAATTGAGGCGCATGCGGCTGATCAGTTTCGAGTGCGATCTCGACCCGCTGGCATTGGCTTATAAAAACAACAAAAGCTTTCCGCACCTGTTTCATGGGGCACCGGCCCGGCTGCTCGAGAAAAGTCGCTGGGAGCACAGTTCGGGGCTCTGCACCTGGGAACTGGTCAAAGGCGACTTTCTTGCGCTGTTCGAGCAGGCGGCAGTGCCTGATATCGTGTTTTTCGACCCGTTCTCGGCCAAAACCGATAAATCATTCTGGACCCTGGAAACCTTCGCACGCCTGTTCAGATACATCGGCGGGCACAATTGCGAACTCTACACCTACTCGACTTCGACGGCGGTCAGGGCGGCATTGCTGAGTGCCGGTTTCTTCGTCGGCAACGGCATCGGAACCGGGCCGAAAGAGTCGACGACCATCGCTTTCACCACCCGGGCTGCGCATGCCGCGCATCGTTCGGCACCGCCGCTGCTCGGGCGCGAGTGGCTGGAACGCTGGCAGCGCAGCGGGTCGAGGTTTCCGCGCGGGCTCGAAGAGACGCAGAAGGCTGCTTTCATCGCCAGTATCGAAGGCCACCCGCAGTTCACCGGAATAGAAAAAATTGACGATTAAGCAGGTCAGAAGAAAAATTACCGGAGGCAAGATGACGAAGACAAAAGGCAGAATCGTTTCTATCTGCATCAGTAAAGAAGTCGGCACCGCGAAGCAAAGGGTGGGGGAAGCCGAACTTCGCGAAGGCCATGGCATCGTCGGCGATGGCCATGCCGGCAGTATCAGGCCGGTCAGTGTCGCAATGCAGGAAACAGCCGATGTTTTTGCCCGCAAGCATTGTTTGCAGCCTCAACCCGGCGATTTTGCCGAGAACATTCTGATTGCCGGCGTCGATCTGACTGAACTGGAGATTGGCGATTGCATCGTTCTCGGGGCAGCAAAGCTTGAAATCGTGCAGATCGGCAAGGAAGTAAAACCGCAGCATTATTCTTTTCACGGTTTCAGACTGCTGCCGGAACATGGCTATTTCTGCAAGGTCATTAAAGGTGGAATAATTCGAGAAGGCGATCCCTGCGCCGGCATAAGAACTTCGAGGTGAATTATGAATAGAAAGATTTTTCTGGTTTTGACTCTGGTGCTGCTCGTTACGGTTACGGCCGATGCGAAACTTTGCATAGGCTGCAGCGCTGAATTGCCAGACAACGCAACATTCTGCGCCAAATGCATGACCCCGCAGCCAAAAGCGGCAAAGCTAACCGGCAGGCCGACGCAGGCAAAAGTCGACCCGCGTGAACAGGTCATGGAACTTTTCGCTTTCCTCGATGAATATGAGGCATATTTTCAGCAGGATATTCAATATCTCAACGTGCTTGGCAAAATGCCCGAGGTAAAAACGAAATTCGAGAACGCTGCAGCACGTTATAAACGCCTTGAACCGAGATTACCCGAAGAGTTGACGATTCTTGCCCAGGTTTATGCTGCCAAATATCAGTTGTTCGAAGGCATAACCGGGGTAATGAAGAACCTTCGCCTCGACAGCGGCTACAAAATGGCGATTCTTAAATCGAGTCTGGTGGTCATGTCACTATATAATCAGGTTATCGACGGGTTCAGAACGCCAAAAACTTTTGACAGGGCGGCACTCGATGCTCTGAAAAAGCAGGTTGGCAATATTCCGAAACGCACCCAGAAATATACGGTAACCGCCAAGTATCTCAAACTCGGCGAAACCAAGGTTCCGGGTGGTGAGAAGGTCATGGTGCTTGGCATTCAGGGAAAAAGGGCCGCGGTGCTCTATATGGGGCCAAGCATGGACAACAATGCCGTTGAAGGCATGGTCGGCCTGCGTGACCTCGAAAAACGCACCAGCTGGAAACGTGAAAACGAATTTTTCTTCGACTGAATGTTTTTGGGGATCAATTTAAACCGGCCCCTGCGTGTAAAAAAAAAGGCTGCAATTGCAGCCTGCTTAGAGGTAGAACCGGGGGAGGGAGACACTACATTCTGACGTCGAGAACTTTACCGAGTTCAAAAAGACCGGGATTACTGATCATTTCGTAGGCATGCATTTCTTCGCGGGTGAGCTGATTGCCGATCGCCAGGCGATAGGCTTCGGTTTCGGCGGCAGCGACAGCCTGAGCCGTCACGTTTGCTGTGTTTGGGGTTTCACCTGCCGGGATTGGCGCGGGAGTTTGCGGCAATTGCACCTGGTTAACCGGCAACTGGAATTGCTGGTATGCCAGGGTCTGTTGATAAGCATCTAAAGGTTGCGTCTGATACTCAAAAACCGCAGGGGCCTGGGTATCGACGAAAACCGGAGTCGGCGCAACAGTAGTGGCCTGCGGAGACGCTGAAACGACTGAACTTTCGGTGGCAACCGGAGCAGCGCTGTAATCTATCTGATTGAAGGGTGCCGTTATTTCGGGGGCCGCATAAGAAAAACGGTTATCGTTGTTCGGCAAATACTGGCTCTGCAGCTGCAGTTGATCGACCGGAGTCGCTTGCGGGGCAGACAAAACCGGCAGGTTATGCGCCTGGCTCTTGTATTGGGCGGGCAGCTGGCTGCCGTAACCTACCTGATAGATGTATTGTATACTTTTGGTAGATACTCTCATAACATAAATATAATTGAATTCAAGGCGTTATCAATGGTTTTCTGGGACGTTTGGAACCAGGTATATCTATGCGGATTTAAGCAGAGTAGGAACCGATTTCAAACCGGTCCCTACGCATGGGTGGTAATGTGGTTCCGGTTGGCAAATCAAATTGGTGTATAGTCCGATTTTAAAACGGTCAAAACGCATGCGTGGCAATTTTGTTTATGGTTGCCGGATCGTACTTGCCAAAGGCGGTCGGGCGGGGTAACCTGTGGCAACCAACACAGACGGGGCAGGCATGAAACTGGCGCTTTTCGATTTTGACGGTACGATAACCACCCACGACAGCTATCGCGAACTGCTTCTTTTCATTTTTGGAAAAGGGCGCTTCGCCGTTCTGATGCTGCGGGCGCTGCCATGGCTGCTGGCTTACATCTGCGGCCTGATCGACAACCAGACCGCCAAACAGCGGGTCACGAAAATGTGCTTTGCAGAAATGCCCCGCCGACAGTTCGAAGAAAAAGCCCGAGCCTTCGTTACCGCCAGACTCAACGCCATGGTGCGCCCGGCTGCCCTCGAAAAGATCAGATGGCACCAGCAGCAGGGGCACCGGGTAATTGTGGTTTCGGCTTCGTTCACCAATTATCTGAAGTTCTGGTGCGAACAGTACGGCATCGAAGTAATTTCAACCCGGCTCGAAGAATCAGGCGAAACTCTGACCGGCAACTTCGCGACCCCGAACTGTTACGGCCCCGAGAAAGTCAGGCGAATAAGCGAACTTCTGAACATCGCAGAATACGAAACCATCTACGCCTACGGCGATTCACGCGGCGACCGCGAAATGCTGGCCATTGCCCACGAAAAAGGCTACCGGGTTTTCTAGCTTCGCAGTCTGCATACAGTTCAGAAAATAATGAACTAAAAATAAACTTATTCATTTCTCAGGAGTATATAATAATAAAAATTACTGAGGTGAGTTTATGCGTAAATTGCTCCTGGTTTTCCTGCTTGTGCTTCTGGCAGCCTGCCCTTCATGGTCTGCCAGCCCCTTCGCCGAATCGGAAGTAAGAATTCAGACAGGCGGCGATACCGGTGATTCTGCCAATACCGGCATTGTTAACCTCTCGGGTGCTCAGCGCCTCAATGTTAGAAGCGCTCCCGGTGATGCCATCGTCGGCCAGCTGAAACCCGGCGACAAGGTAAAGATCATCGGCAGCAGCGGCGACTGGTACAAAATCGACTTCTGGGGCGAAACCCGCTACGTCTGCAAAGAGTTTATCAACGCGCCCAAAGCACCTGATAAAACTGCAACCCCTGCAAAACCCGCAACCGAACAAAAGCCGGCTGCAGCGCCTAAACCGGCAGCCAAGACCGAGACTTATAAATCCTGGACCGGCCGGGTTCAGACCAACGGTGCCACCCTCAATGTTAGAACCGGCGCCTGGGGCACCATAGTCGGCAGCCTTGCAGACAATGCAACGGTTAAAGTGATCGGCCAGAGCGGCGACTGGTACAAAATCGAATATAAAGGCCAGACCCGTTACGTTCATAAAGATTACATAGGCAAAGCCACTGAGACGAAACCCACCACCAGAACCGCTTACGTCAACACCGGCGGCGCCACCCTCAATGTGCGCTCAGGTGCCTGGGGCACCATCGTCGGCAGCCTTTCCAATGGCGCCAAAATCACGATTGTCGGCGAAAGCGGCGAATGGTACAAGATTTCATATAACGGCCAGACCCGTTATGTTTATAAATCTTATATTTCCAACAGCAAACCGGCAGCTGCAACCCCGGCGCCCTCAACAGGCTCGACCTACAAAGCTTCGGTCATCGGTCAGCCCCGCGGCGACGGCACGGTAGCCGGAGCTCTGACCTGGGCACGCGACCAGATTAACGGCACCAAAAAGGGTTACAACCACAACAACGGCAAGATTTCCCAGAACTCAAGCTGCTGGAGCGGCTGGTGTCTCGCATTCGTCGGTACTGCCTACGGTCGGCAGAAGTCGGTTCTCGCAGCTCCGAGCGCCATTCAGAGCTATTACAAGTGCAAGGCCGCCGGCAAGATCGTCGTGAACAAAAACCCGCCGGCCGGCGCCGTAATGTTCACCGGCACCACCTCGACCAACCCTTATGGCCATATCTTCATCGCCACCGGCAAAATGAACGGCCCGAACGACCCAATCATCATTACCACCACCAGCAACGGCGTTAAAGAAATGCCGATGAGCCAGATGTGGAAAGGCCCCGCTTACCTCGGCTGGGCAATGCCATAACCGCTAGAGAGAAATACCATGAAAAAACTACTCACGACCATGTTTATAGCTGTCAGCGCTCTGCCGGCGCTCGCACTCGACCTCAACCTCACTACGACTGCCGACGGGCTGCGTGTTCTCACCACTAAAGAAGCTCCCGAAGATTTCGGTCGCGGCCTGCCGATGGGCCCATCTTCGGTGCAGTTCGCCGGGCAAAGTCTCTGGGCCGTCGATTCGCTGAACGGCAGGTTTGTTGAATACGACCTGACCGGCAAAGAACTGCGCGCCATCAAGGTCGATAAAGCCGACAAACTTATCATTGCCGACTTCGCTTTTGAAAAAGACGCCGAAGGCAAAAATGTCGCTATCTGGGCTGTTGGTTCAGAAGAAGCTCAGGTGCTCAAAATCGACCTCGAGGGAAAAATCCTCACAAGTTTCTCGACCGGGCTCAGCTTTCCGGCGCGACTCGAGCTGCTGCCGGGCGGATGCGTAGCCGTTCTCGACCAGGCGGCCCCAAAGATCGCCACATTTGACGCTTCCGGGAGAAAACTGCGCGAACAGCCCTGCCTCGGCAAAGGGTTTGTCGCTGAAGCCAACGGCGACATTCTTTTCCTCAACCGCAAAGACGACAAGGTGGCACTCTGCCGTTGGTTCTACAATATCAGCGTGCCTGTCACTGAAGTTAAAGTCCTCGACGTCGGTTGCGACGCCGAACCCTCGCTGCTGATGTTCCGCAACAATGATGAAGTTTTCTTCAGCTTTCATTCGCTAGACGAAAAGACGGGCGCATATGCTTACAACATCACGAGAACCTCATTGGCTGGAAACTTCGCCGGCAGCCGCTCTTTTGCTTTTCCGGCAGCTTTCATCAACCGGCCATTGCTCGATGACGGCAAATCGTTGTTCCTGGTAGAATTCAACGACGAAAGTGGTGCTTATCTGCTGAAAATCAACGAATTCGAAATGATCGAAGAAGCCTCCCAGGGCTGACATCAGCCGCTGGAATATACATTAAGGCCGGGTCTTCCCGGCCCTTTTTGTTATCGGCAATATTTTGCTGCGACGACTGTTGTCTCATTTTTCTCTGCAGACCTTTTTGCGAAGCGCACGGAAGCGCGAGTGTCAGAGTATTTGAGGAATCATGAATAACTGCCAGTTCTTGTTGCTTCTAAGTTCAAACCATCTTTTTAACGCTTCTTCAACAAGAGCTGTCTGATCCATTGTCAGGGCCATTTATCCATGTTCATCGGTGGGAAATCTCCTCAGCCAATTTGTATTACAAGTTCTAGAACCTTTGTCTTATCGGGGTTCATCATGGCACAAAAATCTGGTTGCCAGTGAGAGAGAATAACGGTAAGGTATTGGCAACCTAATAGAAATAGAGTTTTTGCAGGTAAGGAGTTCACAATTGAAGCCCACCAGACTTTTATTGCTTGTTTTTCTGCTGCTTGCAGCCCTGACGAGGTGCGTTTCCGCGCAAACAGAACCGCCGAACCAGGAACAGCTGCTAAAAGAAAGCATCGAAGCCCTTAAAGAAAACACCACCGCCGTTAAAAAGCTCACCGAGCTTCTGCAGAGCGGAGCCTACGCCGGCCCCGGCGTTGCATCAGGTACCGTATCTGCACCGGGAGTCGATCTTTCCGCTATGAGCGATGCTCAGGTTCAGGCAAGCCTTGCAGCTCTGAAATGGGAAACCAACGATACCTACAAAGGTTTCGGCAGCCGCGACGCAAAAAAAGGCGGCACGCTGACGAGCGTCGAAACGTCGTTTCCGCCGACCCTGCGCACGGTGGGCAAGAACGCCGGTTCGACCTTCACCAGCATGATGACCGGGATCTGTTACGAAAGCCTTCTCGACCTCGATCCGATAACCTTCGAATATCTGCCGAACCTGGCGAAGCGCTGGGCCATCGCCGACGACAAGGTCACCTTCTATTTTGAGCTCGACGAACGGGCAAAGTGGTCTGACGGCATGCCGGTCGTGGCTGACGATTTTGTCAAAAGCTGGGAACTTTACATCGACCCCGGCATCGACGACCCATTTTCGATCGATTACTGGAACAAGTATGAAAAGCCAGTGGCGCTCACTGACCGCATCATCATGGTCAAATCGAAGCAGCTCAACTGGCGCGCCTTCATGTCGATCGCCTTCATGACCGTGCTGCCGGGGCATATCATCGGCAAACTCGACGGCAAAAAATACCTCGAGGAATACCAGTTCAAGATGATGCCGGGTTCAGGCCCTTACACCTACGAAAGCTCGAAGGTCAATGAAGAGATCATCATGGTGCGCCGCAAAGACTGGTGGCAGAAGGATATCGAAAAAAACACCGGTTATTATAACTTCGACAAGCTGCATTTCGTCTTCATTCAGGACGAAAACCTCGTTAAAGAGAAGTTCAAAAAGGGCGAACTCGACTGGGTTTACGTCAACGTGGCGCGCGAATGGCACCAGGAATTCATTCCGGCGATGATGCCACAGCTTGCCAATGGCTGGATACAGAAACGCAAGGTTTACACCCATCGCCCGATCGGCGTTTCAGGCATCGCGTTCAACAAGCGCAAGCCGCCGTTCGACGATATCAGGGTGCGCAAAGCGATCGGGTATCTCTATAATCGTGAAAAGATGATGGACAAACTGTTCTTCAACGAATACGAATACCTCGACACCTTCTACCCGAATTCACCCTACGAAAACCCTGATAACCCCAAAATCAGATTCGACCCAGACAAGGCAGTCGAATTGCTTGAAGAAGCCGGTTGGCTGCAGAAGAACCGCGATGCCGAGGGCTGGCTCGTAAAAGACGGCAAACGCTTCGAACTTTCCCTGAATTACACGCAGAAATCTTCTGAGCGCATTTACACCATCTTTCAGGAAGATCTTCGCGATGTCGGCATCAAACTCAACCTGAAGCAGGTCACCTGGGCCACCGATATCAAGGAAGTCGGCGAACGCAACTTTGAAATGAGTTCGCGGGCCTACGGCGGCATCCTGTTTCCGAACCCCGAGAGCTCGATGCATTCGAAGTTTGCCGACCAGAACAACAATAACAACATCTGGGGCTTCAAAAACGCCCGGGTCGACGAGCTATGCGATCTTTACCCGCAGATGTTCGACCCGCAGGAACGCATCAAGGCGGTGCGCGAGATCGACGGCATCGCCTGCAACGACCATCTTTACGCTCTGGGCTGGTATGCGGCGCACACCCGCCTGCTGTTCTGGAACAAATTCGGCATGCCCGACTACATTCTTGCCAAAACCAGCGACCAGCGCTCGATCGTGTCGCTGTGGTGGTATGACGAGGCAAAGGCAAAGAGTCTCGAAGAGGCCCGGGCGAAAAACCTCAAGCTCGAAGTCGGCCCCGAAATCGTCAAATGGTGGGACGAGCATTACCCGACTACTGAAGGTGAGAAAAAGTAATGTACAGCTACTTCATACGCAGATTTCTGTTGATGATTCCGACATTTATCGGCATCACCTTTCTTTGTTTCACGGTGACCCGCTTCGTGCCGGGCGGCCCGGTCGAACAGGCGGTACTGCGCTACCAGCAGGCCATGTCGCAGACCGGCGAAGGCGGCGGCGGCAGTTCGAGCAGCCAGACGACCCAGGGGCAGATTTCCGAAGAAATGATGACCCGTCTCAAAGAAATTTACGGCTTCGACAAGCCCTTTTACATGGCCTACATTCAATGGCTCTGGCGCGTCGTGCATTTCGATCTCGGCGTTTCAGACACGCATTCGCGGCCGGTCTGGGAGCTGATCAAAGAAAAGTTTCCGGTGTCGATCATTTTCGGCCTGACCGGCTTTCTGTTGTCATACATGATCTGCATTCCCCTTGGCGTCTGGAAGGCGGTCAAACATGGTTCGGCCTTCGATACCGCCAGTTCGGTTGCGGTTTTTATCGGTTATTCGATTCCGGGCTGGACAGCCGGCGTGCTGCTTCTGATGCTGCTCGGCGGCAATGCCTATTTCGACCTGGTACCGCTCGGTGGCAAGGAAAGCACCGCGATTCAGCCGAACAGCCGTCTGGCGCAGTATCTGCAGCAGGGTGGTGCGGTGAAAGATCTGCCCGCCGAAGTGCGCAAAGAATACCCGAAGCTCAAGGAAGACGATACGATCAATTCAAACCATCCGGCTTTCAGGCATATTCCCGCTGATCGGCGTGTCAAGCTGACTGCCGGTAAGCATGACGATCTGACCTGGTTCGGGCGTCTCCTCGATACCGCCTGGCATATGGCGCTGCCGGTATTCTGCTACATTCTGGGCATGTTCGCTTCGCACACGGTGCTGATGAAGAACTCGCTGATGGAAAACCTCGGCCAGGATTACGTGCGCACCGCATTTGCCAAGGGCCTTTCAGAAAACGTCGTCATTTTCAAACATGCGCTGCGCAATTCGCTGATTCCGATTGCGACGGGGCTGGGTCATATGCTGTCGCTGATTCTCGCCGGGTCTTACCTGATCGAGAAGGTTTTCAATATCAATGGTTTCGGGCTGCTCGGCTACGAATCGCTGATCGCCCGTGATTACCCGGTGACGCTCGGCATTCTGGTCATCGGTGCCATGCTGAAGCTTTTCGGTAACATCATGTCCGATTTCCTCTACTGCATAATCGACCCGAGGATCCGCTTCTCATGAAAGAAAAATACGAAAAATACCCGACAATGATCAATACGGTCGCCCTGGTTCTATTCTGGGCTGCTATTTATTCGCTATTTCCGGCACTGGGTGAAAAGGGTTTGAACCCTGACTACTCAGTGGAAGCGGCTATCAGCCTGGGTCTGGCCGCCGGTGCCGTCGTTTATCTGCTGCCGATCATAATGGCGGTGCTTGGCTCGTTCGGCATGTTCTTCAGCAGCCCGATTTTCAAACGGCGCTGGCGCAAGTTCCAGAGCCTCAAACGCGGCTACTACGCTTTCATTCTGGTGATTTCGCTGTTCTTTCTTTCGTTTTTCGCCGAGTTCCTGATCAATGGCAAAGCGCTGTTTGTAAAGTATCAGGGCCAGATTCATTTTACGCTTTTCAGCTTTGAAAGCGCCAGGTCGTTCGGCCTCAAAGGCTACGGCGTGCCCAATTACCGCATGATGAAAGAAGTCTACAAAACCCGCAATCTAGAGCGGGCAGAACGCTGCAAAAAAGGCACTGCCAGCGAAGAAGACAAGAAATATCAGCAGTGGGGCGACGACTGGGTGCTGATGCCGATTTACCCTTACGGCCCGGTCGAATCGCTGCTCGACGAAATGCCCTGCCGCCCGCCGCACCCGCCCACCTGGTTGACCGGGCGCTGGCGCCAGGCGTTTTTTGAAGAATCGCTGTTTGTGCTGCCCGAAACCCAGCCAACCGCCGAAGAACTGACTAATAAATACCATCGCCCCGACTGGGTTGGCCTCGATATCGCCAAACTCTACCGCGAAATGGCAGTTGCCGGTTTGTTCGAGCTCAAACCCGGCATCAGACAACCGGGCACCTTCGAACACCTTCTCGGCACCGACGACCGCGGCCGCGACGTCTTTGCCCGCATGGTGTACGGCTTCAGAACATCACTGTCGTTTGCGCTCGTCGTCTGTTTCTTCTGTTATGTCATCGGCATTACCGTCGGGGCGCTGCTCGGCTACTACGGCGGCACCTTCGACATCGTCATGCAGCGGTTCGTGGAAATCTGGTCGGCGATGCCGTTTCTCTATACGGTCATGATTTTCGCGGCGATCATGGTGCCGAACTTCTGGATGCTGGTCGGCATTCTCGTCATCTTCAAATGGATGGGCATGACCTACTACATCCGTGCCGAGTTCCTGCGCGAAAAATCTAAAGACTACGTGGCAGCGGCGCGCGCCATCGGGTGCACCGACGGCGCCATCATCTTCAGACACATTCTGCCGAACGCGCTGACCCCGGTCATCTCGTTTGCGCCATTCGCGGTGGTTGCCGATATCGGCTCACTCGTTTCTCTCGACTTTCTCGGTTTCGGGCTTCCGGCACCGACCCCATCATGGGGTGAACTGCTGGGGCAGGGGCTTGCGAACCTCACCAAGCCCTGGCTGATTCTGTCGCCGACCCTGGCGATGTTCTGCACTCTGCTGCTGGTTTCGTTCATCGGCGAAGCGATCAGGGAAGCCTTCGACCCGAAACAGTATTCGCGGCTCAGGTAAGCAAAGGAGAAAGTCGCAATGGCAAATGAATTATTAACCGTAAAGAACCTGCGCACCTATTTCCGCACTGAAGCCGGCATCGCCAAAGCTGTTGACGGAGTCGATTTCGATATCATGCCCGGTGAAGTTCTCGGCATTGTCGGCGAATCGGGGTCCGGTAAGTCGGTGACTTCGCTTTCGATCATGCAGCTTATTCCGAACCCGCCCGGCGAGATCGTCGACGGCCAGATCGTTTTCGAAGGCGTCGATCTGCTGAAGGCCTACCATGCGAAAGACTACGCTCCGATCCGTAAAATTCGCGGCAACAAAATTTCGATGATCTTTCAGGAACCGATGACCAGCCTGAACCCTGTTTTCACCATCGGCGACCAGATTGCCGAGTCGTTGATACTGCATCAGCACCTCGACAAAAAGGCGGCGCGTGACCAGGCGGCCAACATGCTCGATCTGGTTGGCATTCCGTCGGCGCGTGAGCGTCTCGACGAATACCCACATCAGTTTTCTGGCGGAATGCGCCAGCGTGTCATGATTGCGATGGCGCTGGCCTGCAACCCGTCGCTGCTGATCGCCGACGAACCGACCACGGCGCTCGACGTCACGATTCAGGCGCAGATTCTCGAACTGATGCTCGACGTCAAGGCCAAAACCACGAATGCGGCGATACTGCTGATTACCCACGATATGGCGGTAATTGCCGAAACCTGTCACCGGGTCGTCGTCATGTATTGCGGCAAAATTCAAGAAATCGCCGATGTAAAGACGATTTTCAACAGCCCTGGGCACCCCTATACCCAGGGTCTGCTGGCCTCGTTGCCAAAACCGGGGCAGAAAGTCAGAAGATTGAGCACAATCGAAGGCATGGTTCCATCGCTGTTCAATCTGCCCGCAGGCTGCAGTTTCTGCACCCGCTGCAAACAGAAGTTGCCGAACTGCGAACTGCAGATGCCTGAAATGGTCGAAACCGCGCCCGGTCACTTCGTGCGCTGCCACCTGGCGAAGCCCATGAAGAAAGCATAAGGGGAAACAGCATGAGCAACAAAAAGCAATCAGGAAAAACCCTGCTCGAAGTAAAAGATCTCAAGATGTATTTTCCGGTTTACGGTGGTGTATTCAGGCAGAAAGTCGCCGATGTCAAAGCGATCGACGGCGTCAGTTTTGAGCTGCGCGAAGGCGAAACGCTCGGTCTGGTCGGCGAATCAGGCTGCGGCAAGTCGACGACCGGCAAATGCCTCATCAATCTTAACCGGCCGACCGGCGGGCAGATTCTCTTCAATTCGAAGCTGTGCGGCGAGCTGCCGGTAACTGCGGTCAAAGAAGGCGGCAAATCGGTTAAGGTGCCGCCATTCACGGTGCCGACACCTCTGACAGTCGACATTGCCCGGCTGAATAACGATCAGATGCGGCCGTTCAGATCAGAGATTCAGATGATTTTTCAGGACCCTTATGCTTCGCTGAATCCGCGTATGACCGTAAGCGACATCATCATGGAACCCCTGACCATTCATGCCGCTGACCTGACGCACGAAGAAATGCTCGACAAGGTTCGCTGGCTGATGGAAAAGGTCGGGCTGTCGGCAGAGCAGGCGACACGCTACCCGCATGAGTTTTCGGGTGGGCAGAGGCAGCGTATCGGCATTGCCCGGGCCCTGGCGACCAACCCGCGTCTGGTGATCGCCGACGAACCGGTTTCGGCGCTCGATGTTTCGATTCAGGCGCAGGTCATCAACCTGATGCAGGATCTGCAGGAAGAGTTCGGGCTGACCTACATCTTTATCGCCCATGATCTCGCGGTTGTCGAGCATATTTCTGATCGTATCGCGGTCATGTATCTCGGCAACATCGTCGAAATCGCCGACTCGCAGGAACTCTTCAACAACCCGCGTCACCCCTATACCAGAGCCCTGCTTTCCGCGATTCCGCAGCCGAACCCCAACGTCAAACGTGAAAAGCGCATCGTGCTCGAAGGCGATGTGCCGACGCCGCTGAAGAAACCCTCAGGTTGCGGCTTCAGAACCCGCTGCCCGATCGCCCGCCCCGAGTGCGCCGCCACCCGGCCCCCGATGGTCGAAATCGGCCCCGGCCACTCGGTAGCCTGCCCCCTGCACGGCACCCTCGACAAGCACTGACTCTGCCGTTGCTGAACTGACGATTGCTTCGTCGCTTTGCTCCTCGCAATGACATATATTCGACTTCATTCGTTGTCAGCCATGCACTGCATGGCGGTTGTCGTAACCGTGGTCGAATAGCGGAAATGATCACAAACATTATCAATACATAATGACGGTGTGAAGGTGTCCGACACCTGGCCATACATGGCCTTCTCGAGCGCAGCGAAGCAATCGCCCGCTCAAGTCTGTCATTGCGAGCGCAGCGAAGC
>CAYYUI010000082.1:0-21587 GCA_964474705.1 uncultured bacterium
CTGAACCTTGTACATACGATGTAACCATAGCGGCTTCTCTGAACTTCGCCGGCAGTATTCCGATAAAAATCGGCGAAGACAAAACAGTTGCCAAAGCAGCTTCACTATCTGAGTTAATTGAAGCCAGTGTGTACCCTGCCAGCTTTTCCATGACTCTGGGCGAAACGAAAAAATTGAAATACATTGTTAAATCACAAGAAACAGACTCTTCTTCTAATGAAATTAACAGTCTATCAGCCGAAAATAGAAACAAACTTTTATTGCTCGACAAGTCATTTTCTCTTGAAATAGAAAGGGTGGAATGGTTCGATGCCTGGCAAATTTACGATGGGATGCGAACAGATGTTGCGATTGAAAGTCCAGTTTGCGATTTTTACGCTTACGCTCCTGGACAAGTAAAAGGTCTGGCCAAAGGTCATTTGATAGTTCAGGAAATAATAAATCCAAAAGCCTCTGATTTTGTTTTTAATGCCAACTGGTCATGCACTGTTTTGTCAAAGCCGCTACAATTGCTGATTAATGGGAAACTTTTAGGGTCTGAAGAGTATTATTTGGGGCAGAAAGTTGTTTTGTCTTACCAGGCAGAACCCGACAATATTGAAAACATAAAATGGTCTCTCGAAGAGCCATTGGCATGTAAATCGGTAATGAATACAAGAGATGGGGCTCACACAGTAAATAATTACAAGGTTGAGACTCTTACTCCCGAAGATTTGAATAAAAAGCAAATTGAGTTTTATTTGTATGACTTTGATCCGAAAAAAGTTGTTAAAAATGGCTCATTTACATATCAAATATCAGGTGAGAATTTTGTAATAAACTTTGAAATCCCTTATTCAAGACCATATCTGATCAAACCCCCAAATATAACTGAACCAGGGCAGGAAATTAATGTCGTTTATGATACAAGTGATCCCAATTTGCCGGTCTGGCGCTTTGGTTTTGTTAAAGGAAATGCGGCTGGGGCATATGCAAAAGGAACATTTAAAAATCATACAAATGCTATGTATCAGGTTGGTACTTTTCAATTGGTTAAAATTGATGGCGTGAGAACTTTTATCAAACAAGAAGACGGAATTGCAGCAAATCCCTCAAACATTACCCAGTTCAGAAAAACAATAGCTACTTCTGCACCATATTCTACAACGCCAAGTTATTGGCTTGACACTGCCGCACCTCAGGATATTCATGAACAAACAGATTTACTTGCACCTTCGAGTGCCAAAGAGATCTTTCTCGTAAACGACATTCCTTCCATTCCTTTGGTGAAAGGGCTTGACTCTAACGGCTCATACTATCATTCTGGCGGGATTTTCTTTGAGCAAGAATTTTTACTTTACGTCTTTGCGAAACCGATAGAATCAAATCCTGAAAACGATGAAGAATATTATAGAAGCATTTGGTTTCCTCTATCGCTTTACAAATGGGGATGGAAAGGTTCTGCCACATTTAGTCCCATAAGGCAGGAGTGGGATACTATGCCAAGCCACAATCCCATATATCCGTTGGAAGAAATAGATATCACCTCATTTTCAGATTGGCCAGACATGGTGAAAACTGGTGTCTACAAACCAGAATGGAGGAATTATTAAGATGACGATATCCAATTTTTTACGTATAGCTTTGTGCCTAATTTTAATGTTTTACTGGCCACTATCTGCTACCGGTTCTTCAAAATGTTATTATACGTTCGACATTAACGTTTGGAAATCAGCATTTCATGTAATTTTAAATAATCCTACTACTGAAATTCTTGAAATGAAATATTTCCAAAACTTTGAAACTTACATTCCGTTTATATTTGATGACAAGGGTAGAATCTACAAATATCTGGAAGGCAGGCGCTGTTGCGCCGAATGGCCCATGCCTGTTCAGATTGGAAGCGGTTCCGGGCAAATAGTGAGACTTACGCCAGACGGCAGGATAAGTGGAATTATTCCGAATAATACTTATTACTTTTTTGTTATAAGTAAAATTGTTTCAGAAAATGACTATATTGTCTCTAATATTCTATTTTTTAATCTTGAAACTGATTACCAAGTTGCCAACGCAAAGATTGTACTCTGGGCGGAATTACCAGAAGCGATACAAATCTTAATCAAGGAACATTTAGAAGATTGTCTACCAGCTGTTGGCGCAAATGTTTCAATTGATTATGTTATTGATGAACTCAACATTGACAAACGAGATTTGGTGATGCCGGTTTACGATTTATCGGTTTATTCTGCTGCTGACCTGGCTTATAAAAAAAAGATTGAAAAACGTGCCAATTTAAAACCGCAATCATCATTTGTCTTCAAAGACAAAAGAAAGCTTGAGGAAGCAGAAAAAGCATATAAAGAAGCCAAAGATAGATTGTTAAGAGAATCGAAAATAGGCTCAACGCTCCCTGGCCGTAAGCAATGAATCTTCATCTTAAGCGATGTCCGATTTGTTGGACAAGTTTTTGTGATTTATTAAGTGATCCTCATGCGGCTAGTTTGACCTCGGGCTTACCACTCCATACCAAAGTAAGCCAGGTCTGGTGTCTGATAGTCGAGTTTTTAACTGCCCTCTTTAATTTTGCTTCGGGTATGTTAAAATAAGATATTCCACTAGCTGAGGTGAATCATGTTCTGCCCCGTCTGCAAAGGTGAATTCCGTGAAGGTTTTACCGAATGTACCAGCTGCCAGGTCAATCTGGTCGCTGATCTTGATAATATCACCGAACAAATCAAAGGTGAATTTCTGCTCTGTCACCAGTGTCAGCGTGAGTTTCACACCACCGAGCTCGAACATTGCCCGGGTTGTGGCCTGAAGCTGGTGCGGGCAGTGTTGCAGGACGATACATATGTATTTCTTGAAGAGCCCGTTATCGAATATATTCAGGAAAGCGGCGAAAATCCTGGCGAGAATTTTGAATATTTCGTCGAAATCGATCCTGCCGAAGCAGTTACCGTGCTCGAATCTGAAGACATGGCGCTGCTGACCCGTATCCAGGAAATCCTCAATGAGGCAAAAATAAGCTTCTGTTTCAGACCTGCAGAAGAGAATGCCGGCATGCTCGGCAATATCTTCGGTGGTGGCAGCCCTCTCGATCGCAGTTTCCCAAAAGTCGTGGTGCGAGCCGAAGATGAAGCAAAGGCGCTTCGCCTGATCGCCAATCACCCGGAACTCGATCTGTTCGGTATTCCCGAGGAACTGCTCGACGATGACGACGAAAGTGAAGAAGAGGCCTGAACGATTTTTGTTAGCAGGGTAATTAAGTTGTCTGTTGCCCATCTGAAGATTATCTGTAACCGAACCTGCAGGAGGCTCGATGAAAAAACTCAATACTGTTCTGATGCTCGTTCTGGTTGCCATATTTTTCTCTGCCGCCATGGCTGGAGCTGCCGACAATACAGGAACCGCATCGGTTCTTGATGAATATTTTCCCGATGGTCTGGTGGATGTCGAGCAGAAATATGTCGATGCAGCAGGGCTCGACGGCAAAATATTCGCTCTTTATTTTTCGGCGAGCTGGTGTCGCGGTTGTGTGGCCTTCTCGCGCATTCTGGTTCCTTTTCGCGACCGCCATCAGGAGAAATTTGAAGTTGTTCTGGTTGGCTTCGACCATAACAGCGTCGATATGCATTCCTACATGAAAAACTACCTGATGCTCTGGCCGGCCATCGCCTGGGACAGTCCATCAAGACTGGCTCTGAAAGAACGTTTCAAGGTTTCTGAAATTCCCACTCTGATTGTTATAGCTCCGAATGGAAAAATCATTACCACTGACGGTTACAAACAGATAGAAAGCCTTGGAGATGCAGCTCTGGAAAACTGGCTTAAGGTCGCCCAGGAAACCTCAACCGCAGACTGATGCATAATCTGAGTCCGGCCACAGCGCCAGTTGTCGTTGAATACCGGACATGGCTCGAACGTTTTCTGTTTCCAGCGTCACTGATTGCCCTGCTGGGTTTTCTGCTGGCGCTGGTCAACTATTTGTGGGTAACTGGCTATCTGCATGAATTCAGTGTCCCGGGCATGGCAATTTCATTCTTTGCTCTGGTTTTTTTGGTCTCGATGTTTTTCGGTTTCAGCAGCAGCTATGAATTCGATGCCAATCAGAGAGTTGTATGGTTCAGAATCAGATTTTTCAGCCTTACAAAGGCGGTCAAGGTTGCCAATTTTACTGAACTTTGCGGCTTTTCGGTTACCGGCATCCGCAACCGCGCCAGAATTCACACCTGGTGGTCATATCAAGTGCTGATGCTTTGCAGATCCGGTAGAAAGATTCCGGTCAGCAATGCTCGCGACCAGTCGATTCACACAGTGAACCGTCTGGCCGAAAGGCTTGCTGAAATCTGTGGACTGTACTATCAGCCTGGACAGGCTGATAAGGTATTGCATCTGCAGGTCGCCGGCGAGCAGCCGGTAATCGAGTTCCATGACTGGACTGCCGCCGACTATTTCAGAGAGTTTGCGGCTGACATCATGATTACGCTGCTGTTTTTTGCCGCGGTGCTTGCTTTTATCGTCGGATTGGCTGTTTCACTCAACTAAGCTTCGCGATAACCGAGCAGTACGTCGGCAAGCTGCCCTTTCGAACCGTCTTCGCGCTCGAAGCTGCCGTTTAGAATCAATGAATTGCCTTTTATATCAGTATTGTCGCGGCTGAAATCGAGATTGAGTGCTTTTATGCCGCTCTGACTGAGGGTGCTGAATTCATTTTTGCTCATTTTGCCGTCGCCGTCAAGATCGCGGTACAGCTTCAGAGCTTTGAACACCGGGTCAAGTATATTGATGATTCTGTCTTTGTTGCTGTCGTATTTTGCCAGTTCGGCAAAGCCATGGGCAGCGCCGTTCTGGTCGCCGAACAGCTCGCTGCCGTTATCGACAACGCCATTTCCATTGCGGTCATAGGTTAGAAGTGCTGTATTGCCCTTTACCCAGGCGGTACTGTCAAGTTTGCCATCGGCGGTTACATCAAATATGGCTCCTTTGCCGGCTTCGGTCAGTTCGATCCCTTCACCGCCAAGATCGAGCACCAGAGGGTCGACCTTCTTGACCCCAAGCTCTTCCAGACTGATGCCGATTCTTTCTTCTGTGGAAGCTGTCTGTTTGAACCTGAGGTCAAGCTGGTAGGCATGGCGGTTGGCCAGGCGCGCCGACATTTCTTCGCTGGTCATTCCCTGGCTCTGCGCTGCCGGCAGATTTCCTGAATCATCGACAGCATCGGTGGCGGCTTCAGAATTGGCATTTTCAACCGGGACTTCCGGGGTGGTGGCAGCCGTTGAACCGCTGACCTGCCCCAGCAGCTTCATAAACCTGGCCTTCAACGATTCATACTCTTCGTCGTTGCGGCTGATCATGCGTAACATCAGGTCGAGATCACGCTCGAGCTTGGGGTCGGTGCTGCCTGATTCAAGTGATTGATCGTGGGTGACGGTCATGGTTACCCGTAGTTCTGAACTTATTGCCTTCTGGCTTCTGAACTGGGTAATGGTCTGACGCATCTGGTTCATTGGCGATAGTTCAAGCAGGTCTTTGTCGCGACCGCCCGATGATTTTGCTGAAGAAGCCTTTTCTTTGCCGAAAAAGGTTTCTATAGCCTGGGAAAACCTGCTGGCTCGCATGTAGCGTTGTGAAAAAATTGACGCAGCAACAGCCATGATTTACTCCTCCTTGAGTAATTTGCACATCCTTATGAAAAAACACTTCCCCATATATGTATCGGCAGCTGCCCCCTGAAAAGTTTAGAGCAAAATCAAAAATGTGCAAAATATATACAGAATGCTCCTGCTTGACCCCAAAAATCGGCTTTAAGCAATTAGCCTGCGATAAAACTGAGATTGGTCCAGGCACCAATTCTCAGCAATTCTGGGTCAAAAATGTCATTGCGAAGGGCAAAGCCCTGAAGCAGTATGCCGAAGGCATAAGCCAGTTCTGAGCTAACCGCAAACTTCAAGAATACGATTGCTTCGCTACCGCTCGCAATGACAAGCTTAAGCAAAATTCGGTCCTTTATTGGTGCAGGTTTCATAGCTCACCGAGAATTGCTGATCACTTCTTCGCGGGCTTGACGGTGGGGACGGATTAATTTATGCTCCTTTTGCAGTCTGTAGTCTGTAGTCTGTAGTCTGTAGTCTGTAGTCTGTAGTCTGTAGTCTGAAGACTGCGCGATATTTTGCGATGGAAGCCAATGAACCAACAGTCTGAACCAGCAAATAAGTCAGGTGTCGATAAATCAGATTCACTGCTGATGCTGTTTCTTCTGCCCCTTTATGTATTTGTCTGCGGCCGGTTTGGTCAGAAATTCGCTGCTGCCGTGCTCATAAGTATTGCATCCGGAGCCGGTTTTTGGTTGCTGGCTATAATCATGCAGCCCGCTGATCGTAATGACCCCGGGCGCCCCTTTTGCTGGCAGTTGTTCATGGTTTTTCCTTTGTTTTACCCGCTTGCCATGCCTTTGTGGCTTATCCCAGGAATTCTGGCGGCCGGTTATCTGATTTCAATCAGCAGTTTTGGTGGTGCCGGCCGGCAGATCTTCACGCCGGTCGCGGTAGCGCTTGTATTCATGCTGGCTGGTTATGATCATATCTCCGCTATTCATCCGGTCAAACCTCTTGCCGGAGCTTTCGACGGTCTGCGTGTCTGGAGTGCCGGAATGCCTCCGGCCCGCCCGATCTGGAGAATATATGCGGAAATCCCTGCAAATGACCTGGTCAAAGCTTCATATTCAGGATTACTGCCGGCAATTCCGGGTCTTGCATTTGGTCTTCCTCTTCTGGTGGCTTCAGCAGCACTGTCTCTTATTGGCAGTCGCAGACGCGTCTGGTGGGTTTCCTCGGTCATGGCACTGCAGGTTTTCACTCTGATCTTCAATGGTTATAATGGCCTTGAAATTTCCGTTCTCCATCCGCTGCTGTTTGGGCCTGTTTCGGGGTTGCTTCTGGTGGCGGTTGCCGATGCCGTGGCATTGCCCGAAGAAATTGCCGGTCAGTTGATCGGCGGGCTTCTTTTTGCAGCTTTTGCACTGCTTTTTATTTTCAGATTTGAAAATATTCTCGGACCGGTTTACGGTCTGCTGCTGGCTCAGATTGTGTCGCCGCTACTGACCGACCTGGTTGTAGCCCGGGGGAAAGCATCATGAGACTGGCATCGAAAAGTCCGATCGGGTTCATGCTGCTGCTGGCATTCTGCTGCTCACTGCTGCTTATGACCACCAGAACCGCCATAGGTGAAAGAGCTGAAGTAAGTCTGCGTTCGCTGGATGCTCTGCTGCAGATTGCCGGGGAAGAAATACTTCCGGTAGAAGAACAGATTCTGGAGCGTTTCAACAGCTTGTTCGTCAGGCGCAGTGGTGGAAGAATCAAATTCTGGCAGGGTAGAGCCAATCCGCAACTCTGGGCATGCGAAGCCACAGGGAATGGTATGTGGTCTGAAATCACCCTGGTTTTTATCGTTGATCGTAAAAGCTTTCAACTTCAGGGTCTCAGAGTTGTGGAACAGAACGAAACCGCCGGGCTTGGCAGTCAGATTACCGAGACGGCTTTTTCAGACCAGTTTAACGGCATTGTCGCCGGCAGTGGGGTTAAACTTGCTGCTGCCAGGGTCATGGATAACCAGTTTGATGCGATAACCGGAGCGACCAGAAGTTGCCTGGCGGTCGAAAAGATTGTCAACCGGGCTCTGCAGATGCTACAGCAACAGGAGGAAACCCGGTGAATTACCTGAGAATTATCTGGCAGGGCATGGTGCCGGCAAACCCGGTTTTCGTTCTGGCTCTGGGGCTCTGTTCAACTCTGGCGGTAACCCTTTCGGTCGGAAATGCCTTCTTTATGGGTATTATGGTTGGTATCACCACTATCTTCAGTTCTGTGGTCATTTCGTTGCTGCGTTATCATGTGCCGTTCAGATTCAGACTGATCTCGTATATGCTGGTGGTGGTAACTGCAGTAATCTCGGTAGAACAGCTTTTGCGGGCCTATTTTCCCGATATGGCCAGAGCGCTGGGGCCTTATGTCGGTCTGATTGTCACCAACTGTGTAGTCATGGGGCGTCTCGAAGCATATGCCGTATCGCATCGGCCGGCCGAAGCTTTATGCGACGCCGTTGGCGTCTCAATTGGTTACCTGACGGTGCTTCTGATTATTGCTGTCGTGAGAGAAGCAGCCGGAAATGCTACTTTGTGGGGCCTGGCCATCATGCCTGATTTCTATATTCCCTGCCGTGTTTTCAATTCGCCGCCCGGGGCATTTCTGGTTTTCGCCGCTCTGCTGTATCTGGTCAATCGGCTGCGTGCCGGCTCAGAAAGGGAAAGCTGATGGACATTGCGGCAATGCTCAGTCTTCTGTTCGCGGCAGCGGTAGCCGAAAACTTTTCTCTCTACTATTTTCTCGGCACCTGCCCGCTGATCTCAATTTCGTCAGATCTGAAAGCGTCCTTTCAGATGGGGGTTACCGTTACGCTGGTGATGCTGATAACCACATCCTGTAACCATCTGCTCTATTATCAGGTTCTGGTGCCTCTGGGGCTTGAGTTTCTGCAGCTGCTCTTTTTCATTTTGACTATTGCAGCGGTGACTCAGGTGCTTGAAGAATTCGTTGACCGGTTTTTTCCTGCTGTTTATGCGTCATTTGGAATATTCCTGCCGCTTATCGCTGTAAATTGCGCGATTCTTGCCGTTTCGATGTTTGCAATACTGCGTGAATACGATCTGACTACCTCGATCCTGTATGCAGCCGGCAGCGGTCTCGGCTGGACACTGGTCATTTGCCTTCTGGCTGCCCTGCGCCGTCGCGTCGATATGAGCGAAGTCTCCCCGCATCTCGGCAAAACCGGAATCTCCATGGTTCTGGCTGCTATTATGGCTCTGGCGTTTTCGGGCCTTGCGGCTGTCATCAATGGAGGTGCTCTCTGAGTCAATTCTTCGCTGCCATATTGCTTATCAATGGTTTTGTGCTGTTACTCTGCAGCCTGCTTACCATTGCCAGTCGTATGTTGCGTCAGGCCGGCAGCAGCAACCTTGAGATAAACGGTCAGACAAAGCAGGTTGATTGCGGGCAAACGCTTCTCAATTCAATGGCACAGCAGGAGATTTTTCTGCCTGCAGCATGCGGGGGCAAAGGCACCTGCGGCAGGTGCGAAGTAAAAGTAGAGCAGGGTGGGGGAGACCCGACATCGCTCGAAACCCTTCAGCTTGGCCCGGCAAGAATCGCAGCATTCTCGCGGTTAGCCTGCCAGGTAAAAGTGCGCGGTGACTTGCGTGTCCTGATTCCAGAAGCTCTCATGAATGCCCGGTCGTTCAGGGTGAATCTTAAGACTGCCCGCATGGTGGGCGAAAATATCAGAATCATGACCTTTGCGCTGCAGGACGGCCAGGAAATCATCTTTCAGGCTGGGCAATATCTGCAGGTCGTTTTCAATCAGCCATGGGAAAGGGTGTTGCGGGCATACTCACTGTCTTCGCCCCCATCAGAGAAAAAATGGTTCTCTCTTGACATTCAGCTTGTCGAAGGCGGCCTGGTCAGCAGCTATCTGCACAGTCTCGAACCCGGTAATTCTATCGAGGTTACCGGGCCTTTTGGCGATATGGCGCTGCAACCCGGGCATCTCGAAATCCCGGTTGTGCTGATTGCCGGCGGGGTCGGGCTGGCTCCAATTCGTTCGATGGTGGCAAAACTGCAGGAGTCCGTCTTTAGAAGTCCGGTTGTGTTGTTCCATGGCGCCCGCAGTCGTGCCGGTCTTTATTGTGAAGACGAATTCCGCAGCCTGGCGCGAAGTTTTTCCGGCTTTCGCTATTTTCCGGCCCTGTCGCAGCCAATGCTCGAAGATGGCTGGACTGGCGAGCGCGGTATGATTCACCAGGTGCTTGAAAAACACCTTGGTTCTGTCGCAGTGGGCACCTCGGCTTTTATCTGCGGTCCGAAGCCAATGATGCAGGCGGTAACGAAAGTTCTTGTTGCCAAAGGTCTGCCGTCTGATAGAATACTTACCGATCCGTTTGATTTTTAGCCGCCGGAGCCAGCGCTCACGGGAAACATGAAGGTTTATCGATTATATGCTGGAGGTGCAGATGTGAAGAGGGTGCCGCAACACAATGTCTGGCTGTTTGCCGGCAGTCTGTCGGTTGTGATTCTCTGTCTGCTGGCCGTTTCTGGCTGGGCCCAGCCAACCTCTGAATCTGAACCTGTTATGCCCGAAGTGCTGCCGATAAATTATACTTCATCAGTAGTTACCAGCGATCAAACTGCAAGGTGCCTCAATTGTCATGCCTCACGTCAGATAAAGCTCGTCGAAACATGGGAACACAGCCGCCATGCTCGCAGCGGTGTCGGCTGCTATGAGTGCCACAAGGCCAATCCTGCCGACCCGGCAGCCAAAAATGGCCATTTCAGCTTTTCGGTGCAGTTGCAGGTGTCGCCGCTGACCTGCGCGGCATGTCATCCGGCGCAATACGCATCGTTTGCCTCGTCGAGTCATGCCCTGGCTTTCGATACCATCAAAAACCACCCGTTGCGCCAGGAATCACCGATTCTGTTTGCAACTACCTGTGCCGTCTGCCATGGCAATGAATTGCAGATCAAACGCGGCCGGGCATTAAACAATACCTGGCCCGATCACGGCATCGGCCGAATCAATTCTGACGGCAGTCGCGGCAGTTGCGCGGCCTGTCACGGCCATCACGATGATTCTCTGCAGCGGGCCCGCAGCCCGGAAACCTGTGGACGGTGCCATCGTGGCCCGACCGGGCCGGCATTCGAAGCCTGGCAGGCTTCGCGGCATGGCAATGACTGGTTGATGTCGCGCAACGGCGTCGATCTCGGCAGGTCAGGCTTCATTCCGGTAAAGGAGCGCCTGATGCGGCCTGACTGCTATGTCTGCCATCTGGCACCGGCCGGCGAAACGGCATCTTCGACTCATAACCCCTCAGAACGCCTGTCGTGGAAACTTGCAGCCATGCAGAGCGTTCATACCGACAACTGGGGCGAAAAACGCATGCTGATGCAGGCCTCGTGCCGTAATTGTCATGCCAGCACTCAGGTCGATATGTATTACCGCCGTCTCGACGCCTCAGTTCTAGAATTCAACCGCGCGGCCGATCTGGCGGCACATCTGGCCGCTTCCGGCAGTCGCGCCATCGATGAGGTAAAAGGCGCGGCGATCAGCGGCCGTATCGGTGCAGCAATGCTGAGCCCGCTCCATGTCCGCGAAGCTGTTGAACGTTTGACAAAATAACGCCGTCTGCGCCTTTCCGCAACAACCCTTCAGCCGGGGTTGCGCATTTTCTGCCAGGGCAGAAACAGGTGCAGGTAAATCAGGGCCGAAGCCATGTAACAGCAGAATGCGACAATCAGAGAAACGTCATAACCATAATCTTTGATGATGCCGCCCGAAAAGAACATCGCCAGCGCCCAGGCCATGTTCCAGGCCATGCTGTCGAGGGCTGAGGCTCTGGCCCGCAGCCTGTCTGGAATGATTTCCATCATGGTTTCCTGGCGCATCGGTACATTCATGTTCATAAAAGCGCCCCTGAAGACGAAGCAGAGTGCGCAGACCCAGAATTCGTGCCGCCAGGCCATCAGGGCCATGAAAGGCAGCGAACAGAGCTGCGACCCCGCAACACCCCATACCAGGCCAAAACGATGCGAAATGACCGGTGAGAGAATTGAACCGAGGGCGGTGCCGAACTGCCCGAGAGCGAACACGAAGCCGATCTGCGGAATGCTTGAGCCGACCCAGTCGCGGAAATACAGGTTGAAATACGGCACGATCATGCCGGCGCCAAAGCCGATAAGAGCCTGGCAAAAGGCAAAACGCCCGATCAACAGCCAGGGTCTGGAAATTGGTATGCCCGAGTTTTCCTGTTTGCGTTCAGGTTCTTCAGGTTTGTGTTGATGCCCGCGACCGGCCAGCCCCCTCGCTGGAACCAGGGCGAAAAAAATGAAGAACAGACCAACCCAGAGAGAATATTGCAGACGGTCGGCTTCGATGAAAGACTGAACCGGGTTGAGACTGTTGAATAGTTTCGGCAGCCATCCGGCAATGAAACCGGCGAAGATGCTGGTTGTCCACATCAGGGTGACATTGGCGCTGAAGATATATTTGCGTTGCCGCTTGCGGCCGTTTTCCTGGAGATACGGGATTACCGAGACCATCATGGCACCGCTGCCGCTGCCGGCGAGAAATACGGCGGCAAACAACGTGTAGAGTTCGCGCGTCAGGCCAATTACGGAAAAACCGCACCCAAGAAGGCCTACTCCCAGTATATAGGTGGTGCGCCGCGAGGCCCGGTCAGCCAGCCAGCCCATCGGCACAGACATCAGGGCGGCGCACATCGACTGGGCCGCGAGCAGTCGCCCGATGATCTCTTCTGAATAGCCGATTTCGCGCAGATACAGGTTCAGCAATACTGAAAAAATGCCTGTGCCGAGGCCGAGCAGCATCTGCGCCATGAACAGCTTCCTGACCGAAGCCGGAAAAGTCATGATGATCAGCAGTATCTTTTTCATTGTCGCATCATTCCTGGCGGGCACGAGAGAACAAAAGCACGCAACCTGCAGGGTTCAAAACGCTAAAACGCCGGGTCGGTGTGCATGGGTTGTTTTCGAACTTTCCGATTTTCCGTCAGGAAGATTACAAAGTCAATAGCTGTCGCCCAGATTTCACAGGTTGCTTGCAGCGTAAGAGGGATTTGTGTGTTTTGTTTTGATTTTTCATTTCGCTGTGTGGCGAAATATGATACATTTAAATCCTATCTGAGGAAAAAATATGAAAAGTGCTCTTAATATCCTTAAAGTTCTCGCAGAGGAAAGCCGTCTGCGCATTTTTATTGCCCTCTACGATCATGAACTATGCGTGTGCCAGATCATTGTTTTGCTTGGTCTTGCCGCCTCAACCACTTCGAAGCATCTCGCACTGATGTATCAGGCCGGAATCATCGACCAGCGGAAGGTGGGTCGCTGGGCTTACTACCGGGTGAGCAAAGCCTGGAAAGAGCAAAATCGGCTTTCTGAATGGCTTGTCTCCGAACTGTTAGATTCGGAAAAAATTGCCGCTGACCGCGACCGGCTGGATAAAATTCTGGCCATGCCACTCGATGAGGTTTGTAGTATTGTCACCTGCCCTGAAATAGTTGCTGCTTCAGGCGATGATAGCAACTGCGGTGGAAACGACTGATGCTGATGCGGAAACCAGTTCTTTGCCTGAACGACAGGTTCTTGAAAAGGCGAGGTGTATGAAGAAAAAAGTTCTATTTCTTTGTACCGGCAATTCATGCCGCAGTCAGATGGCTGAAGGCTGGTTGCGACATCTCAAGGGCGATAGATTTGCGGCTTTTTCAGCCGGGGTAGCAAAGCATGGCATGAATCAGTATGCCATAAAAGTGATGCATGAAGCTGGAGTCGATATCTCCGGCCAGCATTCAAAACTTTTGACTGAACTGGAAAACCTCGATTTCGATCTGGTGGTGACTGTTTGCGGCAACGCCCACGAAAACTGCCCTGTTTTTCCGGGGCGCTCCCGAGTAGTGCATGTGCCATTCGATGACCCGCCGGCTTTGACGAAGGGGTTAGCCGATGAAAGCGATATTCTGCCGGTTTACCGGAGGGTCCGTGACGAAATCGCCGACTTCATAGGCGGCATCGAAAAATTACTGGTTTAAGGAGCTCGAAAATGGCAATAAAAATTCTCAAGGATGACGAGATTCGCGATCAGGTCAGTTTGCGCTATGCTGGCATCGCTACAAAGGGCGGTTCCTGTTGTCCGGGCAGCTCTTCTGGTTGCAGCAGCGACCCGCTGGGTAATCCGCAGGCTTCAGAGAAACTCGGCTATTCCAGCGAAGATATGGCTGGTGTTCCCGAGGGTGCCAATATGGGCCTCGGCTGTGGTAATCCGCAGTTGCTTGCCAGCCTGCAGCCTGGCGAAACTGTTCTCGATCTTGGCTCAGGCGGCGGGTTCGACTGTTTTCTGGCCGCGAAAGTGGTTGGCGAGACCGGCCGGGTTATCGGAGTCGACATGACCCCTGAAATGGTGCGTAAGGCGCGAAAAAACGCGGTCAGTGCCGGTTTTAAAAATGTTGATTTCCGTCTCGGTGAGATCGAACATCTGCCGGTGCCCGACAACAGCGTCGATGTAATCATATCAAACTGCGTTATCAATCTTTCGCCTGACAAAGTGGGCGTTTTTACCGATGCCTTCAGAGTTCTGCGGCAGAACGGCCGGGTGGCCGTTTCCGACATCGTGGCTCTTCAGGCTCTCAGCAAAGAAATCCTCGGCAATGTCGACGCTTACTGCGGTTGCGTTTCTGGTGCGATCAGCGTTGAAGAGTTGCGCAAAATCATGCAGACAGTCGGCTTCAAAGACATCAGCATCGAACTTAAGCCTGAGAGTCGGTATTTTATCAAAGACTGGTTCAAAGACGCCGAGAAATACGTCTGTTCTGCTTCGATAAAAGCAATTAAACCTTGAGTCTGCTGATGATCACTGCAGACCGCATGCAGTTGAGTTTGTGAGGCAAAGCAACCTGACTGATAAACCGGGGCAGCGAACTGGTTCAGCCCTGATAAGTCGGTGACATAGATTTTCGAAAAAATTTCAGTTAAACAGGAGCAGAAAATGACTGAAACGATTGTTGAGAAGGTTCAACCAGCCGAAAGGCAGATGACCAGCATTTTTGAAAAGTATCTTACCCTTTGGGTGTTTCTCTGCATTGTGGGCGGCATTGTACTCGGCAAGATCGCTCCCAATTTTGCTAAAACTCTCGACGGCATGTCGATTTTCGTAGACGGTGCACCCGTTGTCTCGATTCCGATAGCCGTGTGCCTTTTTCTGATGATGTATCCGATTATGGTAAAAATTGACTTTGGCGAAGTCATCAAGGCAGGAAAAAGCGGTCGGCCGGTTTTTCTGACTTTGTTTGTCAACTGGGCAATCAAGCCGTTTACCATGTATGCTATCGCTTACTTTTTCCTTGGCTATCTGCTGCAGTCATTCATCGGTGCTGAAGCGACCGATCTGGTCAAAATGCCTTTCGGCCTTGACCTTGAGGTTGGGGCGACGCATGGTGCCGGTACTGTGGTTCTTCATGACGGTCTGAAAATGCTGCAGGTGCCGCTCTGGCGCAGTTATTTTGCCGGCACTATTCTTCTAGGCATCGCGCCATGCACTGCTATGGTGCTGGTCTGGGGTTATCTGTCGCGCGGGAACGATGGACTTACACTGGTAATGGTAGCAATCAATTCTTTAACTATGTTGTTCCTTTATGGCCCGCTTGGCGGTTTTCTGCTGGGAGTTGGTAAATTGCCGGTCCCATGGCAGGCATTGCTTTTATCGATAGGCATCTATGTCGCTCTCCCTCTGGTAGCAGGGCATTTTTCCAGAAAATGGATTCTTGCCGCGAGAGGTGAAGCATGGTTCAAGGAAAAATTTCTGCATTTTCTGACGCCGGTTACTATTATGGCACTTTTGACAACTCTGGTTCTTCTCTTTTCCTTCAAAGGTGAAGTCATAATCGCCAACCCGCTGACAATTATCTGGATCGCCATTCCGCTGACTATTCAGACCATTTTTATATTTATTCTGGGTTATCTGGCTGCTAAAATTCTTGGACTCAAATACGAAGATGCAGCTCCGGCAGCAATGATCGGAGCATCGAATCATTTTGAGGTTGCTATAGCGACCGCAGTAATGCTTTTCGGATTATCTTCAGGAGCTGCCCTGGCAACCGTAGTCGGTGTTCTGATCGAAGTTCCGATCATGCTCGGCCTTGTCAGATTCTGTCTGCACACCCGGCACTGGTTCAAGGCCTGATTTTTCCGGTGGGGAGTTTTTGACAATTCATGATTATTGAGAACTGTATAGATAAAGCTCTCAAAAATGAAACATAAACAGGCCGAAGAGAAGGCACGATTGCTGCTATCCTTTGGCGGTCGCACATAGCATATACCGTGTCGAACGGAACTGCCTTTTCGGAAGCTCGTGAGGAACCAGGTGAGAGTTTGCCGAAGGCAAAAGCCAGTTCTGAGCTGGTATTACTGGGCAGTCCATCCTGGTGCTGTCGGGTATAGCTGACCTCCAGTCGGCAAAAAAGCAACCCGACTGATATTGCCGGTCGTCGGATATGCTCTTTTTGTTTTTGCAGGAGTCGACAGCGGCTTAGGAGTTTACATGGACGACGGGTGGCCGTCAGCGTCAGGAAAGTTTGATTCCATATATGTGGGTCAGGGAATAGTAAACCCCGACTAGAATGAAAATCAGGCCGGTTGCAGTTCTGGCGAAATACTCGATCTTGTTGAGAGCGTTGAAGGTTACGCCAAGCCACTTGCCACCAAAAGCTATGAGACCGGCGAAAATGACGACCGGAATTGCGGTGCCAATGCCATAAAGTGCTGGAAGAACAAAGGTGGAGTTGCTGCTGATGGCAAGAGGAATCAGAGCGCCAAAAAACAGACCGGCCGAAACAGGGCAGAACGAAAGTGCAAACAGAACCCCAAGCGGAAAAGCATACAAGGCGCCATGCTTCGAAGCTTTCTGCTGGATGCTTTCGCCGGCCATCTGAACACTGATGCCTGAACCGATAAGGCCCAGCAGAACCATACCCAGCAGAATCAGCAGTGGGCCGAGAATCTCATTGAGATACTTCTGCAGAAATCTTGAAAGTTCGCCGCTGGCAAGTGCACCGGATGAAAGAAGGGCACCCAGGGCAAGATAAGTGATGGTGCGGCCGCTGGTGTAAAGAAGACCGGAAAAGAGTATGGCCGCTTTGCTGTGAAACTGGCGGCCGATAAAAGAAATCGCCGCCACATTAGAAGCGAGGGGGCATGGGCTTATGGCTGTGAGAATGCCAAGCCAGGTTGCGGTAGTGATGCTTACCCAGGTCATTTACTGCCTCCAGTGATTTTGCCGAGGGCTTTTTTGACCGCATCTGAAACATAAACATCGAATTCGGCCGGCTTTTCAAGCAATGGCCAGACATCGTCAAGACGGTTAAATTCAAGGATTTCGTCACCCTTAATGATAGTGACAACGATACAGCTGGTGGAAACGTCAAACTTTTTCGCCAGGGTCTCGTTTGTCTGGAAATTAACCTCTTCCCAGAGGATTTTTTTCTGGTTCCAAGCATCGGCGAAATCACGCTCTACAAGCTGCTTGGCCCTGTTTTCTATGCTGTTACAGGTTACACAGCGGAAAGTCGCATGCATATAAAAAATCTTCACCAGCCGCTCTGATGAAACTGTGCCGCCATTGCTGGCGGCAGTCATTTCACCATTGACGGTTTGCGAAACCACACTGTGTTTGCCGAGCGCAAAACCGATCGATACCAGCACAAAGGCCAGCAGCAGGTTGGTTATTGTTTTTTTATACTTTTCACTTATCTGCATATTTACAAAAAACGACTGATTTGTTTTTTCATGAAGCTTCGGCTATCAACCGAGTTACTTTGGATGTGCGTATAAATGGAGATCATTCGCCTTTTACGGTTTCTGAAGCGTTTACTGGCGTTGCAGCCTCGGGTGAGGAGGAAGTGGCGCTGGCATTAGAAGCCTGCAGAATGCCGAGCTCAGTCCACTTGGCAAGCACATCTTCTTCAGATATGAAGCCGGTATTGCGGAACACTTCTTTATTATCACTGTTGAGAAAAACCTGAGTCGGTATCGACTGTATTCCGTGGTCTCTGGCACGATCCTGGTTTTCAGGCACCCAGACATCGACAAATTCAGTTATAAATTTATCGGCGTGGTTTTTTGCCAGAGACTCAAGAACTGGTTCCATGGCTTTGCATGCCACACATTTTTTTGAACCGAAATCAATGATTCGCGGCAATTTGATGGGACTGGTTTCAGGGGCTGATGAAGTTGCAGGAGTTTCCAGCTGATTTGCGGCCCCGCTGACCTCCGTAGTTGGCTGTGCAAGCGTGGTTGTTTCTGAAGCAGCGCTACAGCCTGATGAAACAAAAAGAGATCCGACTAAAAAGATGTAAATAAAGTTGCTTAATTTCATGGATAATTCCTTTACACTATTTGCGTAAACCCAGTATTTCAGCTGCTTTGTCACAGACTCTGGCAATGTTTTCCTGATTTACTTCTGTCTGGCCTTTTTTAAAGCCGATGTCAGTAACCATCATATGCTTGAAGCTTGTGAGGCCCTTTTCTTCAAGGGTTTTACGGGCGCAGCTCAGCGGGCAGCCGTCAATGACGAGCACTTTATCGGCGCCCTCGGTGCTTTTGATAAAACCGCTGATGTTGCCTCCGATGCCGGCCAGGCATGACATGGCACCTTTTTTATCTTTACTGAGCTGGCGTGCCGACCGGTCTGCCAATTCGCCGACATCTGCAGCGCCGGAGCAGGTATAAATCAGGGCCGGGTTGCCGCCACAGGCACAAGTTATTCCAGACATGCGGTTCTCCTTATTTGAGGTGTTTTTTGATTTCTTCAACACCAGGCACTTTGCCGGCGAATTTAACATTGCCGTCAACGGCCAGGGCCGGGGTAATCATGACACCAAACCCCATGATTTCGTTGATATCAGTGACTTTCACCAATTCATAGCTCAATCCGAGTTCTTTGGCCGCCTGTTCTGCTTCTGCAGCCAGTTTATGGCATTTCGGGCATCCGGTTCCGAGAATCTGAATCTTCATGTCGATGAAACCTCCGTTTGTTTGTGATAAATAGTCAGAAAAATCAGCCAAAAAATGTGCCGAATACAATTCCGCAAAGCGTCGAGAAGATTATCACCAGCGAGACAAAGGCAACGGTTTTTCCCGTTCCAAGTATACTGCGAATAACCAGCATGTTCGGCAGGCTCAGGGCAGGGCCCGCAAGAAGAAGTGCCAACGCCGGCCCCTTTCCCATGCCACTGCCGATCAGACCCTGAAGAATAGGCACTTCGGTAAGAGTTGCAAAATACATGAAAGCACCGACAAATGAGGCAAGAAAATTTGCCATGATTGAGTTACCGCCAACCGCCGCGCTGATCCATTCTGAGGGAATCAGACCTTCGTAGCCGACCCGGCCAAGAAGAACGCCGGCAATCAGAACCCCAAACAGCAGCAGCGGCAGGATTTGTTTCGCGAATTCGTAAGAAGATGAAAACCATTCGCCGAGTTCGCCTTCGTCGGTGCTTGTAAACAGCGACAGGCCAAGAGTGCCGGCGGTAAAAGCTATCAGTGGTTCGTTCGGATACAGGTAGCCAAGGGTGGCAACAGCAACACCGGTTACCACGGCTTTCCAGGCTTTCAGCCCGAACCAGGCCACAAGCATGACACCGAGGACTGCACCTGAAATCGATGTGAGGGCCCATTTGGCACTGTATATTGAAGCCCAGAGGCCTTCTGCTGTTTGCGGTTTTCCCCAGTTGGCGAAAACCAGAATGAAGACCATCGAGGCAAAATACAGTGAATTCTGCCAGAGAGCTCTTTTAACTTCGGGCTCGGGCATCATCATCTGAGCCGCCGCTTTGGCTTCTTCTTCTTTGCGGAACAGCAGATGCATTGAATAGCCAATGATTACACTGAGAAAAATCGCTCCAAAAGCCCGGGCAATGCCGAGCTCCGGGCCGAGAATGCGGGCGGTCAGAACGATGGCGAGCACGTTGATGGCGGGGCCGGAATAAAGAAAGGCACAGGCCGGGCCAAGGCCGGCTCCCATGCGGTAAATGCCAGAAAACAGGGGCAGAATCGTGCATGAGCATACTGCGAGAATCGTGCCGGAAACTGCGGCGACGCCGTAGGCGAGCACTTTGTTGGCTTTTGCGCCGAGATACTTCATGACCGAGGCCTGGCTGACGAAAACGCCGATGGCGCCGGCGATGAAGAAAGCCGGTATCAGACAGAGCAATACATGTTCCTGCGCGTACCACTTTACGAGGTGAAAAGCTTCGAGAACCGCGTTGTCAAAACGCGGCGTGCCAACCGGCAGGTAATAACAGACCAGAAAAACGGCAGTAATCGTTAAAAAGCTTTTCCATTCCTGTTTCCAGTAGTTCATTATTATGCCTCCGCTGTTTCTTTTGCTTTGAATAGGTCAGGATTTATCTGCATGGCTTTCATGCGGGCGTCGGCAGCTACGGCCACCCCGATACAGCTGATAAAACTTGGCAGACAGCGCATGCGCAGACGATAGAAAACCTGCTGGCCGCGCTTATCATCTTCGACCAGCCCGGCGTTTTTCAAGACCAAAAGGTGCTTTGATATTGTCGAAAAATCGGCTTTTACCGCATCGACGAATTCGCAGACGCACTTTTCACCCTTCGCGAGTTCTTCAATAATGTAGAGCCGGGTCGGATGCGCGAGAGCCTTTAATACTACGGCTTTCGCTTCGATCAGATGTCGCTGCTGCTGGTTCACAAAGCACCTCAATTCTGTCTGGTTATTTGGCAATATAGCCAAATACCTGTTTGCAGTCAAGCATTTGTTTGGCTATTTTGCCAGGTGCGCGTTTGGGGGGGCAGCCCGGCTGATATGCCGGGCCGTCGAACAGATTCTATTTGGTTTTTGCAGGAGCCAATAATTACTGGCTTGCTTGAGATGTGCAAGTCGTCATCACATTGTTGCTGAGGCCAAAAATGCAGCAGCGACAGAGGACAGATTATTGGTTTATCCGCAACAACAGGGTTTTTTCGAAGATGAAGCCGTTTTGGCGTATTCTTTGATCAATTCTTCAATATCCGCTGAACAGCATTTTTTTTTCGGATTGAGCTGCAGGCATTGGCCACCGGTGCATGCACCGGTGGCCTTTTGAACCTTGGTGAGAGAATCAGCGCCGGCCTTTATTGCCTTGATGATTGTCTCTTTATCAACATTTTTGCAGAAGCAGATAATGATACTTTTCATGCTTTTACTCTGAATCGAGTACCGAAACGCCGGGCAGGGTCAGGCGTTCGAGAAACTCGAGACTGGCACCGCCACCAGTTGAAACATGCGTCATTTTGTCGGCGACACCGGCCGTCTGAACTGCCGCCGCAGAATCGCCGCCGCCTATGATGACAACTTTGCCATTGCCGGCAAGTCTGGCAAGTTCATGAGCCAGTCTGATGGTGCCTTCGGAGCCTTCTTTGATTTCAAATGCCCCGATTGGGCCATTCCAGAGAATGGTTTTTGCTTCTTCGAGAATACTGATGGCATGATTTATCGATTCTTCGCCGAGATCGAATGATTCCCAGCCTTCGCGGATGCTCGTGACATTCCGCTCGAGGTTCCCGACCTTCTGTTGAGCAAAATCGAAGTTGTCGGTGGTGACGAAATCGCGGGGCAGAACAATTTTATTGCCGTATTTTTCCATGAGTTTACGGGCGGTTTCGAGCATCGATTCTTCAACCAGCGATTTCTGCACGTCGAAACCGGTGGCCTTGAGCAGCGTGTAACCGATGCCGCCCCCGACGATCAGCTTGTCTATCTTTTGCAGAAGAGTCTCGATAATGCCGAGTTTGGTCGAGATTTTAGAACCGCCGGTGATGCCGACGAATGGGCGCTGCGGGGTGCTTACTGCTGCTCCGAGATATTTGAGTTCTTTCTCGACCAGCAGGCCAGCCAGTTTGGTGGTTACATAGCGGGTGACACCGGTTATCGACGCATGGCTGCGATGACTGGTGCCAAAAGCGTCGTTGACGAATACGCCGTCAGAGA
>CAYYUI010000083.1:0-21077 GCA_964474705.1 uncultured bacterium
ACTATGGGATGCTCGACAAGCGTCGCTTATGCAATCGCCTGACCTGCCGAAACCATAATGGAGATAGTTAATTAAGCGGTTGCCCTGGAGCAACACCAGGACGCTTGTATTGGGAAGGGCCGATCAGTATAATACCTCACGATGACAAATAAACAAACATGCCTGTTTTTGCTTTTCCTGCTGCTGGCGGCTGTGTCTCTGGCCGATGACTTTGTGCCGGCTTCTGATTCGTTCAGCATTCCGACTACCCCACCAGACATAATCATAACCGCCAACACCATGACCGTTCGCAATGATCTGGCGATCCTGGAAGGGAATGTTAAAGCCACCCGGGAGAGCGACATTCTGACCTGCAACCGCGCCCTGGTCAACAGTTCACCACGCTGGATGCTTGCCAGCCTGACTCCAAGGTTGTATCGTCGTGAAGCAATACCGGAGCAGAAAGTGATTCGCGAAACGAACCTCGAAGCACGCAACATTTTTTACGACAGTGACAACGGGCGTTTCAACGCCTCAGACAGCGTGCATCTGCGTATCGAAGAACGCACCTGGGATCTGGCCACCTACAGCTGGGCGGTGATTACCGCCGATGAAATGCTGGGGTTTCGTGACAGCAAACGGATGATTTTCAGCGGCAATGTTAAAATACGTGACCAGGATCGTTACGGCCACAGCAACCGGCTCGACTACCTGAAAGAAAAATCGCTGGCGATTCTGAGCGGCAATGCGGTTCTTGAAACCAGACAGAAAAATGAAAAGACCGGGCAGATGGAACCGCGCATTCTCAAAGGGCAGAAGATCGTTTACGACACTCAGACCCGCCAGGCCTATTCCGAATGACCATCAGCAGATAAAACCTTGCGGCCGGCAGGCAGGGCAAGGTATAATAGCGGGCAGATCAAGCGACAGGGTTGGCATCACCACAAAAACAGAAAGAAAATTGCACTATTATGGAACTAAACGTCAAATACCGTGATTACGTTCTCGACAGCTTTCAGATACAGGCTATCACTGAGATCGAAAACGGCCACTCACTTGTGCTTTCTGCACCGACCGGGTCAGGCAAAACCCTGGTTGCCGAATACCTTATTGAAAAGGTATTAAAAACTGACCAGCGCATAATCTACACTTCTCCGATCAAAGCATTGTCGAACCAGAAATATCGCGATTTTTCGCGCCTGTATGGTGACAAAGTCGGCATTTTGACCGGCGACGTCGTTATCAATCGTGATGCTCAGGCTCTCATCGTCACAACCGAAGTTTACCGCAACATGGCCATCGAAGACCCTGAAGCCATCGCCGACGTTTCATACGTCATTTTCGACGAAATTCATTATCTCGGCGACATCGAGCGTGGCACCGTCTGGGAAGAATCCATCATCTTCTCGCCGAAAACCGTGCGGTTTCTTGCCCTGTCGGCGACGATTCCGAACTGCGATGAACTGGCACGCTGGCTCGAATCAGTAATTGACCACCAGGTAAAGGTTATCAGCCACAATGAGCGTGCTGTGCCACTGTCGTTCCTTTTTTATCACAACAAAAATCTCATGCCCTTCAAGGATCTGCGCAAGAAAGTGCGCGGCAATGCTGCCGAGAGCGAAGGACCACGTGACCGGCGCCAGAAAAAGGAAGGCGAGTTCAGACATTTCGACATCATCAAGCAGTTGCGCCAGCAGGATCGCCTGCCGTTGCTGTATTTCGTCTTTTCTCGCGCCCTGGCCGACAAGCTTGCCATGGACACCTCCAGGAAAATGGATTTTACTTCACCGGCCGAAAAGGAACGCATCGAGGCAATGGTCGACAGCTGCATCGAAAAATATCAGCTGCACAATCTTGAAACCGCTCAGCATTTAAAAGAAGAGCTGATCAGGGGGGTCGGCCGTCACCATGCCGGTCTCCTGCCGCAGCTCAAGGAACTCGTCGAAATTCTTTTTGCCGAACGCACTCTGCGGGTGCTGTTCGTCACTGAAACTTTTGCGGTTGGCGTCAACATGCCGGCCCGCAGTGTCGCTTACGACGCACTGAAGAAATATGACGGCCGCACGTTCAGAGCGATGCGGGCTCTTGAATTCACCCAGATATCAGGTCGCGCCGGCCGACGCGGCATTGACAAAACCGGCTGGGTCGTCGTGCCGCATATTCCACGCGATCTGTCGTTCGAGGAACTGCAGAACCTTGTCTACGGTGACATAGAAAACCTCGAAAGTCAGTTCGATCTGTCGTTCAACAGCGTTCTCAACCTTTATGCCGGGCACAAAACCGATGAGGTCAGAATGATCCTCAAGCGCAATTTCGCCCAGTTTCAGGCAAACAAGAAACTGCCGGAACTAACCGACAAAGTGGCAAAAATTCGTCTTGAAATCGAGCGGGTCGAAGTGCGCTGCCCCGAAAAAAAGAACGATTTCGATGAATTCATGGTGTTCTACAAAAAGAAAGAACAGCTCGAAGACACGATGAACCGGCAGATGGACGACATACGCTTCGGCATGCGCGGTCGCAAAAACCGAATTTTTCAGGCGGAAGTCGAGAAAAAGTTCTCAGATTCCCATGCAGAATTAGTTGAGCAGGAAAAATCATTCATCTGCGGTCGTTGCCGCAACCGAAACCGCTGCATCGCCAGATATTACCAGACCGCGAGACTTGATAAAAAGCTGGACTACTGGCGAGGACTGCTCGAAGAACAGGGAGAACTGCAGCTGCCACTCTACGAACGCAAACTAGAGCTGCTCAGACGGCTCGGCTACATCGACGACAAGGGTCTATTGCCGCGCGGCGAGCTTGCCAGTCGCATTCATACCGAAGAAATCGCAGTCACCGAGCTGTATTTTCATGGGTATTTTCACGAATGTAACGAACATGAATTGAACGCCATCTGTCTTTCGCTCATTTACGAGCATCGCCGCAGGGCCGGTAACGGTGAACAGCAGCGGCCGCAGGCAAAGCTTCCCGAAAAGATCAAGAGCGCCCGCGGCTTCATCAACAGTCTGGCGCGTCAGCATCCGTTCATCAAGCCTCTCGAAACCCGAATTTGTCACCTGATGGTAGCCTGGAGCGAGGGAGCGGCCTTTGAAGAAATCATGGCCATGACCGATATCCCCGAAGGTGATCTGATCAGAGCCTTCAGACAGGTCATCGACCTGCTGCGCCAGATCCGCGATGCCATCAAGGAAATGAGCCTGCGCGACAAACTGCTTTCCTGCCTGGCATGCATCAACCGCGACATCGTTCTCGCAACCGAACTCAGAGACTGATGCAGAAAACCGGTTCAACAATCAGCACCGCGCCCGAACAGACGCTTGCCCTGGCAGGGCAACTGGCTGGTCTTTATCCGGAGGCGCTGGTGTTGCTGCACGGCACCCTCGGCGCCGGAAAAACCCTTTTTGCCCGCGGGTTTGCCGCCGGACTGGGCATCACCGGCAATGTTTCGAGTCCTTCATACACGCTGATGAACGAATACCGTGCCGGTGGACACGGCATGTTTCATCTCGATCTGTATCGGGTCAACTGTTTCGAAGAAGTTGTCGACATCGGACTGTTCGAGATACTGAAGGCCGGCCAGCCCTGTCTGATTGAATGGGCCGAGCGGGTTGCCGAACTGGCCAGTCTGCCACATCTCGAAGTCTGTATCGATCTGTGCGACGAAGATCACGAACATCGGCGCCGTATTACCTGGCAATGGAAAGATGGGCAGGCATGAACTATCTTTTTTTAGACGCCTCCGAGAATACCACCTTTGCCCAAACCGGTAACGAGATGGGTTTCAGACAGCAAACCTTCGATACCGACCGGAACTTCGCCGCCCGGATCACGCTTATCTGTGACGAAATGCTGCAGGCTGCCGGCCTCGATCTCAACGCTATCGACCTGCTGGCGGTATGTACCGGCCCAGGAAGTCTGACCGGCCTGCGGGTCGCCTCGGCTTTTCTGCGCACCACCGCGATGCTGGCTCACAAGCCTTTGATAGCGGTCAACCTGTTCGAATGGTCGCTGCAGACACTTTCTGACCGTGGCGTTAAAGGTCAAACAAGGCTGGTGATGCCGACCCTTATCGACAAAGCTTTTGAAGTTAAAGCCGACCTGCCAGGTATAACCCACAGCGAACCTGCCCTGATCGAGCATACTGCTGTCGGCAGCGAGCCAGACACCTATGGAATTAGATTCTCTTCACCAGGCTTGACCGAACTGCAGCCAGATCCTGCATCATTGCACAGGATTCTCACCGGCGGGCAGCTGAAACCGGCCCGTACGCTGCCGGAAATTTTGAAAATTCTGCCGCTGTATGTGATTCCTTCACAGGCTGAGCGCAAATTCAAGGAAGCATCATGATTACCCTCGGCATCGAATCATCCTGCGACGACACCTCGGTAGCCCTGGTCGAAGACGGCACCAGGGTGCTTGCCAGCCTGGTATCTTCTCAGATTGAGATTCACAGGCGTTTCGGCGGTGTCGTTCCTGAAGTCGCTTCACGCAAGCACCTCGAGGCAATTCTGCCGCTGCTTGAAGAAGCTATGGCTGCCGCAGCCGTCGATTACACCGCGATCGGTCAGGTGGCGGTCACCGCCGGGCCGGGCCTGCTTGGGCCGTTGTTGATTGGTCTCAGCACGGCAAAAGCACTTGCCTGGCATTTAAAGGTGCCGTTGATTCCGGTCAATCATATCGAAGCCCATCTGACTGCATCGTTTCTGGCGGCCGGACGGCGACCTGAATACCCGTTTCTCGGCCTTATCGTATCGGGAGGGCATTCAAACCTCGTTCATGTCACCGGCCCGAGGCAGTTCAGATGCCTGGCTCAAACAATCGATGACGCTCCCGGAGAGCTTTTCGACAAGGTAGCCCGTCATCTCGGCATCGGTTATCCCGGAGGCCCGGTGATTCAAAAAGCCGGCGAAAACGGCAACCCGTCGAGATATCGTCTGCCGCGGCCGATGGCTGGTAAAGGCTATGTTTTCAGCTTCAGCGGTCTCAAGACAGCGGTAATGCGTATCGTCGAGCAGGAAGGCGACCGCCTCGTTCTGGCCGATCTTTGCGCCGGCCTGCAGCAGGCCGTTGCCGACACCTTCGCCGAGAAGGTCGAAATGGCGTTGTCGGAAACCGGTGCCACACGGCTGGTGATGGCCGGCGGCGTAGCCGCCAACCGCCCTTTGCGCGAAAGAATGCAGAACCTCGCCGACCGCCGCCGTGCAGAACTGCTGCTGCCGACAATACATCTTTGCACCGACAATGCCGCAATGGTTGCTGCGCACGGTTTTTTCACCGCAACCATTGCGCCTGCCAACAGCCTCGAAGTAAACGCAGTGGCCAGCTGGGAAATGGGCGGCCCGCACAACTTTTAAGGAAAACAGCATGCAGAACGGAAAAATCAAGGTATTACCCGACGACATCATATGCCGCATCGCTGCAGGCGAAGTTGTTGAACGACCGGCCTCGGTGGTCAAGGAACTGATCGAAAATTCGATCGACGCACGGGCAACCCGCATCGAGATTGAAATCAAAGACGGCGGGCAGAAGCTGATCGAAATCACCGACAATGGCGAAGGCATGTGCCGTCAGGACGCGGTTCTGGCTTTTTCGCAGCATGCCACCAGCAAGATTACCAGTGACGATGAGTTAGAGCACGTTATTTCACTCGGTTTCCGCGGCGAGGCTCTGCCGACCGTTGCTTCGGTAGCACGTATTTCGCTGATCACGCGTCATGAAAGCGAAGAAACCGCCACCAGAGTTATTATCGAAGGTGGGCGCATCGTCAGCGTCGATTCAGACTCTTTTCCGCGCGGCACGAGAATTCAGGTCAAAAATCTCTTTTTCAACGTTCCCGCCCGGCGTAAATTTCTCAAGAGTATTCAGGCGGAAATGGCCCAGATTTCTGACGTTGTCTGCCATTACATGATGGGTTACCCCGAAATCGCCTTTAAATTCAGCAAAAACAACGTGCAGATCGCCGGAACTAACGGATCAGGCAATCTCAGCGATGCAATTCTTTCAGTTTACGGGCCGGAACTGACCCGCAGCCTGGTTCAACTCAAGGAACCCGCCTCTATTGCCGGCACCGGCATGTCCCTGCGCGGCTACATTTCGCCGCCAAATCAGGCTAGACCGGCGGCGCGTTATATGACAACGCTGGTCAACCGACGCGTGGTCAAGACTCGCCTGCTGACACAGGCCATCAACAAAGCCTGCGCGGCGTTTTTTCCCAGAGGTCGTTATCCGGTGCTCGTTCTCGACCTGCGGGTGCCACCCGACCTCATCGATGTCAATGTGCATCCGCAGAAAACCGAAATACGCTTCAAAGACGAGCGCTGGGTTTTTGCCACCATCTGGGAAACCATCCAGGCAAGCCTTTCAGGTCTGCGCATGGTCTCTTCGCCGGTCAGGCCGGCTGAATCTTCTGAACCAGAACCAGAAACCGCCGATCTGCCAGACTTCGAAGGTAGCGATGCCTCTGAATTGAGAACTCAGGTATCGGCCACCACAATTTTTACGCCGCCACCAGCGTTTACCATGCCTGCCAGATCTGCCAGTTCCGGCATCAACAGACTTTACGAGCTGAAAGATACTGAAGCCGAAAGACTCGGGCCGCATTCTGTAACCCAATCAACTGCGATTCCCGGTGCTTTCGCACCTGTAATCACCCTTTCCCGACCCAAAATTCTTGCGCAGCTGAAAAATTCTTACCTGCTGGGCGAAGACGACGAAGGTCTGTTCATTATTGACCAGCATGCTGCGCACGAACGCATTCTTTTCGACCAGTATGTCAGCACTTATCGTGATACGCCGGTCACCGCCCAACCCCTGCTGTTTCCGGTGCCGCTGAAACTGCTGCCTTCTGAGCGTCTGATCATCAAAGACCAGCTGCCACAGCTGAAATCTCTCGGTTTCACCATCCACCAGGAAGAAGACAATCAGTATTACGTCACTGCCGTTCCGGTTTCCGAAAAAAAGACCAGTGACAGCGAATCGATTCAAAACGTGCTTTCTGAAGTTCTCAACGGCTGGGAAAGCCGGTCACTGGCTGAAATAAAGATCGATCTGCTGAAAACGATGGCCTGTAAAGCTGCGGTCAAAGCAGGGGATCCACTTTCCGATTCCGAATGGAACAGTCTCCTCGAGCAGCTCCTGAAAACAGAGAACCCGTTCACCTGCCCGCACGGCCGGCCCATTGTGATCAGGCTGACCACCCGGCAGATCGAAACCGGCTTCCTGCGCACCTGAAAAATGCCATTTTTTTCAGAAAAAAAGCCGGTTCTGGCAGTGCTTGGCCCAACCGCATCAGGCAAAACCGCTCTGGCGGTCGAAATTGCATCCAGATCCGGCTGCGAAATCGTCAACTGCGATTCACGGCAGGTTTATCTTGACATGCAGATCGGCACTGCGAGTCCAACTCCTCAGGAACGGCAGCAGGCTGCACATCACCTCTTCAATTTTCTCAGCCCATCGCTGACCTTCAGTGCGGCCGATTATGTCAGCGCAGCCGCAGAAGCTATCAGAGAGATATGGAAAGCCGGAAAAATTCCGATGCTGGTCGGCGGAACCGGGTTTTATTACGCCGCGCTGTCAGAAGGGCTCGGCGAGGCAGGCCACGACGAAGACCGGGCTGCCGAACTAAGTCGAATTGCCGAACAATCAGGTCATGCCCACATGGTCGAAATGCTGCTGCGTCTTGACCCGGGTGCCGCGGCAGCAGTCGATACCAATAACCTCAGACGGGTATTGCGGGCGATTGAAATTGTCGAGAGAACCAGCCGACCTTTCTGTGAGAACGTGCCGGTGCCGGTTTTACCTGAAGCCGAGTTTTTCCCATTGGTAGTGACCAGGGCGCGGCCAATTCTGCATGCCTGTATAGAGGGCAGGATCGACCGAATGATCGCCGACGGCCTTGAGAATGAAGCGCGCAGCCTGATTGCCAGGTATGGCCGCGACGCCGGAGGTCTGAGCGCCATCGGCTACCGTGAATGGCTGGCATATTTTGACGGTATGGCAACCATCGATTCAGTAAGAAATGCGATTATCATTCATACACGCCAATACGCCAAGCGTCAGGAAACCTGGTTCCGCCGCCGACCAGGTGTACCGCCCGTCGACATCGACTCCCCAGAGGAACATTCAGCAATTTTCCGAAAGACAGCTGCCTTCCTGGAAAAATTTAGAGTATAATAATCAGCTGACGGGTAACCATTTGTTCAGGATATTTTGCCGGGCTTCTAAACAAAATTCGCTGCCCTGCCGATTATTTTGATGAATTGTAATTTCACCAACGGAACTGGAGGCCAAAATTGAGGGAGGCGACTGATCTTGCCATCAGCGCCGGCATCAGACGCGAGTTATCTGGCCGGCGAATTGATCTGACCAAATTAAAGTTTCCTGTCAAGGCCGGAGTGGTGACCCTGCAGGGTGAGCTCTGCTTCGTCGGGCTTGAAAAAACAGCCGACGAAACAGCAGTTGAACTTAAGTTCATTGAATCCAGCCTCAAAAAACTGCCCGGTGTCACGGAAATTGTCTTCGAGCTTACCAACTGGGCAAAAAACGAAAGCGGCATCTGGGAATCATCTTCTGGCGCTTCTGCTACCGCAGGCTCTTCAGCTCCCATGTTCGAAGGCGAAGGCATCGTCTGCCCAGACTGCGACTATGTTATCAGATTCTGCCCCTGCTGCGGCAAACCACTTGCAGGTGCCGGCAGATCGTCTGCCGCCAGATCACGCAAACCTGCCCTGCCCGTTAAACCTTTGATCAAAAAGAAACGACCGGTCTCACCGCTTCTTTCACCGGTTGTCAGACCGGCAATGCCCGGTACTCCAACCGTTTCCGCCCCCGATGCCGTCAAAGCGTTCACTCCGTCAGTCGGCCAGGGCAAACCGCCACAACCGGCCAAAACAGTTGAACCCGTAATCCCGGCAAAAATTTCTGAGCCGGTCGAATCTCCAGTTATTGCAAAACCCGCACCGGCAGTGCCCGGCATCCCGAAACCGGCAACTCCCGTTAAACCGCCAGTTCAGGCAGCTCCCGCAGCGTCTCCAGTTCCGGCAGCTCCGGCAAATCAGGCAACTCCGCCTATCAAAACGGCTCCAGCCGTATCCCCCGCCAGGCCGGCCCCCACCCCGGCCATAAAGCCGGTTCCGGCTTCGGCAGCTCCGGGCACTCCTGCAACTGTTTCAAAACCAGTTATACCTTCTCCCAAATCTGTCGCGCCTGTCACCGTCGCACCGCCCCCTCTTCAACCGGCCAAACCGGCTCATGTCGAAGAGCTGCCGGCAGAAGACGATATCGACATTCCTGATTTCTCAAACTTTGCCCTGTCAGGCAGCGAGCCAAATGCAAACGCTGCCGATAACGCCGGGAACTCCAATCCTTTTGCCGACCAGAATACTGAAGATCTCGAAGAACTGGCCCCGTTGCCGCCAGTTGCTCCCGGCAGGCCTCCCAGACCTGCAGCTGCAATGACTCCGACTCAGCCTGCCCCGAAACCAGCACAACCGGCCGGTGCACCTGACTTCAATTTCGACTCACTGATCTCAGGAACCGACGACGACAGCCTCTCAGACAGCCCCACTGGAGCCCCGCAGGCTTTCGACACCCCGGCTTTCGACCTTGGCTCCCTCGGTGATTTCTCGTCGACTCCCGCCAATTCAGAAGGTCCCGGCGAAAACCTCAGCGGCTTCGAACCTCCCGCATCCCCGGTCAAACCCGTTCCTCCTGCGGCCGAAGAAGATGACACGCCTTTGCCGCCAATGCGGCAGACCACTCCCGGCAGACCGACCGCCCCGTCACCGGTCAGACCGGCCGCCAAACCGGCTGCGCCGACGAAGCAACCTCCGGCAAATGTGTTTGAAGACGATGATACCCCGCTGCCACCGATGCGGCCGGCAACACCACCGGCTGCAAAAGACGGCAAAGAAGGCAAAGATCTGTTTGCCTCACTTTTCTCAGACACGGATCTCAATCTCGGCCTGCCCGCCGACAACGCAGGTCAGAACAAAAACCCATTCGGCAATCTCGATCTGGAACTGGATGTTCTCGAAGTGTTCCCGGGCGACGATTCGCAGGCTGCTCCGCCGGCACCGGCAGCCACACCGGGCAAAAAGCCGCCAGCACCAGCAAAACCAGCTCCTGCTGACGACAATCCCTTCAACCTTGACAACGTGATTGACCTCGATTCACCGGTTGAAGAAAAGTCACCTGTCAAAAAGAAAGGCAGCAAAGAAACCAAAGACCCCTTTGATGACTTTGATATCAGCAAATTCAAATTGTAAGGAGCGTTCTGCATCATGAAGTTCATTCACCCGGTTTTCATGCTTTTTGTGCTTTCTTACCTCTTCAAGATTCACAAGGTCGGTCAACAGGCTCTGGCGGTCAATCCCAAATCTCCTGAAGCCGATCAGCGGGAGCAGTTTCTCGCTGAGCATCGAAAATTCAGCCGTATTGCAGTGGTTCTTTTTGCACTCGGGTTGATCGGCGGCATAGTCGGAGTGGTGCAATTTCTGCAGATCAACGCCGTGTTTCTCAAAACCTACGGTCACGGCTTTGCCGGCGCCATTCTGCTCGGCCTGATGATTGCCAACATCTTTGTCGGCGGTTCAATCAAGACTCTGAACAAAGAAAAATCACGGGAAAACCTTCGGCGTTTCCACTTCGGGCTTTTCTACACCACTCTGGCCTGTTCGGCTTATTCACTCATTTCAGGCCTCGCAGTGCTGCTCAAAGGTCCGATGAACTGATCGCCAAAACGATTACCCTGCGCCTGCCTTTGCATTGCCGAGGCAGGCGTGTTAATTTTAGTCTTATCTTGAGACAGCGAGGTTCAATATGCGCCAGAGAATTTTTCCGGGTTTTGGCAGAATGTTTGCAGTGACTACCGTTGCCGCAACGCTTCTGGCAGTTCCGTATCAGGCTGAACCGGCAACCCGTCGACCGACGGTAAAACTGCAGAAACCTCAGACAGAGATCAGCGAGGCCTATTACGACAAGGCATGGCGCGACTTCCAGATAGGCTCGAAGAAAGAGAAAGCCGAAGTGGTCAAGGCCCTGCGTTCGATTGTCCGCAAGTCTCCAGAAGAATTCATGGCCCACTATTATCTCGGAATCATGATATCGGAAGAGGGCTCGCCCGGCCAGGCTCTGCGCCATTTCGAGACTGCTCTGATCGGGTTTCCGAATTCCGCCGACATTCACGCACGCATGGGCGCGCTTCTCGATGTCGGCAAAAAGAGTGACGCAGCAGTCGAACATTACCGGAAAGCGCTTGAACTGGAACCAAATAACGCCCGCGCCCTTTCGCGGGTTGGAATTTTTGAGCTCGAAAGCGGCAATCTCGATAAGGCATACGACCTGCTCATTAAAGCCAGACAGGTTCAACCAGACAACCCTGAAACCCTGCGGGCGCTTGGAGCCATCTACATCGAAAAGAACGCTGCCGGCGAAGCGCTGCCAATTCTTGAACAGGCTCTGCTTTTTGATCAGAAACATGCCGAAACCCACTGGCTGCTGGCAAGAACCTTTGAAAAGCTGAATCAACCCGAAAAGGCAGCGGAGCATTTTGCCGAAGCCCGCAAACTTGGCCGCAAAGACCCTGAAATAAAGGAACTGATCGGTTACGACCTGGCGCGGAGTTTGTTACAGGCAGGCAAGGTCGCAGAAGCCGAAGCCGAATTCAAGAAAGAAATCAAAAAGAATTCTGACCCTGGAACAGGTCATTATGAGCTGGCCGGCCTGTATGAAGACAGCGGGCGTGAAGATGCGGCAATCGAGGCTTATCTTGAAGCTTACAAAGCCAGCAAAAAATTCGGCGCGGGTGTCATGAAAGCAGCTGACATTTACCTGCGCCGGGAGAATTACGACAGGGCTGAAGCAACGCTCGAACTTCTCAAGAGTGACCCGGAACTGAAAGATAAAGCCAAAATCGCCATTGAAGAGCTGAAAGAAACACGCGAAAAGCAGGAGAAATTGCGGCTGGCGGCCGAAATGGAAGACGGGAAAATGGGTGATATCGGCATCGAGGCGAACTTCCTGCAGATGCTTGACCTCAATAAAAGCGACCCAACCGCTCTTGAAGGGCTGATGAATTTTTACAAAGACCGCGGTTACTACGAAAAAGCTCTCTACTGGTTTAAAAAATACAACAAGGTTCACCCGACCTCTGATTTTCAGAAGAAGCTCATCGAAGAAGATCTGAAGAACCGCTACGATCTCGACAATTTCAGTCTGTTCGGCCGAAAGCTTGTGACCAAAGACTTCAAGGGCCGCAGCAAACTCGATAATGCCCCGTTGTCAGGCAAAAATATGGTTGACGAAGACGGCAAAAATTCAACGATGATAATGTGGCTGACCGCACTGCCCCTCAAAGAATCTGTTGCACCCGATGACAATCTGATGAACCTGGCCTTCAACGGCGAAAATGACCGCCTGAAAGAAATTGCCTTTCAGATCCTTCTGGTTAGACAGGAATACAAAAACGATCGACGGGTAATCGAAGGCCTGATGGACTTCTATGCCGAGCGTGGGCGCATCGACGACGCCCTCAAATGCGTGAACTCCTTGAAGCGCCTGGGTTTTTACACCGCCTCCGAAGCAACGGAGAAGCGGGCCAAATTACGTGGCAAATAAAAAGTTCTTGCTTTTTCCGGTTTTTGCTAAAACTATTGGTCTGTATTGTCGAAAGAAAACGGTGATAGCTTTAGTCGTAAACCCGCAAAAGGAGTTTAGCCTATGAAACGCGGTTTCTCGTTGATCGAACTATTGGTGGTAGTTGCCATCATCGCCATTCTGGTCGGTGTGGCCACCCCCTACTATTCAGACTACGTTCGTGAAAGCAAACGAACCAAAGCCCTTCAGGATCTCGACGTTCTCAAACAGGCAGTGGTTCTGTTCAACTCTCAGGAAGACCTTCCCTATCAGGGCATGCTGGCGACCGACTCAACGCTTACTGAGCCGGTTCCCATACTGGGGGAAAACGATTTCAACGGTTTGCAGGGCCGCTATCTGACCTACATTCCGGTCGATCCCTGGGGTAAGAACTACAAGCTCGACCCTTATGCCTGCTATGTTTACAGCGAAGGCCCGGACTCCCGGGTCGACACAGACAACATCAAAGACTATTACGTCAAGGATCTCGCCCTGGTCCGCATCGAATGGGAAGACACCAACAACGACCGCGAAATGACTGCCGGCGACAACCTGTTTTTCATTTTCAACAAGCCACTTTACTGTTTAAATATAAGCGACCAGCATTTTGAAGTTTACGAAAACAACCAGGTCGTAAGCCCTGCCACTGCAACGTTGGCATTGAATGACTGGGCTGCGCCGGCCGGCTATTCTTCAGATACCGCTACCGGTTCTACGGTTATTGCCCAGGTCGGTGCCGGTAACACAGTTAAGCTCGGCGTTCATTCACTGGCTTTCAAAGACAACCTGACGCTCATGAAGAATTATATGGAAGTACGCGCCGACCGGAAACGTTCGACAAGTACCAAGGCTTACACTGCGGTTGACCCCAGTATCGATCAGCCCTACCGCTATGCGGTTCGGACCAACCCGATCAAGATCACCAAAAGATAAGTTACAAAAACCGCGTTAAAAACCGGCTGCCGAAAACGGGCAGCCGGTTTTTTTCACGCAGATCAAAGCTTGTTGAATACCCGTCGGGCAGCTGCAAGCGTCGTTTCGACATCGCTGTCGCTATGGGCGGCCGAAATAAAGGCGGCCTCGAACTGTGATGGCGCGAGATAAATACCTTCGGCCAGCATTTCTCTGAACCAGCGGGCAAATCTTGCCGTGTCTGATTTTTTGGCCGACTCGTAATCTAAAACCGGGTGGAAACTGAAAAACATGGTCAGCATCGACCCGAAACGGTTGCCGACAACCGGAATACCACTCGCTGCCGCAGCCTGCAACAGACCTTTTTCGAGCTTTTCTGCCCGGGCAAGCAGTCGCGGATAAAAATCACCATCACTTCTGATCTTTTCAAGGGTTGCAATACCGGCTGCAACTGCCACCGGATTGCCCGACAGAGTACCGGCCTGGTATACCGGGCCTTCAGGGGCAATACTCGCCATTATTTCAGCGCGGCCGCCGTATACGGCCAGAGGCATGCCACCGCCAACCACCTTGCCAAGACAGGTCAGATCAGGAGTTATGCCGGTCAGGCGGCTGACTCCACCGAAACAACCCCGAAAACCGGTCATCACTTCATCAAAAATCAGCAAAGCATCGTTCTCTGAGCATAACTTACGCAACTGCTGCAGGTAACCGGCAGCAGGATTGACCACTCCCATATTGCCGCAGACCGGTTCAACTATCAGACCGGCAATCTGGCCCGGGTGTTTTTTAAAACAGGTTTCAACAGCCGCAGTATCATTAAAAGGTACCACCAGGGTATTGCAGGCAATTGAATCAGGAATTCCAGGACAACCTGGAATTGCCAGGGTCGCAACCCCGGAGCCGGCCGATACCAGCAATGAATCAGCATGGCCATGATAAGCGCCGTCAAATTTTACAATCAGAGGCCGGCCGGTGAAACCGCGGGCCAGGCGAACGGCCGACATGGTTGCTTCGGTGCCGCTGCTGACAAAACGCATTCTTTCCACAACCGGGAAAGCATCACGGATCAGCCCGGCAAGCCTGGTTTCAGCTTCGGTCGGAGCACCAAAACTGAGACCGTCGGCCGCAGCACGGCAGACGGCAGCGATGACATCCGGGTCAGCATGGCCAAGAATCATTGGCCCCCAGGAACCGACATAATCGAGGTATTCACGACCATCGACGTCGACAACCCTGCTGCCGGCAGCCTTTTTTATAAATACCGGGTTACCGCCAACCGATTTAAAAGCACGCACCGGGCTGTTGACACCACCGGGAAACACCCTGACCGCATCTGCAAGCGCCCTGGCATTCATTTGCCGTTTTCCTCGAAGTAGCGCATCGAGGTCTTTTTCAGTTCTTTCTCGGTGCGGAACACTTTGAAACCGTTGAATTTGAACCGTTCTGATATCGAGGCGACCAGGTTGCGCAGCTCTTCTTCGGAACGGGCATGAATCATGGTAAAAAGATTGTATTGCCAGCCGGGGGGGCATTCACGTTCATAGCAGTGCGACACTTCACGCATTTCGGCAATTGCAGTTCCGATCTCATCTATTTGCTCGGGAGAGACGTCCCAGGCAACGAGAGCATTGGCGGAATGGCCGGCCATTTCAGGTCTGACAGCAGCACCGATACGCCGGACAATGCCTTCGTCACAGCATTTTGCGATTACCGCAATAACTTCTTCTTCAGTACAACCGACCTTGTTGGCAATACGTTTGAACGGACGGGTTTCAAGTTTGAAACCATCCTGAATTTCACAGAGAATCTGACGGGTCTTGGTGTCCATTTCTTGCTCCTGGCCGACAACTGTTAGTCAAGATCGACTTTGACCTTGTACAGCTTTTTGGAAGAAAATATGAGAATATCTTTGATTCCGGTCTGCTGCCTTATCGCATTAAAGATTTCTTCGCGGCGTTCAAGCGAGGGGGCGATTACAGTGAACCAGATGTTCGGGTTGCCATCGCGCAGATAATTATGCGTCACTTCAGCAAACCCGTTGATAACCCCGGCAACCTTTTCGATCTGGTCTTCAGGCACGTTGAGTGCGGCCAGACAACCTTTGTAACCAAGTCGGCGGCTATCGAAAAATGGCCCGATATAGCGGATGATGCCGGACTGGTACATTCTGGCTACCCGCGAAATCACCGAGACTTCGTCCATCCAGAGCTTGTCGCCAATTATTTTGTATGGTTCAGATTCGAGCGGAAAACGGCCCTGAAGCATCTGCAATATTTCGCGATCTTTGTCGTCCATCAGGTTTGTCCTTCCTTGATAGTGATGCCCAGTGACTGCAATCAGTCTTGAGAATTATACAATGATACTCAGGTTTTGTCTCTTTGACCAGAAGAAAACTTACAATTGGGATCGGTTGCCAGATAACTGCCGTGGACAGCATAAGCCCGCGCCCGACAACCGCCGCAAATTTTATTGAAACGGCACACACCGCAGACACCGGTGAACTTCTCAGGGGTACGCATATCTCGTAACTGCTCACTCCCGAGGTAAATTTCCTTGAGCGGCTTTTGTCTGACATTCCCGACGATCAGATCGAAATATCCGCAAGGCTTGACGTCACCGCACCAGCTGACGAAAACGAATCCATTGCCGGCCATGCAGCTGCGGCCGCGACTGCCGGGATCACGCCCCATTTCGCCCCTGATCATTGCATATTGTGGCGCGCAGGTAACTTTAACCGGAATCGGCCAGTCATCAGCATTGTCAGCGACATATCGCAGAACACGGTCGATCTCATTCTGTGACAGTTCCACCTCTGAACCGCCGGTGGCCGCCCGGCCCATCGGCACGATAAAAAACAGGTGCCAGGCCGCAGCACCGCTGCCGACTACCCAGTCTTTGATTTCGTCGAGACGGCGCGAATTTCCGGGCAATACCGTGGTGTTGATCTGAAAAGACATGCCGTGAGCCCTGATTCTGGAAAAAGCCTGCAAAGCCTCTCGATAAGCTCCGGCTACTCTGACAAAGCTGTCATGATCGGCTTCCAGAGATGAATGCATACTGAAGCTGAAGTGCCTGATGCCCGATTCATAGAGGCTGTCGAGCCTGATATCGGTAAGTAGACGCCCATCATTGCAGGAAACTACCGGACGATGCCCCATTTCAACCGCCTTACCGGCAATTTCTTCGAGATCATCCCGTAACAAAGGCTCACCGCCGCTGAGAATTATCAGCGCCGGCCCCATTTCAGCTGCCGAAGCAAGCATCTGCACTGCTTCTTCAGTAGACAGCTCCTCAGAATCACGACACGATACCGCCGAAGCCCGGCAATGCGGGCATGCCAACGGGCAGGCGCGGGTTGTTTCCCAGGCGAGAACCCTCAGCGTATTCTGAGAACCATTTTTGGCGGCATGTGGGTGCATCAGCGTGCCTCTTCAGTCAGCCAGGCAGCAACCTGCGGCGCAAAATAGGTCAAAATCAGGTCGGCGCCGGCGCGACGCATCGCGATCAGTGTTTCGAAAACGACCTGTCGTTCATCGATCCAACCCTTTTCGGCGGCAGCCTTGATCATCGAATATTCCCCCGAAACCTGGTAAACCGCCAGGGGACAGCTGAAAGTATTGCGTGCCGTCTTCAATATATCAAGATATGCAAGACCGGGTTTTATCATGAGAATGTCGGCACCTTCGTCGAAATCGAGCTGCAGTTCATGCATGGCATCCCGACCGACGGCGAAATCCATCTGGTAGCCGCGGCGATCGCCATGCCCCGGTGCCGAACCAGCCGCTTCACGAAATGGGCCGTAGAACGAAGAGGCGTATTTGGCCGAATAAGACATTATCGGGATGTCGTGATGCCCGCTACGATCGAGAAGAGAACGAATTACACCAACCCGTCCATCCATCATGTCCGAGGGGGCGACCATGTCGGCACCGGCCTCGACATGTGCCAGAGCCATAGCAGCCAGCATCGCGGTCGAAGGATCGTTGTCGATGCAGCCATCTTTGCCGGGAATGCCGCAATGCCCATGAGTAGTGTAAGCACAGAGGCAGACATCAGTTATCAGATACGCATCGCGGCAATGGCTGCGGATATGACGAAGGGCTGCACATACGACACTGTTGCGATCGGCGGCACAGCGGCCATCATGATCTTTTTGTGCCGGAACACCGAAGAGAATGAACGCAGCAACCCCATTGCGCATCGCTGCCTCAACAGGTTCATGACAACGGTCGACCGGCCAATGCATCTGACCGGGCATCGCACTGATTTCATGCGGTTCTTTCAGACCTTCGACGACAAAAAGCGGGTAGATCAGCTGATGCGGAGCAATGCTCACTTCGCGAACCATCTGTCTGAGACGGCTGTTTAGACGCAGGCGGCGCGGCCTCTGCACAGGAAAACTCATGAAATGCTCCAAAGTTGAATTTGGCAGCAGTGTACCACGCCAGACCCGGAAGCATCAAGCCACCGGGTTCATTATCGCTATTACCTCTCAGATTACGATTGCCGCGTCGCTTCGCTCCTCGCAGTGACAGTTTTAGCGCCGTCATTACATATTAATCGCTGTCGTGGTCGTGATCGAATCTGCTATTCGACAACGATTACGGCAACCGCCATTCTGTTCATGGCTGATAACGAAAAAAGTCGAATATATGTCATTGCGAGCGTCAGCGAAGCAATCGTAGTCTTGAAAACCTTACATTCTCAAGGAGATGACAAACCATCTCTTCTCCAGACCAAGACTGCCGCGTCGCTTCGCTCCCGGAATCCTGGCTTATTCTTCGATGTCGAGAATATCGCTGTCGTAGCGCATCATCGGCAGCAGGTCATCGGCATTGGCATCATCCACCCCTGAATCCATGCGCAGCATCTCGATTTCCGGTTCTCCGGCCTCACCGAGATTGCCATAACTCATCTTCATTTCATCGCCGGGTCTCTCGTCGGGCAGCATCCCGATTTCTTCGTCTTCTTCCGGCAGATCCTTTCCGCGGGCCATGACACTGCCGGCGCCGCGGTTCTCGCCGCTGTCACCAAAGAAAAAGTCCGATCCCAGCTCCTGAGAAAGAATATTCATTTCCGGCTGCATCAGACTGCTTTCATCTTCAGACTCGGCATCTTCGTGATAGAGAACCTGAGTCGAGCCTGCAGAGCGGTTGTTCGCAGACTCCGGTTTGCGGCTGAGAGCGATGAAACCTTGTTCGGCAGGAGTGCCGCCAATAAGTGGCGACTGAGTATCGTTTTTTGAAGCGGAGTCAGCCGCAGAACTTTCAGCAGCACCGGCACGACCGAGAAGAAACAGCGGCAGCTTTTGACTGCTGGTATTCTGAGCCCGTCTTGATGCGTATTCATCGCGACTTTCAAAATTGACTGCCGGGGGCAGACTGGTAGTTGAAGGGCGTGATGCTTTGGCCATTTCAGTCCGCATCAGACCGATGTCTTCCTTCACCCGCAGAAACAGGCCGCTGACCTGATTTCTTGCATAAGTGGAAATCTGTTCAAGAGCTTTTTCCGAAGTATCGGGAGTCGTATATTTCAGGGCTTCGGCGGCTTTGGCAATAAAACCACCCGTAAGATGCGTGAACTGCTGAGCAGTATTGCGCACCTGTGAATCACCGATAGAAACAGTATTTTCAACCCCTTTGACCGAGTTGGCGATCGAAGAGAGAGTCACGAAAATCTTTTCGCGTGATGGAGCCGGCAGATTGATCAATGGAAACTGCTTGACGGCAAAATGATCCGAGAAACGCAGAGTTTCACGCACCGTTTTTCTGACGCTTTCCAGACCGGAAGCGACGATTTCGGTGCTGCTCTGCACGTTCAACAGGAGGCCTTTGAAGGCTTCGGCATTCGACTGATTCATGCGCATCAGCTGCTTCGACATCTGCACCATCATGTCAAGTCCGGCAACTGAAAGCGAAGGAATCAATTCAAGTGTCTCATAACCGGTCTGAGCAAGCATTATCGTTCTCTCAGCCCCGGCAAGATACTTTTTGACCAGCAGCGTCTGACTGAGATTAGCGGAACCGACCTTTTCTATGGTTTTGTCGAGAGAATCAAGTGTTTCCTGGCCCGGAGCCGTAACAATCCGGTTCAAATCCTGAATTCCCTGGCCCAGAGTGTCATTGACGGTCACTATTTCCTTGACTGCCAGAGCTGAGTTTCTGATGCCCTCTTTGAACAACTGAGTATCGATAACGAAAAGTTTCTGAAGAATATCCCTGACGGCAGCATCGTTGTATCGGCTGCTTATTGCCCGACAGGCCTTTTCAAGCTTGCCGCGCGAACTGGAAAAATGTGACTGGGCAAACTGGTAAGGATCGAGGGTGTTTCCGGAAACCGCATTCTGTTCGAGATTGCTCAGCTGAATCTGCTGCACCTCGACGCTTTCAGTCCGGGTGGGTTTAGCTTTGCCGGTTTTCTGACTCAACCAGTCGAGAGCTCCTGCCTCAGCTGAACTGACAGCTGCAGCCGCAAAAAAAGCAGCAAGCAATGCAACCCTGCCGGTCTGACCGACACCCGGAAACGGTTGCAGACAGTGCAAATGCGACCAGAGATCTCTTTTTGCTATAAAACCGGACATAATGCCTCCTGGTTCCGACACCTTTTTTAGATGTATCGGCAACTCCAGAGGATTATTGAAAGCAAATATCTGCAGATCAGAAGATTTTCATCACCAGTTTTGTTTTGTGCGTCTTTTCGTCATGCTCTTCTTGAAAACCCTGTTTTATCAGATAGTTCCGGTGAGCATCGACGCTGGTGGAGACTTCAAGCTGCGAAATCTGACGGTCACGAAAGAGATAGGACTTTTTCCGGTAGAGATAATTGCCGAATTTAAAATCGCGGTATTCCGGAATGACGTAATCCATAAGAACCTGAGCCCTGCCTTCTTCGAGAAGGCGCACTGAAAAAATGCCGACTGGAATCATGTTCCGAAAGAGTATTGAGGTCTCGGCATCTGCAAGGTCAGCAAAGTTAACATCGGGAAAGAATCCGCGTATGTCATCCTCGTAAAAGTCATAGAATTTTTTAAAATAGTTCTGGCCGATATTTGTGAGAGAATCGAGCTTAAAACAGTCATGGTTGCGCGAATAATCGATGAGATACCAGACATTGGTAACACTGATATAGGCATTTACCACGAAGATAGGCGATGCGCCGATCAGATAACCATAAATCGAAAAAAACATGCTGCCGGCCAGGTTTATCCAGCGCAGTTTAAGAACAGATTTCATGCTCAGCGATACTGCTACCAGCAGCGAGCCAAGGTAACCGACAGCCTCGATATAATTCATTAAATCTCCGTTACCGGTAAAATGAAAAAAGCCACAGAGATTGTTCTCTATGGCTCTTTGAACGGATCGGACGGGACTCGAACCCGCGGCCTCCGGCGTGACAGGCCGGCGTTCTAAACCGACTGAACTACCGATCCTGACGGTATATAAAAGGCATGCCATTCGGCACGACCTGTCGGGGAAGGCTCCAAAACGGACCTTCGAAAGGCGGCAATCGGATTTGAACCGATGAATAAAGGTTTTGCAGACCTTCGCCTT
>CAYYUI010000084.1:0-20966 GCA_964474705.1 uncultured bacterium
AGGGAGCTAAAAGCTCCCTGTTTTTATACCGTCAACAAGTAAACTCCTGTTTAACCGGTTTACGCATGGCAAAGTAAGCAAGAGTGGCGCAAAGAGCCAGAAAGGCGATGACAGCTCGCGACTGACTGCCCGGAGCTTCGCTGCCAATGTCGATCTGACCGTCGGCAACGGTAAGATAAGCTTCTTCCCATTTGGCGAGTTCGAATGTTTTTTCGACGGCTGCGCCATTAACGGTAGCTTTGAGGGTAAAGCTCTGCACTTTTGCCTTTTGTAGCTGGTCTTCAAGAGAAGCAATCTCGGCTTTTTTGGCTTCGATTGCTGCGGCATCAGGAGTGGTGGCCGCCTGAAGCTCGCGCTGGGCAACCCGTGCCAGCGAAATCTTTTCGACGGTATCATCAGTGGCCGGGAAGGTTGCCGGTGCAACCGCCTGGAATGTTCCGGTTAAAGGCTGGCCATTGATCGAAACGTCGGTGATCTGACTGGAAGCGACATAAATACCGGGTTTGCTGATGCCTTCGAGCAGGCCCGGGCTCTTTTCGGCGATGCCCATGAGAACCATGATACATACGCCGATCAGGGCAGCACCGGCGATCAGACCTGAAGAGTAAAGAACGCCTGTTTCCCGCTTTTCTTCGAGGTCGGGGTCGGTGGTGCGTCTTTCAAGAATCCAGCGGATGATACCTCCGGCCATGATCGGAACCGACAACGACAGGGGCAGATATAGACCGACTGCGAAAGCCAGCGAGTTGATACCGAGCAGTTCAACGCCAAGAGCGATGAACATGCCGCTGATAACCATGTTCCAGGGTAGACTGCCACCAATGACGCCGTCGATGACCAGCTTCATCAGATTGGCCTGAGGAGCGGGCAGTTCGCCGGTCGTGATGCCGTCTTTAAGCAGATACATTACGAATCCCATGGTCAGTCCCGAAGAAACGACGCCAATGAACTCTCCTACCTGCTGGTGTCGAGGAGTCGCCCCGACCAGAAAGCCGGTTTTGAGGTCCTGGGAGGTATCACCGGCGATTGCGGCTGCAATGCAGACAAAAGCTCCGACTGTCAGCACGGCGATTTTGACGTTCGGCATGCCACCCATACCGGCCAGCAGAAAGATAATGCAGGTCAGCAGCAGGGTTGCGATCGTCATGCCCGAAATCGGGTTCGAAGAAGAACCGAGCAGACCGACGATACGCGACGAAACGGTGACGAAGAAGAAGCCGAATACAACGATCAGAATCCCGGCAGTTGCCGAAAGTGCGATGGAGTGGAAGATAGTCAGGTTGAGAAAAATGGTGGCGGCCGCGGTGAGAGAAAGAGCTCCGCCGAGGATCACACTCATTGGCAGATCGAGATCGGTGCGAACAGCAGCTTCGGCTGAATTTTTGCCAAGCTGTGAAAAACCGGCTCTGAAGCTTGATACAATTACCGGAATCGACTTGATCAGCGAAAAGATGCCGGCAAAGGCAACGCCGCCGGCGCCTATATAACGGATATAGCGTGACCATATCTGTCCCGGGCCCATATCTTTGATCAGGTTAGTCATTTCGGGGTAAATGGGGGATGAACAATGCTCGCCGAACAGGCAGATGAGAGGAATCAGAACCAGCCAGCCGAAGATGCCGCCGCTGAGCATGATCGCTGAAATTTCCGGCCCGATGATGTAACCGACGCCCAGGAGTTCAGGAGTGACTTCAGCGCCGACTTCCGAACCCTTGAAGCCCGGAATGTGGGTGGCCGGTTCCTTGCTCCACAGGCCGAAAAGACGGCTGTGCATCAGCATCTGATAGAGAGCGCCGATGCCCATTCCCTGAAACAGAGTTTTGGCTTTCGAGATATCGCCCTGACCGGCGACGAGCACTTCAGCGCAGGCCGTTCCTTCCGGGTAAGGCAGTTTGCCGTGTTCTTTGACAATCAGGTAACGTCGCAGCGGAATCATGAACAGCACGCCGATCGTGCCGCCGACGATCGCAATCACCGAGATTTCGAGTTTTGAAGGTTCGAGGCCCCAGATGAAGAAAGCGGGAATCGTGAAAATAACACCGGCTGCCAGCGATTCGCCGGCCGAACCGATCGTCTGCACCAGATTGGTTTCGAGAATGGTGCCCTGTTTGAAGAAGATGCGAAAGATGGCCACGGCCATGACTGCGGCGGGAATCGATGCCGATACGGTGAGGCCGACCTTCAGGCCCAGATAGGCATTGGCTGCGCCAAAAATTACCCCGACCAGAATGCCGATGATAATCGCTTTGCGGGTAAATTCATCTGGTGACTCACCCGGTGAAATGAAACTTGGGTAATCCTTGCCGTCAATGGCTTCATAAGCCTTGGGCGACAGTTTGTCTTTCTGACTCATATTCTCTCCTCTGATAAGCTTAGGCGTAAAAATAACACAGCACCGCCGGGTGCGCAATAAAGGAAGTATCCGCAGGCTGTTTGAGGCTGTAGAAGCAGGTTCTGGCGATCAGGTATGGTTTGTGTTAGAATAAGCTTCCGAACCGGTAATTGCGGGGTAACACTGGTCTTTAAAGTCGTCATCGGTTTGAGAGCGTCTTTTCTGATTCAGAAGCCAGACAATACAGATTTGCAGGTTTTTAACCCGCTGTCTGGCAGATTTTTAGAAGCTGTCGGGATTCCTGATCTAAGGAGCCTTTCTGTGAATGAGTGTCTGAGCTTTGTTCGCATGATTTTGCCTTTTGTCAGCAGGTATCGCTGGCAATGTCTGTTCATTTTTCTCGGCCTTCTGGTGGAAATGGCCTTCAACGCCGCTCTGCCAATGTGTTTCAAATTTATCGTCGATAATATTCTGCTTGGCGAACAGAAAGACGTTTTTGGAACGCTTCTTTCGGTAATGATCGGGAGCGCCATAATCGTATCGATTATCGGTCTCGTGCGCGATCGCTATTATGCCAATTTGACCGCCCGCATTCTCAGCGATATCAGGCAGCGGATGTTCTCACATCTGCATGCTCTGTCGATGAATTTTTATTCGCGTGCAAAGGTCGGTGACCTGCTTTCGCACTTTTCCAACGATCTCTATGTAGTTGAGGTGGCTATTTCTGATGCGGTGCCATGGGCGATTCTGCCCGGTCTCGAACTGATTGCAGGAGTTGTGTTGCTGTTCACCATAGACCTGCGCCTGGCTTGTCTTGCAATGCTGGTCTGGCCATTGGGCCTTCTCGGCCCCCGTGTTTTTGCCCCCAAGGTAGGTTTTGAGAGTTACCAGCTTAAAGAAGCCGAAGCTGAGGCACTGAGCATGATTCAGGAAAACCTCTCGGCTCAGCCGGTGATCAAGGCATACAATCTTGCGCCTGTAGTTAAGGAAAAGTTCAAACGCCAGAATGAGATTATGACCAGCATCTGTTCGCGACTTGGGTTTTTCAGTTCGCTGGTCGAGCGTTCGGCAAGCATGGGAATTCTGATTCTTCAGGTTCTGTTGCTTGGCGTTGGTGCCGCCATGGTGGCGCAGAAAATGCTTACGATTGGTTCTCTAACCGCATTTCAGACAATTTTTGCCAGTTTGAGCGCGTCTCTTTCGAGTTTGACTCAGTATCTGCCGACCATGGTCGAGGCTACCGGCGGAATGCGCCGTATTGATGAACTTTTGCACGAGATGCCGCAGGTGGATGAGCGAAAAGCCGGCCGAAAACTTGAGAAGGTTCGGGGCGACATCGTTTTCAGAGGAGTTTCATTCGGTTATTCGCCTGAAAAGCTCAATCTGCGTGATGTCGATCTGAAAATTGGCAGTGGCAGGTCAGTTGCTTTCGTTGGTCCGAGTGGTTCCGGCAAAAGTACGGTTCTGAACCTGGCCATGCGTTCCTATGATCCGCTGTCCGGGGCCGTTCTTGTCGATGGGGTTGACCTGCGTGAACTGTCTCTTTCCGGGCTGAGAGACGCAACTGCTGTGGTTTTTCAGGATAGTTTCCTGTTTAACGCTTCGATTCGCGACAATATAGGAATCGGGCGTGCCGGCGCTTCTGATGCCGAAATAGAGGCAGCTGCCCGAGCTGCTGAAATACACGATACCATCATGAAGCTGCCGGCCGGTTATAAAACAATGGCCGGGGAACGTGGCCGCAACCTTTCGGGAGGGCAGCGCCAGCGTATCGCCATTGCCCGCGCAATTTTGCGAAATCCGGCAATTCTTATCCTCGATGAAGCGACATCAGCTCTCGACCCCACTACCGAAGAGTCTATCAACAAGACTCTGCTCAATATCTGCCGCAATCGCACCACTCTTTCAGTCACCCATCGTCTGTCTTCGGTCAGGCATGTCGACGTCATAAATTATCTCGAAGACGGCCATGTAAAAGAAAGCGGTTCGTTCGACGAGCTAATGACTCTGAATGGCGCATTTCGCAGTCTCTGGGAAAAACAGCAGGGCTTCACTCTTTCTGAAGATGGAATCGCTTCGGTTACTGTCGAAAGAATCCGTGCCATTCCGATTTTCAGTGTTCTTGAACCGGTCATCATTGAACCGATGGTCAAATTCTTCGCCAGCGAAAGTGCTCAGCCTGATCGGGTGATTACCAGTGAGGGTGACATCGGTGAACAGCTTTATCTGATTGTTCGCGGCAAGGTCGAAGTGCTGAAACGGGCTCCCGACGGCGAAAACGTTTCACTCGCCCTCCTGTCGGATGGCGACTATTTTGGCGAAATCGCTTTGCTGCGGGCTGTGCCGCGCACCGCTACGGTCAAGACTTTGACGCATTGTGTCTTTCTAACTATGCATCGCCGGCATTTCCTGAATTTCATCAAGAATCATCCCGAGCTCAAGCACAAGGTAGAAGCGACGGTCAAAGAGCGTCTGACTCACGTCGACGCCGTTTCCTTCAACATGGGCAATGGTAATACCGGCAGACACACGGCTGTCAGTATACCCGGCTGACCTGTTCAGACAGATTTTCCGGCCGCTGCTTCTCTGACCATTTTGACAAAATAAGCCATGACACGCTGGTCTGACGTCAGTTCGGGGTGGAAGGAACAGCCGAGCAGATGGTTTTGCCTCGCCATGACGATGCGGCCGTCATGTTCGCAGAGAACCTCGACTCCTTCGCCGATTTCGGCAATGTGGGGCGCCCTGATGAAAACACCGGGGAACCCTTTGCCGATATCCTTGATATTCAGAGGGGCTTCGAAGCTGTTGATCTGCCGGCCATAGGAGTTGCGTTCCACCGTCACATCCATGATACCCAGGTGGGAAATATCACTGCCGACGATAGTGCGGGCCAGAAGAATCAGACCGGCGCAGGTGCCGAAAATCGGTTTATCATGCAGCGCAAACTGTTTCAAAGGTTTGAGAAATCCGTAAGTGTCGACGAGTCGGCGTATAGCGGTGCTTTCGCCTCCTGGAAGAATCAGGCCGTCGATTATCGCAAGATCTTCGGTCTGTTTGACAATAACCGGCTCAACACCACATCTTTTCAGAGAAACCGCATGTTCGCGAACGGCACCCTGGAGAGCGAGAATTCCGACTTTGAGCATGTTTACCAGCCTCTATCCTGCATCCGGTCGGCTGCTGACAGCGATGACATTTCCAGGCCGGTCATCGGGGTGCCAAGTTCCTTGGAAATTTCGGCCAGCAGTTTGTAATCTTTATAATGGGTTGTCGCTTCGACAATGGCTTTTGCAAATTTCGCCGGGTTTTCCGATTTAAATATTCCTGAACCGACGAAGATGCCATCGGCGCCGAGTTCCATCATCAGTGCTGCATCGGCAGGAGTTGCAATCCCGCCGGCGGCAAAGTTGACTACCGGCAATCTGCCATGTTTTTTGATTTCCAGCAGTATTTCATAGGGAGCGCCAAGCAGTTTGGCTTCGGTCATCAGCTCGTCCTGGTTCATGGCCACGACGCGGCGAACCTGAGCGTTGACCTTGCGCATATGCCGCACCGCTTCGACGATATTACCGGTGCCGGGTTCGCCCTTGGTGCGCAGCATTGCCGCTCCCTCGCCAATTCGCCGGGCGGCTTCGCCAAGATCACGGCAGCCGCAGACGAACGGAACGGTGAAAGAGGATTTCAGCAGGTGAAATTCTTCGTCAGCGGGGGTAAGTACTTCGCTTTCATCGATGTAATCAACACCCATAGCTTCGAGAATACGGGCTTCGACGATATGCCCGATACGGGCTTTGGCCATTACCGGTATTGAGACAGCTTTCATTACCGCTTCGATAATGGTCGGGTCGGCCATACGTGCTACGCCGCCGGCCTTTCTGATGTCAGACGGAACACGTTCGAGCGCCATAACTGCTACTGCTCCGGCTTCTTCTGCTATGCGTGCCTGTTCGGCATTGACGACATCCATAATGACGCCGCCTTTCTGCATTTCAGCCATACCACGCTTAACGGTCAAAGTTCCTGCCCTGTTTTCTGCCATAATATCCCAATCTCCCTGCCAGTATTTTTTTGTGTCAAGTTTTGACTCATATTCCCTACAGCAAAAAAAACGAAATTTCAATAATATTGTGCAGGGGTAGAAATTCTCGTAATGATTACCACCTCCTGTTTCGCATGATTGAACACAAATTTATTAGTAAGCCGTGATGTGCGGCTGTTATCGCGCGATCGATGCTGAAGTGCTCTAAAAAAACTGGCTTATGCAACGACACGTTTCTGCAAAACCTTATTGATACCTGATAAATTTGTTTTTACCTTGTTATCAGTTTCAATATCAGTACAGTTTTATGTGGTTTCTGCTAAAATGAGGAAAGCAGAAAGTTTCTGTGGGGAGGTAAAAATGAAAATTCTGGTTCTGGCCTTGATTCTTTGTTTGAATGTCTGCGGAGGTCACGCAATGATAATTGAGGTGGGCCTGAATGAACTGGCCGGTGGGTCAGATGTGATTGTAGTTGCCGATGTTGAAGCAGTGAAAACAGTTGGCAAGATCGATTCCGGGGCTACCGTAATTGCCAATCTGGTCAAGGTCGATGAACCGATCAAGGGTGTGGCGGCCGTTGGTGAAAAACTCAAGATCAAGACTTACGGTCTGATAGAAGACAATGCCGAGCTGAAAGAGGGCAGCAAAGTGCTGCTGTTTCTCAAAAAAGTCGATGACTATTACACGGTTTATTATGGCATTCAGGGTTGCTGGCCCATTGACGCAAAAACCGGCAATCTCTCCGGCATGGGCGATGGCAGAACCATCGAAGAAGTAAAAAAGGCGGTCGAAAACCCGCCGCCCCCGAAAGCTGCAGCTTCAGAGCCCCTCAGTCTGTGATTCCGGCAAATTATCTGATAGCGATAACTGCAGAAGAGCTTGAATTTTATTACTTGAAATTTATCCTCAACCACAGTTCATACTCTTATAAACACAAGTGCGGCGATTTAACGACCAGTTGTCACCGCTGAGCTGGATTTGTCAACAGAGCGCCAATATATATAATTGGCATGATTGCAAATGAAAAAGGCATTGCTGGATGCAATGCCTTTTTCATATCTGTCTATCTGGTCAGATACTGGCTGACCCGGTGGCTACAGTTGGTTTAAGATATTCTTTGCCGCCAAGAACCTTGTTCTTGATGAAGTTGTAGCGATCCATATCCATTTTGGTGCCGTAGGCTGTGATAAAGAAACCGTTTTCCATGCGCCCGCCCATTATATACAGGGCAACCGAGTCGGCCATGTCTTCATATGGTTTGGTTTTGCCGTAAGTGCTTGGGCAGCTGCCGGTAATCTGGTCGTTAGGCCAGAATTGCGACTGCCATTCACGGTAAACTTCAGGGTGAGTATTCTGAAAACAATGGGTCATTTCATGCGCCAGAGTTTTTTTGAACTGAAACGTCAGCTGGTTCATCTGTTCTTCTGTGGTTGGCGGTCGACCCAGACTCTGAGTCATTGAGTCTATCAAGGCCTGGGACAGCTTGGTGCTGCTGTCAAGCATGTGAATCTTGCGTTCGTAAAAATTCACATAGCCGGTAGCGCCTTCGGGAGCGCCTTCAGGTGGTGCGCCATCGCGGATGACTTCGTCGGTGCAGTCACGGAAGTCTTTTGGAACGGTTTTTAGCAGATCGTTGGCCAGCTTGAGCTGAGTTTCAGACCAGCTGCCGGTGCCGTCAACAGCTTCGATGCCGTAATTGCTGTCCATGATGGCTTTCTGGTCATCGATCGGGTCGCCGGGGCCTGTTCCGGTGGAGGTGCTGGTCGAGGTTGAAGTTGAGGTGCTCGTCGAAGTTGAAGTGGACGTAGAGGTGCTCGTCGAAGTTGCGGTTGACGTGGAAGTAGACGTAGACGTAGAAGTGCTCGTTGAGGTCGAAGTTGAGGTGGATGTCGACGTTGAAGTGCCTGTCTGGGTAACGGTGGCTGTTTGAGTAGCAGTTGCGGTTGAAGTGCCGGTCTGGGTGACCGTTGCCGTCTGGGTTGCGGTAGAAGTCGAAGTGCCGGTCTGGGTAACTGTGGCTGTCTGAGTCGCGGTAGATGTAGAGGTGCCGGTCTGGGTAACGGTCGCCGTCTGGGTTGCTGTCACGGTGGCAGTGCCGGTTGCTGTCACAGTAGCAGTGCCGGTAGCGGTAATAGTGGCTGTGCCAGTCGCGGTAGCTGTTGGTGGCACAACTTTAACGCAGTCGATGATCTTGAAGCCAAGACTGACGCCACCCAGTCTGCCGAGGAGAATGCGGGTCAGGCCATCGATGATGGTATTCACATGCTGAATTTCAGCGGTGTCAGTGGCCACCTCAACGGTGGCCGAAGCATCGTCGGTTATGATCACCGTGTCGGTAGCCCAGGCAGAATCAGGGTAAGTTCCTGCTGCGCTCTGTTCTTCGAGAATAGCCGCGTCAATAGCCTGGTAAATGGTGTCGACATAGCTTTCACTCTGCGCCACGGCAGATGTATTTAGCGCAGCCAGACAACACAGCAGCACCAGCATCAGCATGATTAAATTATGGCGCATAATAACCTCCGGCGGTACATCTACTAACCTATTATACCCTTTTTTTTCTCTACCCGCCTGTAGTTGTTGCGAACCTCTGTTCTGCCGGAAATGTCAATTTTTCTTCGGGTTGAGATGGCTGGTGCCGATACTTATGATGCAGAAATGCTTGATTCAGGTTTCTGCAACCAAAGCCATACAGGAAAAAAATTGCACCGGCAGAGAATAAAAGGCAGACAGATCGGCAGCTTGCTGTTGATGATTTCAGTATTTTTATCTGGAATCATGCCTCTGCACGCTTTCGATATGCCTTCAATCGATACCCAGAAATTTCCGGTCGAGATCTACGGTGATTATCTGGAATATCGTACCAAAGCTGAGCAGATCGTTACCAAAGGCAAAGCCTACATTGCCTATCAGGATATGAAAATAAGCGCCGAGAACATTCAGGCCAACACAAAAACTGAAGATATTTTTGCTCAGGGCAAAGTTGACTTCTGGAAAGGTTACGACCAGACGACCGGCGACTTTCTCGTTTACAATATGAAATCCGGTGAAGGCTGGATGCGTGATGCCGAAATACGCAAGAACCGCAATTACTTCCGGGCTAAAGATGTTTACGTCAGCCCCCGCTACAGTATCGCCAATGATATTATGCAGACAACCTGCGATAATGAAGACCACCCGCATTACCGCATCGCCAGTAAGAAAATCGAAACCTACCCGGGTAAGTCGATGACTATCGAAGACCTGCGCGTTAAATGGAAGGGCAAAACCCTTTATCATCGCGGTCGCGATTATTCTGAATTCAAGAGTCGCCAGAAATTTTTCCATACCCGCCAGGGTACTTCTGCCATCGATGGCATCTATTTCAAATTCAACACCGATCTGATGGTCAATGAACAGATCTCGGGCAAATTCAACGCTGATATGTTCGAAAAGCGCGGCAATGGCTTCGGTTTTAACGGCACCTATAACGGTGGTGAAAAGGGCAGCGGTTCGTTGTATTTCTATCAGTTGAACGAAACCAAACGCAATCATACCAATACCCAGATGAATCTTACCCATAACTATACATTTGCCCATGGCGAAAGTCTTGGCACCAGCATTGTCTATACCGGCGACCAGTATACCGGTCAGGAAGAAAACCAGGATTTGACCGTGCAGCTCAATTTCAGGCCGGTTCTTCAGTTCATGACGATGAACGTAGTTGCCAACAAGTTTTATGATCTCGATGGTGATGATTACGACCAGGATAATGGTTACCAGCTGCTCAACCGTCTGCCGGAAATCAATTTTTCATTGCCGGCTTATACAACCCCGGGCGTTCCGATATCGTTCAACTTTTCGGGCATGTATGGACGGTATGAGGAAGGAAATCTTGATAAGAGCAGCGAAACCGAGAAAAAAGATGCCCGGGTCGGTGTTACTGTTCCGACCATTCAGATTCACGAACGCTTTGATCTGACACCTTCTTACAATCTGCAGAAGAGCTGGTATTCGGGCGGTATCAAACGTGAAAACGGTTCGACGATGGTGCGGGCCAACCACAAGTTTTCTAATGTCACCAATCTTGAATTCAACTACAACATTTCGACGGCGAAGGGCGAATCACCGTTTCAGTTCGATTCATTCACCAACACTGATGTATTTTCGACCCGGCTTCGTTTTGCCGAAAATTCCTGGACTCTCAATCCGATCAATTTCAACTACAACCGTTCCAGAAGTCGCCTTGAGCAGGTTTACTGGGATTATTCAAGACGTTCGCGTGCTGATGCCTACCGAAACTGGGAATTCTTTATCCGCAGAGATTACGTGCCCGATGATGTGGCCCTCGAAAAAATGGATATGACGAAACTGACCCCAGGCAATCTGAGCGCCCGCTACCGTCTGGCTTCCAACCTGTGGTCGTTCGACACCAGTGTTACCTACCCGCATGAATATGGGCGCATAACCAACACTTCGTTCAACTATCAGGCAACCATAAGGCCTTTGTGGGCAGTAACCGCATCGGGCAACTTCAACCACCTGAACGAAAAGTTCAGCCCGTTGACGGTAGGTCTGGTTCGCGACCTGCACTGCTGGGAAGCCAGAGCCGAATACAACCACGAGCGCAAGGAATTCTGGGTTGAATTCTATCTGAAAGCTTATCCTGAAGACACAGGCCGCTTCAGATACGGCATGGAAGATAACAAGCTTGAAGCCAAACTGGCCGCTTACGACCAGATGACCCAGCGATATGAAGGCATGAACCGCTGACCGGCATGAGGAATCGACCATGACGCCTGCATTATGTCTGGCCGGGGTTCCCGGTCACAATCGATGGTGATTCTGTTGGCGACGATCAGGATATATCTTGAAATATTTCCCGGCACCTGTGTATTATGAACCATCGCACATGGTGGAGGAACAGTTGATGAAGATATTCGCAGGTTCGGATCATGGCGGATTTGAACTGAAAAAGACCCTGATAAAGCGCCTTCAGGAGCTCGGCCACCAGGTAGAAGATCTCGGTACCCATTCGCCTGCTTCATGCGATTACCCTGATTACGCTCATGCAGTTGCAGCCAGCGTCATTGCTGAACCAGGTTCGCTTGGTCTGCTGACCTGCGGTTCAGGAATCGGCATTTCGATTGCCGCCAACCGTCACCATGGTATCAGGGCCGCATTGTGCCACTGCTCGCTCGAGGCAGAACTGGCGCGGCGCCATAATGATGCAAATATACTGGTAATGGGTGGCCGGATTGTTGGCGAAGCGCTTGCCATCGATATTCTCGAAAAATTTCTTGCCGCTGATTTCGAAGGCGGCCGCCATACCAATCGCGTCAACAAGATCGAAATAACCCAGGAAGGACAGCAGTAAGATGGGAAAACTAATAATCGTAGATCACCCGCTGGTGAAGCACAAAATCACCTTTTTACGCTCCAAACATACCGATGTTCAGGTTTTCCGACAGCTGATGCAGGAACTGTCGATGTTGCTGGCCTACGAAGCCACCCGCACCATTCCGGTCGAAAATATCACCTGCGAAACGCCATTGATGGAAGCCGAAGCTCATCACATTTCAACCGGCACCCTCGCGGTGATTCCTGTTCTCAGAGCCGGTCTCGGCATGGTCGACGGTCTGCTGAATTTCATGCCGATGGCCAGGGTCGGTCACATCGGTCTATATCGTGACCATGATACCCTGCAGCCGGTTGAATATTACTGCAAGCTTCCTCAGGGAATTGCCGGCATGGAAGTGTTCGTGCTCGATCCAATGCTGGCTACCGGCGGCACTGTTGCCAGATCGATCGAACTGATCAAGAATGCCGGGGCGAAGAAAATCAGGTTTCTTTGCGTCGTTTCCTGCCCCGAGGGTGTCGAATTTCTTCAGAAAGCCCACCCGGACGTCGATATCTATACCTGTGTCATGGATAAGGGCCTGAATGACAAAGGCTACATTCTGCCAGGTCTTGGTGACGCCGGAGACAGACTTTATGGAACCAAATAACCCTGTTATACAGGATCATATTTCAGAACGTCCGAGCTGGGACGTCTATTTTCTGCGCATAGCCAGGCTGGTAGCGCAGCGCTCTACCTGTCTTCGCCGTCAGGTCGGTGCAGTTATCGTGCGGGAAAACCGCATGCTGGCTACCGGTTATAACGGTGCCCCGGTCGGAATCGCTCATTGTTTTCAATTACCGGGTGGCTGTCTGCGTGAAGCCCGCAATATTCCGTCGGGTCAACGTCAGGAATTATGCCGCGGCCTGCATGCAGAGCAGAACGCGATTCTGCAGGCGGCGGCGTTTGGTGTTTCCCTCAAGGGCAGCGACTGTTATTGTACGCACCAGCCCTGTGTAACCTGCGCCAAGATGCTTATCAATGCCGGAATAAAACGGGTAGTTTTTCTCGGCGAATACCCCGACGATCTTTCGCTTCAGATGCTTAAAGAAGGCAATATTACGCTCGAAAGGATAGAAATAGACTGAGTCATGGCAAAAATTCTCATTGAGGGCGGAAAACCTCTTAGTGGCAGTATAAAAGTAAGCGGCGCCAAAAATGCGGCTCTACCGATTATGGCGGGGGTGATTCTCAGCACCGGTCCGGTTCGCCTGACCAATGTCCCGGCGCTTAACGATGTCGATACGATGGCGAAAGTGCTGCAGGCTCTTGGCGTAAAAACGACCTGCGCCGGCAATAATGTTTACAATTTCGACGCCTCCGGAACTATCGGTGATGAAGCTCCTTATGAGCTGGTCAAAACGATGCGTGCCAGCTTTTTTGTCATGGGGCCTCTTCTTGCCAGGCTCAAAAAAGCGCGGGTGCCGTTGCCCGGCGGTTGTGCCATTGGGGTCAGACCGGTTAACATTCACCTGAAGGGTTTTGAGGCTCTCGGAGCGCAGGTTTCAATCGAGGGTGGTTGTGCTGTGGCAGTTGCGGAAAAATTGCGGGGCAACCGCATTATTCTTGATTTTCCGTCAGTTGGCGCTACCGAAAACCTCATGATGGCAGCCACGCTTGCTGAAGGCCGCACTGTTATCGATAATTCAGCCCAGGAACCGGAAATCGTAGATCTTGCCAGATTTTTGAACGCTATCGGTGCCAGAATTGAAGGCGCAGGCAGCCCGACCATCACTATTGAGGGCGTCGACCGTCTGGGCGGTGGCGAATACAGAGTCATGGCCGACCGTATTGAAGCCGGCACTTTTGCCGTGCTCGGAGCTATGACCGGCGGCCCGGTCCGGGTCGAAAACTGCGAGCCAGATCATCTGCTCGCCTTGATCAACAAGCTGCGTGAAATGGGTGCCGAAGTGACCTGCGAAGCCGATTCCATGATCGTCAGATCTAACGGTCGTCTCAGGGCCATTGAAGTTAAAACTATGCCATACCCGGGTTTTGCAACCGACCTGCAGGCTCAGCTGATGGCGGCCATGTGTCTGGCCAAGGGCAGCTCGTCGGTTACCGAGACTATTTTCGAAAACCGTTTCATGCATGTTTCAGAACTGGCCCGCATGGGTGCCAGCATTACCATTCACGATCGTACAGCTGTGGTACATGGGGTTAAAACTCTCCAGGGCGCTCCTGTTTCTGCTACTGACCTGCGCGCCGGTGCTGCTATGGTTCTGGCTGGTCTGGTAGCCGAAGGGCAGACCGAGATCAGTCAGGTGCATCATATCGACAGAGGTTATGAAGACCTGGTCGGGCGAATCATGAAGCTGGGCGCCAGCATCAGGAGAATTGAAGAACCGAAGGCTCAGAAATAAACGAGGAGCATCAGCATGACCGAATCCGGAAAAAGCCGATTTCAGAACTTTATCGATGGTTTAAAAAGCACAAATAGAGAGGAAAAGCTGCTTTCGGTTGCCGCGCTGGGAATTCTGCGGGTCAGACAGCATGCCGATGCTCTCGTAGACCTGCTTTCTTCGCCTGACGCAGAAGTTGTCGAACAGGTAGTCAAAGCGCTGGGTCATATCGGTAACCCTGGTTCGGTCAAGCATCTTGTCGAATTCGTCGTTAATGACGAAGGCAAGCTTGCTGATACTGCTCTTCTTGCTTTGCGCAGCTTCAATTTTCAGCCGGCTCTCGATGTAGTGATCAAAGCATGCAGCGCTGACAAACCGCCGGCTATTCGCCGCAAACTGCTTGAATTGCTGAGTGTCTATGAAGACGTGCGGGTTGCCTCACTGATGAACGAGATTCTCGGCCAGACCCGCGATCATGATCTACTGATTTCCGCAATCGGCTATTTTATCAGGCACCCGGCATCTGAACGGCACACCTCTTTGAAAATGCTTGCCGGCAGCAGCCACTGGGGCGTTTCTCTTGCCGCCAATATTGCACTTTCCCGCCTGAAAGACGAAGGTGCCTATGCCCACGTACGCCGGCTCGTCAAATCATCTAATGCTGAAGTGCGTCAGACAATCGCTGAAGCACTGGTCAGCCGGCCGCTGATCGAAGACCGCAACATTTTTTCCGCGTTGTTCGAAGATTCTCGACATCGTATACGTGAGATTGCCATAGAAGGTCTGGCACTGTTTGGGGCCGACGAGCGCATCACTATTCTGCGAAACTGGCTGGCCGTTGAAACTGACACGAAGATAAAACTGCAGCTGGTTCGCAAGGCTGAGGCCGAAAAGTCGGCATTGCTTTACGACGAGCTTTATAAACTGCTGCAGTCGAGTGAAGAAGCTTTACAAACCGCTGCCATCGAGGCGATCGCTGCCGTCGGCGAAAAAATGGCCGACCGCATACTCATTGACTTCGACCGTATGCCCCTGGTGATCAGAGAACAGATGATTCTGGTTCTTGGGCAGATCGGCGGCGACAAAGTTACCCGCACCATCAGGGAATCGCTGCAGGCAAAGGAACGCTGGTTGCGCATCAATGCGGTCGATGCCGCCTCGCGTATGAACGACCCTGAACTGAACGCCGAGCTGATAAAAATGCTTCAGGCCAGGGATACGGACATCTGGGTCAGGGCAACCGCTATCACCGCTCTTGGCCACACATTCAACACCGACTATTCAGAGGTTATCGCCGGGCAGCTGAAACACGAAGATGCCCGCGTCAGAGCCAATGCCATCGAAGCGCTTTCTGAACTCAAATGGCCCGAACTGCCGGAAGCCTGCCATCGCCTTCTGCATGACCGCAACGACCGCGTGCGCGTCAATGCCGCCATCGCTCTCTGGAAAAGCGGCCACGAGGAAGTGTTCGGCGAACTCGAAAAAATGGCACGTGACAAGAGTCGCTGGGTGCGCGCATCGGCCGTTTTTGCTCTTGGCCGCATCAAAGACCGCGAAGGCACTCCGATTCTTCTGAAGATGCTCGCTGACAGTGAAGACATGGTCTATCGCAATGCGATAGAAGCACTGGCTGAACAGGGCGATCTGCGTTCCATGCTGCCGCTGCTCAAAGAGGCCCGTGTCGGCCGTCTGCCGCGTGATTTTTACGAAAAGGCTCTGATCCGTTTTACCGAAACGATCCGCAGCTGACCACAAAAAGGCATCCCGCAGTCATCCGACTGCGGGATGCTTGTTTCATGGGTGATATTGATAAACCCGCCCGGTTTTTGTCTGGTCGGCCGCGATGCTGTCTTTGGCTTCAGTTATCAGTTCAGCAAAGAAGCTGTCAGCCAGCTGCTTTCTCCGTGTTGCTTTTTCAGGTGATTTTCCAAGTTTCACCTTGAATGAAAATTCGGCCGCAACCGGAAGTTTATTGTCGCCCTTATTATACCAGAGCGAAAAAATGGCCCTGGCTTCTTTATCACCGAAGAAAATCCGACCACTTTCGAGTCGACTTTCAAGTATAAGAAGGTTGTTGACCAGCTTCAGGCTGTCACTTGCCGTCAGGCCGACTGCAGCCAGATCAGGAACGAGTTTCGTCAGGTCACCAATCGTTGTCGGCAGAAATTCGGGCTCGTCGATTTCGCAACTGCGTGAATAGAATGAAACCGGCCCCGAAGCGGTAACCGCTATGTCTTCTTCAAGGTCTTCGTGCGGTGCAAAACCTGCCAGCATGGTGCCGGCCGTTGCTGTTTCAACCTGCTTACCTGGCATCCTCATTTTGAGGGTGATTTCACTGTTTTCATCCGGTGAAATGGTTTGTAATTGTGCTGGATCCGCAATGGCCAGACCGCGGCAACGCAGCATCAAGCCATGTTTGTAGAGCTGAAAGTCAGGAGTATCGAGAAAAAATATATCACGATTGTCGAGAACCTCACTTTTTGTTTCCAGCTCCAGCGACTGGCGGTCAGCGACCCTGGTCACAAGTTTCCAGAAGTTTATGCTGCCCTCTTCAGGATTGGCAAACAGCTCAGGTTTTAACAGCAGTTTGTATTCACAGGAGTCAGGGGCCATGGCCGGCTGGGCTCCGAGAGAGCCTGCCAGAAGGAGAAAGAACAGAATCATCGTCATCATCGGGTGAGTATCCTTTCAATGCTGTGTTTTCAGGGCTATTTTCGGCTGTACCAGGGTGAGAGATTGAAGTTTTCATTCAGACCGGTCAGGTTGGCATTTTTGCTGTCAACCTGCGCCAGTGTCGAGCGTCTGATAAAGGCGCGGGAAAAATCAGCATTCTGCAGACGGGTTCTGGTAAACGAAGTCATCATGCAGTAGCTTTCTTTGAAAGAGGCACCGGTGCAATCGGCTTTGTCGAATCTGGTCAGGGCCAGGCAGCATTCATCGAAGCACGCTCCTTTGAGAGAAGAAGCGATGAACTTCACCATGTTGAGATCGTAGCCTGTAAAATCAAATCCATCCAGGTTCAGCCCGGAAAAATCTATGTAATGCATTGAAGTTCTGTTGATGTAAGCGTTCCAGGCCTGCCGCCCCTGCTTCAGATAGCTGAGGTACTCCTGTTGTTCCTGTTGCAGTTTTTCTCTTTCGTGTCGTTCTTTGGCTTGATTGCTGAACCACATCTGAATATTGATCATGCCGAACATGCCGACAAAGAACATTACCACTCCGAGCCCGAGAACCAGGGTTCGCAGCGGGCCTTCGAGGTCTTCGTTTCCCCGACGGTTACAGATTGCCAGCAGCACCAGTCGGATAAAATCAAGACAGAAGTAGATAAGACCGAGCATCACCGGAAAGCCGATCAGATACCCGAAAGTTTCGCCGAGAAAGCTTTCGGTACTGATTTTGAAGTAAGACATTGTTGAGATAAAAAGGCCGAAGGCGGCAAAGAAAATTACGACACAGACAACGCGACGCAGAGCAAAAAGCAGCAGGGGCGCGCCTGAAGCCTGGCTTGGGTCGCCGGCAATCGTCTGCAGCGGTTTCCAGAAAAAGCGCATCAGAAAGCTGGAGTAACCTTCAAATGCTTTGTCGAACGGGTCAGATGTTTTTTTCTTTTTCATGCCTGCTTGGTCTTTGCGTTAAGGCGGCTCATGGCGGGTAAGGTCATGTAGGTGAATATACTCCAGTCGGACGGAAAATTCCATTTCGTCAGAACCATGATTTTGGGTCTGCAGTCAGAATTTTTCAGTCTGATTCAGAGAGAAGCTGATGATGACGCCCGAACCAGTATGCGAGCAGGTACCCGATCGGAGCGATGTGGGTGCCATCGTCATTTCCGGTTTTCAGAAGGCGTGGCGGTTCCTGCCAGATGAAAATGTGTGGTGCTCTGCAGTCGATCGGAACGATATCGACGCTCTGACGGCCGTAGCGGCCGAATCGGTCGGGCCACGTGGAATGACGCATGGTTTGACTATGGTCGCACAGCCTGTTGAGCTGATTTTCAGGGTAGCGGCGAAGGGTTTCACGGGCAGAGTGCAGAATTGGTTCGTCGGCGGTGTGACCTGAAAAGGCCGCGTTTATAAACGTATACATGCTGTTGCCTTCGTCGGCAATGGGTTCAAAGGCGCGGGGAAGAATTGCCAGGGCCGCCTGGCGCAGCCGGTGGTCTGCTGGCTGCTCGAGAATTCCGAGCAAAGCGAAGAATCCGAGGTTGCAGCCAACATAAGAGCGCATCGTATCAGAAAATTCGTCCAGATTTGAAGTGGCAATGCCTTTGAATTCAGAGGCCTTGCGGTGCAGTTTATCTGCAGCCCGGCTGGCATTGAACATTTTGAGGCTGTCGGCAAGGTTTTCGAGCTTTTCGGCTATTGGATAAAATATCGCAAACGCTCGTGGTTCGCGCAAAAATGCCAGCGTCCGAAGAATGCTTTCGGTTGCATGGTCTGCTGCCCATAGAACTGGAACCAGAGTTACCGGTTCGGCCCAGATTGTCAGTGAATCTGGAATACCGGCCTGCATGAACAGAATATGAATGAATACCCTGCCGGCTGCTGCAATTGTTCCCTTCACGCGATTTTCAACCACCGGCAGGTTGCGGCCAAGATAAATATCAGACAGCAGCTGCGAGGTTTCTGAGGCAATAATATGCAATTGCCGCGTTTCAATGAGTTTTTCATGGAAATACTTTATCAGTTCGGTATCTGAAGTGATGTTGCAGGCGGTCTGAAACATGAGCAGGGCCCGCAAAGCTTCACCACCGCGCACCGGCGGTGGCCTGAACCGTGAAATTATCTTTGCCAGACGCTCTGAATATGGCACCGCTGCTGCGAAGACATTAGCCGGAAAATCGTCAACCCTGGCCCATTCATCTGGATTGATGCGATCCTGGTAGGCATAATCAGGGTTGAGGTTGAAGGTTGATGGTGAAAAACCTTCCAGTTCGACCTTCAAAGCCAGGTTGTTGTCTTTGAGATTATGGGCGGCGGTTCCGATCATTCTTCTGATGTCGATACGCAGTTGTTCATCGCGAATCAGTGGCCAGGCCAGCCCGCAACCCATGAAAATGCCGGTATACTGATCGCGCGAGGTGTCGGCCTTGAAAAACAGATCGCTGCCGGTCTCGATTCCCGGGCGTATGTCGTCGGCGTTGCCCAGTTCTTCGCGGGTTCCGAAAGAGCGGCCGATAAAGCCTTTGCTGCCCGCCATTTCATGCAGTCGAACAAATGCCCGCAGGCATTTTTCCATGTTGTCGAGGGCTGCGGTATCGCTGGTGACGCGGTAACGGTAAACCTGCGAGGCAATGTAGGCACCGGTCCAGATCGTCGAGTCGCCTGCGGAACGAAATCGTATTGTCTGCCCATCACGGGTCGGTTGAAGGTTGACGACCAGTCCACGGGGCATGTGTTCTGCTGCGACGAGGTTGTCGAATCTGAGCGCCTTATTCAATAACTCGCCTGCAACGGCGATTTCCGGAGCCAGACAGGCTGTTAAAATTGTCAAACACAGGAAAACGAATCGGACGTTTTTCATTAGTTTCCTCTTCAAGGTATACTGGCAATAAGTTTGCAATTGATGATAGCATACTGGATTGAAGAGCGGTTTCTGAGCCTGCAAACCATGGCATAAGCGCATAAAGGATAAAACAATGTCAGCAGATCGACGGCCCCGGGTGCCTTTCAAAACCCCATATTTGCCTGATAACCCAACGGTTGTCGGCGTCCAGGAAGGTTATGATCTCTGGTCGGAAATTTATGATGAAGAAGCAAATGCATTGATACAGCTTGAACAGGCGCATCTTTTTCCGTTGCTTCTTGAAAAAAAATACAGTGATATATTCGATTGCGGCTGTGGCACCGGGCGACTGGCGATCTGGTTGCGTGAACATCTGCCTGATGCCAGGATTACCGGTGCAGATTTTTCTGAGGGGATGCTGAGCAAGGCCCGCGAAAAGAGCCTTGGGCAGCAGATCATCTGGCAGAATGCAGATTTGAACCAGCCATTTCCGTTCAACGCAGAGCAGTTCGATCTTATTGTTTCGAGTCTGGTGATCGAGCATATCAAGAATCTGGCCATCTTTTTCGCAGGAATAAGTAAAGTTGCCAGACGGGATGCCGACATCTTTGTCAGCGGCCTGCACCCGGCAATGCATCTTCTCGGTATTACCGCCAGATTTAAAAACCGTGAGAATACGGCGCATATTTTGCCCGAAAGTCTGTGTCACAGTATTTCTGATGTTTATAACTCTGCAGTTGCAGCCGGTCTCAGGGTTTTGCGCATCGAAGAACACTATGTCGATGAACAGCTGATCAGGCAGTGCGAAAAAGCTGCCCGATATGATGGTATGCCGTTGCTCTTCTTCATGAAGATGCAGCGGGCCTGAGCCAGATAATCAGTTCTTCACTTTTTGTCGTTATTGATGAGGGCTTTGCTCAGCAATTCAGCGAATGATTTGCCGGGTTCTGGCTTGCTGGTGGCCTGGGCAGGCATGGCCCGCAGAATGCAGCCGACCGGTCTGACGGGTTCCAGTGGCGACAACGGGCTGCCGTGACTCTGGCGTTGAAAAGACTGACGCCAGGCAAGGTATTCCTTCATATTCATGCGTATTACCCCCACGCCTGCAATGTGTCGCTGCTATTTTAACCAGCCCGCCGTGAATTTGCAAATTCACGGTGGGCTGGGCAAACGCTTACTTAATTGTCTCTCTGTGCGGGTTTCATGGCAGGTCAGGCGATTGCATAAGCGTCGCTTATCGAGCGCTCCATAATCACCTGAAAGCGATGCCGCTAAGACCGGACGTTTTGCCTGGAGGGCAAAACGCGGGCGATTGTCGCAGGATGCGGCTTAGAGCCCGTGTGCCGGTCGTGCGAGCAGAGTGAACAGATG
>CAYYUI010000085.1:0-4164 GCA_964474705.1 uncultured bacterium
AACATTTCGACGAATTCAGAGCCGCTGATGTTGAAGAACGGCACGTTGGCTTCGCCGGCTACGGCTCTGGCCAGAAGTGTTTTGCCTGTGCCTGGAGGCCCGAACAGCAGAACACCGCGTGGAATCTTGGCTCCGAGATCGGTGAATTTGCGTGGATCGCGCAGAAATTCTACCACTTCGAGAAGATCTTCCTTGGCTTCGGTTACCCCGGCCACATCTTTGAAAAGCACGCGCTTTTCTGTTGGGTCAACCATTCTGGCGCGACTTTTGCCGAAGCTCAAAGCTTTGGCGCCGCCCCCCTGCATTTTCTGAAGAATATAGAGCCAGGCACCGATCAGGAGTATAAATGGAAACCAGTTGATCAACAGGTTGAGCCACCATGACATCTGGGCGGGTGGCTCTGCTTCGACGATTACGCCGCTTTTGCGGATGATTTCCATCAACCCCGAGTCATCGGGAGTGACGGTTACAAAGTGCGACGTCGGTGCTTCAGTGCTCGACCCAAGCGTTACCTGCTTCTGGATACGGCCGGTAATTTCGCGATCGTTGATCTTGATGCGCAGAATTTTGCGGGTAGCGTCTTCGCCCTGGAGAATATTGAGAAATTCAGAATAATTGAGCCTGTCGACCTTTTTGGTGCTGGTGACATTGGTAAACGCTGTCAGCAGCAGAATCAACAGCAGGGCATATAGTGCAACTGTCTTCATTTTAGTAGGTTGTTCTTTCATAATTCCTGTGCCTGTATGAATTTAGCGATTATTTAAAGTAGTCAGTCATGGTATCACATCAGAACCGGTGAAGCAATTCACATATCCGGCTTCAGGAACTTTTGAAAAGCCGTTTCTGTTTTGTTTTCAGCCAGTTTATCCAGCCAGAGGTCTTCAAAACCTGTTGTTCGAGCATATCAAGCAATCTGGCTGCGTGACGACGACTTTCGCCGGTGCGGCCGTTGAAGGCCAGCAAAGGGTTCAGGGCAGAATCCCCCATGCGCATGACTTTTTCGGCGACCAAGGCGAATTCTTTGTCATTACTGATTATTTCAAGCCAGTATGGCAGGCAGTCGATGCTGTTGATGAGGAATAGTGCCTCGCGGGCATTTTGCCTGACCTTCGGGTGCTCGTCTTCGGCCATGACCGACAAGAGTTCGATACGCCCCGGAATAGTGACATTGCCAAGGACGAAAACTGCCGATGATTTCATCCAGGGGTTTTCATCGCAGGCCATCTCTTTGAGAACCTCCAGGAGTCGGCCCTGATCGTCTTTTGTCCAGAGGGCTTTGATGACGTTCGCTCTGACGCGGTTGTCTTCATCTTTGAGCAGGGGCAGAAGCAATCGCGTTACATCAGGAAGATCGAGTTTTTCGATGGCTTCAATGGCGTTGGCACGCACTCGCGCATCATCTTCGCGCAAAGCCTGGGTGAGAAAATCGACTATATTGTCTTCTGGAAGAGCCAGGCGACTTACCGCGGTAACAATACATGCTTTGATACGCGGGTTGGTGTCGGAGTGGTAAAGGTTGCGTATGGCGTTAAGATTGCTCGGATCTGCGATACGGCCGAGGGTCTCTACGGCGAGAGCAACAATTTCCGGATTACTGTGATTAAAAAGCGCCAGGATTTTGGAACTGGCTGTGGAATCTTCAATTTCGCCAAGGGCTTTCAGGCTGTTGTAAATAATATCCTCGTCGTCAGAAGCCAGTTGCGATGCCAGTTCGTCGATATGTTGCGGAGTCTGTGGCATATCCTGAATGAGTTTCCATATGCGTATTCCGTCGCGCTCGATCATTCTTACCCAGGAAGCGCTGTTATAGTCAGCATAAGAATCGAATTCCCGTTCGGCCTTCTTTAGTGCGGCAAGGCGGTCAGAAGCTTCGACGGTATATTCTATCTTGAATTTCTTCCTTGGTGTGCCTGACTCACTGTACGGAATTATTACTTTATAGGTTTTTGAATGTGCCATATTTTAAATCTAACAGATTATCCCTTCCAACTCAATCGGCTTCAACGATTGAAATTTTGCCGGATGATAAAAGCTTCGGTTGCGTATCCAGAAAATCATCTGGTTTCCATTTGTCTTTGAAATCCGGGTTGCTTTGTACTGAAATGGGCCAGAATAGTGTATAATTATCAGATAGGGCTATTCTAAAGGGGTATTTTTCATGCAGACAGAAACTTCATCTTTTTGTTGCCGCAGCTGTGGCCAGATTGTCAGCATTTCCTCAGATAAACATGTTTTTCTTGCAGAAAAAGGCTATACGGGCCGGCCGATATTCTGCGAAACCTGCATCAACGCCCGTCTTGACCAGATATGGGAAACCCCGGGCGAGCGCCGCGTGGCCACCTGCAGCGACTGTGGTTGCGAAACCAGGTTGAACTTCGTTCCCTGTAAAGAATTGCCGGTTTACTGCCCGCAATGTTTCAAAAAACGCAACGGCAATTCCTGAAGTGCAAATTTTATTTCGCGATAGTTGCAGATGCTGCCGGCAATGCAGTTGTTGGCAAAGGCAGTTCGGCAGTCAGAGAACCGGTTTCTTGAGTTGGTGACGCTGTGATATTAACAGGTACAGAGGCACTATGAGTTGCACTGGCAGTTGCTGGTGCAACCATGGGCCCGGAAGCAACCGGTGTTGCCGCCGGTTTTTGCAGGGCTGCAGCGGCTTCGAGATCGAGTTCGTCCAGAATTGTGGTATTGCGTATGAAAAGTTCCGGAGTTTCAGAAGCAGCCTGTTTGGGAGCCGCTTCCGGAATATTTTTATTGATCAGCCGCAGCAGGGAGTTTACCGGTTGCTTTTCAAAGCTGAAGTGCAGGTTCAACCCATGGTTTCTTGAATCATCGAGAAGGTTCCTGACACTGCGCGGGTTATCATGCAGCGGTAGTCTGATCCAGCGATCGATGTTCTGGGCGATGCCAGGCTGACCGGGCAGCATCGCTGCAATAATGACCAGGATTTTAAGCCGCATACCACACCGCCAGATTGTCGAGAATTTTGAATGTGATTTCGCCGCGCTTGTATAGCGAAGACAGGTAACCATTCACTGTGGTACGGTAGAGATAATATTCCCAGCCGATTTTTTTCAGGCCAAAATGATCGAGAAAGGCTTTTACGACCCGTTCCTGTGATTGCGGCACCTTGAGCAGTTCACGCATGAACTGCATGGCGGTTTCGACATGATTCAGATTTCCGGCAATCATCGTTTCAATATTACCGGTCGGGTTGAAGTGTCCGCCTATGTATACTCTGGCTGAGATAGTACGGAGTTTCTGAAGGGTCTCTATCTGGGCATGCGGGTCATAGCTGAAAGGCAGACGCTGTTTTTTGAAAAACGATTCTGGAAAAAGCGTGTCGGCCACAAAGGCGACTCCGTCAGCGACAAAACCTTTCTGGTTGATCGAATGTCCTGGCAGGTCGATAATTTTGACCGGCAGATCGTCGAGCATTATTTCGCTGCCGCTGAATACCTCGACATTACATGGATTAGCCATGATGAAGCGGTTCATCAAATCCTGAACCGGTGCTCCTGCGAACAGAACGACAGATTGAATGAGAGGTTGCCTGATGGTAGGGGCTTCGAGAGTTGAAGCGAAGATCCGGCAGCCGCATTTTTCACTGAAAAAACTGTTACCGCCAATATGATCGGCATGAGCGTGGGTGTTGAGAATGTACGCCACCTTGAATCGGTAGTCTGAGAGCAGTTCATACAGTTTTGCCGCATACCTGGCATCAGTTCCGGAATCGATAAGAGCGACCCGGCTGTTTTCCAGAATCAGTATGCCGACATTCGCCGGGCCGCTGACCGAGAAAGTCCGCTCACTCAGGCGGGTCAGTTCCATGTTCAGGAGGTTGCGGCAGTCGAATGCTCTGACGAGCCAACCACTACGAGGCCTTCGCTGCACTTGCTGAGAACTTCGATCGAGCAGGCGGGCGTGCCGGTAAAACCGATTTCGGGGGCAATGACTTCAATGTAGTAAGGGTTGTCGTGATAGGGTGAGAACTGGGCTTTGTATATCCAGGCGTTAACCGGGCTGCATCCATCGACGGTCAAACGGATGCGCAGAAATTTGAAAACTTCACCGCCCTTGACTATCTTGAATGCCGGGTGCCATGGCAGCGGTGCCGAAGTGAAATCTGGAACCAGTATCACCAGCGGTTTGTCGAGCAGGATG
>CAYYUI010000085.1:4174-20364 GCA_964474705.1 uncultured bacterium
CTTCTTTGCAGCTTCCGACTTCCGGGAAGCACTTGCGAAAAAACGGCATCTGTTCGCGCACCGTATTTTTCGACTCGCCAAGACCCTTCTGAATTTTGCCTCTGATGGCTGACATGAGTTTGCACTCCTTGATGGTTCTATACTGAAGAATAGACCACCTGACGCCTGATTACAAGATTTTTTTGATCAGCTGCAGGCATGGGCAGTTTGGCCCCCAGAGAGTCTGAAACTCTTCGAGGGGTGTGAATCCCAGAGAAAGATAGAATCTGCGGGTGTTTTCATACGCCGGCCAGCTGGTGGACGGTCCACAGGTTTTGATCTGCAGATATTCAATGCCCAGGCCGCGGCAATACTCCGTTACAGATTCGACGGCAGCACGACCGAGACCCTGGTGGTGATATTCCGGGAGGATGCCAAGCACATAAAGTTCTGCCGATTCCTTGTAGTGCATTTTAAGGCTTATAAAACCGCAGGGCTGGTTGTGCATGTTGATGATGAAGGTTGGCAGGCCGTTTATTTCAATAGCGTAATCAACCATTGTCTGTTCGTCACCGAACCAGTCCGGCAGACGACGCAGAATCTTTTCGCATTCCATACCCGAGTTCAACAGCGGTCCGACAATACTGAAGTAATCAGATTTCATAATTTTACCTGTTTACGCAGCAAATAAAAGCAGGTTTGCCCAATGCGACAAACCTGCAGTGACTATAAGTTACGGACAATTATACCACAATCTCCGGAGGTTCGCTGAAGTCCGGGAAGCGACCTCTCCTGCCGGGAGTCAGCACTACAGACCCCCATGAAGCAGCCTTGCGGTCAAGAAAAGAGTGATTTTTTGTCAGACTGATGGACAGGCAAACGCGAGTATATGCCCGTCAGGATCAGCAGAGTAGGCTGCATTGTCGCCCCAGTTCATTTTTTGCAGTGGCAGAAGTTCTTTCCCGCCGGCCTGCAAGGCTCTATCGTGCCAAATGGATGGGTCTTTCACCGTCAGATAGAGCTCGGCTTTTGGAATTCCATCGGCAGCGAGCGGGTCTGGAATCCGCTCACCAAGCAATCTGCGTATGCCGGTGATTGGCATCAGACCAAGGGTTATTCGGTCGGCTACTGCAAATTCGGTCATGCCCGGAACATCGAGGACCGGTTCCTGCTGAAGGAGTCGCGTATAAAAATCTCTGCTGAGACGCTGGTCTTTAACGTAGAGAATGATGTTGGTTCTAAGAATCATCGATTTTCCTTCTTTCGCAAGCTTGCGCTTGCCTGCTTCTGAAACATTGATTGTCGACAGCGGTATCAGTTGAGTATTTCTGAAAACGCGCTTCATCTGACAGGCAGGAATGGTTGTCCGAGCATAATCCTATCTCTTTATGATTCAACTGTGTGCATGTTGTCACTATACAATAATCCGAAAATCATCGGATCGAATTGAAGTTTGCAAATTTATTGTTTGGAGTTGGCCTGATGAAATGTTATTCTGCAGGCATATCATCATGCGGAGGGAAAGAACATGACAAGACATGACGGTCGCGCCGGTGACCAGCTCAGGCCGGTAAGCATCGAAACAGGTTACGTAAAATACCCGCACGGCTCGGCTCTGATCACTTTTGGCGATACCAGAGTATTATGTACTGTTCAGGTTGAAGAAAAAGTCCCTCCTTATGTTGCTTCACGCGAAGTCATACAGGGCTGGATTACTGCCGAATACGCTCTGATGCCGGCTGCAGGCCTGGTTCGTAATGAGCGTGCCGGCTACGGCAAGGCTACGGTCAAGGGTCGCGTTCACGAAATTCAGCGTCTGATCGGTCGCTCGATGCGGGCTGCTCTCGATCTGACCAAACTTGGCCCCCGCACTCTTATGATTGACTGTGATGTGATTCAGGCTGATGGCGGAACCCGCACCGCTTCTATAACCGGTGCCATGGTGGCTCTTGAGATGGCTGTTAAGAAACTTATGGCTGAAGGAAAGATCACCGAAAACCCTATCATTAACAAGGTTGCGGCTGTCAGTATCGGCATTGTCAACGGTCAGGCCTGTCTTGATCTTGACTATGTCGAAGATTCGCATGCCGAAACCGATCTTAATCTGGTTATGAACGACAGGGGCGGCTACATCGAAGTGCAGGGAACTGCCGAAAATGGCACATACAGCCGGGCTCAGCTCGATCAGATGCTTTCTATCGCTGAACGTGGCATTGGCAAGCTCTTTGAGCTGCAGCGTCAGGCGGTGGAGAAGCTCTGATGAATATCTGGGTTTCCACGCGTAATGCGCACAAGGCCGAAGAAATCAGTCACATTCTGGCGCCTTACCAGGTTAAAACCCTGCTCGATCTGCCCGGGTTTCCGGAAATCGAAGAAAACGGTTCGTCCTATCGCGAGAATGCTGAACTGAAGGCCAGGGCTTTGTTCAGTGAAGTCGGAGAGCCGGTGTTCGCTGATGATTCAGGGCTTGAAGTAGATGCTCTCGATGGCAGACCGGGAATACATTCGGCCCGCTACTCCGGTCTCGACACCAACCATGCACGTAATATCGAAAAGCTTCTGGCAGAACTGAAGAACGTTCCGGAGGCAGCCCGCACTGCCCGATTTCGATGTGTCATTGTCTATATCGACTCTTCCGGCCGGGCACATGAATTTGTCGGAATTCTCGAAGGGCGAATCGGTTTTGCCGGACGCGGTGCCGGCGGTTTCGGTTATGATCCGGTTTTTATGCTTCCAGAACGCGGCTGTTCGGTTGCTGAACTGCCTGCCGCCGAGAAAAACTCACTAAGTCATCGTGCCCGGGCTCTGGCGGGCCTGAAGTCGTTTCTGAAAATTCCCGCATAATTGTTTGTGAGCTTCTGGCAAAACTTTGAAGTTTCTCTTTATTTTGCCAGGTGGTTTCTGGTATATACTTAACATCAGTTTTCCCGGGTGATCGGCCCGGTTCTGGCTGCACCATAACATTAAAAGGTGATGCTGTATAATGTCACAGATCCTTCCTTTAATCAGAAGACTGGCGCAGAATGCCAGTGAACGTGATGGGGGCGGCCGACTCGAAAAGTTCTTCGTTTTCAAGCTCGGAGCCAGACCATATGCAATTCCAGCTGTAGATGTCACTGAAGTCGCAATGCCGGCTTCACTGATCGAGGTTCCACAGAAATCAGATGTTGTCATGGGCATCGTCAATATAAGAGGTACGGTTATTCCGGTGGTCAATCTTCGTAATAGAATCGGACTCGATGCCGTCTATCAGATTGAGGAAGCCTCGCGTCTGCTCATTTTTACGATCAAACAAAACGCGTTTGTCGGCATGATGGCCGATGATATTGAATATCGTCTGCGCGAAGGCATTGTCGAGCCAATTTTGCCTAACATTGCCGATCCGCACGAAAAATTTTTCCGCACCGCCGTGATCGATAACCAGAGGCTGCCGGTTTTTATGATCGATACCTGGCTGGAAAAAGCAGAGTTTGAAACACTCCGGAATGTGGTAGAATCATTCTGAAAATTATAATGGAGGACATGATAATGGCTAAATATGTATGCGGTGTATGTGGTTATGAATATGATCCGGCGGTTGGTGACCCCGATGCCGGTATCGCTCCAGGCACTCCGTTTGAAAAACTTCCGGCTGACTGGGTTTGCCCTGCCTGCGGCGTTGGCAAAGACCAGTTCGAAAGAGTCTGATTCGGCATTTTAAAAAGAAGGGTTTGCAGGTCTGCTGCAAACCCTTTTTTCTTGTCAGGACTTCTGGTATTTCTGGGAAATCCGTTACTTTTTTTCCCTTCCGTTCGTATATAGGCTCTGCCGGGGAGGGTTGTCTTGCATAAAAATTTCTGGTTGAGCCAGCTTGCCAGATTTGTCTACGGAATTCTGCTGCCTGGTTTTCTGCTTTATCTCGCACTGACAAGCCATTTTGGCCTGGTGCGCGAGCGGCAGATTCTTGCCTGGCAGCAGAAAATGCAGGATTCTCTCGACAATCTTTCGAATTATCATGACGACGAACGATTTTTTCATGGCATGCTGCAGAGTAATTTTGCCGCGGTCACAAAAGCTGCTGATCCGGTTGCCTTCGTTGCACAACGTATTGCTGTTCTGAAAAAACATTTCCCCAACCGGTTGCGCTTTATCGTTTTAGATGCTGAAGGAAAAATCGTTAACGGCATTTCTGACGAAACCAGGTTCAATTACGTTTTCAGGAATCTGCATCAGTGTCTCAAGCAGCCGGAACTGATATATCAGGCAAATCGCATAACGCTTCTGCGTGGCTTTTTCGGGCAGTTTCTGATGGAGAAACATCTTGAATACCCTATGGGTCAGGGCTATCTCGGCCGCTGCATAAAAGTGTCCGAAGATCCAAAGAAGGCTCTGCTCTGGTTTCAGGCCTGGCCGGGAATAACGCTCATCTGTATGGTCGGTCGTGAACTGCTCGACCTCCAGCTTGGGCCACGCCTGATGATCGACAGATTCAACAGAAGCAGCTCCGATCTGAAACTGGGGTTTTATGACCCAAGTCTGCAGAAAATATATGGAACGAATGCAGACATTACTGTCGCTGAAATAACTGTTGCAGCTGGTGCATATGCGAATTCTGCAGTTGAATTCAGGCAGACAGAAAATTTCCTGCTGCTGTTTCGCCAGGTTTCACCACGACTGGTCATATTCTCCCGGCTGGCCAAAGATGCCAATCTTATCGACACTGACAAAGAAGTTGGTCTGCGGCTTTTTGGCGTTATGAAATGGTTGCTCGCAGTAGGTTTTGTCATTTCGGTGCTTTCGTTGCATTCTACCCGCCTGTTTCTTTCGGTACGGCAGAAAATGCTGTTGCTGTTTCTCTTTGCAAATGGTCTGCCTCTGATGATACTGCTGGCAACCGGTTACGAATTTTTTGCCCAGAAGAAAAGCGCCCTGATCAATGCTGTTCACGAGCAGTCTTCTCATCTCATCAAGGATTTTGACTGCCGGTATCCTGCCGGCCGTGAATTGATGGCTGCCCGCCTCAATGACTTTATCGAGCGACACTCTGGCGGTAATCAGTCTGCTGCCTGGTCGCCTTCGTTGATCAGTGAATTTACTGAACTGATCAGCTACTTCAAGCCCAGCGAACAGTATCTCTTCAATCTGGCCGGCGAGCAGGTTATGCGGCAACGGGGATTTGTTCTGCCGGGTTCAGACAAATTCATCAGAGATTTTTTTCATGGCGCTCTTGAATTCATAAATAATCGCGCTGAATATTTTGTGCCACGGAAACGAACGATGCTCGAGCAGATTTCAGACGAAACGTCTGTTTATCATGGCGTTCTGCGCCAGCTTGGAAAAATTGAACCGCAGAATTATGGATCAGGCCTGCGTTGGACTTATCTGAATCTTCTGGGTGACCGCAAAAACCACAATTCCTGGGGTCTGGTTCTGGTGGCCTGGAAACCACAGGCTTTGCAGCGTGCCTACATCAATGAACAGCTCGAGGCTCTGAATCGAAAAATCGCCCCCAGACGCCTTATGGTAATGGAATCCGGCACCGAAAATGTCTTTCCTGCCTCTGATCAGAAAACCCTGCGTCGACTGATGCATCGAACCCAGAGTCGCAAGCTTCTGGCCGAAGACAATCTTCTCGTCGATGGCAAAGAGTTCATTGCAACGTCCCTTAAGGGAATTGAGCTCTCTGATGCGGTAATCATGGCCATTTATCCGAAACAGATAATCGATGATCAGATCGAAACGCTGTTCGAACGAATTGTCCTGGCAGCAATTGCCAGTCTGCTTCTGGTTTTAATAATTGTAGCGCCGTTTTCGCGGCGTCTTCTGGTGCCGATTTCCGGCCTGGCTGATGGCATTCGCGCCATTGCCCGCCGGGATTTCAAACATCGCATCGACTTTGTCTCCGAAGATGAATTTGGTAAGCTGATCGGTGTTTTCAACGAAACAATCGCCGGTATGCAGGAACTGGCGGTCGGCACTGCGGTGCAGAAAAGCCTGTTGCCGCCATCCGGATGCCGTTCCGGCAAAGTGCAGCTTTATGCACGCTCAGAATTCATGAGCAAAATGGGCGGTGACTATTTCGATTATTTTGAAATCGGTAAAGATCGCCTCGGTGTATTTTTTGGCGATGTTGCCGGGCATGGGATTCCGGCAGCTCTGATCATGTCGATGGCCAAAGCGGTTGTAGCGAACGCCGGATCTGATTTTTCCAGCCCATCAGCGCTGCTGCTGCGCGCCAATTCAATTTTTCTGCATCTCAAGGAAAAGGGCTGGAAGAGGATGATGACCGCTCAGTGCCTCGAACTTGATTGTACTTCCGGCAATTTCAGGCTGGCCAACGCCGGCCAGTGTTACCCGGTCATTGTCTCTGACAATCGCCAGAGTGTCAGCTATGTAAAGGCCGTCGGCATGCCTCTCGGCAATGCCACCCGCAAGCCTTACGCTGAGGTGAGCGGCCAGTTGCAACCCGGAGACACGCTAATTCTTTATACCGATGGCATAATCGAAGCAACCAATGCCGCTGGTGAAGTATTTGATTTCGCCAGATTCGAGAAACTGTTGCTCGGTACCTGGAACGCCGATCTTGAAACCTGGTGGCAGGATATATTCAAGGGTTATTCTGGCTGGGCACATACTCAGGATGACGACATTACCATGCTGATGCTTAAATATGACAAATTCTGAAAAAAAATATTCCGGCAATTTTTTAAACTGGCTGATATTCGTGTTTTTTGCCGTTTTTCTGCCGGTAATTGCCGGCTGGTTCGGCTGGAACTACATCGCTTCGGTGCATCGCGACGGAAAGCTGCGTATGCTGCAGCTTGAGGCGAACAATCGTCTTGAAAGCCTGCAGCTTGCTGCCGATGGTGGCAAATACGCCTGTCTGCGTATTAACGAGGTTTTCGAAGCCTGCCGCCAGAAGCCTGAAAAGTTGAGGGCCGGTATCGAAGCTCTCAATGAAGAAATGGATCTGCAGCTGCAATATCTGATCTGGAACGGTGATGGAACTGTTTTTCATGCGAACTTCGATTACCTTAAGATGAATGCTGACTGGCCATTGGCTTTTCGTTCATTCTGCGACATCAATGCGGGCCGATATAGAATCAGTGCGAGCGATACGGCCAATATCCGTCGCATTTTCGGGCCGCAGTTCTTTCCGGAAGTGTTTGCTGAATGCTACAGCGGTCGGCATATTCAACCTCTTTTCGGCGATTCAACACCTGATGGCCGCCTGTCGTGGGTCAGGGTAAGGCAGAAACGCATCGGGCTGACCGTGTTCTTTTCCCGTCCGGCCCTTGAAAACCTGCCCGGAATAGAACATCAGATGGCCTCGATGCGCGGTTCCAGCGGCTTACAGATAGTTCTCGTCCGGGATGGCGTTTTAAGGAAACTGCCGGCCCTTGATTTGACCGCTTCAGAAAGTGTCGCTATCTGTGAAACCACGGTTAACTATTGCCGGACCGATCGCTGGTATATTTTCAAGGGGTTGATCAAATCCGGCATCGAAGCAGCTTTCCTTTTTCCGACGACATCAGTCGATCTCGTATTCATTTCTGCCGGCCGGTTTGCGGTTCTTCTGGTTCTGGCGCTTCTGGCTCTGGCACTTGTTTATCGCAGTTATCTCGCTTTCTGTCGTGGTTATGGCATAAATATCAGCATCAGAAAACAGCTTATAATACTTTTCGCTCTGTCTAATTCCCTGTCTTTGGGTATTCTGGCTATACTTGGCTTCGATTATCTGCACGAATACCAAATCCTTCTTCAGGCAGAGACTTTTCGCAACGGCATGACTTATCTGCAGAGTATCGATGAAATGCAGGTGGCAGAGTTTTCTGATCAGATCAGACGCCTTGACAGAGGCCTTGCTGGCCTGCGGACAGCTTTAAAAAAAGGTCCACCCGATCGGGACATGGTGGCGAGGTTTCTCGAAATTCAGCGGCCTGACCCTTTCAGAATGGTTCTTGTCGGCAGCCATACCCCATTGATCGGCAGTGAATATGGCATTATGAAAGACGGCAACTTTTTAAACCGCATTCAGGGAAAAGACAGCGATTTTAGGCAGATGAAGGTACTGATCGAATCGATGGGCAAGCTGGGGCGATATTATCTGTCGCTGCTTAACCGGGAAAGTATTGAAGAAATGATTGTAGCTCAGGTCGAGCTTATTGCCGAATCGCTCGGACAACTTCAATCAATCGAGATGTTTCAGGAATTTTTTGCTGCAACCGGCTCTTTCTGGCAATGGGGAATGGGTTGGCGCTATTACCCGGCATACATCCAGATTTTGCGGCTTTTCGAACCCGACCGGGCCGACTATGTGTTTCTCTACCTCTGGGAGCCAAGAGCTCTCGAATACGCCTATATAAAAAGAATGTTCACCGATCTGAATCGCAATCCGCTCGGTCTAAAAGTTATGGCGGTCAATGAAGACTTGAGATTCTCTTTTCCCGATGAATTGCTTCAGCATGAACAGCTGCTGAATTATACCGGCAGGCTGCGCGAAAAGACCGGCACTGAAATTGACTTCTGCGACTGGCAGGGCAAAAAACATCTGTTGATGGGTCTGAAATGTTCGTCGCTTGCGAGCATGCGCCTGCTGGGCCTTTTTCCGGTTGATGCTATTGAACGGGCAGTCAGTGGCAAACGCAGACTGTTCATTGCTCTTGGTCTGGTAAGTATGCTGGTTTCGCTGGCTCTGAGCCTGGTTGTGTCGCGCTCGATACTGCGGCCGCTTGGCGAGCTGCAGAACGGCGTCATTGCCCTGCAGAAGCAGGATTTTGCTTATAGACTGCCTTATCTGGGTGGCGACGAATTCGGCCACCTGGCGCAGATTTTCAATACCACCCTGGTCGATCTCGAAGAACTGCATACGGCTTCGATGGTGCAGGAAAAGCTTATCGACAGCTTTTCTGCCGTGAAACAGCATGGCCGACTGAAGTTATACGGCGGCAGCATGGCTATGACCAGCTTTGGCGGCGACTTTCTTGCCTTGAATCCGGTTGATGAACGCTATTTTGGCTTTTTCGCCGGTGATGTCGTTGGGTCAGGAGTAGCTTCAACTCTGGTTATGGCCTTTGTGAAGGCATGTATAATGCAGCTTGGTGAACTATATCTGCAGCCTCAGGAAATGCTGGCCCGTATCGATCTGTTGATGCGGTCAAGCAGCAATACTGGTCTGCAACGCAAATTCATGTCGCTGCAATATGTTCTGATCGACGCCGAAACCGATAAAATTACCATCGCCGGAGCCGGGAACTGCTCGCCGGTTCTTCTGGATACCGGTAAGTCGAAGCGCCTGATCGAGTTGCCTTCAACCCCGCTCGGTGCCGGAAAATCAGCGAAAATTTCGCGGTGCAGTATCGATCTGCAGCCTGGTGAAAAAGTGGTCTTTTACACCGCCGGCCTCTATCGCAATGCCGGCCTTGGCTTCGAACCTATGCTCGAAATATTGTCCGGTATCGATCTTGTTGAGCCTGAAGCTTACTATCTTGCCTTGAATTCCGAACTCGAAACCGCAAGACGGGGTTATCGGTGTGATGACGATCAGACGGTTGTCGTCATCTCGATGCCGGAGGAAACCTGCGGGTGAAAGCCTTTTTTCAGAGATTTACCAGAGTCACGGCTCTGATGGTTTTCGGGCTGATATTGCCCGGCTGCCTGGGCTGGACGATGCTGGTCAGTCATTTTCGTCTGCAGAGAGCGCAAATGACGGAAGACTGCTTTGACAGGCTGTCACACCATCTCGATACTCTCAATAATTTCCATGACGACCGGGTTTTCTTTCACGGACTCTTTCAGAAGAATTTTGCCGCCGTAGACAACCAGCCAGAAGCGCTTTCCAGGCTTGCGGAAAAAATTGCTGCGCTGCGCCGCATGTTTCCAGGAAAACTGAAGTTCATCGTCTATGACAGACATGGCAACATTGATCAGCGTCTGACCGATGAGAAGAAGTATCAATATGTGCTCAAGGCTATGTACCTGGTCTTGCGCGAATTGAAACGCCTGTTCACTGAAAATCCGACGGCCGATCCGACGTCTTCGCAGATGATCAGCGAAAGAATGCAGCTGTTGCGTGGCTATTTCGGGCCATTTCTTGTGCAGAAATTCATGCTCGAACCTTTTCAACCAGAGTATCGCGGCCGGTGCCTTTTTGTCGGCGAAGAACCGGAGAAACGCCTCCTCTGGTATTATACCGGCCACGATTTTGCGCTGGTCTGCTTTATCGATGCCTCCATTCTTGGCAGTAACATTGGACCACGGGTAATTATCGACCGTTTCAATGCCGCTCACAGCGATATTAAGCTGGCCTGCCTGGCACCGCTTACTCATGAAAGCTATGGTCTGCCCCCGGATGAAAAAGCGGTTGCTGAAATCAGGCTCGAAGCTGGAAAATTCGCCGGTTGCGCCGAGCCGAAACGCGAAAGTGCCAATTTTCTCACCCATTTCCGCCTTTCGTCTCCTGAGTTGCTTACGATAAGTTATATGTCGGTCGCAAATCTTACTGATCCTGCAGATACGGCGGCAAAATTTGTTTTTTTACTGTTGCGCTGGCTTATTATTGCCGGATTTATCATATATTGCAGCAGTCTTCGACTGCGGCGATTTTCTCTGCCGGTGCAGCATAAGATCATTCTTCTTTTTCTGTTTGCCAATGGTTTGCCTATATTGATGCTGGTTTCGGTAGGATATGAATTTTTCAGTGAAAAGAAAAAGGATCTTATCAATGCAACCCATCAGGAATCAGTGCGGGTGTTGAAAGAATTTGACGTCAGATTTCCCGAGGTGGGTGCCAGTCTTTCACGGCGTTTGAATGAATTCATCGATGCACGAAATCTTGTCTATGAAAGCAGGGAATGGCCGGAAACCGAGATCAACAGGCTGAAGGAACTTACGGCATCCATTTCTCCTCAGGAAGCGGTGCTTTACAATCATCAAGGCGAAACGGTTTTTCGCAGTTCATGGTCTTTCAATCCAAGTGAGAAAATGGTCAGGGGGCTATTGTTGAAAGCGCTCGAGTTTTTCAATTCCGGCGGGTCCCTAGAGGTAGTTGCGGCTAGAAGCGTTCTTGACGAGGTTTCTTCAAGCGATTTGATGCTGCATGATTTTCTCTGGTATATGGGCCGGTTTGTTGTGCTCAATACCGGTGATTCAGGGCGGTTGTCATTCATCAGAATGCTGGGAGGAAACGAACCCGAAACCGGAAAATTCGCCGCCTGGGGAGCCTTCGGCATTTCCTGGGACCCTGCCGCTTTTATGCGAACTTTTGTCGTTACCAAGCTTCAGGAAACTGCAGATGCGGTGGCACCACGACGCATTCTCGTTTTCGAACGCAGCAGCGAAAATATTCTGGCGCTCAAAGCTGAGGATAATCGCCAGATCAGGCATCTGTTCAAACAAACTCTCAATCGCAAGCTGGTTACCCGAGAAAATCTCGAAATTGACGGCGAGAAATATCTTTTCACCTCTATCGTCGGTAACGAAATTACTGACGGCATTCTTGGCGCGCTTTATCCCCAGCGGCTCATCGAAGAGAAGCTCGAAAATCTCAAGCTGAACTTCTACATCGCCGGTTTTCTGATTGCGATAATTCTGTTTCAGGTAGCGCGTTTTTTCGCTGCCCGTCTGCTTGTGCCTGTAGAAGAACTGGATAAGGGCATAGCGCGTATGCGTTTACGTGATTTCGACTACAGGATCGACTATCGATCTGCAGATGAATTTGGCGAACTGATCGCCACCTTCAATCGCACTCTCGAAGGCATGAAAGAACTGGCAGTAGGCACCGCTGTTCAGGAAAGTCTTCTGCCGCCCGGCCGCTTTTCTGCCGGTCGCCTGCAGCTATTTGCACGCTCACTGTTCATGAGCAAAATGGGAGGAGACTATTTTGACTATTTTAGATTGCCATCGGGCAATCTGGGCATTTTTTTCGGTGACGTCGCCGGCCATGGAATTCCTGCCGCCATGATTATGGCGATGGTAAAAGCGGTGATTGCCGCCGCCGGTTCTGATGAAATGCAGCCGCAGCAACTTCTGGTCAACGCCAATCAGGTTCTGCTTGAACTCAAGAGGCGTAACTGGCGGCGCATGATGACTGCGGTATGTTTTGATGTCGACATACAGACCGGTGCCTTTTCTTTTGCAAATGCCGGTCATTGTTACCCCGGTCTTGTTAAATCAGATGGCAGAGGAGCTGTTTTGATCGAGCGCAGCGGCATGCCTCTCGGCAGCAGCAGTAAAAAAATGCCGAGCCTGTATTCAGGAACCCTGCTGCCGGGTGAAACCCTTGTGCTGTATACCGACGGCATAATCGAATCGGTGGGAGCGGCCGGCGAGCAGTTCGGCTATCAGCGTTTCACTGATTTGCTGCAAAGTGCCTGGCACAGTGATCTTGAAGTTTACTGGTGTAACATCATAGAAGGCTATCGCAGCTGGGCGCTGTGCCAGGATGACGATCTGACCTTTCTGCTTCTGCGCCTGGAGGCAAATCATGCCTGATCGACCGATACTGCGCTGGGCAAAATTGAATGTGTCACTGGTGATTCTTCCGGCTCTGGTAATCCTGACCGGACTGTATCATGTAAGCTCTTTGCAGAAGACCGGCAGAATTCGTGTTTTTGAGACCGATGCTGCCGAGCGGCTTGAATCATTGCGTTATTACGCGGCAACCGAACAATACCTGTGTACTTCCCTGGCCGGTATTTTCGACAATAATCCGGAACCGGCAAAACTGAAATCCGCGGTGGAAAAGTTCTCTGCTGATCACGGTCTGAATCTGCAGTTCTTTATCAATTCCGCAGATGGTGGTATTCATTTCAGCAATTTCCCGCTGGAGCCTTTCAAAGCAGATATGAAAGCTGCTTTTACCGCGATGCTGAAGTTCAAAAACAAAGGTTTTCGGGGCGGCGAACAGGGAATTCCGCCTGACGTTTATGCCAATCTTCGCCTGCTCTATGGGCCACATTTTTTTCCGCGCTACTTTCACAACTGCTTTTCCGGAAAAAACATCACCCTGCGTCGTGGCCACGCCGATGCGGGCAAACCGCTGCTCTGGATGAATTTCTGTGATACCGCCGGTTTGTCGGTGTTTCTGCCGCATGATGTGCTCGATTCATACTGCGGTGTCAGGTTTCATGTCGGTAAGAATGCCGGCAGACTGATAACCGGCTATATCAGCGATGGCCAGGTTTCATGCCGCGACCCGGATCTTGCCCTCGCCATGCGTGAACAGGCTGACATATTGCAGAAAAGCCTGAGCAGCATCATAAGGTTGCCCGGATATTATCTCCTTGTCAATTATATCGACTCGACAATGACGGTTTTCTGCGCTGTCAGGGCTGGCGAAATTGAAGCAGTGTCGATTTCGTCGTTAACCGGGTTTCTGGCTCTGCTTATGCTGGCAGGCTTCGCTCTGATAGCACGGTTCAGTTATCTTGCCATTGTCATGGGCCGGTCATTCTCACTGCGTCTGCAGAAGCAGTTGCTGCTGCTGTTTCTTGCCTCCAATGCTCTGCCCGGCTTTGTCGTCTATACGATTGGCAGCGATTATCTGCAGCAGTTCAGATCAGGTCTCGTTGCCGACTGCTATAATGCCGGCATGGCCTATCTGCAGAATATCGATGAGTTGTATGGCAATGAGTTCACTATTCAGAAAGGCCGCATTGAGAATGCCCTCGAAGAATTTCGCAGCCAGCTCAAAGTGAAAGGTATTGTTCGTGGGGCAGTAAAAAAGTTCATCGATGTTCAGACCCCCCGCCCCTACGCATTCTATCTGGTAGCAAGCAGTAGCGGTTTTGTGGCCAGCGAACGTGGCATACTGCGTGATGAAAAGTTGCACGAGGCATTTTCTCCCGGTTTCAAAAGCGACAAGGTTCGCATAAATACCATGAAGGCCATGTACAAGATTGGCACTTATGTTCTGGCCACACTCAACAAACAGCCGCTGTCAAGCAAAGCCGGCACCGAAGCAGAGATTGTCAGTGAAACTCTGACGCAACGAAGCCCGACCGAGCTGATTCGGGCTTTCGCAGACCATGGTTCGTTTTCCGAATGGGGGCTCGGTGCAAAACGCCACCCCACCTATGTCAATATGCTGCAGCTATTTGACAAAGCAGTCTACGACTATCTGCTTTTCTACCTCTGGGATTCAGACGACCTCGAGATGTCATTCATCAGCCGCGTTTTTCATTCTATAAATCGCAACGAGCTTGGACTCAAAGTCATGGCGGTCGAAGAACGCTTCTATGTTGGCTACCCCGATGAAATTCTCACTGATTCCCGTCTCAGGAGTTTCGCTTTGAAACTGCGTGATCGCAATGTTGCACGCCCTGAAAATTGCATGTTCAAGGGAGAGCCATGTATTCTTTTTGGGCATAAATGTGTAGCGCTCGCTAATATAAGACTGCTGGGCCTGTTGCCCCTCAGTCTTATCGATTCTCAGGTCGAAGATAAACGACGCCTGTTGAGCCTGCTCGCTTTTGTCAGCCTGCTTATTTCAATGTCAGTCGGGTTGTTCATCGCCGGCAGCATTCTGCAGCCTCTGGGTGAGCTGCAGGCCGGGGTAACCGCTCTGAATGAACGCAATTTTGCCTGGCGGGTACCTGACCTCGGCGGTGATGAGTTCGGGCATCTGGCAATGATTTTCAATGAGACACTCGTAGATCTTGAAGAGTTGCACGTTGCCTCGCAGGTTCAGGAAAAACTTGTAACCAGTATGTCTGAGCCGCAAAAAGTCGGTTGTCTGCAATATTTCTGTCGTGCCGGCATGGCTTCAGGTTTCAGTGGCGAATATTTCGACCGGGTTGATGGCGAGGACGGGAATTGCCGGTTGGTGTTCGGCCGGGCCCTCGATCACGGCGTAGCTGGAAGTCTCGTTCTGGCGTTCGTTAGATCAGCCACCATGCAACTGCAGGGAAAGCTCGATAATCCAGTCGTGTTTATCGCTTCAATGGCGGAATTGCTGAAAAAAAGCCGGGAAAACGCCTGTGGCGCTTCGGTTCAACTGCAGAGTCTTCTGTTGATGCCTGATGGCAGGGTAAATTCTGCCGGGTTAAACATGCCCCGGATGATGCTTTATGATCTTGGTCGCAAAGAGATACTTTTAATTGAAAGCACCATGGAAATGAATATTGAAGCAGGCCAGGTTCTCATCGCTTATGCCGGTCGGGAAGTTTCGCCGTTCAGCCTTGCCGAAAGATTGTCGGTCAGTTGTTCCGATGATTGCAGCGCCATCTATGAGGCGATTTTCAGAGGTTTTGTCGTTGCCGGTGCAGATACGCAGGCGCTGTTGATTGTGTACCGGGCTTAAGTGCGGTCTGACGTCAGGCTGGTTCGATCAGCTCTGCTAGCCTGGCGATCCGGTTGGCATACATGTGTGACTGCATCGATTCGGTAAAGTCGGCTGTCTGCCCTTCACTTCGGCTTGCCCATTCAAAACCGGTCTTCAGCAGTATTGGCATCAGCATGCATTGCAGACGCAGGTCGCGGCGATTTTTTACCGTATCGCGCAGAAATATCTGCGAAGCGCCGACCGCTGAGTTTACTGATCTGATCAGCCACCAGCGCAGTATGTCGCTCAGTTCACCATCCAGCAGCGATTTGAGACGGTCGCGAACCGCTGTTTCCCGTTCGAACAGTTCTGCGGCCTGCTTTGTCTGTGGCGGCATCCGTCGGTCGGCTTTGCCTTCGATCAGCAGCAGCAGCATTTCAGCATGGGTCGGGTCGGCAGTCGAAAAAAAGCTGTTGATGATGGCGATCTGGTCTTTGATGGTTCCGGCTCGGGCGAACTCAGCATTCAATGCTTCAAAGGTATTCTGACCAAACTGTATGGGCAGGTCGGCGAAACGCAGTATGTCAGCCCAGTCGTCACGGGCCCGCTGCCGGCTTTGAAAAAACAGCAGTCTTTCGGAAATACTGCCACATGGCAGGAGTATTTCAGCAAGAAGTCGGCGGGCCGGATTGTCTGGTGAAGCTTCCAGCAGATCGATCCAGGCGACGAAATCCTGCCAGGCCTGGAGTTCTTCGGCAGAACAGGTAGTGAAGCAGTTCTGATCGTTCTGAATTTCCTTCAGACGACGATCTTTGATAATTCCCAGCAGCTTTAAGATTCTTCTGAGTGCTTCCATGTCGGTAAATTATAACGCAATTTTCTATCTGCCTGCTATGCATTTATATTGTGTGTCAGGGCAAACGCTTACTTAATTGTCTCTCTGTGCGGTTTCATGGCAGGTCAGGCGATT
>CAYYUI010000086.1:0-19849 GCA_964474705.1 uncultured bacterium
GCCTCATCACTGGCCTGGCGGCGCAGATTTTTCATCGAGGTTTCCGTTTGCGCGATGCGGCGCTGCAGCCCCGAAATCTCGGCGCGTATCTGATCGAGTCGGTCCTGCTGGCGCCGAGCCCGACCTCGATAAACGTAGAAACGATTGAGAGCGGCATCGGCACCGATACCTGAATTTGACTGCCCGGCGTATGGATTTGCAATCTGCTGCTGGTTCTGGGAATTGTCGGCACCCCAGTTCCCTTCTGGAAAAGTCGTTGCACTTGGGTCCGGGGTTCCAGTCTGGTAGGCACCCGGGTAATAGTGCTGCCGGCGATAGCGGGCGGCATTGCGCACCGACGAATACATCTCTTCCATGACTTCCTTTTCCTGTTTCTGCAGGTAAGTCAGACGCGTCTGCAATTCTTCGAGTTCGCCAGAACCTTCTTCGACCTGTTGTTCGAGATCGGCAATTTTGCTCGTCTGCTCATATTCAACAAGGTCCTTTTCCCGCAGAATTCGGTTAGTTCGTTCAATCCCCTTTTGCCATTCAACGATATAGGAAAGCTGCCCGCGCAGGCGTTCTGCCTCATCGGCTGCCAGTTGCCTGTCGCTTTCACTGTCGGCGATTTCGGCAGCTTTTTCATAGTATTGAATCGATGATTGCAGGTTGCCAACGAGGATATTTTCGAAAAAGCCGCGTCTGCAGAGAGTTGTAAGGTCATTGCCGCGTGCCGGGTCGCGGTATTTTTCGAGCAGGGCCATTGCCATGCCCTGATCTTCATGCTTCAAAATGCTGTGATCAGCTATGATCGCACTTTCATAAAAATTCAGCGCTTCAGTTCTCTGTCCGCGAAGCCATGCTTCCATAGCCTGTTTGAACAGGTGCCTGCCGCGTGCCGGATCGGCTTCCTGGCCGATTACAAGACACTGCAGATTCGACTGCTCGGCTGGTTCGGCGGTCAACGTGGAACCTGAAAATATAAGTGCGGTCAAAATCGCAGCAGATAGAATCTTTCGCATCTGGATACCCCCTTTTCAGTCCTGCAGATTCATTGGTTGATCGACGAAGATTGCCGGGTTCATCAGACGCGGTGACCCCGAAATCACAGGCTTGAACTGCATTTTGTCGATTATCTCGCTCTGCAGGTCGATACCCGGAGCTATTTCGATCAGATGCAGGCCATCCTTTTGCAGCCTGAATACGGCACGCTCGCTGACATAGGTAACTTCAGTTCCCTTTTCGAGAGCATAGCGGCCGCTGAAGGTGACCTGTTCGACCTTTTTGACGAATTTGGCAGTAGAGCCTTCGCTGAGAACCTTTATTCGCCCATCTTTCTGTTCGGTCTTGAGGCCGTCGGCAGTGAACGTGGTGCAGAAAACAACCCGGCGGGCATTCTGGGTGATGTTGATGAAACCACCGCAGCCGGCGAATTTAGGCCCGAATTTGCTGACGTTGACGTTGCCCTCGGCATCTATTTCGCCGGCACCGAGAAATGCGATATCCAGCCCGCCGCCATCGTAAAAATCAAATTGCGAAGGCTGCGGCAGCACCGCCGACGGGCTGTATGAAGCTCCGAATGAAAGACCTGAGGCCGGCAGTCCGCCGATTGGCCCGGATTCAACGGTCAGGGTCATCCGGTCGCGCAGGTTTTCCTCTCTTGCAACATTGGCAACGCCTTCAGGCATTCCTATTCCGAGATTCACAGTGCAATTACCCAGCGGCAGCAGCTCGACCATGCTGCGACGGGCGATAATCTTGCGAATGCTCATTTCCATCGGCTTGAATAAAGAATCTTCAGGAAACTGAACCTGGCCGGAATAATAAGGGCAATATTGTTCAAGAAAAGTCTGCATATGCAGATGTGGTTCTTTGACCATGTCGACAAGCACGACATAATCGACGAGAATGCCCGGAATCTGCACGAACAGCTGATTGATGCCACCACCGCGGGCCAGCCGCATCACCTGGCAGATGACGATGCCGCCGCGTTGTTTGGTTGCCATTGCCTGAGAAAGTGCATCCAGGGGGGCGACTTCCTGCTCCATGCTGATGTTGCCGAATTCGTCGGCAGTCGTGCCGCGCAGCAGGCAGACGTCGATGCCGAAATGTTTATAGCGCAGGTAATCATTATCGTCGAATTTTACGACTTCAACAATGTCGTCGGTCGTGCGGCTGTTTATTTTACCGCCCTGCAGACGCGGGTCAACGTAGGTCTGCAGGCCGACGTGGGTAATGGTGCCGGGCTTTCCGGCGGCGATGTCGCGAAACATATGTGAAATAACGCCCTGCGGCAGGTTATAGGCTTCCAGTTTGTTTTCAAGGGCCAGCTGGCCGAGGCGCGGTGCCAGACCCCAATGCCCGCCAACAGCGCGTTTAACCATGCCCTCGTTGCCGAAATGGTTGAGACCACGGGTTTTGCCGTCTCCCTGTCCGGCGACAAAGTAGAGTTCAAGGTCACGCGGATGCCCTTCAGCCAGAAAGCGTCGCTCGAGCGCAGAAGTGAGTGCTTCAGGATGCCCGCTGCCGACAAAACCGCCGACAACAACGCGGTCGTTATCTTTAACCAGTGAAACGGCCTGTTCGATACTGATCAGTTTTGATTTCATTGTTTCCTCTCCATTTGTATGGCATGTGGAGGCGCAGCATGCTGCGCCCATGCTGATAATCACTCGTTGAGATAATTTTTCAGCGGCTCGATCAGATACCCGGTTTCGAACAGGCACGACAGGTGCCCGTTATGGCTGTTGTAGTAGCTGACCTGACAGTCTGGAAGCAGTGGCTGTGCCTGTTCTGCCTGTTCACGGGTAAACATGAGATCTGATTCGTCAATGATCATTCTGACTGGTGTTTTGATTTTTCCGAGAGCGGAAGCCAGTGATTCGCCAGTCTGGCAAAGATCGAAAAGGCTGTTGGCCTTGGCGATATACATATATGAATTTGGATCGAAAAATTGCATGCGTGCCGTTACCGTCTGCTCGATGCCCTCTTCAACAAGAAATTTGCCTTTGAAACTGAGATATGGGTTTTCGGTAGTCAGGAAAAACGGGTCTGGCACTTTGCGTCCGAAACAGGTTTCTGCCCAATGATCGGTGCGCGTTGCAGACAGCAGCATCTTGAAAGCGAGCAGCAGGCCTTTGAGTGGCGGTTCACTGCCGTAGTAATCGCCATTGTTCCATCTTTCGTCGAGCATTATCGCTTCGATGCCCAGCTGATTTGGAACCATAAGGCAGGCCGGGCGTACCATCGGCGTGGCCACAACGGCAATGACTTTTTCGACCATTTCCGGAAAGTATTTTGCCCAGAGATATGATTGCAGGCCACCCATCGAAGGGCCGAGCACGCAGCGCAGTTTTTTGATGCCGAGATGATCTATCAGCTTGCGCTGCAGCATGACGACATCGTCGAGAGTGAAAATCGGAAAACTCATGCCGTATGGCTTGCCTGTCTCGGGGTTGATGCTGGCCGGCCCGGTAGTGATGACCGTAGGGCTGTTAAAGTTTATGTTGCTGATGCAATCGGAACAGACGACGAAATACCTGTCGGTGTCTATTGTTTTTCCCGGACCGATAAGGCTGTCCCACCAGCCTGGGATCGCGTCTGAATCATTGTATCTACCGGCAGCATGCCCATGACCGGTAAAATACTGGCAAACCAGAATGGCGTTGTCTCCGGAAGCGTTCAGTTTTCCGTAAGTTTCGTAGCCGAAGGTTATCGGAATTGTCTTTTTGCAATGCAAAAAAGTGTGACTCCCGGCATCAAAACTGCATTTGGTTGTCAGCATTCTAGTATTTCCTTTCGTTTTGATCTATCGATTTTTTCATATTTTAACTCGAATAGTGTCATAGAAGCAATTCAAAGATTGCTGCAAAATAAAAATCTTTGTTTTCTGCGGATGAATGCTGATTGACACAGATAAAATCATGAGGAAAGATAGATTTTCATTTCATACGGATTGGCACGGATGATTATTTTGAGTAGGTTTGACCTGCTGGAAGATTAGTATTAATGAACTTCATATTTTACAGCTACGTTGATATGTAAAAAAAATTTGCGGCGCGTGCAGTAATTGAAAATGCTAGAATCAGTATAGAAATATGCTGAAAAGGGTGTTAAAGGCTGGCCTGGTTCTTTTTCTGGTCTGGGCGATGGCGTCTTGCGCTCAGGCCAATGTGCGCACCACAAAAATCAGGCAGGGCGTCGACCGCAAAGTCACCGAACTGATGATTCTGGCACAGCAGGCACGCAATGCCGGCGACATGGCCAATGCCGAACTCTTCTGGATGCACGCCCGTGAACTCAGGCCTTCTTTGCCGCGCCCGTCCTGGTTGGATCGCAGACCTGAGCCAATCTCTGAGCAACTGCCCCCTGCAGAAGACGAACTGCTGGCGAGAATCGCGAGTCTGCCATACGAACAGGCCAAAATGCTGCTCGAAGAGCGCCTCGAAAGAGAGCCGGGAAATGAGAAGGTTCGCCGGATGTTTCTCGAACTGGCGCAGCGCAGTTCCGACCATGCTGAAATTGCCAGGCACCAGAGCCTATTGACCATCGAAAATTCAAATTCCTGGAGAGTATACCTGTGGTATGTTTTAGGTTTACTTCTTTTGTTGCTACTGGCATGGCAGATCACTGCATTATACCGTGATTTGACCCGCTGATCCGCATTCCCCCTGTGAGAACAGGGAATTTTCTGTTAAAATTGTACAGGTGCATTGAACAGGCGTTCAGAGATATGGGGAGATTTATGAAAAAAATAAACAAGATTTTGACTTCTGGTTGGTCGATCAGAAAAGTTTGTTGTATTTTAATGATTCTGGGGCAGGTGCTGTATTTTGCAAATTCTTCTTTTGCTCTTAATCAGCTTGCCAATTCCACATTTGCCACAGATGCCTCTTCATGGGACCCTGCAGAACATTTAACTAACTTTTCCACGCCGACTCCGACTGATGTAATAAATAGGCACATGGATACTTGGGCTTGGTCCAATGTCAATGGTGGGTGTTATTACGTATTTCATGATGAGCCATCCTTCTGGGGCGGAGGTATCAAAGATGCTTCTTTAAACTCAATTCTATCTCAAGACTTTTCAACGCCGGCAGATCCTTTTGTTGCAAGTCTGACTTTTTCTCATAGAGACGTTATAGCCGGTACTAAAGATTTGCACTATCTATATCTGCAGATTCGTGAAAATTCAGGTACGTCTCCAAATGAGCCTGTTTCTTTTACTCCCTATTCAGATCTCACTGCGGCTCATACTGCTGCATGGGATACTCAAACGTTTAGTGCTGCTCTTAGTACCTCCACAAACTATATTTATCGGGTGTATTGGTACTATCGTGTTGATAGAAGCTGCGGCAACGGTGCTTACGTTGATAATCTGCGGGTTGATTTCAGCCCGCATGGGTTGTCTGCCACTTTGAACGGCAGCACGAATGAACTGAACTGGAACGACAGTACTACCCCGATTGCCGCCAACGGTCTTGGCGCCACCCCATACAAAATCTTTCGCACCACCACTTCAGGAACCTATGGTGCGGCACTCAATACCAGTACAAACAGTGATTTCTCCGATGCAGCTCCTCCGGCTGCGGCAGTTGTATTTTACACGGTTACCGACGTTGGTCTTGATGGCGTTGAATCGCCAAAGTCAAAAGAACTGCCCGTTATAAGAACGACGGTCAACGATGGCTCAGGGGCCGATATAGACTATACCAACAGTTCTTCAGATCTTTCCATGAATTGGACTGGTGTTGCCGATGTTCTCGGCATGAAGAAAGACCACTATGAGGTTGCACTCGGAACCACTGCCGGCGGGTCGGATGTGGTCGACTGGACAAACGTGGGCGGGGCTACGAATTATAATTTTACCGGTCGGTCGCTGGTCAATGGCACGAAATACTATACTTCGGTGCGTATCGTCACGACAGCAAACGGGGCTCTGAATGCCTGTCCAAGCGATGGTGTGACTTATGTCACTACTGCGGTTCGCGATGGATCAGGGGCCGACATCACATTTTCAGCTTCTGTGACCGATGTGGCTCTCAACTGGGATGCTGTTCCCACCGCTCCGGTTGATCACTATAAAGTTGCGATTGGAACCACTGCTGGTGGCAACGATGTCGCGAACTGGACAAACGTTGGAGTGCTCACTGGTTATACATTTACCGGTCAAACGCTGACCAATGGCAACATTTACTATTGCAGTGTGCGACCTGTCGACGGGTCGGCTGTTTCTATGGGGACTTTCAGCAGTAACGGTTTTGCTCCAGCCGTTTCTTATGGGACAACAGTTCGCGACGGCGCGGCAGCAGATGTTGATTATAGCCTGAACCAGACTTCTATCGACCTGAACTGGGATAACGTGGCGATCAATAACAAAGTCAGATATGAGGCGGCGCTCGGCACTACGCCAGGTGGTTCTGATATCAAGGAATGGACCAACATGGGGCTGGGTACCAGCGGCACACTCAACGGATTCAGTCTGACCAACGGAACGACTTATTATTGTTCCATCAGAATAGTGCACTCGCTTGGAACCCTCTCACCAAGCACCAGCGATGGTTTTGTTTATGCAGCTTTGATCTCTGCAGTGCGTGATGGCTCTGGTGTTGACGTCGATCTTACTGCTTCGTTAACTGACGTTACCCTGAACTGGGATGCAATATCGCCCTTTCTGCCTCTTGATCGTTACGAGGTGGCTCTCACAACCGTAGGCGGCACAGAAGTCCGTGGCTGGACAAACGTCGGCGTTTCGACCAGCCATACTTTCACCGGATTGAGCCTGACCAACGGCGGTACTTACTATTGCAGCATGCGGGCCGTAGATGGCGCCTCAGCAGTCATGGGAACTTTTACCAGCGACGGTTTTTCGCCGGCAGTTTCCTATTCGACAACGGTTCGTGATGGCCCTGCAGCTGATATTGATATTAGCATGAGCGAAACATCGATATCGCTGAACTGGGATAATGTCGCCATCACCAAAGTGCGTTATGAAGCGGCGCTTGGCACCACGCCAGGCGGCACTGAAATCGTTGGCTGGACCGACATGGCACTGGCTACCAGCGGCACCCTGTCGGGGTTTACTCTCAATACTGGCATCACTTATTATTGTTCGGTTCGTATCGTTCTGGGTGCCGGCAGCCTGCCTGCCGATACCAGCGACGGCTTTCAATTCAGCAAAATCGAGGTCAGAGACGGCCCGGCGGCCGATGTCGACTTTACCTTCGCTCCTGATACGGTTGACGTGAACTGGGATGCCCCGGCATTCCCGGTTTCGAGATATGAAGTGGCGATTGGCACGGCGATCGGTGGCACTGATCTGAAAAACTGGACCGATGCGGGCACTGCCACAAGCATCAGTCTAACCGGCCTGGCGCTGGTTGACGGGCAGTTTTATTTCTGTTCGGTGCGCGTCTACGATGCCGGCGGGGTATTGCTGGGCTATAGCAGCAGTAACGGTTTTCAGTCGCTGATTCCGACGAATATCGTCGTGCGTGATGGTCTTGGCCCTGATATTGCCGCGACATTTTTTGAGAACCGCGTTGAAATGAACTGGGATTACGTTGATGCCAACATAATCAGATATGAGGTGGCGGTCGGCAAATCAAGATATTCCGATGACGTCTACCCCTGGACTCAAATTGGCACCGTAGGGCAGGCGGCCGTAACTACGCCGGTTCTGGCGAGCGGTACGGTCTATTATGCCTCGGTGCGCGGCATCAACAACTTCAAGGCGATTGAAGCGATCGGTTCGAGCAACGGTTTTGTTGCCCGCCGCGACCCGGTTCTTGTTGATACGGCATCGCAGAGCTATTTCCACAATGCCAGAGTTTTGAATATGATCGATACCACTGCCGATCCCGACTCAATCAGGCCGAAAGTGCCTTCTGGCACGGGCGGTGGCGGATACTGGCGCTATTCGATGCCGGTCACGGTTAAGGAAAACAATATTACCGATCGCATGAATGCCCCATGCCGGGTGACTTTCGCGATTCCGCTGGCTTCGCAGCCTTCAGCAGTAGGTGAATTCAGAGTAACCGACGAGTATGGCAACGAAGTGCCGAGATATAACATGTCCGCTTCTGTTTCGAACCCTGATATCGTTTTTCTCGTGAATTTGGCCCAGGGCGAAACGAAAACCTATATGATTTACTGGGGAAATACTGGCGTAACAACCAATGAGACTGCCTATCGCTTCACCCAGAATGCCAGTCAGAGCTCGGTAACAGAATGGACGCCTTATTACAGCCGAAAAAACATGCCGCCGGGCCAGGAAGACGTTGGCGCCTACGATTTTGACTTCATGAACCGTGGCGATGACATTGGTATTACAAATTTTAATCTGAGCTGGCCATTCTACTTTTTTGGAACCTTGCGCCAGAACGGTTGGGATGTTACGACCAACGGGGTTTTGACCACCGACAGTTCCTGGTTTGGTGACTATAGCAACAGCTGGAATGAATTTGTCAGAACTGGTGCCGGTACGACCTGGACATGTCTGATAACTCCTATCTGGGTAGACCTGCGAACTGGTCCAATTCCGCCGGCTCCATCGGATGCCGGTATTTACCGTGACTACCTCACCAATCCAGACCGCGTGGTTTTTACCTGGATTGCAAACCGCTATAATTCTACAACCGACATTTACCGATTTCAGGCAGTATTGTATCGCAGTGGTGATATTGCTCTGCGATATTTCTACCTGAGTCCCCTGGGTCTGTATGATCCTGTCGGTACCGATAACCCGGTCAATGTGGCTCCAAATCATACTGTTGGTATCTCCAATACCAACAACAGCAACTGGCTGCGACACACGCCTTTGTTTATCGGCACCAGTAACAGTCCGACCGCATTTTATCAGTATATGGATGCGATGACTGTAACGCCTCAGGTCGCCAATATCACCGGTGGTGCAGTCGGTACCTGGGTCAATGTTTCTTTTATTGAATCGATGGTATTTGATTCGAGGGTTGCCAACCCGCAATGGCAGTCTATCAATTATAAGTGCAGCGGCGATGCCAACAACCGGCTGCTTATATCTTCGAGAACCGGCCCAACCCCTTTGCCTGACGGTGCCTGGACAGGCTGGAGCGCTGAAACTTCAGCTATCGTTGACGGTTCTTATGACCTGAAACCATTTGATAACGATACTGACAGGTACATTCAATATCGATGCCGGTTTCAACGCAATAATAACGCCGGGGCTCTACCTGTGTTGAACGAGGTCAGTTTCATATATGGCGGTATCAGAATCGAGGAAGTCAAGGCAAATACTCCTGACGGTGTTTCTCAGGGCCAGACAGGCATTCCTGTAGAAGTCGTCATTCGCAACCTGTATGGTTCTGATGTGGAACTGCAATCGGTAGAGTTGAATTTTTCGCTTGGTGACCACACCCAGTCTCTCTCGTCTCCGTCTCTTCCTGCGACCATTCCTGGGAACGGGGTGCTTTCAGTGTTTTTCGATGTCGGAGTCGATATAAATTCACCAACAGGAACCGCTACCGTTGATGCCCGTGCGACCGCAACCGTTCCGCTGACGACTATCAAATTCAGTGATGACGCAGCGCAGATCGCCAAACAGTGGCGGATTCGCAGCAAGGCTAAACTGGTCATCGACCAGGTTGAGACAGATAGAGAATATGTCAACAAAGGTGAAGAAGACATTTTTGTCAGAATGCACATTTCCAATGTCGGCGAAACGCCTTTTTCATTCGATGCAGCGAGTCTGACATTCACTGTTGGTTTATACAACCCGCCGATGGTGCTTCAGGAACCTCCTGTCGGAACGATAATTCCGGGTTTGAGCAGTTTTATTGCCACTTTTACGGTTAATATCGACCCGTTTAGCCCATCAGGTAACGCCACGATTGGCGGCATCGCCACTGGCACGAATACTTTTTCGGGACAGATCGTTGAAGATGAGCGGACAGGCCCCGATACCTGGCAAATCCAGAACAAGGCTGAACTGATCATCGAAGAAATTGTGGCCTCGAGCACAGTTTATCGCGGTCAGACCAATACCCCGGTATTTATAAGAGTTTCCAATGGCGGTGAAGCCACGGCCCGCTGGATGTCTTCCAGTATTATTCCGTATCTGACTCTCGGCCTCTATACCGACGAATACCCGATCACGCCGTTTGAAATTCTTATCGGCGGTGGTTTTGAAGCTACTGCCCGTTACGGGGTCGATATTTCGCCTTCGTCTCCAGTTGGCACATCAGATGTCGATGCGGCTGTTTCCGGTAAAGACAGCAATACCGGGGTGGGTTTGAGTTGTGCCGGTGCTCTGATTCCGACCCAATGGACAATCAACGCCGCCAAAATCAACACTTTCAAGGATTCTGCATTCACACAGCAGCAGCAAAGCTTTAACCGCCCATCTGCCGGCAGTATCATCATCTATGCCAAAGCTGAAAGCCTGGCGGCCGAAAATGAATATTACATACGCTGGCTTGACGCCGGCGACAATATCATTGCGGTTTCAGGCTCAAAGTCGAGCCCGGTTGGCGAAATTTCCCACGAGTTGTCCGTGAATTCTTCGTTTGCTTACGGTTTTTACAGGGTCAGGGTCACCAACCCGACCAACACCATTGTCTACTGCGAAAACCAGTTTGAAATCACCTCACCTGCCGTGCTGGGTGCTTTATTCTCTATGCCGGCCAAAGTGTCGGTCGGTCAGCCTTTTACTGCCTCGTTTACCTTCGACAATACCGGCGGTGCGGTTGTCAGCAGTGCCAAAACCAGTGCTTTGCAGCCCTTTCCTCCCGGTTCAGCTATTCAGACCAGTGGCATTCCTCCAGTAATCGATGTTCCCGGTTACGGGCAGGCAACCGTAACCTTCAATTTCGTTGCCGACGGTGACGGCAATTTTTCTGCATCGGCAACTGCCAATGGTTTCGATGCCAATTCCGGGGCGCCCCTTGTCAGCCCGCCGGTTACCAGTAATATCTGTCTTATTCAGACGGCGCCGGTGGTGCAGAACAATACGATCGATGCCGATCCTGCTAAGGTTTACCTCAACCAGAAAAACCTGCAGGTAATAGTGAATGTCGGCAATTCTGGTCAGGCTACCGCAATTCTCGAAGCCGCCAGCCTGACATTCAGTTTTGGAACCTTTGATCAGCTGTTGGCTTCGCCGGCTATGCCCTATGCGCTGCCTGAAGGTGCAAATGTCGACCTTGTTTATGACGTCAGTGTATCTCCTGAGTCTGATGCCGGTATCAGCACTTTTACCTCGAATGTCTACTGGTATGACCAGAACTGGCCGGCCTCGCAGACATGGCTGCATGGCTTGCCGCCCAAGGATGAGTGGGAGGTGGTGGGAGTCGGTATCAAACTATCAAGAGATGGAGATTTTGTTACCGAACAGGAAGACTTCAAGCGAACCCAGCGAATGTTCATCAGGGCTTACGGCAACCCTGCAGGCCCTGATGCCAACTGGTACCGAATCAGAGTTTACAACACCCAGATACCGAGAACAAACGATGTGCCCGGCGGTGCACAGGTTCTCTCGCCGCTGCTGGCAGCTGACAGCAAGGGCTATGTTGATTTTTACTACGACATTCCGGCTGGTGCTGTTTTTAATGTGTGGAGCGTCGCTCTTGAAGATGACGATAACAAGGATGCATTTATCGGTTCAAACTTTGGTCCAATGCTTGCCCTGCAGTATTTCAAGGTTCAGGATCAGGGCAATCTTGTCGCTTCGCTGACCATATCTCCAGCATCTGTTTTTGTTGGTGAAAATTTCACCGTCACTATGCTCGCGTCAAATACGGTGGCCACGGGTTCCACAATCGCCAATGCTTCTCCGCCGGCACTGATTGCGGCCTCTGCGTATGCGAATTTTGACGGCAGCGCAACTCTGATTTCAGGTCCGACCCCGGCCAGTATCACGGTTGAAGCTAAACAGACCCGATCGATGGCCTGGACATACAGGGCTGACACCGACACCGGACTTACGGCCAGCTATGCAGTGACCGTGACCCCTGCCTGGTATGCAGCAGGCTACGATCTGACTGATGGAGGCACTGTTTTCTCCGGAAAGGGTGTCTCTAACCCGCTGATAATATACAGCCGACGCATCCTGATGAGCCCTGATTCTCTGGATTTCGGGTCTCTCGAATGTGGCATGTCGCGCAAGGTGGATGGTACGGTTTCGAACATCGGCAACTACCAGCTCGATAATATTAAATGGATTACCTCCGACCTGAATGGTCCGGCGGGCAATAAAATAAGCAAATCCAATCTGAGCATGAGTCCCAATCCGGTAAACGGTCTGACCGGTGGCGGCAGCAAAGCCGCTTCAGGTACTTTATTCATTCCCTACAACAAGATTGCCGGCGATTACATTGCCACGATGTCGGTCTATAATGACCGTGACATGGATGACATGGCCGATATCGACGATCCTTACGACCAGTACAATGTCAAGGTCACCGTGCCGGCCCGCAAGAAGATTTTTGCCGTTCAGGATCGGATCGATATGGGTGCCTGGCCGGTTGGCCAGACCACACCAGCCTTCCCGGTAAATTTCTTCAGCGGCGGTAACATTGGTCTGAGTAATGTAAAATTAGCCCCGTCGGCGGTACCGCCGGTTGCAACCAATACTCCTCATTTCGCTATAACCATGACTCCGAGCACTTATGGCGCCATGGCTGTCGCCGGAACCGGCGCTGCAGATGCTGTGGCAGTCAACGTTGCCAACCCTGGAATTTATATCGCCACCTGGACGGTCTGGGAAGAAGAAGGTGGTGATCCAAACCTGTGCGACCTGGTGACTGAAGCCAGCGATACATTTCAGATCAGAATTCAGGTCGGGGTTATGGATTACACCCTGAATCCCACTACGGTCGATGCCGGGTCGGTCGAGCCTTCCGGTTTGAATATCGGCTTCGGTCTCGATCTTATCAATGATCCGACCGGATTGCCTCTTTCCAGGCTCAGGCTTGCAGCAGCAGACCTTGGCAATGGTGTTGCGACTATCACTTCTTCGAATATCGCCATCTATACCGTCGACAACCCGATTCCGGCTATTGTTAATCCCGGTCAGACCATTCCGGTCGACCTGGCGTTTTTCGTGCCTGCAGGTTCTGATGCCGGCGTCTATTCAGGTGTTCAGTATATCTACCATGACGACAACAATAACGGAAGCTGGGAAGCCGCAGAGTTCAGGGCGTCTTTCACTCTTCAGGCAACCGTTCCTCTCGTTCCGAAGGTTCAGGTCATGGTTGAAACTCTGGGTGTCGGTGGTATTGCACCGAATACATCCAAAATCGTCAATTTGACCTGTAGAAATACCGGTAACGTTGATTTGACGCGGTTACGCTGGGTGAAGGCAGATCTTGCCGGCCCAGATACGATACCGCTGGCAAATGCCAGCTTTCCGCCTTCAGAGCTTTTCACTGTGCCGAAAGGCGAATTCTTCACCCGTCAGTTCGAACTGACGGTGCCGGCCGGAAAGCCGTATGGTTCCTATGAAAGCGTTCCTGCTCATTATTGGATATGGGCTGACATGGATGGCGACGATGTCAGAGATGCGGATGAAGCCTCATGCAGCTTCAAGGTTCACTGTGATGTGGGTGAGTTGAAAGTCGATATCAAAGAGGCCAGCCTTGCGGTTTCAGGCGCTCCTAACAGCACTTCGAACTCAACGACGGTTACCGCAGTCGGTTCAGGTTCACTGGCGCTGGTAAACATTATGGCTACCGGCTCTCTTCTGGTTCTGACACCGCCTGTCGCCGGTGCTGCGGACATTTCTGCGCTTCGCAATGTATTCACGCCGGCAGCGCTTGGCGGGGCCAACTACGGACAGGAGAAACCCGGTCAGTGGTCTGTGAGTATTCCCGCGAATGCTTCGGCAGGAATCTACCTGGGCACGGTCACAGTCTGGGAAGACGCAAACTACAATGGTAAGAAGGATGCGGGCGAAGCTTTTTCCGATTGCCCGGCGCAGCTCACGGTCACGAACACTCCTGCTATCGATATAGTGCAGGCCGACCTGAATCTCGGCTGGATGGCGAAAAGTTCGTCAAAGTCGGGTCAGATCGAAATCAGAAACGTCGGCAACGTGGTGCTCAACACAATTCATCCGGTAAAAGCGGCTCTGGTGAATGGCGCTAACAATATTCCGGTGGCCAGCATAACCATTACAACTATTCCGGCAATGCCTTTTGGACTGGCTGTGGGTGCTTCGCAGCTCGCGACATTTACCGTAACCGTGGGTGCCGTTCAGGCAACGCTTGAATATACCGGTTCGCAGAGAATCTTTGAAAGCTCGGATGGCGATGCCATTTTTGATGCGGGCGAAGTCTCTGACACGTTCAACCTGATTGTTAGTGTCGGCAACAAGGTTATTTATGAGACAGCAGCTGGTAACCCGGCTCTGGATTTTGGTGCCAGAAATGTTAACGGCACCTACAACCTTCCGGTCACTGTTTACAGCGGTTCTCTGGTTCCTCTCGACCGCGTTCTCGGAATGACAGTCACGCCATTCACCTGCCCGACCTACAGTTTTGGAATAGCCAGTCTAACCTTTACACCGGTTGCAGCCCAGGCGATCAGCGGCATGGATAATCGTATCTACTCAGCCAATGCACAGGTCGACAATGTGCATGCCGGCAATTATATCGCGACCGCGACCTTTTTCGATGACAGCGCCATACCGACCAATAACTATCCTGATGCCGGAACAGAAGCCATAGCTACCTTTCAGGTGAAGTTGACGGTTAATCCGGTCGATGGCATTGATATTATAGAGAATGACATAGATTTTGGTACAATTGCCGCTGGAGAATCGAAAACTATCGAAGTAGGCATACGTAATACCGGCAATACCTATGTGGATATTGGTGATCTCTCGTGGGCATTCAATGATATTGCCTCGCTGACCATGCCGGCGCGGGTGATTTCAATTGCCAATCTCGATGTGATCAGTTATACCTTCTCACCGATTCCCCCAAACAGTATAGCCAGCGCCAATATCAAGCTGACGATTCCTGCCGGTCAGCCCAAGGATACCTATGGGCCAACAGGTCCTCAGAGACTTACCAAAGGTGCTGCCCAGGATACCTGCACCTTCAGGGTAGTTGTTGCCGGCGACCCGCCGGCTATAGTTGAGCCTGACAGCCTGTTTCAGAATATTGCCACCGAAACTTTCCAGCCCGCACCGCCGAACAATCTCTACTTTTTGTCGGCCTGGGTCTGCCCGGGCAGCGGTTCTGCCGATATAGGTTTCGTGCAGTATGATATAGACGGGGCGCCGGTGGCAACGATATCGGTCAGAGTCGATCAATTTGGCACTTTGTCCAAGACTGAGTTTGCCGGGTTCCCGATCGCTCATTACGGAATTTCAGATCAGGAACCTATAGAGATCGAAGGGCTTCCGTATAATTATTACCGGGTATATCTGGCTTTCAATCTGACTTTCGATGTAAACTTTGCCAGTTCGACCCGTTTGATTCTGCACAATTCGTCGCCAGTGACCGACCGGTCGGTCTGGTTCGACGGCATCAAACTTGAAAGAGGGTTCGAAGGGCAGACGCGCCCGACAACCTATCATCCGGGTGCCACGCTGCACTCGCCGGCGAGAGAGCAGTCGCTCCAGGGAGGTCATCAATACTATGAATGGTAAAATAATGAGTTCGAGACGCGGGGCATTATTGATGATGCTCTTTGTCATGCTGATTGTCGGCGGCATCGTTGCTTTGAGAATGATGCCCAATGAAGAACTGGTGACCCGTCGCGATAAGGAAAGTGGCCTCAATAGTGATCTGAGCCAGATCCGGGAAGCTCTGGACCTGGTCAGAGTTGCATCGCATCCTCAATGGGTCGATCTGAAGCTCACCGACACTGACGCTGAAATTCAGGCCAAGATTGCTTCAATGACCAAATGGGGGTTTCTCCGCAGCCAGGATATCAAAGACCCTGCGGTTCCATCGCATCTGTGGGGGCCTGACAAGACCTATTACTGGAAAGTTACCACCAATCTCGCCACCAACACCAGTTTTGAGATTGGTCTCGACGCCTGGTATCCCTCGGCCGATTCAACTGTGTACGAAGATTCGACCAATTACCTGAACACCACCAAGCTCGACGAATACCCCTATCAGAACAAACTTGGCAATCTGTTGAATAAAAAAGGGCGAGCCACCTGTATTCGCCGATGAACACGGATTGACGCAGATGAATTCAGGGAAAAGAATCTCCTGCGGATTATTTATTGCTGATAAATAAGACCCAACCTGCATGAATCGCAACCAGGTTCGTCTGGTATGCTGTGTCGCCCTGATATTTTGTGTTTTTGTATCTGCAGGATTCAATAAACCGGTATAAACACTGGATTAATCTGTGAGTGTTCATGACGGGTGAAATGAAAAACCCGGGTTCTGCAAACAGAACCCGGGTTTTCGGTGGAGCTGATCGGGATCGAACCGACGACCTCTTGAATGCCATTCAAGCGCGCTCCCAGCTGCGCCACAGCCCCATATCGTGAGGACTATTTTAACATATGCATGAAACACAGTCAAGCAAAAAATTCAGCATTTTAAACTTCATTTCATTGTTTTTACACCGTCAAAGAACATTGAAGTTTACCAGGCCCGTGATGGCCATGTGTCGGTGAGCTGGCCAGATCAGGCCTTTGCTTCGCGCAGCATTTTTGCTGCGTCTTCCGGGGTAGTCGGGTTGATGTAAAAACCTGAGCCCCATTCGAACCCGGCGATTTTAGTAAGTTTTGGAATCAGTTCAACGTGCCAGTGGTAGAATTCGCGGTAGGAATCGGAGCATGGCGAGGTGTGCAGCACGAAATTATACGGCTGACCCGGCAGCAGTGCTTCGAGTTTGCGTAATGCCGTCTGCAGGGCACTGGCAAAACTATGCACCTGGTTGTTTTCAAGCATTTCGAAAAAGGGTTGATGAAACTTCGGAGTAATCTCCATTTCGAAGGGAAACCTCGATGCGAATGGGCAAAAGACAATGAAGTTGTCGTTCTCGAACACCAGTCGCGATTGTTCTTTGGCTTCCTGTTTGATGATGTCGCAGAACAGGCAGCGGTCGTGGTAGTGGTAGTATTCCCTTGCCCCTTCGAGTTCCTCTTCGATGCGTTTTGGAATGATTGGCGTCGCGACAATATGTGAATGCGAATGGGTAAAACTGGATACCCCTTCGCCACTGTTCTTGACGATCATAAAATGCTTATAGCGCGGGTTCTTTTTGATTTCGAGCAGGCGCTGCTTGTAAGCCCAGATGACTTCTCGTACCTGCTCCAGGGTTGAATTCTGAATCGTAGCACCATGATGGGGCGCTTCAATTACCATTTCATGAACACCGATCGAGTTCATGGCATCGAACATCCCGATGCCTTCACGGTCTGAATCTCCATCCGGCTTCAGTATCGGTGAGCTGTCAGGAATGACTCTTACCCACCAGCCGCGCTGATTGGCCTGAGTTCCGGCGGTTCTGAAAGAAAGGGTTTCCTGGGGAGTCAAACTTTCGTTGCCTTCGCAAAACGGGCATTTGCCTGGGTCGTCGGGCGGCAGCTCGCTTCTCTTGAAATCCGAGGGGCGCTTGCCGCGCTCGGGCGATATTATTACCCACTGTTTGAGAACTGGATCTTTTCTAAGCTGTGGCATTCGGTTATTCCTGGTTGATCAAAAATCTGGCGGCCCGTTCGGGTGCAACAGGGTTGATGTAGAAGCCTGAGCCCCATTCGAAACCGGCAACTTTGGTCAGGCGTGGCATGATTTCGATGTGCCAGTGAAAGTAGTCTGAGCAGTGTTCATCGCATGGAGAAGTGTGAATGATAAAATTGAATGGTGGATTATTGAGAGTTTTGATGAGCTTGCGCAGGGTCGAGTGCATTATGCCTGCGAGGCCCTCGATTTCGCTGTTGTCAATGTCTCCAAACGAATCTTTGTGGTCCTTCGGGGCTATCCAGGTTTCAAAGGGAAATCTGGAGGCGAATGGTGCGAAGGCAACGAATTGCTCGTTTTCGTGAATGATTCTCTCTCCGGAACTTAGTTCCTGGCGGATGATGTCGCAGAAGACGCAGCGTTCCTTGTAATAATAATAGCGTTTAGCGCCTTCGACCTCTTCCATGGCTCTTTTGGGGATGATTGGAGTGGCGATCAGCTGGGAATGGGGATGATCGAGGCTGGCTCCGGCGGCCGAGCCATTGTTCTTGAAAATTAGAATGTATCTGAAACGACGGTCGCGACGAAGGTCGCGGTAGCGGTCTGTGTAGGTGCGGAGGATACGGTAAATTTGCTCGACGCTGTAATTGTGGAACCCGGCATCATGATCGGGCGATTCGATGATGACTTCGTGTGCCCCAACGCCGTTCATCATGTCGTAGACTCCGATACCGGTGCGATCGAGATCTCCTTCTATCTGCAGGGCCGGGAATTTGTTCGGGATGACCCTTACTTCCCAGCCTGGCTGATTCGGGAGGGTATCGGGAGCGCGATAGGACATGACCTCTGGTGGTGCCATGTCTTCGTGTCCAGGGCAGAAAGGACACTTGTTTTGTTGTCGTGGGGGTTGTGGAATCTGGAAGTCGGCGGGCGACTTTGCCTGCTCATGCAGGATGATAACCCATCGCTTGGTGACCGGGTCTTTGCGCAGCTGCGGCATTGATTGTTCCCTTCCGCTGTTTATGTTTTTCGCTGCAGATTATACAATAGACTGATACCGGTGCGCAAATACTCATTGATTTTGCACGATGTCCGGAGAAATTGTACCGGATCGTCGGTGCTGTACATTTGCGACGAAAAAGGTTGACAAGTTCTGTGGCCTTGGTTAATCTATTGCGGATAAGAATTCATGTTTGTGTAGAATTGGTGATTTCAAGCTAGAGGTGTGAATCGTGGGACGAAAGAGAACATGTGAACTTCCCTTTTGCAAAGGGGTTGTCGAGGGCACGCGCAATAAACGCCGCTGCGATAACGACCGAAATATTCACCTGCACCAGATAATTTCGAAAAATGTTAAGAAGATCATGAAATACGTTGAGGGATGTGAAGATTTCACTGCCAATGACGTTAATCGTGATCTTTTCAAGAGCAAGCTCGATAAGAATGAAAAGGGCTCGATGTACCGGCTTTTTCAGGCCATGGTGAGAGAGGGTTATCTTCTTGAACGTGGTAAGCGTGGCGGGTTGAAAGTGTATGCCTGTTCGCCTTCAGGTGCTCGATCTGACGAGGAAATTCAGGTCGTTGAACCAGTTCCGGCAGCTCCGGTTCCGGTTATTGAGCGCCGACTCAGTCCTGAAGAAATACTTCTCGGTAAGCTGCGAGAGTTTGTTTTCATGAAAAGCGGACAATGGAATCACGACGACTGGGTCTGGCTGCTGAATCGCTCTGACATCAAAGAATATGGCATGTCGGAATCCGATATCGGCCGCATTCTTGAAGAAGAAAAGGCCCGATACTGGCTGCAGCGAAACAGTTAAGACTTTTAAGGTAATGCAGCACCCCCGGAACAAGCTTTCCGGGGGTGTTTCTTTGTCCGGCTCCCAATTGAAGCCTGAGCTGATGATGCTTTGATAGATCGCGATTGCTTCACTTGGCCGCTCGCAATGACAGTCTAAAACTGTCATTACGAGGTTCAAGGCCGCTAAACAGCCATATTCTTGAAGCAGATGATTCGCTCGGGCGTGCTTATGTTTTCGGTATACGGCTTCGTTGCGCTTGCGAAAGCGGAGGCGGGTGTCTGTGAGTTCCGGGGAGTGTGAACGAACTGGAATAAGCTCATGAAGTCGCAGGTGTTTGAGCGCCGGGGAGTGAGAGCGCCCGGATCCAGGACCAGGCTTGAAAATGTCACTGGCCGGTTCGTTCGCACTCCGGCGACTCACCGGCACTTGGCCATCCTGGCCTGC
>CAYYUI010000087.1:0-19179 GCA_964474705.1 uncultured bacterium
GTTCATATTATCAAATCAACCCCCTAAGTGTCAACTACTTTTTTTGATTTTCTTTTGGTTTTTCCTCTGGAAAATTTTAAAGCAGCTGTTTATTTTCAATCAACGATGACTGAAAACAACTACTGGTGAGTCTGATTTGATTGTCAATCTTGCTGCCGCTTTCGCGGTACCCTCGCTTGAGGGTCTGGCCAGAATAACAGATTCACGTTATCCAGTCAACTAAAATGTACAGATTAATTATCTTTTTTTTGTACACCAGGCTGGCCAAAGCTGAAAACCTGCGAATAAAATGAAGCCGACTCAACCGCCAGACATATCTATACAAAAGCTGGTTTCGGGAGTATTTCATTTTATAGTGAACAATTTGTATCATTCTCTTACGGGGGCGATTGCTTCTTCATGCCGTTTCTCGCAATGACGGCATTTAAACCTGTCATTGCAATCGCATTCTAGATACCTGCGATTGCCGCGTCGCTACGCTCCTCGCAATGACAGGTTCAAGGGAATTTCCATTTGTTTACAAAAGCTGGTTTCGGGAGTATTTCATTTTATAGTGAGCAATTTGTATCATTCTCTTACGGGGGCGATTGCTTCGTCACTTCGTTCCTCGCAATGACACTTTCACACTGTCATTGCGAGGAGCTGGGCGACGAAGCAATCGTACGTTTAAAGAATTCGATTGCTTCGCTGACGCTCGCGAAGGCCAGGGATGGCCGAGAGTCGGTGAGTCGCCGGAGTGAGAACGAACCGACCAATGACAGGTTCAAGCGAAGTTTTCAATACCATTTTGTATATGATGAGTCAGAGAGACCAACAGACCTTCAGACAACAGAAAACAATCATTTCCTGTTCTAACTAAGCCGGCATACAATATTTAAATTCATGAGCAGTCTGCAAAAAAAATAGTGCAGACCCTTTTCCAATTGAGGTAAAATGGAACGAAATAAAAGCCCTTCGCTAAGGAGATGTCATGAAGACGTTCATCAAGAATGCCAGATATTTCTGGGCCGGCGGTGACGCCGAGGTTCAGGAAAACGTTTCTATATTGGTCGACGGCTCACAGATCATCGCAGTCGGGGATGCCGCAAAACTGTCGGCTCAGGCTGCAGATGCCCGCACCGTCGACGCCTCGAATCTGATAATTATTCCAGGCCTGGTCAATACCCACCATCATTTTTATCAGACATTGACCAGAAACTTTCCAAAGGTGCAGGATGCCAAATTGTTTACCTGGCTTGTCAGATTGTATCCTCTCTGGGCAAGAATAACCCCCGACGACTTCTATCTGGCCACCAAGGTTGCCACTCTCGAGTTGCTTATGAGTGGCTGCACCACCGCAGTTGATCATTCATACATGGTGCCGGGCGGGCAGTCAAATCTTTATTACCGCCAGGTCGAAGCGGCACGCAAGACCGGCATGCGTTTCCACCTTTGTCGTGGCAGCATGTCACGTTCCAAAAAAGACGGCGGCCTGCCCCCAGACTCAGTGGTTCAAACTGAAGACGTGATCATGAAAGAAACCGAAGAGCTGGTCGACAAGGTACATGAAGCACAGCGCGGCGGCATGACCCGTATCATCGTCGCCCCATGTTCGCCATTTTCGGTCACCCGTGAACTGATGATCGAGGCTAAAAAGTATGCAAACCGCAAAGGCCTCAAAACCCACACTCACCTGGCTGAAACTAAGGACGAAGAGGAATTCACCATCAAGGAATTCGGTGTTCGCCCCTACCGGCTTATGGAAGACCTTGGCTGGATGGACGAAAATTCCTTTTATGCCCATTGCGTGCATATGTCACCAGAAGAAGTGGTTGCCATGGGCAAAGCGCAGGGTGGCGTCGCTCACTGCCCGACCAGCAATATGCGGCTTGCGTCCGGCATCGCTCCGATCGTCGAAATGCTGCAGGCCAATGTACCCGTCAGTCTGGCGGTTGACGGCAGCGCCAGCAACGACTGTTCGAACATGATGCTGGAAGTTCGCAACTGCATGCTGCTGCAGCGGGTTCTGAAGACTGCCGACTGCATTACCGCCCGCGATGCTCTGAAGGTCGCTACGATCGGCGGAGCAAAAGTACTTGGCCGTGACGACATCGGTCTATTGCAGAATGGCTACGAAGCCGATATAGTGGGCTTCAAACTCGACAGTCTGCGCCAGGCTGGCAGTTCTACCGACCCTCTTGCAGCGCTGGTTTTCTGCGCCGTCGATACTGTCGATTTTTCGATGGTGCATGGCGAAACTCTCATCGAAAAAGGCAGATTTACAAGATTTTCAAACGAAGAGCTCAGCGAAATAGTAAGCAAACAAAATGAACGCAGCCGGCAGATCTATTCCGGCAATTGACCGAAATTATGTCGCCCGGGTCTTTGTACCCGGGTGGCAAAAGACCGGCAGAAATGACACCAATGAAACAACCTGAAACAGCCGGATCCACATATCCGCAGCCAATCGCAGCATTTTTTTCAGATCTCAAGGATTGTGAAAAAATTCTCTGTTCGCTGCAGCTGATCTATGCTTCTCCACTTGATTCCTATCTTGCTTCCTGGCTCATCAACAAGCTGAGTCGCGAAAACATCATCGATACCAACTATTCGCGGCAGCAGCTCGAGACGGTTCTGCAGAATCTCGCAGCTCAGGGCGTCATGCAGGCGTTTTCCGGCGGCTATATTCTTGATTCTGAATATATTGGACAGGCCTTTGCCTGGCCTGTTACCGTGAATCTGCACCGTCAGCTCGCCCAGGCGGTCAATCAACTGGTCACGACTTCGGAGTATTCAAGTCAGGCCAGTTATACGACTCAGAGTGAGCGCACCCTGTTATCTTCGTATTATCTGGGGGTTCAGGACTTCGAAGACCGCACCGACTTCAGCTATCTTGAAGAAGGTGGCGACGAGATTTTCACGCTGACGACCCGCCTGGCGTTTCAATTTGACGAGAGCTGGTTTCACCTGCTGCCAGAGAGCTCACAGCTGAGCATTTTCATCGAGGTTCACTGTTTCAGCATTCTGACTTTCAGCGCCGCCTTCAACGACGAAGAATGCGGCATATTCAAGTATTTCATGCAGCCACACTGGCTGAAGTCTGCATTGTTTCTACAACAGGGTGCTCACCTCATCGCCGAGAGACTTTTACTGCAGGGTGATTTTCAGCGGGCCCGCAGCTATATCGAATGTTCTACTTCCGGTGAGGCCGCCGGTCTGCACGCCCTGGTGCTGTTTCTTTTTCATGGTCATGAAGCCGCGCTGCCGGTTTTTCGCAATGCCCTCAGAGAACTGCGCAAAACAAGGAAAAGAAAACAATCAGGTTTTCAGACTCTCGCCGATGTGTTCTACGCACTCGCTTTGATTCAGAACGGCAGCCAGGAATGTCTACAGGAAGCAAGACAGCATTTCGACAAGGTTGCGCGGTCGACGCTTCTTTACCCGCCTTTTTTTATGCATCTGCGCAAGCTTTTTGAAGCAAGAATCACCGGGCATGTCGACCAGACACAGATTCTGCAGCAAATTGGGCTTTCAGCCTGCCGGCTCAACAATTTTATCGGCCTGCTGACCATGCGCTGGCTTGGTATTACCAGTCCGCAGCTTTATGAAGGCCCGTTGTCACAGCTTGTAGATCAGGCGGTAGACGCCGGCTTTGCGCTGCCGGCCTTTGAGCTGTTGCGACTAAAGAACGCCCTCGGGCTGGCGCTTTCAGAAACTGAAACCGCAACCCTTGGTGCCTGGAACAGCCAGATGATGTTGCCGCTTGCAGAACTGGTCGAGCAGCGCGCCCCCTGGGAACTGGTGCTCGAGGCCCTGAACACCACGCTCAATCTGGCCGGCTGTCAGGTTGACGCCAATGATCGCCTGATCTGGGAAATCAAATTGAATCTGCCACGGAGCTTTGAAATTTATGCCCGCGAGCAGACACGTCTGAAATCAGGGCGCTGGTCATCAGGCAAAGTGATCGACAACCACAGATATTTCAATGGCATGAAGCCTTTTCCTGAGTTTTACACACTTCATGACCAGATAATCTTCAAAGCACTGCAGAATGTCAGGCCATGGCTCAAGTGTTTTGACGAAGACGAAGAATGGCTGGTATTTACCGCGCTGATCGGGCATCCGCACGTCTATTTCGTCAACAACGACCTGCAGCCGGTCGAAATTTTGCGTGGTGAGCCGGTATTGTTGCTCAACAAAAGCAGCGGCAATCTTCAGCTTGCTTTTCAGCCTGAATTCACCGGCCGTCGCGTTGTCGTCACCCAGGAAGCCGACTACAGGCTCAGAGTTTACGAATTCAGCGAAGTTCAGATGAAAGCCGCCAGGGTGCTCGATAATAACTGGCGCTTTCCGCCGGCCGCACTCAGCAGACTCAAACAGACTATCGCAGGCTTAAGCCCGTTGATGCCGGTTCACACCAACGTCGAAGGCACCGAAAACCTGACACCGATCGCCTCGGTTGCCGCCAACAGCAGTATTTATGCTCAACTGGCTCCGGCTGGTGATGGGCTGAAAGTGAAACTATGCGTCAGGCCATTCGGTGATAAAGGTCCCGGTTTTGTTCCCGGCCGCGGCATGACCGATGTGTTTACAGAAATTGCCGGGCAGAAACTGCATACCCGCCGCAACACTGACCAGGAAACCGCCAGCGCCGATCAGCTGATAGTTTCGTGCCCTTCGCTTGCCGGTATCGAAAAATCAGATTTTCAGGGTGAACTGGTAAGCGCGGAAGATTCACTGCAGCTGCTTCTGGAGCTTCAGACGGTCGAAAGCCTGCAGATCGAATGGCCGGCCAATCATCGCCCTACCAGGGTGACCCGTGCCAACTTCAATGCTTTCAGGTTCAAGATTGAAGGCAGAAATGACTGGTTCTCGATTTCAGGCGAACTGCCTGTCGAAGACGGTCAGGTTCTTGAGCTGCAGCAGTTGCTGAAGCTCTACGACGGGCGCAGCCGTTTCATAACTATCGGTGAGAACAAAGTTCTGGCGATTACAGAAGATTTCAGGCGTCGCATCAACGACCTGCGCGGTTTTACCGACCAGAAAAATGGCAGCAGCAGTTTTCATGTTTCGGCAATTCCGGCGGTCGAGTCATTATTCGAGGATCTTGAGATAACTTTTGACAAATCCTGGAAAAACGCTCTGAACCGCCTGAGAACTGCCGCCGAGAAAACTTTTGAAATTCCTTCAACCCTGACGGCCGAACTGCGCGAATATCAGCGCGAAGCTTTTTTCTGGCTCAGTCGCATGGCCTATCTCGGGCTCGGCGCCTGTCTGGCCGACGACATGGGGCTTGGCAAAACGGTTGAAGCGCTGGCTCTGATTCTCAATCGCGCTTCAGAGGGCCCGGCCTTTGTTCTCGCTCCGACTTCGGTGTGCATGAACTGGTTCAATGAGACCCGCCGCTTTGCCCCAACGCTCAACCCGGTTCTTTTCGCTCAGAGTGACCGCCGTGAAACGATCAGAAAGCTTGCCCCTTTCGATCTGGTCATCTGCAGCTACGGAGTTCTGCAGAACGAGATCGAAGCTCTTTCGGCCATCAACTGGACAACGATCGTTCTCGACGAAGCTCAGGCAATCAAGAACATGGCTACAAATCGCTCACAGGCGGTTATGATGCTGCAGGGTCATTTCAAGATGCTGATGACCGGTACTCCGATTGAAAACCATCTTGGCGAACTCTGGAACCTGTTCAGATTTCTCAACCCGGGTCTTCTTGGGCCGGTTGAAGTGTTCAACGAGAATTTCGCCAACCCGATTCAGAATCAGGGCGACAAATCAGCGCAGTTGCGCCTTAAAAAGCTGGTGCAACCGTTCATTCTCAGACGAACCAAAAGCCAGGTACTTCAGGATCTGCCGCCCCGCACCGAAATCACCCTGCAGGTCGACCTCAGCCGCGACGAAACTGCGCTCTACGAAAGCATGCGTCGCAATGCCGTCGAGCGTATCGCTGCCAGTGAAAATGGCGAAACCGGCAAACCGATGCTGGTGCTCGCCGAAATCATGAAGCTGCGCCGGCTCTGCTGTAACCCATCGCTGGTCGCCCCCGAAGCTGGAATTGCCAGTTCCAAACTGCAGCTGCTCGAACGCATCGTCGAAGAGCTTCTGGAAAACCGCCACAAAGCGCTGATTTTCAGTCAGTTCGTCGATCATCTGTCGCTGGTACGCGAGCTGTTCGACCGCCGCGGCTTCTCATATCAGTATCTCGATGGGTCGACGCCGGTCAGAGGCCGAAACAAGGCAATAACCAGCTTTCAGGAAGGCGAAGGCGATTTCTTTCTTATCAGTCTGAAAGCGGGCGGGCTCGGCCTGAACCTGACCGCGGCCGACTATGTCATTCATCTCGACCCCTGGTGGAACCCAGCCGTCGAAGACCAGGCATCAGATCGTGCGCACCGCATCGGCCAGACCCGCCCGGTGACCATTTATCGCCTGATTACTACCAATACAATCGAAGAAAAGATTCTGCAGCTGCATGGCCGCAAGCGCGACCTTGCCGACGGACTGCTCTCGGGCAGTGATATGGCCGGCCGAGTTTCGACTGAAGAATTGATAGCCATGATCAGCAGTTCAGCGATTCAAAGCATTTAAGCCCTCAATCTGTCGACAATAATCTTGCCAATTGTCGTGCCGGTATGATAATTTTTAAATGCTTCAGAGAGGCTTTAGAATACATATTTGAAACGAGGTTGATTGATGAAGATAATCGGTCACGCTACAGTTGTAACTCTTGGCGAAAATCATCAGGTAATCAATGACGGCGCCGTTGCCTATGACGACAACAGGATTCATGCCGTCGGCGGCACTGAAGAGCTTAAACAGAGGTTTCCCAAGGCTAAAGTTAAAAATGTCAATGGCAAACTGGTAATGCCCGGCATTGTCAACACTCACATGCACCTCTACTCGACTTTTGCCCGCGGCATTTCACTCAAGGATGCACCGCCGACCAATTTTGTCCAGATTCTCGAACGCCTGTGGTGGCGCCTTGATAAAGCCCTGACAAAGGAAGACCTCTACCTGACCGCGATTATTCCGCTGCTTGACGCTGTTCGCAATGGTGTTACCACTCTCATCGACCATCATGCCAGCCCGAACTGCATCGACGGTTCACTTTCGGTTCTGCGTGATGCTTTCAGAAAATGTGGCCTGCGCGGCAACCTTTGCTATGAGATTACCGACCGTGATGGCATCGAACGTTGTGACGCCGGTTTTGAAGAAAACGCCAATTTCATCAGGGGCCTGAAACTTGACAGCGAAGCCGATATCACTGCAATGATCGGGATGCACGCCAGCTTTACCCTCAGCGATACAAGTCTGCAGCGGGCCGCCGAATTGTCACAGGCTCTGCAGACCGGTATCCATATTCATGTTGCAGAAGACAAGGCAGACAATGAAGACGCAATCAGACGCGGGTTTCGCTCCGTAGTCGACCGCCTGCACCGTTTCAAACTCACCGGGCCCGAACATATCTTCGTTCATGGTGTCAACTGCGATTCACACGACATTTCGACCCTGGCACTGACCAAAACCAACGTCATTCATAATCCGCGTTCCAATATGAATAACGCGGTCGGCTGCGCCCTGCTTGAAAAAATGATGGAAGAAAAGATCAACGTCAGCTTCGGAACCGACGGCATGTCGGCTTCGCCGCTTGAAGACCTTATGGTTGCCAATATTCTCCATAAGCATCAGGCCGGCGACCCGCGGAAAATCTACGGTGAAGCATGGAAAATGTTTGCGGTCAACGGGCCAAAACTCGCCAGCAAACTCTTTAAACGCAAAATCGGTGTTCTCGAAGAGGGAGCCGCCCCCGACATCATCGTCTGGGACTACCTGCCCCCCACCCCGGTTACCGCCGGCAACACCTACGGGCACCTGACTTTTGGCCTGCCGTTCAGCCGCGTGCAGACTACAATCTGCCAGGGCAGAACGATCATGGAAGACGGAAAGCTGACTTTCCTCGCCGAAGGCGAAGAAGAAGAAATGATGACGAAGTCGCGCGCCCTGGCCGCCGCCCTCTGGGAACGCTTCTAAAAGAATCGACAAGCCCCGCCCGTTTTCGGGCGGGGCGTTTTCTCTATAAGGTTGGTGGTGCCGGTAACTGGCACCGATTGAAAGCAGGCACAGCGTGAAACAGACCAAAAAAAGTGACGCAGCAGGCTCAGAAGATGTTTTTCTGAATTTATTCAACGAGTTTCTTGATTACTACTTTCTGCAACGTGACCTGAAAAAAGTCAAAAAATTGCTGGCTTCTGATTATTCAGCTTTTGGCACGGCACAGCATGAAACCGCCCGCACACAGAAAGAGGCCCTGAAATACTTCAAAACTGAGATGGCAGAGGTTCCCGGCCCATTAGAAATCATCAGCCGGAATTTTACCCGACAGCAGATCGATGCCAATAATGCTGTGGTTTTCGGCACATACACAATTGAATTCAAGACGCCGGCCGGCTTGTTTACCATAAGCGATGCCCGTTTAACGGTCGTTATCAGTCTCATTGATAATAAGCCACGCATAACACATTTACATAATTCGGTGCCGCAGATAGACAATGGTCATGCAAAGAGCTTTCCGGTTCTGCTTGCTGATCAGCTGCACGATACCGAGCAGAAATATCGTCTGGTATTTGACCACGCGCCGGTCGGCATTCTGCAATATGACAGAAACGGCATTATCCAGGCATGTAACAACAAATTTCTGCAGATAATGAAATCGACGCATGAAAAAATCATTGGCCTGAACCTGCTGCTGTTGAAAGATACAAAAGCCTCAGAGGCCGTCAAAAATTCTCTGGGAGGTAAAAACGGTTATTACAACGGCTATTATCACACCACGACTTCAAATATCATCACTCCTCTGCGTGCGGTTTTAACGCCGGTACAAGACTCCGGAGGCTCCATAATCGGCGGCATAGGTATCTACGAAGATATGAGCGAGTTCAAAGATACCGAAAACAGACTGCAATACCATTTCAGCTTTGAGCGCATGCTGTCGCAGATAGCCAGTAATTTTGCCAATGCCACCGCCGATGAAATCGATGGTGTAATCGAGAATGCGCTGAAAATAAGCAGTGAGTTTTTTGAAGCCGAACGCGGTTACATTTTCACAGCCGATTTCGATAAGCGCACCATTACCTGTTCGCATGAATGGCACCATCAACAAATTGAGTCAATCAAAAACAAATATCAGAACCTGCCTTTTCAAAATTTCGAGCTGATCGAGAATTTTTTTGATCGCAAAGCAGAATATCTGCATTTCGAGAATGTTCATGACATCGACAACGATCTGGCTTTCAAAAAAATCCTCATCGAAGATCATACCTGCGGGATCATGCTGTTACCGCTATTACACAACGGTGTCCCGATCGGCCTTTTCGGTTATGATTACCAGAAAGATGCTCACAAATGGAGCGGCGAAGAAATCAACCTGCTGAAAATAATCGGAGAGATGCTGACCAATTCTCTTGCAAGGCGTGAAGCCGAACATCACCGATCTCTGGCAGAAATCCACCGGCGTCAGAGCGAGAAAGCCGACAGTCTTGGCAAGCTTGCAGAGGCAGTGGCACACCAGTTCAACAATCAGCTGCAGATCGTTATCGGCAACCTCGAACTTCTGAAAATCGATAACGAAGAACGGCAGAAAAAAAAGCACAACGATGCGATGCGCGCCGCCATGAAAGCTGCTGAGCTCAGTGCCATGCTGATGGCTTATCTCGGCGAAACTTACGGCAAGACCCCCGAAGAAAGAAGCCGCGAGAAGGTCAGCCATGCCGAAACACTACCGCGCCAGCTTGAAGGCGGCAGCATCCTCGTCGTTGAAGACGACCAGATGGTGCGCTTCATTACCACCAGCATGTTGAAACACTTCAATTTTTCAGTCATAGAAGCCTGTGATGGCGCTGAAGCGATGAAAATTCTCGAAAGCGACAGCAATGTGAAACTGGTCATCTGCGACCTGATCATGCCGGGTCTCGATGGCTGGCAGACTCTTGCTGCCATGCGCAAGAAAATACCTGACCTGCCTTTTATTCTCGCAAGCGGCTATGATGACGCGATGGCACTCAAAGGTTCACATACAGAGTTGCCACAGGCTTTCCTGCGCAAACCGTTTAATGCCGCCGGCCTGCAGGAAGCGATCCGTCTGGCCCTCTCAAGCTGAAAAATACATGAAAACCGGGCTTCAGGTTTCCCTGAAGCCCGGTTTTTTTTTAATAATGCGTCATTGCCAGGAGTGAAACAACGAAGCAATCGACACCTTCATACCGTCATTGCCAGGAGTGAAACGACGAAGCAATCGTACGTTACAAGCTTACGATTGCTTCGCTTCGCTCGCAATGACAGACTCTAGAGTGCTTTTGCTTCATCGCAACAAAGCGACGAAGCAATCGACATCTCAGAACTTGATTCTCTTGCGGCCTTTTTCGACGAGAGCTTCGAGCATGGCAGGCACTTCTTTGAAGCGGGTGGTGAGAATCATGGCAGCGATCATATAGGGCTTGTAGCCGGCTTCTTTGTAGGTTTCGATGCGATAGCGGTCGAAAACGCTGGCGGCAACTTCGCCGGCCTTGCACGATACGTCGGTAATGTCGGCGGGCAGGCAGTGCATGTAGAGAGCTTTACCTTTTTTGGTAAGCTTCATCATTTCTTCAGTGCATTCCCAGTTTTTGAATTTGGCATTGTTGGCCAGGCATTCTTTTTCGAGGGCTTTGAGACCATCGTGATCGTTCTTGCGCAGCAGTTCGGTGCGGCGGCCCATAACGGCATAGGGTGCCCAGCTCTTCGGGTAAACGATATCGGCGCCCTTGAAAGCTTCTTCCATGCTGTTGCTGACGCTGAATTTGCCGCCGCTTTCCTTGGCATTCTTTTCGGCGACTTTCATGACATCAGGAATCAGGTTGTAGCCTTCGGGGTGAGCCAGAGAGACTTCCATGCCGAAGCGGGTCATCAGGCCGATAATGCCCTGGGGCACGGAAAGGGGCTTGCCATAGCTCGGTGAATATGCCCAGGTCATGGCGATCTTCTTGCCTTTGAGCTTGTCGAGGCCGCCGAAATGTTCTTTCAGCCAGCCGAGGTCGGCCATTGACTGGGTCGGGTGGTCGATGTCGCACTGCAGGTTGACGACTGCGGGTCTCTGAGGCAGAACGCCCTGCTTAACGCCGTCGTCGAGAGCATCGCCGACTTCGCGCATATAGGTATTGCCGGCGCCGAGATACATATCATCGCGGATACCGATTACTTCTGACAGGAAAGAAATCATGTTGGCAGTTTCGCGAACGGTTTCGCCGTGGGCAATCTGTGATTTGCCTTCGTCGAGATCCTGAACGGCGAGGCCGAGCAAATTACAGGCCGAGGCAAAAGAAAATCTGGTGCGGGTTGAATTGTCGCGGAAAAGCGATACGGCCAGACCGCTGTCGAATACTTTGGCGCTGATGTTCTTATCGCGCATCATCTTGAGGAGGTCGGCGATGGCGAGAATCTGCTTCAGTTCGTCGGTTGATTTTTCCCAGGTGAGCAGAAAGTCTTTACCGTGCAATTTGGTTTTGTAACCCTTGATTTCTTTCAGCAGAGCATTCAATTCTTTCATTTCTTGTTTTCCTTTTTGAATTATTTCAAAACCTTGCAGACAAAAGAGAACCGCTGAACAGCGCTCTTGTCGAACGCTGCCCAACGGGTTTTTAACTTAGATGTTATAGGCGAACTGAGCGTAGAAAGCAGCAGCCTTCACGAGATCGTCAACCGGAATCTTTTCGTTCGGAGCATGGGCATATACTTCGTTGCCCGGGCCGAAGCCGATCATCGGAATCTTGTAATAGCCGTTGATAGTGACACCGTTGGTTGAGAATGTCCATTTGTCGACCTTCGGGTCTTTGTTGAACAGTTCTTTGAATGATTTAACGCCAGTCTGAACGACATGTTCGGTTTCGGGGATCTTCCAGGTCGGAAAATATTTTTCCATGCCGTATTTGAGGCCGGTGTAAGCGACTTCTTCATAGTGCAGAACTTCAACCTTGGCTTCGTCGCCAAGTTTGAAACCGAGATTCTTCAGCACGTCTTCAACTTCTTTAACTGCTGATTCTTTGGTTTCACCCCAGGTTAGGCGGCGATCGAGGTGAATATGCACAGAGTCGGCGACGGCGCACAGCGATGGGCTGCCTGACTTGAATTCAGAGATGGTCACGGTGCCTTTGCCAAGGAAATCATCGTGTTTCAGGCGCTCATTGAGCTTTTCGACTTCGAGGGCGAATTTAGCTGCCATGTATACGGCGTTTTTGCCGCGTTCCGGGGCTGAGCCGTGGCATGAAATACCGCGGAAATCGACACCGATTTCCATGCGGCCGCGGTGACCGCGGTAGATATTGAGGTTGGTCGGCTCGGTGCTGATGACAAAGTGAGGTTTGAGTTTTTCTTCTTCGACGAGGTATTTCCAGCAGAGACCGTCGCAGTCTTCTTCCATGACCGAGCTGACGACATAATAAGTGATATCACGGTCAAAGCCCATATCTTTGAGAATGCGGCCGGCGGTGATGGCAGAGGCGATGCCGCCTTCCTGATCGATAGTGCCGCGGCCGTGAACATAACCGTCTTTTACTTCGCCAGAGAACGGGTCAAATTCCCAGTTGGCGCGGTTGCCGACGCCGACGGTGTCAACATGACCGTCGATGGCGATAACGGTTTTGCCTTTGCCGATGCGGCCGATAACATTGCCGAGACCGTCGGTGCGAACTTCATCGAAACCGGCTTCTTTCATCTGGCGTGCGACTTCAGCCTGCACGTCTTTTTCTTTCATGCTTTCAGATGGAATTTTAACCATCTTGCCAAGGTTCTTGGCGGTATAATCGCGATACTTCTCAGCCAGTTCCATGATTTTCTTTGCGTTGCTCATTCCAATCTCCAGTTTTCTATAGTGGTGCAGACCGAAGTAATATATCGACCGTCCGCGTCGCCAAATTATACCCGAGTGTTAAATTTTTAACAACAGTACGGGCAGCAAAGCGCAAAACTTTTTTAAAAAGCCGCCTTTCAGCGCAGATGAATTTTTATCAACATCAACCGGTTGTGGTAAAATTTATTGCAGAAAATATCATCAGGGGAGCATACAGATATGGCGGGACTACCATTTTTTGGCGATCTTTTTGAGGCGTTGTGGGAGAGTAAACATGAGGATATAAAAGACAACCTCGACTACATGCGGGGCGAATACAACCCGACGCATTCGCGGCCTCCCGAAGAGAAGCAGCTGATCTGCAAGGCATTCACCGAAGCCTTTCGCCTGGTATTGATGCCGCACCAGCGCAATTTTTCGTATTATCCGCAGATACTCGAAATGTTTCTGCGCTATGCTCGTTTCTACGCCGACCAGGAACCCTGGAGCACCGAGGTCCACAACCTGTTCATTTACCCCGATCTCTTCACGCCCTCATATTTTGCCGGAAAAATTGAGTCGCCTCTGACTTCCGACTATATCTTCGCCGAACATGTGCGGCAGATGGAAGGCTTTATGACTTCAAGCCTGTTCAGCCGCTGGGCAAAACTGCCAGGCAACGGAAACTTTCTGACGCAATATCTCAAGCGCAGCCTCGAGTTACTGCTTTTCGCAACCCTGAACTGCTGCGATGTGCTTTTCGCAGCCCAGTTGCGCTGGAACGCCACCCTTCTGGTGGCGGTTCCTGAACTGGCCAACGAATTCAAACTCGTCGTCAAGGTAGCCGGCCATTGCCAGAACCGCGCCTTCACTTTCGTTCCTGCCAGCCGCAACGAGCTAAAAACCGAACTGGCCCGTATCGCTAAACTCAGCAAAAATGCCGAAGCAACCACGCTGCTGAATGAGCTTCTCGCCGCTCTCGACAGCAAACCCGCCGCGGCACCTGCCCGGGCAGCCATGCCTCTCAGCGTCGAAGCCATCTATCATGCGGCGTTGAAAGACATCATGGCTGACGAGAACCTTTCACCTGAAGAAAAAGAGATGATTCGCAGTCTGCGCGAATTCGTGCCAATCGCTCCCGATGTCTACCAGCGCATCTTCGACCAGACCCTTGCCGAAAAGCGTTCAGCATCGCCAGCAGCTGGCGGAGAATTCGACCCGGCCCTGTTCATGCACCACCTGATAGAAGAATATGGCGTCAGTCTCGATGACCGGGCTGTCGAAATGCTTCAGGCAACCGGTGACGCGCTGCTGTTAAGCCGCAAAGAAGTCAAACAATGGCTCGATGTTGCCCGTCAGCAACCCAAAACTGCACCAGCCGGTGCTGATGCCCTTACCTGGCCGGGTATTTTTCAAGGTTGCCAGGCTGCTATTGCCAGTCTGAATGAATGTGAATCACTGGCTGCCGAGTTCCGCGCCTCATCAGCCTTTGCAAAAATTTCTGCCAGAGCGGCCGAACTCTACAAAATCATGCACGGCTCCGCTGCTGAAACAGCACCCGACAGCATAGATGTGCTGATGGCACGCAATTCATTAACCGCTTTTTTATCTGACCCTGGCGTTGTAAAAGTTCCGACGATAATCTATTTCGTTTTTTCGCCGCAGATTCATCATGCCAGACTGCTTTTCAAGGGAGAAACGCTGCAGGTCTATCTCGAAGTGCCGATAGAAAGGCTGCTGAGCGCAAAGATTCCCTTTATTCAAGGCGATATTCTGTCGCTCTACAATTGTGACATCGATCGCCATATCAACAGCCAGTTTTACTGCAAAGACGGCCTCGAAAACTTTGCAGCAGGGCTCGAAAAGTCACAGGGAGCTTACCGGGTCGCTCTGGTCGGCTATCCGTCAATGACGCCGATCAAAATCTACAACCAGCAGGGCTATATCGATATGAGCGGTCGTTTTGCCGAGATCAACTCGCTGTTTGGCCAGAAAAAGTATGCCGAAGCGATTCAGGCCTGTGAAGCCCTTTCCAGAGAACAACCCGGCCTCGGGCAGGTTTCATATATGCTGGCCCGCACCTACAAGACGCTGGCCGTCAATGAAATCGAGCCTGAGAAGAATTTCCAGCTTGCTGAAACCCATTACCGGGAAGAATTAAATAAGATTCCCGCTTCTGTAGATGCGATGCTCGGCCTGGGAATCATCTGCAAGCGGCGCGGCGACTTCGCCGAAGCGGAGCGCTGGTTCGAGACCGCCCTTAAATCAGCCCCCTCGTGCATTCCGCTGATCGTTACCTGGGTCACAACGCGAATGAGCCGTCTGACAGACGAAAAGCGACCGACCGAAGAAATCGTCAGCGATATCTGCCGGCATCTCGGCCCCTGCTACCTGATCGACCCCGATAACCCGGTTTTAACCGATGCCGTCGATTATATCAGCGGCATTTTCCGGAAATTTCTGCCCGGGCATATTCAGCTGACCGGCATTGACTACCGCAACATGTAATATTTAAAACCTGCCCTGATTTGACGGCCCCGAAAAATCGACGATGCCCGAGCTGCCGGCTGAATGGGAAGTCGACAGCGAAAAAGTGCTGACCTTCTAACCCTGACCGTTCAGTTGTCTTCGATGAGCACCGAAACGTATTCGCCTTCTTCGGGGGTGCGTTTCTTGAACTTTTCGACCGGAACATAGATTTCCATGGTCGCTTCGGGGTCGTCTGGGTGCTTGATAACCACGACCACGATGCCGCCGGTTACGCGGTCAACCCAGCCTCTGACGCGCTTTTTCTTTTTCTCATGACGATCATCACTCATGGTCTTTCTCCTGTTGTCTCATTCTAGCAGATTTTTCGCATCATGAGCAGCGGCCCGGCGTCGAAGCATTGCTGTTTCAGTGACCATAGCAGTCAAAGGCCTTCTTTATCGGCGGTCTTTTTGAGCAGACAGCATCGATCGATATCGACAAACCCAGTTCAATTGCCGGCTTTGATTATGGCGAGCATCGATTTGCCTCGATAATTGCCATCGATGGCCTTCAGGGTTTTGCAGACGCGGTTCAGCGTCTCTTCATCGGTCTGCAGCCCATAAAGGTCGCGCAGCGCCGTGATCATGCCGCGGGCATATTCGTTGTCGAAAAACCAGATCTCTTTGGTGATTTTGTCGTTATTGGCGTAGGGGCTTGAATAATAGCCGTCTTCGATGGCGATAAAAATCTGGTCTCTGACGCTTTCGAGCTCGGTATGGAGAAGGCGGCCGGCAGCGTCGGTCTTCATGGTTTCAGCAAATTTCGTCGCCATTTCTTCGCTGAGCACTTCGCTCCAGTAGCCCATGACCTTGCCGAGACTCCAGGCCGGCGCGGTTTTCATGGCGGTGGTTTTCATCAGACTGACGACCGGGTATTCCGGCCGGCTCACAACCGCGTCATTCCAGGCCTGCAGCGGCGTCGCATTGCGGCGGAAAATCTGGATTCTGCTGATCTTCGTATCGCCGGGCTTCGAGTATGGCCCGCAGTAATTCGGCCCTGGCACCCATTCGCCCGGGTCGGCGTGAAAAACTTCAAGTTTGCGCGGCATGCGGAAGTAATATTCCTTATGCAGATCTTTCTTGTGGAAAACCCGATCACCACCAAGGTAAACGGCCGCGTGATCGGAAGAATTGTAAAGCAGCACATCGCCTGGCTCGGGCGTTTCAGATGAAATCGTAGTATAGAGCAGCCCGGTGCGTGCCTTGAATTCATTGAGGGAAACATGCCGCGTTTCCTGGCGTTCGATACCATCTGTAGCGGCGAGAGCGGTGTTGAAGCAGTTCGGCCCACCAAAATCGAGTTTCCGGTTGAAGCGTTCCTGCACTGCCTGCGGCAGAAAAGCGTTGATTGCCAGCAGCTTCAGCTCAGGAAACATGGCGATCAGCCCTTCTTCATATTTGTTCTGCGGCACGACCGGCTCCGGTTTCAGGCGTGAAGTCTTTCGGGTGCCGAACAGACCGCGCAGACAACTGGTGATAGCAGCGTCATCGGCATCTTTTTCGATGGCAACCATGATCTGGCGGCCTTTTCCCGCTTCAGGCATGATTACCTGCAGATCGCCGATGCCGGTGAGAAAGAAGCCCGGCAGCTTCGTTTCGGGGGCGATTACATGAGTCAGGCCGCGCGCCGGCAGAGAGCAGGCAACCAGCAGCATGCCAAGGCACAGCACCAGCCCCGGCAGACGTTTCCGCACCAGATTAACGAAGTTCATCACAGTGACTCCTTGTTCGGCATTCAACCTGTCATTTAAATCAGTTTCAATTTTACCATATAGATGCCCGAATTTTAATACCTGCAGCCATTTTTCGCATCTGGTTCGACAATTTTCCGGCTGGTTTCAGTCGCTTCAGCAGTCGCTCTTTTCGATAAACACAACATTCAAGCCCGCGTGCTGCCAGAAGAAGCTAATGAGCAGTTTTGTTGTTTAAAATTCTGCATAGGGTTATATTGGCCTTAGAGAGAACAATTATATAAGGAAATATTATGAACCGACTTGCCGTTTTATTCTGTGCCGCAGTTTGTGCCGTAATCACGGCAGTATCAGTTACACCGGCATCAGCCGAATCGCAGGCTGAGCTGCCCCTGAACGTTCTGGCCAGAGGCAACAGCGCCTTTGCAGTGAATCTTTACCAGCAGCTGGCTGCGGCCGGGGGCAACCTGTTCTTTTCGCCATTCAGCATCTCTTCGGCGCTCGGCATGACCTATGCGGGCGCCCGGGAAAATACCGCCGCAGAAATGCAGACCGCATTGTCTTTCGGGCCAGCAGAGAAAAATCTGCACGACAGCTTCCGGCAACTGAACCAGAAACTGGCTGAATCTGCCGGCAGCAGCGGCCAGAAACTCAATATTGCCAATGGCATCTGCCTGACCGGGGGCGACCTCAGCGGTGAATTCAAGGCATTGCTGCAAAAATGCTATGATGCCGAACTTTTTTCGGGCGATCTTGAAAAGATCAACGGCTGGGTAAAAACAAAAACCGAGGGCAAAATCGAAAAAATCCTCGACATGCTTGATGCAAACTCTGTGTGCGTTCTTCTCAATGCCATTTATTTCAAAGGCGTATGGGAAAGCCAGTTCGAAAAATATCAGACAAGAGAAATTTCTTTCAGATTGTCAGAGAAAGACAAAATCGAGGTTCCGTTCATGTATCAGAAGGGCAGCTTCCGGCTCGTCGAAAAGCAGGATTTTCAGGCCATAGCCCTGCCTTACCAGGGGAGCTCTCTGGCAATGATAGTAATGCTGCCCAGGCCAGTTGACGGCCTTGCCAGCCTGGAAAAAGACCTGAACCCGGATCAGGTAGAGGAATGGCTGGCAGAATTAGACTCTGCCTCTGATAAGAATGTCGACCTGTATCTGCCGAAATTCAAGCTGGAAACCGGCTACGATCTGGTTCCTGCCTGCACCGCTCTCGGCATGAAAGACGCTTTCGCCACTGACGGCAGCGCCGATTTCAGCGGCATGGGTCTGCCCAAAGGCCAGTTATGGATCTCGCAGATCAAGCACAAAGCCTTTGTCGAAGTAAACGAAGAAGGCACCGAGGCAGCCGCCGCAACTGCCGTCGAGATGACGCGAGAAGCGGTCAGCAGAGACCCGGTTTTTAAAGCAGACCACCCTTTTCTCTTCCTGATCCGCGAAAACACGACCGGCAGCATTCTTTTCATGGGCCGCGTTGCTGACCCGGGCAGTAAATAAGAAACTGGATTTTCCTTCGAATTACTTTTCAGACCGGCTGTTCTGCATAAGCTCAAACCATTTTTCATCCAGGTGCGCCAACTTGCTGTGTTATTGTTAGTGCCCCCTTAGTTTCTGGTATGATGCCTTAATATGGTATGAACCACCCTTTAAAATGACGGCGGCGATTATATTACGACGCTTTGCAAAAAAGCACGGAAAATTCTGATTCTTCTCATTTCATTGAATTCATGCTTGAAACTATTCTGGCAACAATAAGAGCAACCTTTACCCCCGAGGTCGCCCCCGAAGTCAAAAAAATGCTCGCGATGCTCAACGGTGCCGGCAATGCCATGTCACGCCGCGAAATGCAGCAGCAACTTGATCTCAGCGATGAGAAACATTTCCGCGAATTTTACCTGCAGCCGGCAGTTGCAGGCGGTCTGATAGAAATGACGGTTCCGCAACGCCCTACCAGCCGCCTGCAAAAATACCGCCTCACTCGCAAGGGCAGCCAGCTTTTAACCGCCGAAGGCTGACGAGCCGCCCGAATTATTTTTCGGTGGCTTCTTCAGCAATGATGGTATCGTTTACGAACGGAAGAACAGTTTTTGCAGTTCGGCGGGTGTAAAGCCGGT
>CAYYUI010000088.1:0-19147 GCA_964474705.1 uncultured bacterium
CCGGTGATCATGTCGGTAGGGGCTAAACCCTCTCGATTTTTAGAGGTGGGCGATTCAATTTTCTATCTGGAAGGCCTGTAAACGGCCACTTTTGAGCAGAATGATACTTATCAGTCGTGATAACGATGATTCATGGCATACAGGTTAAACCCTCTCAGATTCAAGAGGTGGGCGATTTAATTTTCTATCTGGAAGGCCTGTAAACGGCCACTTTTGAGCAGAATGATATTTATCTGCGGGAAGGTGATGATTTGGGCAATATCGAGGGGATGGTAACAGAAGACAGACCTGGGTATGAAAAACTCGTAAAATATGAGTGATAACCATGATTGGGTTTTGGGCAATATCGTGATATAATCTATGGCAAACAGGAAGAAGGGCAATTAGAGAGACGATCGCGGCTTTCAAAGAATACAGGGAGAATGAAGTTTGTGCAGGCAATATTGAAGATAGCAAGCAGAATTAACATCTTTTTCATCTTTATGTTATTTTTTAATTGCTTTGGAGAGCTTGCAGCAGAGCCAATTACGATTCAAATCGGGATGTATGTGGTGGATGTAGCGCATCTCGACATTAAGGAATCTGAATTTTTTGCAGATTTTTATATCTGGTACAGGGCTCCGGCAAATGCATCATGGACTCCTGATTACATCGAATTTATGAATGGGAAAATCGAGAGCGCTACTGTTCCTACTGTTGCAATTGATGAAAAAGGTGGCAAGCTTTGGTCGCAAAGGGTTAAGGGGCAATTCAGGGGGCATTTCATTCTGCGTCCTTATCCGTTCGATTCTCAGGTTCTTCCAATCCGCATCGAAGATTCAGAGCAGCAGGTTGACAAGATAGTATTCGAACCTGCTCTTGAAGCAGGGAAAAGTTATGATTCATGGCTCGAACCGGAAATGAATGTTCCTGACTGGAGCAAAAGTGGCGCGGAATGCTCAGTTGATGTTCATGAGTATCAGACTGACTTTGGAGCAGGTAAAAACAGCTTGTCGCGTTATTCAAGAATGACCTTCAATTTTCATCTGCAAAGGCTTTTTTTGCCACATCTGATTAAATTCATTCTGCCATTGATAATAATTGCTGGAATGGCTTATATGGTTTTCTATATAAATGCCAGCGAATTTGAAACCCAGTGTGCCATCTGTGTAACCGCTCTTCTCTCTGCCGTTGCACTGCATATTTCCCAGGCCGATGCTCTTCCGGCTGTTGGATATCTGGTAATGTCGGACAAGATTTTCATACTGTTTTATCTGGTTATCTTTTCTGCACTGGTACAAACTGTTATCAAAAATAATTATGCAAAAAAACGCCGTTTTGATGTCGCGATTTATCTCGACAAGATTTTTCGGGTCTGGTATGTAGTAGTATTGATCGCTGGAAACTTGCTGGTATTCTTTCTGCGTTGAGGAGTGCATATGAAACCGATGCTTGATATCGCCAGGAATTTGACTTTGCCCGCCTTGATAGGCATGGTCCATGTAAAAGCTCTTCCCGGTACGCCATTTAACACCCAGACTATGGATAAAATTGTCGACATAGCTGTTTCAGAAGCAGAACAGTTTCAAATCGCGGGTTTCGATGCGATCATCATCGAAAACATGCACGATCGCCCTTATCTGAAATGTCAGGTGGGCCCTGAAATTGTCGCGGGCATGACAAGGGTAGCCTCAGAAATAAAGAGACGTGTCGGAAACTCTTTTCCGGTTGGCATTCAGATTCTGGCTGGTGCCAATGCTGAAGCTTTGGCTGTTGCTCACATAACCGGTTGTGAGTTTATAAGAGCTGAGGGCTGCATTTTTGGGCATGTCGCTGATGAAGGCTGGATAGAAGCATGTGCTGGAGAATTGTTAAGAGAGCGTGCCAGGCTTGGTGCCGGAAGAGTCCGCATCTGGACCGATATCCAGAAAAAACATTCAGCACACGCGGTTACCAGTGACATTTCTCTTGAAGATTGGGTGCACGGTGCCGAGTTTTTTGGCATCGACGGTGTAATAATCACCGGTAGCGCAACTGGCAAGGCCGCGGCAAAAGATGAAGTCAAACGGGCCAAAAAGGCTGGAAGACTTCCAGTCATGGTTGGTTCGGGCATAACCCCGGCGAATGCCCGTGAATACGCATGTGCAGACGGTTGGATCATTGGTTCCAGCATCAAATATGATGGTTACTGGGAAAACCCGCTGGACCCTGATCGTCTCAAAGAAATTGTCGCTGCCAGAAAAGAAATCATGAAAAAGTGATTCTGATATTTTTCTTGCACCACCAATGCTTTATCCGCTATATATAAAAAGCAAGAGGTTATGCAATACCAATGACTTTTGCAGAAAGAGAAGCCACCGTATTGGTCGCTAAGCCTCGTTGAAACGACGAATTAACCAGCATCAGTTTACGACAGGCTTAGAAATTGTATTATTGCAACAGCAGTACGAGGCAGTAATTGCAAAGATAAGAATTGATCAGATTTATAAACTTCGGGCCCAGAAAACTATTTTCAAAATTAAAAGTTTGCATCATAAATACAGTCACTATGAGATTGGCACAGCGTTGAATGCTGTTGAGATCAAGCGTATTATGCATCGAGAAGCAGCCTCAAACGAAACAGGGAGTATATGAACAAGCATCTTCCAGAAATAAGAAAAATTCTAGAATTGATTGAGATTATTGAGAATAAATACAAGATCAAGCCAAACAATGACGTTGATGATCCACTTTTATACTGTGGCGTTGCTGATTCGAACATTATCAGCCAGCTGAGCGAGGAAGTGGAGAAATTTTTTGGAAAACCATACAAGCCTGCTGGTGAGGGGGCATTTTTTAAGAATTTTTTCGATAAATTTATTCGAGAAGTTGGTGGTGCAAGAAAAGATCAGACCCTTTTCAAAAAGGAGATCACTGAAAGCGTTATAATGTACTGCGCTTTCTGGCCATGGGGTTCAAATCCTGTCAAGACATCGGTTCGAATTGGTTTGCTTTGCTATGGTGCCGATGAAAGGGATTATTTTACCCGGGAATTGAAAGGCGAATTCTAGCCTTTTCAGGAGCGAAACGAAATGAATCAATTGAAAAAGAATCATTTTTACCTTATTGAAACTGCCAAGAAGCTTATTGCCATACGCTTCAAAGAAAATCGGCATCATTTTGCTGCTGCGCTCAAATCAAAGTGTGGCAAGATTTTTACCGGTCTGCAGATGAAATCATCGATTTCGGGGGCAGAAATCTGTGCGGAAGCTGTAGCTCTGGCTGCTGCGGCTGAAGATGGCGTGACCGAAGTCGAAACAATCGTTGTTGTCAACCGCATCGGCGACATCATCGCACCATGTGGCACGTGCCGGGAATTGTTTCTTGACTACTGCCCAAAGGCAGAAATTATCATGCCAGCCCTTGGCGGCGGAAAAATAATGACCGCTCAGGAACTGTTGCCTTTGAGAACTAGCCTGTTCAATGACGGAAAATGAGATTGTCGAAATTCCGATAAACGGTGTGCTCGATCTGCATACTTTTCAGCCCTGCGAGGTTGCAGCGGTAGTGCAGGATTACCTTGAAGCCTGCCGGAGCCAAAACATTCTGCATGTCAGGATCATTCACGGCAAAGGAATCGGAAATCTTCGCCGGACGGTAGAAGCGACCTTAAAAAAGTTGGCCTGTGTAGATGCCTGGAAGCCCGCCGGGCATGATGCAGGCCATTGGGGAGCGGTTCTCGTCGATCTGAAGGCTGGGTAAGCACTTCAGGGAAGAATGGCGACCGATGTTCCGGTTGCGATGTTCCAGAACAGCTCTTCGATATGGACGTTATGCATCGAAATACTGCCGTCATTGGTCCAGCTTGATTCAGCGCCAAAGCCATGAATGCCGAGAGGGCCTCCAAGAGCCGTATCCGTGGGCGGGCAGGAATTGGTCTGCCAGGCATGCTCGATGCGCGCTTCTTCGCCAGGCTTGATAATTTGCTGCACGGCACCGCGTTTTGCGTCATCCGGTGCAGGATAATTAATCTGAAGAAATAGATAGAATCGGTTCTGGTCGTCTTTTTTGCAGACAAAATACTGACCTTCGGGGGTTTTCTGGTCTCTGGCATTCAGTTTGATGCCGATTGTAGCGCGACCAAGTCCGACAGGGTAAGTTGCAACTACGGTGTCATCTGAGAGAACCAGCATTTCACGACTGCGTTTTCGAATCAAAATCATCGGGTTGAATAGTTCACGACTGATTCCTGCTGCTTCAAGTTTGCGGTCGAATTCGACCAATGCTCTTTGTCGGCCTTTGATGTCCAGCATGCGAATAAATTGCTCGTAGAGAAACTGCCTGGCTGGAGTAAAAAAAATCAGCAGGGTTGCTGACAATGAACACAGGACGAAGAGATAAAAGCAATAATCACCGAGGATTGTTACGCTTCGTTTCATGTTGATATGCTAGAAAAAATTCGCAAACCATGCGACACCGAGATACCGAAGGCATCGACTTATTATGCTGGCTATGAAAACCTTATACAGAGACATGTTGTAAATGCCCCCGACCCAGCAGGTCGCAGAATATGGAATAGGACTGACGCCGGCAACAAAGATCGCCAGAGCTCCATGGTCTCTGAAAAGGTTGCGACCGCCACGCAACAGTTTTGAGCCAAAAACCCTTCGAAAGCGCCAGGGGCCAAAGAATTTACCCATAAAATAACCGGTAACGCCCCCAAGCGAACTTGAAACACCTGCAACCAGTGCGGTTTTAAAAATATCGGCACCACCAAAAGCAGTTCCAAAAACCCATACATCGGGTGGGATTGGTTGGATGATCGCATCAGCCGCAAGGCAGAGTACAAATAGAGCCGGGTAGCCGAAAGTTTCGACTGCCTCTTTTGCGTAAAATTTAACCTGAACCCGGTAGATATAGAAAAGAAGAAACACAATCACTGTCATAGCAAGCATGGCAATCGCGGTTAAGCGAGCATAACCATTGATGTTACCGCGAGGCGATTGTATTAAATTGAAACTATTCATTGGTCTTGCCTGATGCTCCGGCCCGGGGGGGTAAATATCATCATTCTACGATATCTTCGATTAAAAACGCATATTTTGTTAGTATAAATTTAAAACTCGAAAAAAAAAGCCATCCCGGAAGGGGATGGCCTGGTAAAATTCTTAATAATTATAGTTCAGCAAGAAGTTTGCGGGCATCGTCTACCAGGTTTTTGGTTTTGGTATCGGGTTTTTCGGTTGCCATGAAATGGAGAACCGGGATTACTTTTCTCAATACCGGTTTGAAATTTTCGGCACCCTTTTCGCCCTTGTATCTGTTGAGGTAGGTTACCAGTACCCGGGCTTTGGTAAGTTCATTGTCTTTCAGTTCTTTCAGGATGATGTCGGAAAGAGTATCCTGAACAAAGCCGAGGAAAGCATCGTTTTTCAGTTTTCTCAGGCCGACGACGGTAGCGGCGAAACTGCTTTTGTCGGTAAGATCGATGCCGACGTGGGTGAGAATTCTTCCCTTGCTGTCACGAATGACCAGGCGCACCATGCCGTTTTTCCAGTTTTCGACTGTGCCATTGGCATGAGTAAGCAGACGGCCTTTGGGATCTCTGACTACCCATTTTGATTTGGTGCCCCAGGATTCCAGTTTTCCTATATTCCAGGTGACAAACTTGCCGTTTTCGTCTCTGACGACAAATTTTATCCCCTGAGTTTTCCAGATTTCGTAAGCCTTGGAAAGATCTTTGATCACCGGGCGTTCATCTGTTGAAGCATAAGCGGCAGATAATGATGAAACCAGCGCCAGCATCAGAACGATTGAAAATATCTTTTTCAGCATGGTCAGCTCCTTGCAAAAATTATTCTCATATTTTAGCAGATAAAAAAAAATGCGCAAGAGGCTACGACAATAAAAAAATTCTGCTATAATCTCGTCACCTTCAAGACATACCCGGAGTTACGATGCCAAAAGAAGAATTGATGCAGGTCTTTAAAAAGTACAAATCAGACAGCGAAATTTTTCATGATCTGATGCGTTTCAAAGTGCGGGAACTGCTTCTCGTTGCCACCGTATATGATGCTTTTTCACTCGAACAGGATGGCCTGCTGGCTGAAAAGATATTTGGTGAATATTTCAATCTTAACTTGACGAGCGCTCCGCGCATTACCAGCGTCACTTCAGCTGATGAAGCGCTCGATATGCTGCAGAAGAAAGAATTTGATCTGGTTGTGGTCATCAGCCGGCTGCGCAAGACTGATACGATAAATGCCGGCCAGAAGATTCGCAGGCAATGGCCACAACTTGCCATTCTGCTGCTGCTCAATGACAATACCGACCTTGAAGCCGCCGACAGTGGCAGCGATCTCTGGGAACATTACGACAATGTTTTTGTCTGGAATGGAGCCTCTGAAATCTTTCTCGCGATGATCAAATATATCGAAGATCGACTCAACGCCGACAAAGATACACAGATTGCTCAGGTGCGGATAATATTGCTGGTTGAAGATTCGGTGCGCTACTATTCCCGCTATCTGCCGCATCTTTATTCAGAACTCATCAGGCAGACCACCAAGCTGGTCGAAGAAGAGCTCCAGGAAGAGACCAAGAAGGTTCTCCGCATGCGCTGTCGCCCAAAAATCATTCTTGCAACCAACTATGAAGAGGCGATGGAGCAGTTCGAATACTTTAAAGACTATCTTTTGTGCGTGATCTCTGACGTTAAATACAAAAAAGATGGGATTCTCGATGATCAGGCTGGTTTGAAGCTAGCCAAAGCGCTCAAGGAAATGATGCCTGATCTGCCGATTCTCCTGCAATCTTCGGAAGCAAACATAGAAAGTGCTGCAAACAGGCTCGGGGCTTCGTTTGTGCACAAAGAATCGCAATTTCTTTCCAAGCGCCTGTCGAAGTTTTTCTACCGCAATCTCGGGTTTGGCGACTTTGTCTTCAGAAATGCACAGGGTCAGGAAATAACCAGGGCAAGAACCATGGCGGATTTTCGCAATTGTCTGCGCATTGTCCCGGCAGAATCAATTGAATTTCATGCAAGTCGAAATCATTTTTCGACCTGGCTGCTAGCCCGCGGAGAAGTTCAAACGGCCAAGGTCGTCTCACGAATTCACGTTAACGAGTTCGATGAAGTCGAATCACTGCGTGATTTTCTTATAAATATGGGCAACTGGGTTTTCAGAATGAAAACCCGCGGCAAAGTCATCTCTTTCGATAAGTCTTTTATTGGTGAAAATCGGCACCACATCAGCAAACTCGCTGAAGGAGCCATCGGCGGCAAAGGGCGCGGCATCGCTTTCATGAACTATCTGCTCTACAATTCATCGATGCTCGAGAGCGTTCCTGATATCGTGATCCGAATTCCTGAAACCTTCATCATTGGCGTCGATGAATTTACCAACTTTATTACGACTAACGATCTGGCAGATTTCGTCATTTCTGAAAGAAATTACGATAACCTCAAGCGGCGATTTCTCGACAGCCGACTGTCAGAAAAGATTCTCAACCGTCTCCGAATCGTGCTGCAAAAGGTCACCTATCCGCTCGCCGTACGCTCTTCCGGCGTCCTTGAAGATGCCGTGTCTCACTCGATGTCTGGCCTTTACGAGACCTTTTTCATTCCGAACAATCACCCGGATCCTGAAATTCGGCTGAAGCAGCTTGAAGAGGCGATCAAGCTTGTTTACGCTTCGGTTTATTCAAACGAGGCAAGAGAGTATTACGATGCCATTCATTACAACATCGAAGAAGAAAAAATGGCAGTCGTTATTCAGCAGATCGTTGGCAGGCGCTACAACACCAGATTTTACCCTCTTGTCAGCGGAGTCGGGCAGTCATACAACTATTACCCGTTTTCTTATATAAACCCCGAAGACGGAGTAGGTATGCTTGTTCTGGGGCTTGGTCGTCAGGTTGTTGGTGGCGGACCTTCTTTCAGGTTCTGCCCGACTTATCCGAAGCTCGAGATGCTGACACCAGAAGAGCTGGTGCGCAATTCACAACGCAGTTTTCTCGCGCTCGATCTCGAAAAGAATACCGTAAACCTGTTTGCGGGCGAAGATGCGACTCTGATCAAGCTCGACCTGAAAACAGCTGAAGAAGACGGCACTCTCACTGACGTTGCTTCCACCTGGAATTTTGAAGATGGGCGACTGGATCCTGGCATATACAGCAAAGGCCCAAGAGTGCTGAACTTTGCCAACATTCTTCAATTTGAGACTTACCCTCTGGCCCGGGCTGTGAAGCACATTCTGAATGTTTCTACTGAAGCTCTCGAAGCTCCGGTTGAAATTGAATTTGCCGTTGACGTCGACAATGAAGGAACTGATTCGCCGGTCTTTTATCTGCTGCAGCTCAAGCACATGCTGCGGGACTCTGATGACTGCAACATCAACAAAGGTGAAATCGAGAAGGAAAAGCTGTTGCTCTATGCTGATTCAGGCATGGGTAATGGCAAAATTGAAGAAATCAGTGACGTTATCTGGATCGATCCGGATGTTTTCGACAAGTCATGTACCGAAGAAATGGCAGCAGAAGTTCAGGCTCTAAATCTCAGACTGAAGGAAACCGGCAGAAAATACATTCTCATGGGTCCAGGCCGCTGGGGTACACGCGATCGATGGCTTGGAATCCCGATAACATGGCCGCAGGCGTCTTATGCAAAGGTGATTGTCGAATATTCTCTTGAAGGATTCAGAGTCGATGCTTCAATGGGTTCGCATTTTTTCCATAACGTCACCACAATGAATATTGGGTATTTTTCAGTCAGACAGGATTCCGGTGAAGGTTTCATCGACTGGGACTGGCTGCGCTGCCAACCGGTTGCGCATCGCCTGAAATTTTTCGTCCATTCGCGTCTGGACAAGCCACTGGGTGTGCTTATGGATGGCCGAAAAGGTATTTTCGTCGTCTATAAAGACCTGGAAGAATCAAGACATGTTGAGTCAGAAGCCGTCGATCTCGAAAATGTCCCGGCCGGTCTATATTGAATGAATGCCAGTATGAACGGTGGTCTGTTTAATGTATGGCCCGGTCATGGCTTACAGAAAGCTTAATAGTGGAATCTTCACATCTGATTTTTGCAGCTGCAGTCATCGTTTTCCTGCTAATCAGGCACTTTGGCCTGATAAAACCTGAACAGGCACGGCGTTATGCTGCAGCAGGAGCTATAATTGTCGACGTGCGCACAAATGATGAGTATGCCGGCGATCATCTAAAAGAAGCATTGAATATTCCTCTCGATGCAATTTCCGACGGCATCAGGCTTCAGGTGCCCGATCAGAATCAGACCATAATGGTTTATTGTTTGAGCGGCACCAGATCTGGAATAGCTGTCAGGATAATTAAAAGCCTCGGTTATTCTTCGGTGCATAATCTTGGTTCTTTACGCAGGGCACGCAGTATATTTGGCTGAACGATTTCTTCAAACAAGTTATTGCTGCAGACATTGCCATGGTTTTGCTTTTACGGTAAACTGTTCTGGATAATTTCAAACCGATCGGGCAGAAATGACCAGCGAGCTTCTCAGAAACAGATATGAATTTACCCGCGAGGGCAAGGCCATCATCGATATCAGTGTCGAATCGATAGGTGATCTGTTCAACAGTTTCGACAAGAAAGCCACTTTTACACGTCGCGAACTCGATCAGGACTTTGTCGAATATGTTATAGGCTGTGTCAAAGAACTCGGTGATGTCGATTTTGTAATAAGAATCACTATTGACCGCGAGTATAACATGCTGCAGGAGAATATCCTCCGCAAGGCAATGGTCAATCATTTCATGTTTCAACATGAAGTAGAACGCATGAATCTGCGCAAAGAGTTCCGCAAATTCTCATCCCTGCTTCTTCTTGGTATCATTTTGATGCTGGCTGTTTCTTATAACAAGTTTCCAAATCCTGATGAACAGGAGCTATGGAAGAAGATCTCCCAGGAGGGGCTTGTTATCGCGGCCTGGGTCGCCTTCTGGGAAGCCTTCACCTCATTGATTTTCGGATTCAATCCCTTCTATCAGAAGAGCGGAATTTACGGCAAGATCGTTTCGGCCGAGGTCAGGGTTCTCAACAATCTCAGCCGTATCGAATTCTGAAAGACTTTTCATATGCCAGAATCAGCACGTGATTCCTTATCCTGTGAAAAAGCAATGTCTATAAGACTTGAAAATTCTGCCAGAACTTGTCAGGAGCCATGCAAATGCGAATAGAATGTGCCTGGTGCAGAAAAACAGTTCGGGAAAGCGCGCAACATCTGGCGAATCAACCGGTCAGTCATGGCATCTGCATGGAATGCGCGGCCAAGCTTGTAGCTGATATGAGCAAGACTCTCGACTCTTTTTTAAACCGGTTTGAATTTCCTATTGTAGTCGTGGACGTTGATGCTGCTCTGGTGGCAGCTAATCGCCATGCTCTGCGAAAAAAGGCTGGCCGATTCGAGATAAGAAAAGGGGCCAGGGTCGGCGATCTCATCGAATGTATACATTCTTATGAAGCGGGTGGCTGTGGAAGAACTGTTCATTGCAGGGCCTGTACGATAAGAAATCTTGTCAAAAGCACCTACACAACAGGAATCGCCGCCGAAAAAGTTCCGGCAACTGCTGATATTGCGGCTGAAGGTGCCTCTGAGAAAATTCAGTATCTGATCACCACAGAAAAAATAGGTGATTTTGTTGCCATGAAAATCGAAAATGTCATTAAACCTTCAGAACAGGAATGATTATGGATACCTACGTTGCATTTGTCACCGCTCATCCCCTGATTTCGGCAATGATCCAGTTTGCCTTGCTCGGCACCCTCGGCGATGTAATCGCCAAATGGATAATTGAAAAAAGAGTATCAGCACCCTTCGGAGCCCGAGTTCTCGGTCTGAAGATGCTTGAATGGGCATTCCTTGCCATCATGATCAAGTATGCTTTTACAGGCTTCAACGGTTTTGTCGACAAGCTGGTCACAGATGGAATGCTGCCCGAACTGGCCTGGCCGTTCAGGGCCTTTGCCGTATCTACTTCGATGAATCTGCAGTTTGGGCCATTCCTGGTTCTTATGCATCGTCTGCTCGACAATCTTGTTGCCGGCCAGAAAAACTGGGCCAATATCGACAAGGGCTTTATGTCTTTGCTCTGGTTCTGGATTCCAGCGCACACCGTAACTTTCTGTCTTCCGAAACCATATCAGATCGGTCTTGCGGCTCTCTGGTCGGTGGCCCTGGGAGTCATTCTGGGATTTTACAATCGGCAGAAAACCGCTGCTGAGGGCTGATCGGGAGAGATAAAACAGGCCCATAGTAAGAAAACCCGCCAATGCTTTGCATTGACTGGTTTCGGAGGGTATCAGTCAGCTTTTTAAACAGCAGGCCGGATTGAATACTGTGTTTGTAGAGAACTTCGCCATTGGGCCAGGTTTTCCCACAATACCGTTCAGAATGAAAAGTGTTTTTTGCTATTCTGCAGATTTTGGAAAATTTCGGGTGCAAATGGCAGCTTGAAAGGTATTGCGGCAGTATCACTGACAAAGCGAATTATCGAGCAAGGTATCATGGCATTTCTACATATTTTCACGAAATAGTAGCTTTCCATATCGACAATTGCCGCTCCACTGCAGGAAAAAAGGCCTTGTCGTTCCTCTGCAGAAATGACCGGGTGAGGTGCTGTGACTATGCTGGTTGCTGCAAACCCTGCAACCGGTTTTACCGGAAGTTTTTCCTGGTCGAGAATCACCGTGTCTGCAGTCATGAGCTGGCCGATTGCCAGTTCCGTTTTCAGTGCTCCGGCGGCCCCAAAAAGAACGATATGTGCATACCTGTGAAGATCACCACAATGGTTGATTACGGTCTGAAGCGCGGCGGGCCCTGAAGCGTTCCAGGTGAGAATCTGTCTGGTGCCGCAACCCCAGCGGTTTCGATCTATCTGTTTATAGTTGCCGAAAAGTTGCAGTAACAGCCTGGCCTCGGCTTTATAAGGGCAAAGAAAGAGAATCGAAGCGGCAGTCATTTTTTCAGGCTGCTGTCGAGCAGCTGCTTGAGATCGTTGCCAAAGAATGGGCGATGCAAAAGGCGTTCCCATACTTCCGGGGTTTCCATGCACATATATACCGGTGTTTCTGCAAAGCATGCAGCCAGGCCGGCCCGCATGAAGCGGTAAATTTCTTCGCGGAATGGCCGAAAGTATCTGATTTTGCCATCGGCGGATGGATAAAATTCTTCTGAAAAAATGCCTGTTTCAGGGTGATACTTCTCGACGTATTCCTGAAACCCCTTCGGGAATCTGAAGGTGCCAAGAGATATCCAGTTGATGGGCAGTCCCTGCAACAGCTGGTGCATACGCTGAAAAACTTCCGAATATTTCTGTTTCCAGTCTGTTACCGGGATAACCGGGTCAAAATGAAACGCCAGGCGGCAGCCTGTCGATCGCGCTGCGGTAACGGCGGCCTGAAGCCTCTCTTCAAGACTGGCGGCACCATGTTCCAGCCGATCGATGATTTCCTGAGGGTTGAGAGAGAATGCCAGAGTTACATGCCGGGCGCTCCGGGCCTGAAGAACCGGCTCGATAAAAGCGCTTTTGGTTTTGATCTCTACAGTGAAATCCGGCAGGTCGGTCGTCCAGTCGATAATTGCCGTATTCAGGGGAAAAATCGTTTCGAGTGCCAGCGGGTCGCCGAATTGCCCCGTGCCGAGTCTGATTGGGCCTTTGAAACGCTGCCGCAGTTCGAAAATTTCGCGACGGCAGTCTTCCCAGTTGAGGTAGAGAGTAACATCGCCGGCCCTGGTATAATTCTGAATAATGCAGTATTCGCAACCGAACGGGCAGCCCATGCCCCATTCGACAACCCAGTAACCACAGCAGATACTGCCTTTCTGCCCGGGGCAGGGTTTGATGAAGGCGCCATCGTTGCGCGTCAGCAGCAGACCTTCACCTGGGTGCTGTTCTCCGGTAATTTGATGGCGGGAGGTATAAGATATTTTACCGGCGATTTGTTCGGCAAGAGGCAGTAACGCCACCTCTTCAGAAACGAAGAGATTCTTGAAATGAAGCTTTTGTGGCTTGTTCGCTATGCACATCTATTAACGTCTTTCAAAGTTCTGGAACTGAATGAAACAGGTTTTCAACGGCTGTCTTGACCTGATCGAGCCGGTCCAGGTGATTGCGGGTAAGACTCATGCTGAATTGCAAACCGGGCTGAGAAAAAGTTGGATCGATTCTGACCTGAACCCCGGGCGGCAGTTTGGCGTTGTCAATGGCAGATTCGTAGCGGGCGAGAGCGTCAGAGCGTCGTGGCTGGGCAATCTTCTGCATATTTTCGAGAACTTCGCCGGCTGTTTTCCCTGGAAGAACTTCAGGAAGTTCGTTGCGCCGCTGAGCCTGACGAAGCAGACCGGCAATATTGCGCTTTTCGGCAACCGTACCGGGTAAAGTCAGCAACGTTACTGCCAGCGGGGAAATGGCTTTGCCGAGATGCCCAAGTTCACGCCAGACGCTGAGAGGCATGGAATTTTCGAGCAGTTCCGGGCGGGTGAGAATTTCCCGGGCGATGAATTCAAGAGCAGTCTGCATCTGCGGTGACTCTGAAATGCCTGTCTGCAGCATAAATTCTTTTCGCTCTGTCGGTTTCAGAATCATAAAAACAGCCGCCGCCTCATAGGGGGACAACTCGCGATGACTGTTCATTTCGGCAAAAAGCAGCCCCGGCGTGCCTTCGGTTTCAAGGCAGAGGAGACTTTTTAACTCTATAGTGCGGGCGGCAGCCAGGCGTCGGTGTCCGTCACAGATCACACCATTGCATACGACGGGAGGAACAAGAATTCCGTGTTTTTCAATGCTGGTCAGCAGTGCTTCTGAAGGCTTGACGATCTGGTCGGGCAGAACACCGGTCAGTTTATCTATGAGGATTTCTGAAATTTTCATAGGCTGATATTAGCACAAAACACCGGGGTGGTTAAGCTCTAATCACCTGAATTATTGCGGCAAAGATTTTTAAGATAGCGTGAGCGGGCTTTCGGCGATGCGGGGAAAGGACGGTTAGGGATCACCCGCCGGGCAGCTGGTTCATCACAGGCTTTGCAGATTGAATAAGGCATTCCCTGTGAAAGTACCCCAGCCTTTTTTTGCGCGGCTGCTGCGACTGATAATTCGCTCAGGTCGGCAATCATCGTTTCACCTGTTAAATCATGGCAGCAGGCCAGCAGTTTCCCCTGCCAGGTGATAAAAGAGTGGGCTGCGAACAGCCCGCATTTTGCTATTTGCCTGGACTCTGTGTTGACAAGACTTTTGTCTATAAGGTTGCCGCCCCGCGAATGACACATCTGCAGGCGGCATTCGAAGCCCATGGCATGCCAGCCTGCGACGATTTCCGGGTCGGGCATGGTTTCGCCGGCTACTTTGATGACGTTGACGACCAGGCCTCTGGTGCCATCGCGTAATTTTACGAGATTATGTAAGCCCGCCAGAGAGTTTTCAATTTTTTCTCCTGGATATAGATTGCTGAACAATGCTGGATCTAGCGAAGGAAAGGAGACTTCAATAAAAGCGGGGCGAAGGAGCTCTATCTTACGCAAACCGCTTTCTGAAAGAGCCGGCGCCTGTATCGTCAGCCCATAATACAACCCTGCTTCCCGGCAGATCATTGAGATGTCAGCCAGGTTTGGGTGCAGAAGCGGATTGCCCATGCCGCAGAAAGTGACTCTTGAACCATTAAGCGCCAGCTGGCCAGCGATTCTGGCAAAAAGATCCGTATCGATAAACCCGGCCGGCCTGGTCATACGCTCGCGCGGGCAGAACCGGCAATTTTGCCTGCAGATATTTGTTAATTCAAGGTCTACGGTAAAAAATGTCCAGCGTTCATCCATGCTTTTTTGCTGCGGCAACCTGTTCCAGCCAGGCAAAGCCATTTTTTTGATCGGGTTCGAGATAATGCCCTTCGCTCCATTCATTCCAGGACGAAATCAGGACAAAAGGGTGGGGGAATTCAGATTTATTCGTGGCAAATTCAATTGCCTGGCGGAGAAAGCGACCGAATGCTTCGGGGCTGGTGGCCGTCAAAACCGGCGACCATGGGTATTTTTGTGGTTTCTCCGGCCCGTAATCAGCAGCTCTCGCGTTTGCATCCCATCCCGGGCTGACCGATGGCACGTAAGGCAGCCCGGTAGCCGGCTGGTAATCGTGCCATAGTTTTTGTTTTTCGTTGGCACACATGGTGAAGTCCTGAAGGTATTCACCGCTCCATTCTGGAAGAAAGACGTAATGGGTGACGCTGTCGAAACCAGCCTGCTTAAGGATCGGCTGATGGGCGGGAATTGGATCGATTGCGGCGAGATGAAGTTTTAAGCCTCTGGCTTCGAGGAGTCTTCGGCCATCCTGAATGGCTCGGGCAGCCAATTCAAGGCCAAGCTGCCTGATAAAGAAGGTCGTATCGAAGATGCTCAGGTAGCAGGCACCGTTAACTCTGAAATAGTCAGGCTGGCAGAAATAATGTTCTGATACATGGTCGAGAAATTGCACAAAATCGGCCGGGTCGGTATATACCAGGCGCGAAGGATCGATCAGTCTGGCGGCAGCGTCTTTTACCGGCATTACTTTTCTGGGCATTCGATTGGCCCACATCAGCGCGAAAGCGGTTTTCCCACGCCGGCTGTTTTTGAGAAAACCGTCGTTCAACGCTCCCTCAAGAAGTCGTTTGCCGCGCGACCAATAATAGGCAAAGACAAAAAGATCAACACCGTATTGCTCGGCAGCGGCGACTTTTTTGGCGAACACTTCAGGGTCAGCTTCGTTTTCGGGCCCCCATAACGGCGATCTGGGCTGGTCGTGCCCGGCGAAAGCTGGTTTGCAATTGAAAACCAGCTGCCACTCATTCCAGTTGCGCGGAAATGAAGCGTCGCGCACCCTGCATGGGTGCCACCCAGGATAATAATAAGCGCCGATTTTCAGGTCGTCGGAATTCACAGAACTGATTCCAGAATGTTGAGGCCCTGTTCAAGCATTTTGAGATCTGCCTGACTTCCCATATGGCCGATTCTGAAGACCTTGCCGGCAAGCTGACCATAACTGCCGGCGATGGCAAGCCCGCGTTCGCGACAACGCTTGTCAAGGGCTTCCCAGGTCATGCCATGGGGAATTTTCACTGCGGTGACCGATGGCGATTTAACTGCGGCCGCGACCGGAAACAGGTCGAGGCCCATTTTTTTCAGGCGGTCAAAGCAATAGCTTTGCGCCTGAACATGGCGGTCATATACGGCTTCAAGGCCTTCTTCAAGAATCAGGCCGGCGGCGGTCGAAAGACCGGCCAAACCATGCCAGTACATGGTGTTTGGGAAATAGAAATTTTTCTTTGCATGTCGAAATGGTTTGAAAGCGTCATAGCCGGCATAATTGACCGCGTCGATTATCTCCCAGGCAGGGTCGCTGATGGCAACAAATGTCATGTCGGGTGGCGCAGAAAGACATTTCTGGCTGCCGTTGAGGCAGAGGTCTATCAAATGCATATCGGCATCGACGGGCATTCCGCCGGCACTGGCGACGGTATCGACGCAGAAAAGGGGAATTGCATGCTCCTTTTTTATTCTGGCGATTCCTGCCAGCGGGTTAAGGGTTCCTGATGGGGTTTCGCAATGCACTGCCGTAATCATTTTTGGTTTGAATTCGCTGACAGTTTGCTCCAGTTTGCTGCAATCATTCAACGTATGGTCGTAGGGAATTTCGACGCGTCTTACCTGGGCGCCAAGGGTTGCGGCCATGTCGGCGATACCGTAGCCAAAAACCCCGCTGCATAAGGATACTACCCGGTCGCCAGGTTTGAGGGTGCTCTTCAGTGCTCCCCACAGCCCGAGCATTCCTTCGCCCGTCTGCATTATCACTGAATTTCTCGTCCCAAGAATCTTTTGCAGGCGGATTTCTGTTTCGCAGTATAGTTCAAGATAATCAGGGTCGAGATCCGCAGAACCATAGTTGCGGTGGTAAGCGGCCAGCACCATTTCTGGAACCTTCACCGGGCCGGCGATCAGACTGATTTTGATTTCTGGCATGTCTTCTTCTCCTGTATCGATTTATATCTTCTCGATGTGTCCTGTAAAAACAAAAAAGAGTCGGTTCGCGGCCCGGTAAATCAACCAGCGGCCAATATCTGCAGTTATCAATAGCAGAATTGAACATTTATGTAAACATGCTGAAAAATCTTTGCATCGCAAGCAGATTTTGATATAATCAAGGTATAAATTTGTACAAAAAGTGCGAGGGTACACGACATGAAGAAAGAACATCTCGACATCGTCTGGGATTCGTGCAGCGAACTCGAGAAGGCGAATATCACTTTTGGGGAATTCCTTGAAAAGCTTGGCAGAGCTACCGAATCGGCCAATATCGGCGAAATGCAGCTGCTGTGTGAGATGACCCGCAATCTCGAAATCGCTCTTATGTCAGGTTCCAGCGAAGAGATAATGAATATTCTCGGCATTCTCAAGAATCAGGTAGCTGTCAGAATACGTGCTGACCGCTAATTTCAGGCTTTTTCAATTTACTTTCGTCAGTTAATCTGGTAAGATATTTTTTTGCTGTACCGAAACCTGAGGTTTAAAGGTTAAATTACCTTGACAAATCCTGCCAGATACATTAAACTGCTTGTTACCTACGATGGAAGTGCCTTTTACGGCTATCAGTTTCAGCCGCACATACCAACAGTGCAGGGAGAACTCGAACGAGTTTTCAGGCTGATAACCGGTGAGAAAAGCAGGGCCGTCGGGGCGGGTCGGACAGACACCGGAGTTCATGCGGTTGAACAGGTGGTTCTATTCAGAACTGAGTGTCCGATACCGGTTGAAAAATTAATCATCGGAATGAACGGTGCTTTGCCTGGAGCATTAAGGATCTGCAGGGCAGAAGAAGTTGAAGAAGGTTTTCATCCCTGTTTTTCGGCTCGCGGCAAGCATTATCGTTATCTCTACCGACTGGTGAAGACCAGATCACCCTTTCTCGAAAGGTTTTTCTGGCAACTTGAGCAGTCGCCTGATCTCGAAAAAATGCGTGAAGCGGCTGAAATTCTGGTAGGCGAACATGATTTTGCAGCTTTTGCCAAGTCCCCGCACCAGTATGAAAGCACCGTTAGAACTGTTCTTGAGACGAGCGTGATCCTGAAAGATGAGATTCTGACCTTTGACGTGATCGGTACCGGGTTTATGCACAACATGGTACGTAACATGGCAAAAGCGTTACAGCTCATAGGTTCTGGCGAAATGCGGTCTGAAGAATTACCTGAACTGTACCGTAATCAGAATAGACGAAGACTTGGTGCCCCTGCACCGCCCGGCGGACTTTATCTGATGAAAGTCATGTATTAACCGAAGAAGGAGGAAAATCGGTGAAGACGTTCCATGCTAAGAAAACTGACTTTACCCGTGACTGGGTCGTTGTAGACGCCAAAGACATGCCTCTCGGCCGTCTGGCCTCTCAGGTTGCTGCCCGCCTGCGTGGCAAGCACAGACCTATTTTTACCCCCAATGTTGATTGTGGTGACTTCGTTATCGTTATCAACGCCGACAAGATTGTTCTTACCGGCAAGAAACATGATAACAAGCTTTATCACTGGCACACCGGCTACACAGGACACATCAAGTCCCTGACTTATGGCCAGTTGCTCGAAAACACTCCTGACAAGATGCTCTGGATTGCTGTAAAGCGCATGCTGCCACGCAACAAGCTGAGAAAAAATTATCTCGGCAAACTCAAAGTATACGCTGGCGCTGAACACCCGCACGCGGCTCAGCAGCCCAAAGCCATCAAGCTTACCAAGTAAGGAAGGAGGAAAATCATCATGGCCGAACTGTTTTTCTGGGGAACCGGTAGAAGAAAATCCGCAACCGCTCGCGTCCGCATCTGCAGAGGCGAAGGTAAAATCGTTGTCAACAAGAGAGCCTTCGAGGATTATTTCCCGATTCCTCTGACACGCAAAATCATCGTTCAACCTCTTGCCACCACTGAAACCCTTGGCAAGTTCGACGTATATGCCAATATCGCCGGCGGCGGCAGCACCGGTCAGTCCGGCGCTCTGCGCCATGGCCTGGCCCGCGCCCTCGTCAAATTCAACGAAGAATTCCGTTCTCCGCTGAAGAAGAATGGCTACCTGACCCGCGATCCACGCATGAAAGAACGCAAAAAATACGGTCTCAAAAAAGCGAGAAGAAAACCTCAGTTCTCAAAACGCT
>CAYYUI010000089.1:0-18441 GCA_964474705.1 uncultured bacterium
TTCGACAGGAGTCGTTATGTCGCGTGAGCCAGGAGGGCGGAAGCGACAGAGCCCGTGTGCCGGTCGTGCGAGCAGAGTGAACAGATGAGATTATGAGAGCGCGAAGATTGCAGAGCGATGCAATGGCTGACCTGCTTGACACGCTTCACAACAAGGAAAAGTATCCGTTTGCCCTGGGCTGTACACGGTTGGTAGAGCATTATTTCTCGTTTTGTGCTACAATATTGTCAGGATATTGTGAACCGGCGTTTAACATTGCCAATACAAAGCCTGCTGCCGGTTATTTGCGTTGAAATGAGGCATAAATGCACGAGAGCCGGAAACTGACCATTCTTGTCGCCGAGGACGACCCGGGCCATGCCGAGCTGATAAAGGCCGAGCTGCTCGAGTCCGGGGTACGCAACGATATTATCCGTTTCGCCAATGGCGATCAGGCATGGAAATTCATTTCCGAAGATCGAAATCCTGAGTGCAATTATCTGCTGCTTTTAGACATAAGAATGCCGGGCATGGATGGCATTGAACTATTAACCAGAATAAAGAGCAGTGAAGAGCTGAAAAACATCCCGGTGATCATGGTGTCGACCACTGATGATCCCCCGGAGATAGAAAAATGTTACAGCCTTGGCTGCAACGTTTACATCACCAAGCCGGTCAGCTTTGACAAACTCTCGGAAACACTGAAGCGGCTCGGTTTGTTCATCCAGATAGTAAAGACATAAATCCCTCTGCGTGGATAGAAGATGAAAAACGGAGTGAGAAACCGGGAGAAGCAGGGCAGATTTTCAGCAGCATACAAAGTCATAGAACCGCAATTAAACCATTCAGGCGAGCGGTTTTCTGATCAGGCGCTGGAAAACATCGATCTGTTCAGAGCGCTTTTTTCAGCAATGCGTGAAGTCATAGTGGTGAACCGGGTTGAGTATAATGAAAAGCAGCAACCGGTCAATTATCGACTGATCGGCTTCAACGAAGCTTTTTGCCGTTCAACCGGACTGAAGCGTGAAGAAGCGCTGGGAAAACTTGCCACCGAAGTGTATAGAACAACCCCGCCCCCACACCTCGAAGAATATCTCAAAGTCGTGAACACCGGGCAGCAATATGATTACACAACTTATTCTCCTGCCCAGGACAGGCATTTTTCCATATCAGTAATAACGCCGGCAAAAGACCTCTTCGCAACTATCACCAGTGATATAACAGCATCCAGACAGATGCAGGAAATGCTGTCAGCAAGAAACCGGGAACTGGAAAATTATCTTTACGTCACATCACACGATCTGCGTTCGCCGCTGGTAAACATTCAGGGCTTCAGTCAGAGACTGGTGAAACAGCTCAAAAGCCTTCAGGCAGGGTTACCGGCAAATTTTGAGCAGGACGATCTAAAACAGCTCATGGAAGAAGGGATTCCAAAGACACTCGAATTCATCACTTCGGGTGTAAACAAAATGGACAACCTGCTGAACGGCCTGTTACAACTGTCGCGAACCGGTCGGGCACCGTTGAATATAAAACTTGTCGATATGAACCGGCTTTTTACAACGATTTTATCTACTCACAGCTATGAACTTGCTGAAATCGAAGCCAGAGTCAATCAGGAAGAGCTTCCAAACTGCTACGGCGATGAAAGCTTGCTAAACCAGTTATTTACCAATATCATTACCAATGCGATCAAATATCGTGACCGGAACAAACCGCTGGCTCTCGAAATAAAGGCAATTTCCGGTTTCAAGAAGGTAATCTATTCGATCAAAGACAATGGCATAGGAATCGAAAAGCAAAACCGCGACAAGATATGGAATCTGTTTTTTCGGGTTAATCCTACAGCTGCAGAGGCTGGCGAAGGGCTTGGATTAAGCATCGTCAGAAAAATTGCTGAGAAACATCACGGAAAAATCTGGGTAGAATCTGAATCAGGAGTTGGCAGCGTATTTTACGTTGTGCTTCTCACCACCGAATTTCAGGAATATTGATTTCTTACAGGAGAATCGATGGCGCAGACCGTTCTGATAATTGAAGATGATCCGGGGCTTTCTGAGCTGATCGGCGAAATCGTCGCAGATTGCGGTTTTGCCATCACCAGGGCCTTTACGGCAGAAGAGGCACTCAAGCGCCTGGCACAAGAAGAACCTCCACACCTGATGATTCTTGATTACAGCCTGCCAGGCATGAATGGTCGTGAATTCATTCACAGCATCTCGACCGGCAACCTTTTTCTGCCACCTTTTATCATATCTACCGGCCAGGGCGACGAAAGAATCGCCGTAGAAATGATGAAGCTCGGAGCCCTTGACTACATAGTCAAAGGCGGCCACTTTCTGGAGCTTCTCCCCGAAGCCATTAAAAAAGTTCACCGCCAGATCGAGAATGAGCGGCAAAGAAAGCTGGCTGAAGAGCATCTGCGAATAAGCGAAGAATCTTATCGCAGCCAGTTCGAACATAACGCTTCGGTAATGCTTATGATTAAGCCTGACACCAGTGCCATTGTCGATGCCAACCAGTCAGCAGTGAGCTTTTACGGTTATCCGAGAGACAGACTGCTCAGCATGACGACAATTGAGATCGATACCATGCCGCCAGAACGGTCACGTCAGGCTTTATCAGATATTATTTCCGGCAAAAACCGCCAGCGCGAATTCATTCACCGCCTTTCAGATGGTTCCATGCGCCATGTCATTGTATCTGCGTGTACAATCAGTTTCAAAGGGCAGATGCTGTTGCATGCCATCATTCATGACATAACGGCCCGCAAACAGGCAGAGCAGGCATTACTCGAAACCAATCGCCGCCTGGAAGACGCAACCATGACTGCCACCCAGATGACTCTGCAGGCTAAAATGGCAAGCCGGGCCAAAAGTGAATTTCTGGCCAACATGAGTCATGAGATACGCACACCTCTGAACGGCATAATCGGCATTACCGGGTTACTCCTCGAAACTTCGCTTTCTGAAGAGCAGCAGCATTTTGTCAAACTGATCAATTCAAGCGGAGAATCGCTTCTGACTCTTGTAGACGAAATTCTCGATTTTTCAAAAATTGAGGCCGGCAAACTGGTTCTTGAAAGTCTTGAATTGAAAATCGGCTCACTCGTCAATGATTTCGTATCGGTAATGCGAATTCGGGCCGGACAAAAGGGTCTTGAACTCAGTTATGCCATCGACCCCGAAGTCCCCGACAACCTCAAAGGTGACCCGGTAAGGCTGCGCCAGGTGTTGAACAACCTGGTTGGCAATGCGATCAAGTTCACCAACGCCGGCGGCATTTTTTTGAAAGTATCGCCGGTTTCCGCCACTGACAAGGCAGTTCTGATAAAGTTTGAGATCACTGACACGGGTATTGGCATTCCCGAGGAAAAATTCGATCTGCTGTTTAAAAAATTCAGCCAGGTGGACGCTTCAACAACACGCAAGCACGGCGGGTCCGGCCTTGGCCTGGCAATTTCCAAGCAACTGGTTGAAATGATGGGCGGCGATATCGGCGTTGAAAGTCAGAAGGGGCAAGGTTCCAGATTCTGGTTCACGGCGAATTTCGCCAGGCCGCAGCAGACTGCCGAACAACCACTTGCCGAGCTGGCTGAAACCATGGGAAATAACACCCGATCTTTCGGGAGTAACTTCGAAAAACTCACCGGTTCGAAACGAATTCTCGTGATTGAAGACAACCCGATCAACCAGCAGGTTGCCATAGGGATTTTGAAAAAACTTGGACTGCCTGCTGAAATTGTATCAAGCGGTGAAGAAGCACTCAATAAAATACAGGAGAGCGCTTTTGATCTGATTTTCCTGGATATTCAGATGCCTGACATGGACGGTTTTGAGACCACGGCAAAAATCAGGAAAATTGAATTCGCGGCCGGCAGAAACGATGCGCCGATAATCGCCATGACCGCCCATGCCATCAGTGGCTACCGGGAGAAATGTATCGAAGCGGGCATGAACGACTATATCGCAAAACCCGTGTCAGTGAAGGCGATAGCTGAGATTCTTGAAAAGTGGCTGCGATCAGCCCCGGTTTTTGATAAAGCCGATGTTCTGGAGCGCATGGAAGATGATGAAGGTCTGGTGCATGCTCTTGCCAACGCTTTTCTATCTGACGCCCCAGGCCAGATCAGAGCATTGAAAGCAGCTTTGAGCTCGAACGATGTTGAAGGGGTCGAAAGGTTCTCGCACCGCCTGGCCGGCGCATCGGTGAACCTTGGCGGCAAAGCGATGAGTGCCATTGCCTTTGCCTTTGAGAAGGCTGCTCAGGCAGGCAATCTGATTACAATCAGAGAACGCATGCCTGAATTCGAAGAAGAATTTGACAAACTACGTTTTGAAATAAGGGAACAGCTTGGTGAGCAGAAAAAAGGGGGTTATCAGATGAAAACTTTGATAGTCGAGGATGATTTTACCAGCAGACTGCTGCTGCAGGAGATTTTAAAAAATTATGGACCATTTCACATTGCGGTGAACGGTCAGGAAGCAGTGGCGGCAGTGCGGGCAGCCCTCGAAGCCAACGAGCATTACGACCTTATCTGCCTTGACATCATGATGCCCGAGATGGATGGGCACGAAGCACTGAAGCAGATTCGCAACATGGAGGAAGCCAAGGGGATTTATTCGCAGGACGGTGCAAAGATAATGATGGTAACTGCGCTCGGCGACATGAAGAATGCCACCACCGCTTTCTACAATCTTTGCGACGTTTTTCTGCCCAAACCGATACGCAAGGCCAAGCTGATCGAGGAACTCCGCAAGCTCAATCTGATTGAATGACATCCAATGACGGTCAACGCGCATAATCGTTCTGGAAAAACACAAGCACTATAAAAATGCGATGATTTGTTGCCGATAACAGAAGTAATAAAATCAGAATTCTGTGAGGCAGACAAATTATGGAACGAACAAGTTCGCGCTGGTTCTTTATTTTCCTGGTCATGAGCCTGATCAGCATCATTCTTTTTCCGCCACGCGCCCATGCTGATTCGAACTGGCTCAAATATTTCCGCAAGGATTCACTGCTGAACACCTACAAAACCAGCTATGCGGTTCTTGACGACAGCATCTGGACCGGGACATTCGGCGATGGCCTGAATGTTTATGACGGCAAGAACACGCTCAACTACACCAACCGAAACACCCGCACCAGCCCACAGACTGATGATGGGCTCATTTCCGACTACATAACCTGCATCAGCATCGATGAGAAGAAAGGGCGCGTCTGGCTCGGAACTAACGCCGGCCTCTCGAGCTGCGATCTTGAAGGCAAAGAATGGAGCCGCTTCACGACGAAAGAAGGGCTTCCCAACGATGTAATCAGGGACCTGGCGCTCGACAGTTACGGTAACCTCTGGGTTGGCACTCCTTCAGGACTGGCCTGCTTCGATGGTGAAGACTGGAAGGTCTTTGATGAACGCAACGGTCTGGAACAGGCCAGCGTTCATTCTATCAAGATCAAGGGCGACACCATCTGGGTCGGCAGTGTCGGAGGCGTTGTAAGCCGATACAAAGACGGGGAATGGCAGACCATTATCACCTTCTGAATGCTGCAACCCTCACATCGCGGAATCTACGAATTTCTCTGGTCTGAACACAAATATCAGGTAATGGCCGTGTCTCTGAAAGCATTTCAGGGCATGGCCAGTCGGCTTGGCAGAAGACCACAGCTGCTCGCGCTTTTACGAAAAATTGCTGAATACACTTTTGCCGATAAGAGTGAAAATTATAATGCGCTGCTGAACGCTTACATGCACATAAAGCCGGTCATCAGCCGGGCAAGACGGCATGAGATAATTGAAGCCCTTCTGTCTGATGAAAAGCGTGCCACCAGGCTGATCTATGAAGATGCGGTAAAACATCACGAAACCAGTCTTGCGGGCTGCCGGCTGTTTTATCCGCCCGCACACGCCATATATAAATGCTGGGACTCCCAGGAAAAACCAGGGCTATGGCTTTGCTTTGGTCCGATACAGTTACATCTTCAGCCGCAGCAGGTATTCGACCGCATCTGTATCGAAACACATATTGCCCCTGGCGAATTACTTTCGCGGCTTCATAAGCTGCATTCAGGGCTACAGATCGAAGAATTCAACACCTGGAACAATCAGCTGCGGCTGGCCCTGCAGCAGAACAACATGGTGGCAATTCCTGGTGGTAACAGCATCTGGCTGCATCCACGCATACCAATCGCAGCGATCAAACCGCATTGCGAATACTACACCGGCAATTTTCTAAATGCAGCCATGCTGACAATCGAAAAAATCTGGGATGCAGCTGAATACCCGCCGGAGATTATCGGGCAGCTACCGGATTATGCTCTGTTTTCAGAAAATTTTCATGCCGAAAACCATCCGGCAGTCACCTGGCAGGCAGATTTCAGCTGTGCCGAAGCCTATGAATTTGCCGCACATCTTTTCTGGCAGCAATGGTGCAAAGATAATGGCCAGGGTCTGATCGAAGAAACCGGAAATTCAGAATCCGGCGTAGGAATGGAGACCACTGATGAGGAAATTGACCCCGAAGAGGGTGAACATGGTGACGATGAAACCTGCGACTGAAATGCAGGCAGTCCAGGTGCCGTTCCAGCCGCGCGCCAGTCTGACATGCAGGTAGATTGAATACACCAGGAAAGTTATCAGCGCCCAGGTTTCTTTTGGATCCCAGCCCCAGTAGCGCCCCCATGCCTTATTGGCCCACACCATGCCAAAAATCAGGCCACCGACGGTAAACAACGGATAGCCAAGCGCGATAGCGCGATAAATCAGATTATCGAGCACAGCATTTTCAGGCAGCCAGCGCTCAGCTCCTCTGCCGAGGGCTCCTCTGAAGAGCCAGGCAAGAATTGCAACTCCGATGGCCGCCAGACATGAGGGAATGACAACCCAGATTACAATGTTATGCCAGCGCTCAGCATATAACTGGCTCTGTTTCAAATTTGCCGCAAGAAGGATCATACCGGCAATAAAGGCTACGGGCAAGCCGGCAACCACGCTGTAGCAGGCGAACTTTTCCCGTCGGTCGGTAAAATCAGTGCGCCCTGAAGCATCACCGAGAATACGTCGCAGACAGAACAGATAACTGAGAATAAAAGCAATCGCAAAGCATGCTTCGCCGACAAATGCCAATGAAACGTGCAGATGCAGCCAGTATGACTGTAAAGCCGGAATCAAAGGCTTGATATCGGAAGAAAAGACTGAAGCCACTCCGATCATCAGAATCGCGCCGATACTCGAACCGGCTTCAAGCACAGGAAGAGGTTGACGCGACGTGAAAATCAGGCATACCAGAACGATCAGCGTCGACAGGGTCACCAGCGACTCATACATGTTTGAAAGAGGTGGATGTCCGGCATTCTGCCAGCGCAGGCCAAGGGCGACAACTGCTGCCAAAGCCCCAATCCAGCTCATGATTCTGCCATAAGAGTGGAAATTCTGTCGATCGAGGCTCAACGATGCGCTGTTTAAAGCAAAGGAACCAAGATAACAGAGCATTGACAACGTAAAAATACTGGTTTCATTCATTGTGGGATTTCCTGTGACTGGTTTGTCAACTGCTGCTGAATACGATCGAGATCAACGGCAAAGACGGTTGCGGGACGGTTGCCGGTAACTGCTATTCTGACCTGGCCATCTGGAAACACGAGAATCCATTCTTCGCGGTAGGCAACATAAAAACTCATGACCATTCCAAGTGTGAAAAGAAGACAACCGATCCACACAACCGGTTTGCCCGGGTCGTAGGTCATCTGCAGAGTGCTTTCGAACTCAGGCTGTGCCGCCACGAAAGTAAAAAGAAACGGCAGATTCGAAACATGGCTGGCCAGCATCGCCCGATCTTCAGGAAATGCCCAGGCACGGCCGACAACCTTTTCGGCATCGTCATAGGCCACGATCATTGCGGCCGGGTTGTTCAGCTCATTCGACACACTGACGAAGCGCCCGTCGATAACCCGGAAATCAGGCATAAAATCCTGCATGACCAGAGTGAAAGAAGCCCAGTCAGGGCGAAATGGCTGATTAACAGTCAGATCAAGAGTCTGCGGGAAGCTGGCGGTCGGCTGAAAACCCTGCCAGCCCGCGATACCATCGAGAAAACTCACGTTCATTCTGACTGCCGGATAGTATTTACCCCAGCTGGCCTGGTAGAAACTGTAATTCTGCCAGGAAACCGGCTCATTGACTTTGATTACTACCGGCTCTGACTGCGCACCGTTTTCAACGAACCTTACCTTCGAGTTCCAGCTCTTGATTCCATGTGACTGCCCGGGAGTTGCATCGTAATGCTCGATCCAGAGTTCTTCAAAGGCAAGCGAAAAAGCCGGACTCGCCATGCCGAGGGCATACTGTTTGTGCAATTCTTCGACCCGGTTGCGCATTGCCTCAAGAGTCGGGTCATTTGGAGAAAAAGTGCGGATATTTCTGGCTGCCCGGCTGATACGGTCAGCATCACGAGCCGCACGCAGAGCCTCGAGAGGCGGAATCACGATATTCTCACCACGGCGGCCGTTGATAGACATTTCGACTCCGAAAAACACACCAATCAGCCCACCGGCAAGCACAGCGAGAAGACCGACATGAATGAACATTCCACCAAAAAGCGAAAGACGCCCGGACGTTTTCAGACCGATCAGCGTTCCGTCTTCATCAGTGCGGTAATCAGAAAAATTCTTCTGCCAGTCTGCGGGAAGATCGCCAGCAAAGGTTCGGGCAGTTTCCATCGCCTTGATTTCAGAGGCTGAAACGTTTTCGAGACGGCGAAAGAGCTTGCGAGAGGTGCTTTTCCATCTGGTCATTATGCAGACCATCGTCGAAAGCGACAGCAGCCAGAGAGATGTCTGGAACAGCATGCTGCGATACATGTCGTCAAAGCCGAAAGCAAGTATCCAATGGCCCAGTGACGGGTAACGCTGCAGGTATACTGATGCCTCGAGATTCTGCGGCAGAAGAGTGCCGATCATCGAAAGCAGAGCAAGTAATGAGATCAGAGCGACAGCCGATTTTAGTGAAACAAAAAGTTTGAGTATTGTTCTCATGACGGCTGATTATAGGTTAAATCCGTGCACTATTGCAATACCTGTCGGCAAATCATTGCTGACGGTAATCGAGAATGGCAACCGTCACGTCATCGCCCCATGGAACAGATCCGGAAAATTCCTTCAGCGCGGTGTAAATACTGGCCGTGAACTCTTCACGGCTGCAACGACACCCGAGTTTGCCAACCAGTTTTTCGAGACGCTCATATCCGAAAGGTTCTCCTGCAGAGTTCATGGCCTCGACCACTCCATCACTGAACATTACCAGACGACATTCAGCCGGCAACTGCCTTGTTTCATATTTAAAAGCCTTTCGGTGAGCAGTTCCCAGGGGGTAGCCAATCATACGCAGGCTATCAACGCTGCCGTCGGCTTTGACGAAAAGCGGAAAAGTCTGACCGGCATTGCTGCAGGTTAAAGTGCCGTTGGCGTCGATGTGGCCTGCGAAACAGGTCATCATTTTCACCCGGCGAAGATGCTCGAGCATCAGACTGTTGAACCCGGCAAAAATTTCCTGAGGAAATTTCATGCCACTGTCGAGAAGGGCAGTAAAGCCGGCTCTGGCCATCGACACGACCATGGCTGCAGAAACGGAGTGCCCGGAAACATCACCAAAAACAAAGGTCATTTCGCCGGAAGCAGGAATGAAAGCATCGAAATAATCTCCCCCGACATCGTCAGCCGGCACCGTCCGCCCGGAGAACGTCATATTGCCTGAAGTAATGGCTTCGGAAGGAAGAATACAGGTCTGAACGAAGTGGGCGACTTCGAGCTCCTTCATGCTTTCGAGCGAACTGTTGAAAGTTTCGGCAAGCTGCTGCCACTCATCATTGGTATCGATGCTGATCTGATGAGAATGATCACGGTTTTCGATTGCCTTCACCCCCTGCATGACACGGCGGGCCGGCAGCATTATGCCGGCACTGAGCCTCAACATTACAAAAGCGAACGTCGCCGCGACAAGTATGGCTGCCAGCAGCATATTTTCGCGTAATCGGCTCATCTGGGCATCTATTTCCTTCAAAGGCATGAGCGCAGCGAGAATATAACCATGACAATATCGTGCTACATATGCACAGAGCAGATGCGGCTCTTTGTTGATGAGAACTTCCTGATAATGAGTATTGCGGGGAGGCTGCATCAGGGCCATCAGCCAGTCGGTTCTTTTCCAGAGATCGATCAAAGGGTAATTCATTCCAAACAGGCGATCGGTTATCGCCAAATAGCTGACCCCTGCCGGCCAACGCTTTGGCGTGGCGAAAATGCTATCGAAATAGCGATTCGAGTAATTGTATTTTCCGGAAAAAAGAATCATGCAATAGGCGGCCCGACCGGCTGCATCAGTGATCAGATCGACATAATTGATCGACTGGTTGTTGCCGAAACCGAAATCAAAAAACGAACCAAGACTCTGATAAATACGGGCAACCGGGTTCTCATCCTCATTGGCGATAAACGATGACATAACCATCGATGAAACCCCGTCTTTGAGGTTATCGGTGTTACCGTCAAATTTGCTGTTATGCAATCTGATGATATCCTTTCCGGTCAGGCCGGCAAACGCCGAATAAGCCGTTTTTCCCTGCGAAGGCATCAGGGAGATGAACTCCCTGACATCGAGATTTTCGGTGGGCGTCTCAAGGGCATATGAAGCCTCAAGATCGAAAGGAACCCAGCCCCAGGCGAAAAACTGTTCGAAAACCTTTTCACGAAACGCACGGTTATAGAAAACCAGTCTTCTGACGCCAAAAGTGGCTCCGGCTGTAGGCCTGACAAATTCGCCGGCCGGATTCAGCAGCATACAGGTATCGAACATTCCGGCCAGCTCGAGTTGCACCGAGCGGTCGATAAACTTCTGCAGATTTTCGGGTTTTGCGTTCAACAGCGAGGTCATCTTCTGATATTCAGCCTGGCTGGTGCGAAAAATCTGTTGAAATCCCGTATCGAGCTGAACCAGATGATTCTGCAGCTGATCAGCTGCAGAAATTTTCAGAGATTCACGCCGGGAATCGAGAAAGATGTTCCAGTAAAATGCGATTGCAGCTGCAGGAATCGTCATACTTATCATGACGACAAAAAACAGAAGTGCGGGCAACGAAAGCCTGAAATTGCTGCCGGCCATAACAAATGAATTCAACAATAGCGGCAACCAGAAAAAGAACAGGGAAAGGCACCAGAATGGCATCGGCACTGAAACAGGTCGCACAATAGCGATAAATGTATGGCCGCCAGGGTTGAGCATGACCAGTAGTTTTTTTCCGTCGACATCGAGGTAAACCGGGCCGGTTTTTGTTTCACTTAGCCGGATGGCCGCCAGAAGACGACCGACATCGATGCCCGGCTGCAGAAAGGAATCATCTATTTTGAAGCGATTCAGATAACCATAATCAAAGCGATTGATCCCCAGAGAGGCAAACAAGGTGGCAGCCAGAAGCTTTCTGCTTATCCTGCTTCCATGAACAAGCGCCATCATACCGTCTGGAGCCCCTGCAGCCCTTTGCGGATCGGAAAACCATACCCCGAAACTGTTGCGGTCATTGATGCTGATGCGCCTCAACTGCCCTGGTTTTCCCTCGAGACTCTCAAAACCGACTGCACCGGTAAGAAATCTGACAATGCGATTCTTGTCTTCACCCGCCATCCTGAACTTTCTCAATCTGCCACAATTGATGCGGGTAAAGAGGAATGCCCATTCCGACTTCAGGGCAACCGGGGCATTCAGCGGCTCATGGCCTGCAAAAAAGACAATATCACACGAGTCAGAAGAAAGGCCGGCACTTTGTCGCCAGTTTGCCGCCAGCAGGTCAAGATCTTTGCCGGTGCAGGTTGCCGATCGGTCAAAAAGCACGGCAAATTTTCTCAGGAAAATTTTCTGAAAAGTAAACGAAGACTGTAGACGACTCAGCAGTTTTTTCTGCGCCGTCGAAGCGTTGGCCTGTGCCCTGATCTCGTTTCTGTTCCAGAAGAAGACGAGCAGGGCAAGGTTAACCGCTGCAGCGATCAAAAACAGAACCAGATATATACGGCCGGCAGCAGTTGTCTTCATGCAGTTTCTCCAGCATTGGCATCACGATGCAGAACTATGACTGTCTGATCATCTATCTGGGGACCCCAGGCACCGGCGGCGGCGAAAATGTAATCCACTGCGGCAGGTGCCGGCATTCTGGCAACACCGGCACAAATCCTGGCAAAACCATCGAATCCGATTATCCGCTTTCCGGCATCGGCAGTTTCAACAATTCCGTCGGTATAGAGAACCAGACTGCTTCCGGGCGCAAGAATCGCCTCCGCTCCGGTCATCCCGGGTTTTTCTTTCATTCCGAGAGGGATTCCCGGCGATCTGAGCATTTCTACTTCTCCAGACGCCGTCACCACAAAGGGATACGGGTGCCCTGCAGAAGCGAATTCAAGATGACCGGTCGCAGGAGTGTAGTAACCAAGCCAGCAGGTCATAAAAAGCTTTCTGGCGCCGTATCTGTAATGCAGACTGGCCACTGTGCGCAGCAATTCAACGGCGCTGGTGCATTTTCCGGCATGAATGGCGATCCAGACTTTTATCGATGCCTGAATCATTGCCGGTGCGATGCCATGGCCGGTAACATCGCCGGCGGTAACGAGAATTCTGCCATCTGAAAGACGCAGCCAGTCGAAGTGATCGCCGCCAAGTTCGGTGGCAGTAACACAGCGACCACATAGATGCCAGTCCTCGCCGCCAATCGATTCTTCAGGCCACAGGGTCTCTTGAACCGAGCGGGCGACCTGAAGTTCCTGAAAATTTCCCATGGTTCGGCCAAGACTGCCAAGCATCGCGGCAAATTCAGAAACCGTGGCACCAGGCAGCTGCATCCGGAAATTTCCGACCGCAACGGCTTCAAGCGCGCCTCTCAGATCTCCAAGGGGTTGCAGCAGCAGGGTAGAAGTCAACCATGCCGCAGCCAGAGCGAGAAAGACAACCACAACAGCCAGAATCAGCAGATTACGTCGCAAAACCCAGATTTTTCCGGCAATAACCCCGTATGGACGCGCCATGATGAGAACATAACCATCGAGATTGCTGCCGCGCATGGCACTGACAAGATATCTGCCCGAACCGACCGTTGCGACAGTGTGAGCTGGAATGCCACTTCTGAGAACCTGGTCAGCCAGGTTTCTCAACTCGGCCTGTCGTGCAGTTGCGCGCTTCGGAAAAGCAGGCCAGAATGGTGATAGTAAAACCGGTATTGCTGCAAAACGAGGCTGCAGAGTATCAGCCTTCCGATCTGCCAGCCGGCAGACTTCCAGAAGATAGTTTCGTTGCAGGGCACTTTGAGAAAGAAATGCGAAAACCATACCACGTGCATGGTTTCTTGAATCGATGAAGAAATCGATATAGGTCGGCATGACGCTGCCAAGCAGGTTTAGAAGACCGACTTTGCGTGAGTTCAGTATCAGCGAACGCGCCAGCCAGCCCCCCATGTTGTTTATCACCGACGAAAGATCGGCCTGATTCTTTTGCCCGGCCTCGTCATAGGTTCCATTAAGTATCTCGAGAAGCATTTCCCCATAAATTACCATCGAGTCTTTTTTAACGGTCCTGCGGCCATCAGGGAAATCATGGCTGAATGAATAGCTGTTGTTGGGGCTGACCAGAAGGATCTGATGTTTTACGTCTGACGAATCAAGCAATCGACCAGTCTGCCTGAACGCCGTCTGAAACTCTTTTTCGGGGAAATCGTGAATCCGGTCAACATGCTGCTTGAAAAGGTTCTCGATAACACGATAATCTCCTGACAAACCCTCGTCAACGAGAGTAAGTTCCTCGATATTGCGTTTCTGCCAGCTGTCAACCAGAACCTTTTCCTGCTCTGTCCGGTCGGCAACACCGGTAAAAATCAGAAGAACCAGAGGAATACCGGCACCAAAAAGCATCAGCGCGGAAATTCTCATTTTCAACCCGGGGTATAGTCTTGTTACCCCTATAAACAAAGGCGTCAGAATTATCAGCGCAATCAGAGAAATTATATCTACGGCAAAGCCCAGACCACGATAGATATGGTCAGTAAAAACCGGGTAAATTCTCCGGGCAATTATTACAGCCCCGGCCTCTGTGAAAAGCCTTACTCCCGGACATCCGTCGCAGGTAAATGCACTCTCTCCATACGGCACCGCTTCGATCAACTCCGCAGAACCGGAAGAGAGGCCATGTCCATCCGGTCGTAGAAACTGCGGCTTTACCGGATCCTGCCAGGCAAAAAGATAATTACGCCCATACAGACGTCGCGCCTGCATAATGGCGCTGTCAAGTAACCGACATTCATCCATGGCGCTTTTTCGTATAAACACTATGAGGTGCCCGTTCTTCTCTCCCGTTTTGTTTGTGAGTCTGAACCAGCCACCCCAGTGACGATCATGCGAAGACCCAATATTCACAATTGCTTCAGGGCTCTGGTTCAGCAGCTTATGCGCCAGGCGATAGCCTGAAAACTGCATGACAAAACGTTCGTATTTCGTTCCCAGTTCAGGTTGCCGCACACATTCAAGAAAGCGCCTGGCAACGAATCTGGCAGGAACGGGTAGAAATGGCAGAGCGATGCTTTCGCCATTTTCGTCGAACAAATGAACCTCGAGGGCGCCCGGGTTATTGTTGATCATCTGCTGCAGCCTGCGCGCAAAAGCAGGTGATGGAAACGGCAGCGCCGCAAGATTTCGGAATTCGGCATCAAAACGAAGACGCGGCTCTGATCTTGATGAAATACCGCTCAACAAACCGGTCATGCCGTTAAGTTCGCCAAGCAGACGCCCGGCAGTGTCGGCGGCGGCAAAATATTGAATCAATCCATGCAGAAGAACCCATGGAATCAGAACAATTACCAGGGCTTTGATGCCGGCTTTCATAATGGAGGTAAGAGGCTGGGCCCTTACCACTTCAGGAAGCCTCGAAAGCCATTTCATCGATGAGTTACCAGATCATCAATAGAAACGCAGATTCAGTGACGGGTCATAATTCTTTCTGGAAAAGGTGATCTCACTGGCTTCAATTACCGGTTGGCGCCGGGAACTGAATCCTCCTGAGTTCTCGTTTTTTATCTTGTCGACCCGCAGAATTCTGCCCTTGACAATGACCGTAGCCTTGATAGCGATGCGCGGGTCGTTCGGAATATCTTTGGGGAATTCAACTTCGAACGAATAATCCATGTTTGAATCAGCATTAACCGTGGGCTGGCTGTTAACAAAAATGTATTTCCGTCCCTTGCGGTTAGAAACGAATTCGACTTCGCCCTGCCATTCAACAGCCCGGTTGAGATAAGGAATCGCATTGCGGCTGACATCGTAAACGTCGAAACTGCGACCGATATTGGCTTCGCTGCTGACCTGCCGTCGTTCTGCCTCAACCTTGTCCTGGGCCTTTTTCTTGTTGATCCAGAATCGGCAGGTGTTGATCATTTCATCGGCCTGTCTGATCTGGTCGCTGGTAAGGGTACCATAAGTTCTGGCCATCGACAGCAATGGTTCGGCCTTGTCATATTCACCGCGCTGATAGAAATATGACCCTCGGCTGAAGTAGTTATAGCTCTGCCGGCCGGCAAGATATGAAAGTTTGTTCTGAGCTTCCTTGAGTTTAGGATTTATTTCAAGGCACTTTCTGAATTGAAAAACTGCATCTTCAAGACGCTCCTGGGCTTCGTATGACTCTCCCAGTGCGAATTGAGCTTTGATCATATCTTTCTGCAGTCGAATCGCCTGATTGAAGTATCCTTCAGCCTTTTCAGGCATCTGGGTCTTCATATATATCAGCCCTATGGCATATGGAATTTCTGCGTCGTTGGACGCGCTGGACTGAGCCTTCAGATAGCGGGCAAGAGCATCATTGTAGCTGTTCTGCTTGAAATAGAGAAAGCCGGTAAGTTTGTTGAGCGCTGCATCTTCAGGCCTTTCCCGCAACGCAATCTCGAAGTATTTCAATGCTTCTTCAGTTCTTCCCTGGGTCAGGAGCTCGCGGGCCCGCTTTTCGGCTTCAGCAGAAGACATAGTGCTGAATTCCGTCTGCCGCAATGTTTCCTTTCCCTGAATTTTCAGTTGTGCTTCAACATCGGCGGCAAGACTGTTTTTAAGAGCATCCAGTTCACGACGAGCAGCTAAATAGTCGGGTTTAAGCTGCACGGCGATCTGAAATTCGATCAATGCTTCCTTGATAAAGCCCTGGGCCTTGTAGACCCGACCAAGATTATAATGAGCTTCGGGATAACGCTGATCAAGATCGAGAGCAGCTTTGAATTCCCGGTAAGCTTCGAGATAGCGGTTCTTATAAAAGTGGTTCAAGCCCACATCTACATGAAACTTGGGTGTCGAAGCTTCAACATAACCTGCAAAAAGAATTATTCCTGCCAGCGCCAGCAAAAAGGCCGGCAGATGTGCTTTTCTGTACATAAAAACCCCTTCTGTCGAAACCTGCCGCGAAGCAGGTTCGCTTGATTTCATCTAGCGAATATCTTTAAGGTCTTCAAGGCGTTTTGCCTCTTCTGCCTGAATATCGATAATCTTATTGAGATCTTCGCGAATTGCTTTGCCGTCATAACCTACAAGACTGGCGGCCTCGGCGACTTTTGCCTTCTGCTTAAGCTCGTCGGTTTTGCTCATCGCGGTGCCGGATGCAGTTGTGGCAGTCGGTGTTGCCGTCTTCGGCGTTTCCGACCCTGAACCACAACCATACATCAACAGGGTTGCCGGGAGCAGAAATAATACAGCAGCTTTTTTCATTTTCGCACCTCGTGACTCATCATATTCAGCTTTCAGATTAATACTTTTCATCTCAGGGCACAAGCATTGACTATTTTGCCCGGCCTGCCTTAAAGTCAAACATATGAGCAAAAATCAGAATGGCGGGCTTGTTTATTCAAGTGAGTGGGGCCGTATGTGCCCCGGGTGCGAGCAACCGGTAGACCAGTGCCGTTGCAGAAAAAATCAGACACCGGCAGCGGCAAAAGATGGGATAATACGAGTCGGCCGCGAGACCAAAGGTCGCAAGGGCAGCGGCGTAACCCTGATTACTGGTATCTCAGCAGGAGAGGAAGAAATTAAGAAACTGGCTGCAGATCTGAAAAAGAAATGCGGCGCCGGCGGATCAGTCAAAGACGGAATAATTGAGATACAGGGCGACCACCGCGACCGACTGGTTGAGGAGCTTCAGAAAATGGGTTACAAAGTTAAGCGCAGTGGCGGTTGACCTTGTCTGCAACTGAAAGTCGGTTTACTCGAGTTGCTTCTGCGCGGCAATCATGGCAGCAGTTACCTGCGGATGCCGATAGCGACGACGCCCCTGCGTCCACCAGAACATTTGAATCGCTTCCACCGGGCAGAACTGAAGACATGCCATGCATTGCTCACATTTATGCTGCCATACCGGCCTGGCGGCACTGGTCAGCCTGATATTACCAACCGGGCAGACTTTCTGGCAGATACCGCAACCAGTACAATTAGGCAAAACCCTGAAATACTTATCACAGCGGCCTACGCCTCTGGAAAACCCGTGCCATAACATCTCGACAGGCAGAGAAAGAGGCTTCGCCAGAGTTTCCAGACTGCATGATCTGCGGTCGCGAACCAACGCAGCAAGTTGAGCGAGCCTGGTTTCAGCAGCGCTCAGCATGGCGGCATTTTTTCGGTCAGAATATGCACCGTAAAGCGGGGTATAATTTCCCGGCATGACCAGTTCCCAGCCTGCGGAGAGTTCTACACCACAAACGTCTGCCAGAGAAGCTGCAAAGATGCCGATGGCGGAGCAGGCAGCTCCACCGCAGGTGGCAATTGCCGCAACATAAGGATTTCCGGTAAACCTGATGGATTTCAGGGAATTGCTGACAATTAACGGAATGCCCCCGGCATAGACTGGAAAAACAAAAACAACGACATCACTGTCAACGGTCAGAGGTGCGTTTTTCTGCAAACCCGCCAGAGCGACCACCCTGGTATCGCCAAGTTTATCTGCCAGCGAGCGGGCAGTCATAAGAGAATTCCCGGTTCCGGAAAAATAAAATACCGTATTGGCCATTATCATGCCTCCAGTAATTCTTCAGAACAGAGACAATGTAGCCCGTCTGCCGCTGAATTTCAATCATGAAGCCAGGCATTTTTTATCAGAAGCAAAAAAGCCCGCTGCTTACGCGGGCTTCCATGCATTTTCAACTACAAAAAATGGAGCATGACACCATTTAACCGGCCAATACAATAGCCTTCCAGTGCAGGTTTTCAAAAAGTCGCTCTATAAGTTACCCCAAAAAGTTACCCCATTTTATTTAAACCGCAAAATCATAAAGCGATACAGTTTATATTTATTTTATCACGATATTGATAAAAAAATAACCGCTTCAATCTCTCTGGCCGTCGAATCGTTGCAACGTGACCACCCGACAAGCTGCCATTACCTCAACCATGATTGAACTTTTTGCCAGC
>CAYYUI010000090.1:0-4530 GCA_964474705.1 uncultured bacterium
TTAGACGACTTCAGTCGGAGGCCCATTCCCTCGCCTTCAGGCGAGGGTAGTTGAAGTAGCCAAACCTCGCATTAGCACCGGTGCCATCAGTTCCATATGGAGCCCCTGCAAATGTTGTGACTACTGCTGCTGGAGTTATTTTGCGAATTGTACCATTGTCTTGGTCAGCAACATATAGATTGCCCGAGTTGTCTACGGCCACTGAAGTAGGAACATTAAATGTTGCCGACGTTCCGATACCATCAGCACTACCCGCTACCCCTGACCCGGCAAAAGTCGTTACCACTGCTTCTGAAGTTATTTTACGTATTCGGAAATTGTGCGTCACATAAACATTGCCTGATGCATCTAACTCAAGACTGCATGGGTTGTTGAATCTTGCTGAGGCTCCCGTAGCATCGGTTATGCCGGATAACCCAGCAGTTCCGGCAAAAGTTGTAACATTACCTAAAGTATCAATTTTTCGAATTGTATGATTGAGCTTGTCTGCGACAAACAAATTTCCTGCACTGTCAACGTCAACGCCATACGGTTGATTGAAGCTTGCTGCAATACCATTCCCATCAATACTGCCACTTATTCCGGCTGTGCCGGCAATTGTCGTAACCACTCCACCCGGGGTAATTTTTCGAATCGTATGATTAGAAGTATCAGCAACATAAACATTGTTCGAACTATCTACCGTAACATCTCTAGGATAATTAAATCTTGCCTCTGAACCAGTTCCATCAGTAATACCAGACGAACCTGCGGTTCCAGCGAAGGTTGTTACTACGCCATCCGAAGTAATTTTTCGAATCGTATGATTACCACTATCAGCAACATATAGGTTGCCCAGACTGTCAATGTGAGAACCACAAGGAGTTTTAAACCTCGCAGATGCCCCAGTCCCATCAGTGCTGCCAAAAGAACCTGCACTACCAGCAAAAGTTGTGACGATTCCAGCAGCGGTAATTTTCCTGATTGTGTGGTCAGTGTCTTCGCTCACATAAGAAACCCCGGAACTGTCAATAGAAATAAACTCCGGATGATAGAAAACAGCTTCCGCACCAGTTCCATCAAGCCTTGGTGGCACACCAGCGAAAGAACTTATCGACATGTTATATGATTGGGCGGTTACTGTGACCGTATAAGCCTGCGTACTTGAGTCTGCTGCCGTAACCGTATAAATGACAGAATTGCTGAAGTTTTGAGCAATGCCTGTGTCTGGAGAGATACTGATACCAGTGTGGGTAATCGTGGGCACCAGAGAGGTTAAGTTGGTTCCAGAAGGAACGGTCAGCGAAATGGTTTTGGCACCTTCGTTTATCACACCTAATGCCGCAGGGTTTGCAAAGTCGAAAGCAGTAATCGCTTTTGGAGCGGTTATTGTATACGAAGTTCTGCCGGTGGCCGGACTGTTGGCGTTGCCGGTCCGGTCATAAGCGGTAATACTGACAGTCTGGTCACCAAAAACGGCCGATGGAACAGCCCAGGTGTATGTCCAGATCAGATTGCTGGTTTTCGTCATGGTAGCGCCGATTACGTCGCTGCCGATAGTGATTGTCGGAGAAGCTGTTTCATCAATCTGATCCGCATCAGTAAATGTCGCGGTTATCTGAACCGTATCGCCAAACATCACGAAAGCATCTGACTGATTGTCAGACAGCGCAACGGATGGTCCAGTGTTGTCAATCGTATATGAAGTTTTGCCGGTGGCGGTCGTGTTGGCATTGCCGGCCCGGTCGGTAGAATACATGATTATTGTCTGAATACCGTCATTGCCGGCGGGAACATTCCAGGTATAAGTCCAGACAAGATTGCTTTGCTTGGTCATTACTGCGTTGATCAGACCACCGATCTGTATTGTCGGGGCACCCGAGGTCTCGCTCATCTGATCAGCTTCAGCAAATGTCGCGGTGATGACAACCGTATCGGCATCGCGAACGATGTCATCAGGATGATCGTCGGACAATACTACCGTCGGGGCAGTGTTATCCACAGTCAGCCAGCCACTGAGTATTGCCGATACATTGCCGGCTGCGTCGACCCCGACGATGTCATAGACGCCGTCGAACAAACCTGCGGCTACGGTTATTGTGTATGGTGTATTGGCAACCGCGTTACTTTTTCCGATGAATGCGTTGTTTCCTGAGATCGCCGCATCGATTTCGGCTTGAGTGTTTGCGGGCAACTGGTTTTTAACCAGATAGATATTGCCGGCCACGTTCATTTGAACAGTTGACGTAGAGTTTGCACCGCCCTTGAGAATCTCTGCGACTGAGGTCGGCGCGGAAACTATCGGAGCCGGTGCTTTGGTAACGGTGACCGAATAGGCCTGAGTTGTCGAATCGGCAGCAGTAACCGTATAGTAGACAATGGTATTGAAGTCCTGAGCAATGCTGGGATCCGGCGCAATGCTGGCACCGGTGTGGGCGATCGTTGGCACCAGAGCGCTGATATCGGTTCCAAATGGAACGACCACAGAAATGGTATGCAAACCTTCATCTATCGAACCCATTGCAGCCGGACTGGCAAAACTGAAGGCGGTAATCGCCTTCGCCGGGTTCAAAGCCACGGTGACCGTTACTGTGTAATCCTGGGTTACAGAATCAGCACCGGTGACCGTATAAGTGACAGGCGAAGTGAAATTCTGGGGCAGGCTGGGGTTCGGCGAAATGCTGACCCCGGTGTGCGTTATCGTAGGCACCAGACTGGTAACATCGGTGCCGTAAGGTACAGTCAGAGCCACGGTTTTCAAGGCCTCGTTGATTACCCCCACCACGGGCGGAGTCGAAAAATCAAACTGGGTGATCGCCTTCGGTGCCGAAACGGTGTAACTGGTTTTGCCGGTGGCGGCAGCATTCGGGTTGCCGGCAAGGTCGGTTGCGCTTATCGTTATTGCCTTTAAGCCGTAATTGCCAGCCGGAACATTCCAGGTATACAACCAGGTCAGGTTATCTGATTTCGTCATAGCCGCATTGGTAACCAGCGAATTAATCGAAATTTTCGGCGAGGTAACTTCATCGATCTGGCCCGATTCGGTGAATGTGGCGGTAAAGATAACCGTGTCGCCCTGATAAACGACACTATCAGGATGATTATCGGACAATACCACCGTCGGAGCAGTATTATCGATGGTCAACCAGCCACTGAGAATTGCCGATACATTGCCGCCGGCATCGACCCCGACGATGTCATAGACGCCGTCTATCAACCCTGCAGGCAGGGTGACCGTGTAAGGCGTAGCGGCGACCGCGTTGCTTTTTCCAACAAACGCCTTGTTGCCAGAGATCGCCGCATCGATTGCCGCCTGGGTGCCGGCAGGCTCGAGGTATTTAACCAGATAGATATTGCCGGCCACGTTCATCTGCACTGTTGAAGTGGAATTCGCACCGCTCTTGAGAATCTGAGCCACTGCGGTCGGCGCGGTCACTACCGGAGCCGGCGCAGCGGTTACCGTCACCGTGTAGGCCTGGGTAGACAAATCAGCGGCGGTGACGGTATAACTCACAGGGCTGAGAAAATTCTGCGCCACCCCGCTGTTTGGCGCGACACTGGCGCCAGTATGCGTGATAGTTGGAACCAGAGCGGTAACATCAGTGTTGTAAGGCACTGTCAGAGATATCGTTTTCAAACCTTCATCAATAACGCCGGTCACAGCCGGGCTGGAAAAATTGAACGCAGTTATTGCCTTCGATGAAGCCGGTGCTACAGTTACTGTTACTGTGTAAGCCTGGGTAGTCGAATCAGCGGCGGTGACCGTGTAAGTTACCGGGTTGGTGAAGTTCTGAGCGACGCCTGAGTTAGGCGAGACGCTGGCGCCGGTGTGCGTAATTGTCGGAACCAGCGCGGTGACATCGGTGCCATATGGCACAGTCACTGCTACGGTTTTGTTAATTTCATCGATCATGCCGGTTGCAGCCGGGCTGGAAAAGTTGAAAACAGTAATTGCTTTCGCCGGATTCGGTGCAACTGTTACTGTTATCGTATAGGCCTGAGTTGTTGAATCGGCTGCAGTTACGGTATAGATAACCGGGCCTGAAAAGTTCTGCGCAATACCGCTGTTCGGCGAAATGCTGGCACCGGTGTGCGTAATTGTCGGAACCAGAGCTGTGATATCAGTACCGTAAGGTACAGTCAGAGCTACTGTTTTTGCAGTTTCGTTGACGACACCGGTTACGGCAGGACTGGCGAAGTTGAAGGCGGTTATGGCTTTCGCCGGGTTCGGGGCGACGGTCACAGTTACCGTGTAATTCTGAGTTGTTGAATCGGCTGCAGTTACCGTATAGGTAACGGGGCCGGTAAAGTTCTGTACAACACCACTGTCTGGCGAAATGCTTGCACCGGTGTGGGTGATCGTCGGCACTAGAGCGGTAACGTCAGTGCCGTAAGGCACAGTCAGGGCGACGGTTTTTGTGGTTTCGTTTATTACGCCGGTTGCAGCCGGGCTGGAAAAGTTGAAGGCCGTGATTGCTTTTGCCGGGTTCAGGGCAACGTTTACCGTCACCGTATAAGCCTGAGTTGTTGAATCTGCGGCAGTCACCGTGT